>NZ_BAABJP010000057.1:0-142328 GCF_039543365.1 Actinospineispora eucalypti
CCTCGAACGGCACCACCACCTGGAAGGTGTTGATGTCGTTCAACACCACGAACGCGCCACCACCTGGACGCGTGGCCGACAGGCCACCACCGGCGTTACCCGCCGAGTCCGACGTCGCCGCCGCACCCACACCCGGAATCGCCGCGCCACTACCCGGAGCCAACGCCGACGTCGGCGCCCCATTGCCCACATACTCGCCGACCACACCGGTCAACGCCGACACCGTCCCGGCCACCGGCGAGTACAACGTGGTGTTCTCCACATTCCGCTGCGCGTTCGCCACCTGCGCCCGCGCCGCCTCGACCGCGCCTTCCTGCGCGTCGATATTCGCCTCGCGGTCGGTGTCCTGCAACTCCTCGTTGTTCCGCGCGGTGATCAGGTTCAGCTTCTCCCGCTCCACCGTCACCTTGCCCGCAGCCCGCGCCGAATCCCGCGACGCCACCGCCGCGTCATACGACTGCTTCGACGCCATGTAGGTCTGCTTCGTCTTGATGTAGGTGTCCCGCTGCGACTGGCAGGGGTCGACCTGGTCCGCCAAGCCGCCCTGACCGGTCAACCCACTGACCAGGCCACCACTGCCGGGTTGACCGCTGGACGGGTCGTTCGCCGCGTCCGTCGCCGACTGGTCATCCGGCGCTGCCGGCGCCACGCCGCCCAACCCACGACACTCCTTGTAAGCCGCGTACGCCGCTTCCAGGGCCGCCTTGTCCATCTCCAGCTTCTTGCGGGCGTGGAACACCGCCGTGTCGTTCTGGTCGTTGACCGCGTCGACCTGCCGCTTGACCGCGTCGTAGATGTCCTTGGACTGGTTCTCCACCCGGCCGGCACCCTCAGCCTGGTTACCGTTCACGATCTTGTCCAGGTTGGCCTGCGCCTGGTCCAACAACCCCTGCAACCGGTTCAGCTCCTGCTTCGCCGGGAAGTCATCGATCTTGGCCACCAACTGGCCGGGCTGCACCTTGTCACCCACCTTGACCGCGACCTCAACCAGCTTGCCGCCCGTGGTGAAGCCCAGGTTCTGCGAGGTAACCGCCGCCAACGCACCCGAGGCGGACACCTTCGTGGCCACACTGCCGCGCTCCACCTGCGCGGTCGGCGGCGCCGGTGTCGAGCCACCACACGCGGTAACCACCGCCATGGTCAGCCCGACGAACAGCGCGCCCACCGATACTCGTCGCAGTGCCGAGTTCTTCTGGAACGCAGTCACTCCACCCTCCCCAGTTGTCCAGATGATCTGTCCAACGCGGGGAATAGCCATAAGGTACGGTGAGTTTACTAAGGTAATGATTGCTGAAGACGACCGTTCGGCACCGTCCTTGGGGGAGGTCAGCGTGGAGGACTCGCCAACCGGAGCAAGCCAAGCGACCTCAGGTCAGGCGACCGAGAGCAAGGCCGAGGACAACGGGGTAGCGCCCGCCGCCGGCCCGGAGCCGGCCGACACCGGGAAGAAGCAGATGAAGCGGTCCACCCGGATCGCGCTGAGCATCATCGGGGCGCTGGCCCTGCTGGCCGCCCTCGGCTTCGGTGGCGCCTACTTCCTGTACTCGCGCAACTTCGTCACCACGGACAACGCCCAGATCGACGGCGACAAGATCCAGATCAACGCGCCGACCACGGGAACGCTGGTCAACTGGCGGGTCACCCAGGGCACCGAGGTCAAGAAGGACCAGGTGCTCGGCCGGATCGAGGCGTTGGGCAGCTTCGCCCAGCCGCAGCGGGTGATCAAGTCGCCCGGTGACGGCACGGTCGCGGTGAACAACGGCATCGAGGGCTCGTACGTCAACGGCGGCTCACAGCTGGCCACCGCCTACGACTTCAGCAAGATCTTCGCCACCGCCCGGGTGGACGAGACCGACGTCGGCGACGTGCAGGTCGGCGCGCTGGTGGACATCGATGTCGACGCGTTCTCGGGCGCCAAGGTCACCGGCGTGGTGCAGGAGATCCAGGGAGCGGCGGCCGACCAGTTCTCGCTGTTCCCCGAGTCCAACAGCACCGGCAACTTCCAGAAGGTCACCCAGGTGATCCCGGTCAAGATCCTGCTGCTGGACACCGGCGGCGCCGCCGTTGCCCCCGGCATGAACATCACCGTGCACATCCACAAGAAGTGAGCTCTACCGCTGTGCCCCACCCGGCACCCGCAACGGCATCGCGGGCCAGGTGGGGCCGGCGGCCGTCACACGGCTCCCTCTCGTGCACACCCGCCACAGGCCGCGCGACCGCCGCGTTCCGCCACCGAGCGAATGGTGCCGGGCAGCACCGACTGCGCCTCGTGCTTGGCCACGAAGGCGGCCGCACCGGCCACCTCGGCCCTGGCCCTGGTCGCCGGGTCGTCGTGCATGCTCAGCATCACCACGCGCAGCGCCGGCCGGCGTTCGCACAGCCCGGCGGTGACCGCGATGCCGTCCGCCCCGGGCATCTCGATGTCCATCAGCACGACGTCCGGCCTCAGCTGGTCGATCAGCTCGCCGAGGCCGAGGCTCTGCGTGGCCGAGCCGACCACGTCGAAGTCCGCCTCCAGGCCGAGCCACATCCGCAGGCCCCGCAGGACCTGGGGCTGGTCGTCGACCAGCAGCAAGCGAATCTTCTCGCGAGTCCCCACGGTGTCACACTGAACCAGGCGATGGCCCGCCGCGCGCCAGGCAACGGACTGATCGTCCGGCGGCCTTCGGCCGACCCCGCCTCCGCCATGAGACGGAGATGACGGTGTCCGTCCGAGTGCTCATCGCCGACGACCACGCGGTGGTCCGGCAAGGCCTGCGCATGTTCCTTCGGCTGGATCCCGAGCTGGAGGTGGTCGGCGAGGCGGTGAACGGTGCCGAGGCGATCTCCCTGGCCCACCAGCTGACCCCGGACGTGGTGCTGATGGACCTGCTGATGCCCGGCACCGACGGCATCACCGCCACCCAGCGCATCCGCCGCGAGCTGCCGGACACCGAGGTACTGGCCCTGACCAGCGTGCTCGAGGACGCCTCCGTGGTCGGCGCGGTACAGGCCGGCGCGGTGGGCTACCTGCTCAAGGACACCCAGGCCGAGCAGCTCTGCATCGCGATCAAGGCGGCCGCGCGCGGACAGGTGCAGCTGGCCCCCGAGGCCGCCGCCCGGCTGGTCCGCGAGGTCCGCGCACCGGAGAGCCCGGAGGCACTCACCGGCCGGGAGACCGAGGTGCTCCGCGCGCTGGCCACCGGGTTGACCAACCGGCAGATCGGCCGGGCGCTGAGCATCGGCGAGCGCACGGTGAAGACCCACGTCAGCCACGTCCTGGTGAAGCTGGGCCTGCAGAGCCGCACCCAGGCCGCGCTGTACGCGGTGCGCGTCGGCCTGGTGGCCGAGGACGAGCTGAGCAAGCGGCCATGAGCACGCTGGAGCAGCGCACGGGGCAGACCGGCGACTGCGGTCCCGAGCGGCTGGAGGCGGAGCTGCTGCGCCGGGACGCCATCCTGGAGGCGGTCCGGCACGCGGCGCAGCGGTTCCTCGAGTCGCACTCCTCGTGGCGGGTGCACATCCACGACGTGCTGGCCCGGCTGGGCAGCGCGGCGGCGGTGAGCCGGGTGTACATCTTCGAGAACTTCCGGGGCGCGGACGGCGCGCTGTGGACCGCCCAGTCGCACGAGTGGACCGCCCCCGGGGTCGCCGGGCAGCGGATGGACGGCGCGGTCCCGCTGTCCGCCGAGCAGACCGAGTTCCGCGAGCTGTCGCTGCGCCTGGCTGCCGGCGAGGCGGTGGCCGGAAACGTCGGCGACCTGCCCGAGGGCGAGCGGGCGTTCTCCCTGGCCCGGGGCGTGCGCTCGCTGGTATTGGTGCCGATCTTCGTGGACCAGCGCTGGTGGGGGCTGGTCGGGTTCGACGAGTGCACCCGGGACCGCACCTGGTCGACCACCGAGATCGAGGCGCTGCGCGCGGCGGCGAGCACGCTCAGCGCCGCCGTCCGCCGCCAGCGCGCCGAGGACGAGTCCCGCGAGCAGCAGGCCCGGTACCGGCAGATCTTCGAGGCCACCGGCGACGGCCTGGTGATCACCGACCTGGACGGCAACCTGGTCCGGGCCAACCCGGCGTTCTACCGGATGCACGGCTACCGGCCCGACGAGCTGCGCAACAAGCCGGCGAGCACCTGGACCCACCCCAGCCACCGCGAGGCCAGGGACCGGTACACCGCCGACGTGATGGCCGGCGAGCAGCCGCGGATGGAGTCCGTGGCGGTGCGCAAGGACGGCACCACGTTCCCCATCCAGATCCACGGCTCGGCGTTCAACTTCCAGGGCCGGCCGCACATCCTGGGCGTGGTCCGGGACGACACCGAGCGGGCGCAGGCCTTCGAGCTGCTGGAGAAGCGGGTCTCCTCGCTGTCCACCATCGCCGCCGGGCTCACCCTGAACCAGGCGCTGCCGGACATCCTGGACGTCATCCTCCAGCAGGTGGTTGCGGCCACCCCGGCGATCGCGTCCTCCGCTTACCTGATCGACCCGGAGGACGACGCGCTGCGCGTGTACGCGGAGCTGGGCCTTCCCGCCGGCTACGTGGAGACCCTGGAGAAGTGCTGGCGGGAGGACGGCGGCCTGAACCACCGCACCAAGTACTTCGCCGACGAGCCGATGATCGTGCGCAACGCGCCGCTGCACGTGTACGCCACCCCCGGCCTGGAGCCGATGCGCGAGCTGGTGGCGGGGGCGGCCTGGGACACCGTGGCGATCGTCCCGGTGCAGTCCCAGGGGCACCGGATGGGCACAGTGAACGCCTACTACCCGGCCGGCGCCGAGCCCTCCCCCGACGACCTCACCTTCCTGCGCGCGGCGGCCGACCAGGCCGCCGTGGCGGCCCGCAACGCCCGGCTGCTGGTGGAGGCGCAGGGCCGGGCCGGCATGGAGGAGCGCCAGCGGCTGGCCCGCGAGCTGCACGACTCGGTCTCCCAGGCGCTGTACGGCATCGCGCTGGGCGCCCGCACCGCGCGCACCCTGTCCGAGCAGCGCCCGGACCAGCTGACCGAACCGCTGGACTACGTGCTCTCCCTGGCCGAGGTGGCCATGGCGGAGATGCGTTCGCTGATCTTCGAGCTGCGCCCCGAGTCCCTGGCCACCGAGGGGCTGATCGCGGCGCTGGACAAGCGGGCCGACGTGCTCCGCGCGCGCCACCAGCTGGTGGTCCAGGCCGACCTCGGCGGCGAGCCGGACATCCCGCTGCGGCTCAAGGAGACGCTCTACCGGATCGCCCAGGAGGCGCTGCACAACGCGGTGAAGCACGCCCAGGCCGGCCAGGTGGCGCTGCGGCTCGCCCTGACGGACGGCAAGGTCGAGCTGGAGATCGTGGACGACGGCGTCGGGTTCGAGGCGAGCAGCCCGCGCCCCGGCCACATCGGCATGCAGTCCATGGCCGAACGCGCGGCCACCCACGGCGGCACGGTCGACGTGCAGAGCCGCGTCGGCCAAGGCACCACCGTCCGCGCCGTCCTCCCGACGCATCGCTGAACCGACGGTTCGGCGCGGTGCCGGTTCGGCTACGGCGTGGACGCCCGACTGAGACGCGAACAGGTACGGACGGGGCACATGGGCCTGGTGCGGCAGATCTGACTCCTCAAGGTCGCCCGGGCCGGCGTTCGCCGCCCTGACCCCGGCTTGATCGCCAGCCGTGGCGCTCCAGCCTCGAATATCGCGGCCCAACCGCCACAAACAACGATCCCACCGGCACCCGAGGCCAAGCCCAGACAACCGGCCCAGACAGGCGTGGACACGACCAACGCGGCCAGCGGGGCCAGCGGGGCCATTCTCATACGACCCGCGAGCGCCACACCAGCGCCATGCCCATCTGCCGCGACTTGGGTGCCGCTCGTTGCGTTTGGTCGCCGGGAGGCGCTTCATGGTCACGTAGCGGTGAGAGACCCTTTGACGTCCGGAAACGTCTCTAGTTGCGACATGACCATGAAACCGGCCATGGCCGGGGGTTGGGGCAAGATCGAATCCCGTGGTGTTCCCCTCGCGCGGCCGGAGGGACGAATGTTGCAACGCCGACGGGACCACGGCCTCCGCGTGCCCGCGACGATCAACACCGCAAATCGTCGCCCTGCTCTGCCCGCAAACGTCGAGCACCGCTCAAGATGCGCTCTCAGATAGCGCGAGGTTGAACGGACCAGGGCACACCAGGCGCGCCAGTTTGAGAAGGTGGCGCTGAATGTCCTTGGTACTGCGCTCACCGCCGCCCTTGCCCTGGTCCGGGACGTCGCCAGCGCTCGGGCAACCAGTCCCGCCGACGGCATTCCGCAAACGCCAAACTGGGCGCGCGGCTCGGCGAGCGCGTTCGGCGCTAGTTCTCCTTGGGGTCGGTCAGGCGGCCCAGGAGGGGGGTCTTGGTCGGTTCGGGCTCGCGCTGAGGCTGGCGCTCGGCCTGGGGCTTGGGCTGGGCGTTGGCCGGCTGCGCGTTGGGCTGCGGGTTCGGCTTGGGGGCCGCCGCCGCGTTCGGCCGGGGCTGGTTCGCGCCGGACGGCGGGCTCTGCTGGGCGCGGGCCTCCGCGCTCGGCTTGGGCTGGCCGTCGCCGGCCTGCGGCCGGGCGGGGGCACTCGACTCCTTGCGGTCGTCGTCGCCCTCGTTGTCGTCCCCGTCGCCGCCGTCGTCCGAGTCCTCGCCACCGAGGTGCACCTGCACCTCGTCCTTCAGCTGCAGCGTGTTGTACCAGAACTCGGCGTCGGCGTCGTCCAGGTGGATGCAGCCGGCCGAGGCGCGCTCCAGGCTGCCGCCGTGGAAGGCGATGCCGCCGGGCGCGAAGAACACCGAGAACGGCATCGGCGCCGGCTGGCCGTTGGGCAGCCGGGACTCGTTGCTCTTGTGGGTCTTGTCCTTCCACAGCACCTTGAAGGTGCCGGGTGGGGTCTCCTTGCCGGGGCCGCCACCGGTGATCGTCACCGGGCCGCGGATCACCTTGCCGTCCTTGCCGATCAGCCAGGCCTTCTGGTGCCCGAGATCGACACAGGCGCGCGCGGCCGTGGTGCACGGGGTGCCCTCGACCTTCGCCGGTCCGGCCGGTGGCGCCGGTTGCGCGAACGCCGGGATGGCCAGCCCGATCCCGGTGGTCGCCGCGATACCCACGACGACGGCAACCCGCGACGACAGCGCCCCTAGCTTGCGGCGTGGCTGGTTATTGCCCATCCCGTCCCCTCATAAGGAAATCCAGTCGGACCAACGACGCACCCGAACGAAAGTAACGGGCGGCAGCCGAGGTGACCTTAGATGTGCCTCGCGTCATGCCTCCAACGGGTGTACCGATCGCGCGCAGCGCTACGCCTCGCAACCAAACGAACGGCGGGCGACCCGGTAGTTCCACGCCGAACGAGTGACGAGCGGCCAAACGGAGATCGACAAATCGCGACCGCCGCGACCGGAGGTCATCAGTCTGCGGTCACCGTGTGTAGTTCTGTCCATCTGAGCGTCACCCCTTGTTTCCCTCGACCGCGTGGATTCTGCATCATCGATACACCACAGCGTTATCCACAGTTGTGGATAACCTCGGTCAGAGCGCCGTCGATAGAGTGACGCATCGTGAGCTTTACGCCGATCTATGACGAGCTGCGCGCGTTGCGGATCACCCAGAGCGCGGGGAACACATCGGGTTCGCACCGGGTTCCCGCCCGGGTCGGCGGGGCTCATTCCGAGCAGGACAAGATCGGCCAGTTGGCCGGACGCCGGGGCCTCGGCGGCCGGCACCGCCGGCCCTCGGAGTGAGGCGTGTCCCACCGGCTGTCCGGCGGGGTTGTGACAGTCTGGCCGGGTGAGCGCCGCCGGTAACCACAGCAAGCGGACCACGATCACGCCGGTCGTGGCGCTGCTGCTGCTCGCCGGGGTCTGGGGTCGCCAGCTCCCGCCGCTGCTGGTGGCGGTGGTCGCGGCCCTGCTGGTCGGTGCCGTGCTGGTGGCGGTGCACCACGCGGAGGTGGTGGCGCACCGGGTGGGCGAGCCGTACGGGTCGCTGATCCTGGCCATCGCGGTGACCGTGATCGAGGTGGGGCTCATCCTGAGCCTCATGCTGTCCGGCGGGCCGGACGCGGCCACCCTGGCCCGGGACACCGTGTTCGCCGCCGTGATGATCACCTGCAACGGCATCGTGGGGCTGTGCCTCGTGGTAGGTGCGTTGCGGCACCACGTCGTGGCGTTCAACGCGGAGGGCAGCAGCGGCGCGCTGGCCACCGTCGCCGCGCTGGCCACCCTGTGCCTGGTGCTACCCAGCGTCACTACCAGTACGCCCGGTGGGACCTTCTCGGCCGCGCAGCTGGGCTTCGCCGCCGTGGTCTCGCTCGCCCTCTATTCCGTGTACGTGTTCGTGCAGACCGTGCGGCACCGTGACTACTTCCTGCCGGTGGAGCCGGCCGACGGCCAGGAGCGCCCGGAAGAGCACCTGCCCCCGCCGTCCAACCGCACCACCGTGCTCAGCCTGGTGCTGCTGATCATGTCGCTGGTGGCCGTGGTCGGGCTGGCCAAGACAGTGTCCCCGGCGATCGAGGCCGGGGTGAGCGCGATCGGTGCGCCGCTGACCGTGGTCGGTGTGGCCATCGCGCTGGTGGTGCTGCTGCCCGAGACGCTGGCCGCCGTGCGCGCCGCCCGCCGGGACCGGCTGCAGACCAGCTACAACCTGGCGCTCGGCTCCGCGCTGGCCAGCATCGGCCTCACCATCCCCGTACTGGCGGCGGCGATGATCTGGCTGCCCGGGCCGCTGGTACTCGGCCTCAGCGGCACCGAGATGATCCTGCTCGCGCTGAGCATGCTGGTCAGCACGCTCACCGTGGTAGCCGGCCGGGCCACCGTGCTGCAGGGCGCGGTGCACCTGCTGATCTTCGCCAGCTTCCTGTTCACCGCCGTCGCGCCCTGACCGGACCCGGACACGAGTGCCGGTTGGACACCGGTGCCGGTTTCACGGCGGTGCCGGTTCAAGACAGCTCGGACGGCGCGGTTGGGCGGTCCCCCGCCACTCGGGTGCCGCCCGTTGCGCTTCGCCTGGGCACCCGGCGCCCTCTTTCGCCACGCGCCGTAATTGCCGGAACAACGTTTAGCGGGTCCGAGCTGGCGTCATTCATCGAGCGCTGGTGCAGTCCTTTTCGATCATGAAAAACACCGGACTCAGCCAGCGCTCGATGAAGCCGCACGCAACGGGCGGCACCCGAGCGGCGGGAGACCACCCAGCCGCGCCGTCCAAGCCGATCCCTGGACTGGCACCCCACCCAGCTGAAGATCGACATCAACCTCACGCACCTCCTGAGCCGAGAAAAGGTGTATGAGGTTGATGTGGATCTTCCTCACAGTGCGGCGTGCGGCGCGGGTAGAGCAGGTGAGTCGTTCAGCTCCGGGGCAGGCCGGGGGGATTGACCCGGGACACCTGGACGGCCTCGCTGGACAGGTTCCAGCGGTTGAGCACCTCGGCCAGCTTGCCGTTGCGGATCAGCGCGTTCAGCGCATCGGCGAGCGGGCCGGCCGGCCAGGCCGCTGCCCTTCCTGGTCATCGCCGCGATGTCCGCGTCGACCTGGCCGCCTCCGCTGATCTGGCCGACCTTCCTGGTCTCCCCCGCCGTTGCCACGTGGTACGCCACCGACGGGTTCGGCCCCACGTAGAGGTCGATCCGGCCGGACCGCAGCGCCAGGTAGTAGTCGCCCGCGCTCTGGTAGTACTGGAAGCGCACCGGCGGCAGCCCGGCCGCCCGGTTCCGCGCGTCCCAGCGCACCAGGATCTGCTCCTGGTTGGTGCCGGCGGTTACCGCGACGGCCTTGCCGGCGATTTCCGCCGCCTTCTCCACCCGCTCGATCGGGCTGTTCCGCGCCGCCTCGAAGGCCACCAGGTCGACCCGGTAGGTGGCGAAGTCGTACTTGTCCTTGCGCTCCTCGGTGACCGTGATGTTGGAGAACCCGGCGTCGTACTGCCCGGACTCCACGGAGAGGAACAGGTTCGCCCAGGACGTCGGCCGCAGGTCCAGCTTCAGCCCGAGGGTGTCGGCGACCAGCTGGGCGACGTCCACCTCCACGCCGATCATCGTCACGTCGTCGTCGGCGTGGAAGGTCAGCGGCGGGGTGCCCTTGCCGTCGTCGCCGACGATCAGCGTGCCGCGCTCCCGCACCGCCGCCGGGACCTTGGCGGCGATGGCGTCCACCCGCTCCGCGCGGACCCGGTTCTGCTCCGGGCCGGTGTTCACGGTCGGTGCGTCGGAGGTAGACGATGCCTGGTCCGGGTCGGGCCCGGAGCAGCCGGTGGCCAGGATCGCGGCCATCACGACGATGAGGGCATACAGCCTGGTCACGGGGTTCCTCCGGGGTTCATGCGAGGACCTTGCCGAGGAACGCGCGGGTGCGCGCCTCGCGGGGGCGGTCGAGCACCTCGGCCGGCGGCCCCTGCTCGACGATCCGGCCGGCGTCCAGGACGACCACGGTGTCCGCCACCTCGCGGGCGAACCCGATCTCGTGGGTGACCACGACCATGGTGGTGCCGCCGCGCGCCAGGTCGCGCATCACGTCCAGCACCTCGCCGACCAGCTCCGGGTCCAGCGCCGAGGTGGGCTCGTCGAAGAGCAGCAGCTTGGGCCGCACGGCCAGCGCCCGGGCGATCGCCACCCGCTGCTGCTGCCCGCCCGACAGCCGGCGCGGGTACTCGTCCGCCTTGTCCGACAGGCCCACCCGGTCCAGCAGCTCGCGGGCGTGCTTCTCCGCCTCCGAGCGGGACCGGCCCTGCGCCGCGATCGGCGCCTCGACCACGTTCTCCAGCACGGTCAGGTGGCCGAACAGGTTGAAGTTCTGGAACACGAAGCCGATCTCGGTGCGCCGGCGCAGGATGTGCCGCTCGGCCAGCTCGTGCAGCCTCCGCCCTCGCCTGCGGTAGCCGATCAGCTCTCCGTCCACCCGGACGAAACCGCGGTCAACCTTCTCCAGGTGGTTGATCACCCGCAGCAGAGTGGACTTGCCGGATCCGGACGGCCCGAGCACCACGGTCACCTCGCCCGCACGCACCCGCAGGTCCACGCCGCGCAGCACCTCCAGTGTGCCGAAGCTCTTGTGCACCCCGCGCAGCTCCACCATCGGCGCGCTCACCGGCGGCTCCCCCGGCCGAAGTGCCGCTCCACGTAGTACTGCGCCACGGACATCACCGTGGTCAGCGCCAGGTACCAGATCGCCGCCACCAGCAGCAGCGGGATCACCCGGCCGTTGCGCGTGTAGATCACCTGTACCTGGTAGAACAGCTCGCTCAGGGCCATGATGTAGACCACCGAGGTGCCCTTGACCAGGCCGATCAGCTCGTTGCCGGCCGTGGGCAGGATGGTCCGCATGGCCTGCGGCAGCAGGATCCGGCGGAACTGGCGCGGCCTCGGGATGCCCAGGGCGGCCGCCGCCTCCAGCTGGCCGGCGTCCACCGAGAGGAACCCGGAGCGCACCACCTCGGCCGCGTAGGCGGCCTGGTGCAGCGCCAGCCCGAGCACCGCCGCGGTCACCGGGCTGACCAGGTCCATCGTGCCCACGGAGAACAGCGCGGGGCCGAACGGCACGCCGAAACCGATCACCCGGTAGAGCAGCGCCAGGTTGTACCAGAACAGCAGCTGCAGGATCAGCGGCACCGAGCGGAAGATCCAGATGTACGCCCAGCTGACCGCGCGCGGCAGCGGGCTGGCCGACATGCGCATCAGCGCCAGCACCGTGCCGAGCGTGAAACCGACCACGATGCCCATCACGGTCAGCCACAGGGTCAGCCCGACCGCGTTCAGGATGGACGGCGCGAACAGGAACCGGCCGACCGTCGGCCAGTCCCACGCCGGGTTGGTGACCAGCGCGTTCACCGCCATCGCGGCGAGCACGGCCACCACCGCCGTAGCCACCCAGCGCCCCGGGTGCCGGGCGGGCACCACGGTCAGCCCGGCCGCCGGGTCCTCGTCCTCGAGCCGCGCGGGGATGCGCGGCGACGTGTCGACGGTCATGGCAGGTCCTTCTGGAACGGGTGCGGCCCGATCCGCTCGGCGGGCAGCCGCCGGTCGTACAGCGGCGTGTAGCCGGTGGCCAGGTAGAGGCCGGTGGCCTCGGGCTGGCGGGGACCGGTGGTCAGGTAGATCCGCCGGTAGCCGCGCGCGGCGATCTCCCGTTCCAGCTCGGTGAGCACCCGCCGGGCCAGGCCGCGCCGGCGGTGCGCGGAGTGCGTCCAGATCCGTTTGAGCTCGGCGGTCCGCCCGTCGTAGCGGCGGAACGCCCCGCCGGCCACCGGCTGGTCGCCGGCCAGGATCAGCAGCAGGCCGCCGTCCGGTGGGCCGAACTCGGTCGGCCGGGCCCGCATCTCGGCTTCGATGTCGCCGAGCGAGTGGTCCGGGCCGTAGCGGGAGGCGTACTCGTGGGACAGCTCGACCAGCATGGGTGCCACCAGCGGGTCGGCGTACGCGACCTGGCGGACTTCCAGCGCGGGCAACGTCACGGAGGGGTCCTTCTCTCGGCAAATCGGCGGGGTAGCCACGCTGCCCGTCCCTTCTTTCGAGGTAATACCGTTCAATGTTGACTTGTCAAGTCAGGATTAACTCGTGGCACGGCGGGCCGGGGGCGCGTATTTTCGAAAGCGTGCACCGGTCACTCGCGCTGATCTCGCGCCGCCACGTGGACCTGTGCCGCACCGCGTCCGCGGTCTGATCCGCCCTTCCGACTCGCGCTCTGTCCAGCCCCCTCGGAAGGACGCACCGCCATGCCCCTGCACCTCGCGCTGGAGATCGACGGCGACGGCTCGCACCCGGCCGCCTGGCGCCGGGCCGCGCACCCGCCGGCCGCGCTGCTGACCCCGCAACGCCTGCGCTCGGTGGGCGCGATCGCGGAGAACGCCGGGTTCACCCTGGTCACCCTGGATGACGAGATACTCGCCCCGGGACGCCACCCCGACGCGGTCGGCCGCATCGGCGCCGTGGAACGCGCCGCCTACCTGGCCGCCTCGACCAGCGTGCTCGGCGTCGCCCCGGTGATCTCGA
Organism: Actinospineispora eucalypti; assembly: GCF_039543365.1. Classification (NCBI taxonomy): domain Bacteria; kingdom Bacillati; phylum Actinomycetota; class Actinomycetes; order Pseudonocardiales; family Pseudonocardiaceae; genus Actinospineispora; species Actinospineispora eucalypti. The sequence goes on from NZ_BAABJP010000057.1 coordinate 12,948, forward strand.
CCAGCTACGCCGAGCCGTTCCACACCTCCTCCCAGCTGGCCTCGCTGGACCATGTCTCGGCCGGCCGGGCCGGCTGGGTGGTCGCCGACTCCCCCGCACCCGAAGCGGCGCGCGCCTGGGGTCGCCCGCTGGTCTCCGGCTCACCGGCGAGGCGGGCCGAGGCGCGCGACTCGGTCCGGGTGGCCCGGGACCTGTGGGACTCCTGGGAGGACGACGCGGTCGTCCGGGACGTCGCCACCAGCCGTTACCTGGACCGCGACCGCCTGCACTACATCGACTTCACCGGTGACACGTTCGCGGTGAAGGGGCCGGCCATCGTGCCCCGGCCGCCGCAAGGGCAACCGGTGGTGTTCGCCCCGGCCGGGCTGCTGCCCGCCGACCAGGTGGACGTGACGCTGGTGAACGGCGCCGACCCGGCCGCCGACACCCCACTGAGCTTCGCCGAGCTGGAGGTCGCGCTGGACCTCCCCGGCGCGCCGGCGGCCGAACGGGTCGCCGAGCTGGAGCGCCACACGCCGTGGCCGGACCGGGGCCGGCCGCGCTATACCGGCCCCCCGGACGGCCTGGTCCGGCGGCTCACCGAGCTGGCCGGCACGGTGCACGGGGTCCGGCTGCACCCGCTGGTGCTGGACGAGGACCTCGGCGAGCTGTCCCGCCGGGTCACCCCCGCACTCCTCCGTGCCGGGGTGACCGCGCGCCCGGTGGCCGGGACGTCCCTGCGCGCCACCCTCGGCCTGCCCCGGCCGGCCAACCGCTTCGCGACACTCCCCGGAGGTGCTCGATGAGCCGCGCCGACGTGCCCTACCCGGACGCCCAGCTGCATTTCGGGGTGTTCTTCCAGGGCGTCAACCACTGGACCATCTGGTCCGACCCGGCCAGCGGATCACAGATCGACCCGGCCTCGTTCCGCCGGGTCGCGCAGACCGCCGAGCGGGGCCTGTTCGACGCGTTCTTCCTCGGCGAGGGGCTGCGGCTGCGCGAGGTGGACGGCCTGATCCACGACCTGGACGTGGCCGGCCGCCCGGACGCGATCACCCAGCTGGCCGCGCTGGCCGCGGTCACCTCGAAGATCGGCCTGGTCAGCACCTCGAACACCACGTTCAACGAGCCGGCCGACCTGGCCCGGCGCCTGTCCGGGCTGGACCTGCTGTCCGAGGGCCGGGCCGGCTGGAACGTCGTCACCACGGACAACGCGTGGACCGGCGCGAACTTCCGCCGGGGCGGATACCTGGACCACACCGACCGGTACCGCCGCGCCGAGCAGTTCCTCACCGTGGCCCGGGCCATCTGGGACGGCTGGGCCGACGACGCGATCGCCCGGTCGGCGGACGCGCCCGCCTGGTCCGAGCCCGAGTCGGTGGTGCGGGTGCGGGAACACACCGCGCAGTTCGACGTGGACCTCGCGCCCACCCTGCCGCGCAGTGCCCAGGGGCATCCGGTGATCTTCCAGGCCGGCGACTCGGCCGAGGGCCGCGACTTCGCCGCGCGCAACGCCGAGGTGATCTTCTCCGCCCACGGCACCGAGTTCGACGACGCGCTGGCCTTCGCCGACGACATCCGCAACCGGTTGCGCGCCGCCGGCCGGCCCGCCGACGACCTGCGCATCCTGCCCGGCACCGAGATCATCATCGGCGCGACCGAGGAGGAGGCCAGGGAGAAGGCCCGCTGGGTGCGGTTCGCCCAGGTCACCCCGGCCACCGCGCTGAACCTGGCCGGGCTGGTGTGGAACCGGGACCTCTCCGACCGGGACGCGGACGGCCCGTTGCCCGCCGAGGACCCGGTGGTCGCGGAGAACAGCGGGGCGTTCGGCGCCCGCCGCATCGCCGACCCGCACGCCGTGGTGGCCGAGTGGCGGGCCAAGGCCGAGGCCAACAACTGGTCACTGCGCGAGACCGTGATCGCCCTGGGGCCGCAGCGCGGCCACGTGGGCACCCCGGCCGGGCTGGCGGAGAAGTTCATCCGGTTCGCCCAGCACGGCGCCGTCGACGGGTTCAACATCACCCCCTACCTGATCCCGGACGGCCTGGACGACATCGTCGACCTGCTCGTCCCAGAGCTTCAGGAACGCGGCGCCTACCGCACCCACTACACCGGCAACACCCTCCGCGAACACCTCAACCTGCGCACCCCCCTAACCCACCGAGACACCCACCCCCAGCGCGCCGCCGGCTAACGCGCCTCCCACCCACCCGATTCAGTGCCTTCAGCATGCTGATTCAGTGCCTTCAGCATGCTGATTCGGTCACTTCGGCAGGCCCGAAGTCACTGAATCACCCTGCCAAAGTGACCGAATCACCGTGCTGAACGCACTGAATCAGCCTGCCAGAGTGACTGAATCAGGTTGGGTGGCCGGGGCGGCGTTTGGGGTTGGAGGGGGGCGGGACCATCGGGCCGATGTTGCCGTCGGGGGCCTCGTCCAGGTCGACGATCACCGGGGCGTGGTCGCTGGGGGCGGTGCCTTTGCGGGCCTGGCGGTCGATCCAGGCCGCCGCCACCCGCCCGGCCACCGGTTCGGCGGCCAGGATCAGGTCGATGCGCATGCCCAGGTCCTGGTGGAACCGGCCGGCCCGGTAGTCCCAGTAGCTGAACACCCGCTCGTCGGGCCACCGGTCGCGCACCACGTCGTGCAGGCCGAGCTTGGTCAGCTCGGCCAGCGCGGCCCGCTCCGGCGGGGTCACGTGAGTCGAGTCGACGAACACCGCCGGGTCCCACACGTCGGCGTCGGTGGGCGCGATGTTCATGTCGCCGCAGATCACCGCGCGCTCGGCGTCGCCGGCGGCCGCCTCGCGCAACGCGCCCAGCCAGGTCAGCTTGTACTGGTAGTGCGGGTCGTCCGGGGTGCGCCCGTTGGGCACGTACACCGAGGTCACCCGCAGGCCGTCGCAGGTGGCGCTGACCGCGCGCGCCTCCGGGTCCGGGAAGCCCGGCTCACCGGGCAGGCCGAGCACCACGTCGTCCAGGCCGGCCCGGGAGACCAGCGCCACCCCGTTCCACCGACCCTCGCCGTGGTGCGCGAACTCGTAGCCCCGGCCGGCCAGCTCGTCGGCGAGCAGCTCGGTGAAGGAGTCGTTGTCCAGCTTGGTCTCCTGCAGGCACACCACGTCCGGTTTGCGCTGGTCCAACCAGGGCAGCAGGCGGGGCATGCGGGAACGCACCGAGTTGACGTTCCACGTGGCGATGCGCACGTTCAGTCCTTTCCGAGCCGCACGGTCGCGGTGAGCGATGCCGGCGCACCGACCGCGCCGACCTCCAGCCGGCGCACCCCGTCCCGGTCCGGCTCGCCGCACCAGGCGCGCACCGGGGCACCGGCGAACGCCGGGCGGCGCAGCCGGTAGTGGAACTCGGCGACCGGCTCGCCCGGGTGGTGCCGGCGCGGCAGCTCGAGGGCGAGCAGCGCCAGCAGCGGCCCATGCACCACCAGCCCCGGGTAGCCCTCCACACCGGTGGTGTAGGGCTGGTCGTAGTGGATCCGGTGCGCGTTGTAGGTGAGCGCGCTGAACCGGAACAGCAGCGTGGCGTCCGGCTCCAGCAACAGCTCGTGCGCGGCTTCCGGCGCCTCCTCGGTCGGAGTAGTCGTCGGAGTAGTCGTCGGAGTAGTCGTCGCCGCCGGCTTGGCCGGCTCGGGGGACGGCTCGGACCGGTAGACGATGTCCTGCTCCTCGGTGGCCAGCACCCGCCCGCCGCACCCGAACTCGGTGCGCACGGTGACGAACGCCATCTCGCCGCTGCGCCCCTGCTTCACCTCCACCGAGGTCACGGCCGAGCGGCGGTCGATCGGCTCGCCCACCGGCAGCGGCTCCGGCCCGGCGAACCAGCGACCACCGGCGAACATCCGCCGGCGGTGCGGGATCGGCGGCAGGAACTCGCCCTCGGTGGGATGCCCGTCGGCGCCCAGCTCGGCCTGCGCCGGGTGCGGCAGCAGCCCGAACCCGGTCCACAGCGGGGGCAGGTCACCCCGGCCGTCCACCAGCGGGCTGGGCTGGTCGAGCAGGGCGCAGAACGCCTCCACCGCCCAACCGGTGACCACGCCCGTGCGCTGCACCGGCGCCGGTGCCCACCCTTCCAGATGCCCGGCCAGACCCGTGGATTCCCGCACGATCGCCGACGCTAGCCCATCCCGCAAGGTGACGGAAAACCGCTCGCCGCCCCGGCGGCCCTTGGGTACCTTGGTGTACATGGACCTCTGAGACCGCGCGCCGTGAACGGCGCCCGCCGAGCCAGTTTCCCGTTCTCATTCGAGCGCCGTCGCGCGCCGTCGAGTCGGCGCTCCCGAAACTCAGAGGAGGTCCACCCATGCGATCCGCCCAGCCCAGAAAACCCGCAACCCAGGCCCCGGACGCCCTGCGCGCCGCCGTCCGCGACGCGCTCACCCGTGACCGGCAGACCGACGAGGTGCCGGCCGTGCCCCTTCCCCGCCCGCCGGCGCAGTCCGGCCGCGGCGGAAACGGTGCACCGGTCGCCCGCCACAACGGCCAGCCGGCTCACGGACGGGGCGGCCGAAGCCACCAGCCGAACATCGCGCGCCCACTGCGGCGGCGCGGCGGCTGAATATAGCGGGGGTGGTCGGCGGCGCCGTGCACTTCACGCAGCGCCCCGACCACCCGCCGCGCTACTTTCGAGGCGTCAGCTGCCGGCCAGCGCGTCGGTGTTCAGTGATCCGAGCACCTGCTTGGCGCTGTTGCGCATGCCGGCCGCGTTCGGGTGCACCGGTGCGGCCGGAGCGGTCGGGATCAACCCCTCCACCCATTTCACCGTGGGCAGCTGACAGACGTCGTGGCCGATGCTGGAGCGGTAGGTGTCCACGTACTCCACGTCCGCCCGCTGGGCCTCCCGCTTGAGCATCCCGTTCAACGACTTGGTGGTCTGCCGCAGGTAGGCCACGTCGCCCGGGGAGAACGGGACCAGGGGGAAACAGCCCGGCCCGTCGTCGGGCAGGATCGTCGGGTAGCCGACCACCCGCACGGTGGCGTCCGGCGAGCGCCCGGCGATCTCCTTGAGCACCGAGGCCACCTTGGGGCCGGTCGCGGCGATCCGCCTGGCCAGCTCGTCCTTGCCGTTCTTGCGGTAGTGGTCGCGGCAGGCGGCGCCCAGCGGCTGGGTGGAGGACACGGTCGCGCAGGTCTGGATGATCTCGCCGAAGCCGATGTCGTTGCCGCCGATTCCCAGGGTGACCAGCGAGGTGTCCGGGCCGAGCGCGTCCAGCTGGGGCGGGTTGCTGCCACCGGTGACGGCCTGGGGCTCGGTCATCTCCTTGGTCGTCGCGCCGCCGCAGCTCACGTCCTTGAACGTGTCGGTGCGCACCGCCGCCCGCACCAGCGACGGGTAGTTGTGGTCGGAGCGCAGGCAGCCGATCGGTTGGCCGGTCTGCAACGGGATCAGCGGGCCGCTCACGTACGAGTCGCCCAGCGCGACGTACTCGCTGGTGCGCGGCGTCGCCAGGCTCACCGCCGGTACCGCGACGGCCACCCCGGCCCCCGCCACACCGGCCACCGCCAGCCTGATCATCCGGCCTCTGCGCACCTGTCCGCCCCCCAAGAGCCACCGCCGAGCCGAGCGAGATCCAGCGCGGAACGCGCCGCCGAGAGGGCGCCCGGTCAGGCGCCCGCGGGAGACCCTAGTGGCCGATCACTCACACGCGTCTCGAGGGCACTCTTCCGGTGTGTTCACCCCGCGCGCAGCGCGGACAGCACCCGTTCCGCGACGTGCCGCATGCCGGCGGCGTTCGGGTGCCAGGGCGCGGCGGGGGTGGTGGCCACCGCACCCTCCACCCAGCGCACGCCGGGCGGCTGGCAGGCGTCGTGGCCGGCGCTACCGGAAGCGGTGTCCACGAAGCCCACGCCGGCCTCCCGGGCCTGCTCGGCGAGCATCGCGTTCAACCGGCCGAAGGTGCGGCTCAGGTAGCCGGCGTCCCCGGGGCTTAGCGGCAGGCAGCCCAGGCCGGCGTCGGAGACGATGGCCGGGTACCCGATGACCAGCACCTTCGCCTTCGGCGCCCGGTCACGGACGGCGCGCAGCGCGGCGGCCACCCGGGGCGCGGCCGAGTCCACCCGGGCGCCGAGCTCGTCGCCGCCGCCCCGGTGGTAGTAGTCCCGGCAGGCCGCTCCGAGGGGCCGGGTCACCGAACGCGTGGTGCAGCTGCCGACGATGTCCGCGAAGCCGATGTCGTTCGCCCCGATGCCCAGGGTGATCAGGTCGGTCCGGGCGGTCAACGCCTCGAGCTGGGGCGGGTTGACCCCGTCGCCGCGCACCCGCTGCGGCTGGGTCAGGTTGCCGGTCGTGGCCCCGCCGCAGCTGACGTCCCGGAACACCGCCGGCCGCAGCGCGGCGACCACCAGTGACGGGTAGTTCCGGTCGGACCGCTCGCAGCCCAGCGGCCGGTCCAGCTGCACCGGGATGAACGACCCGGAGGTGTAGGAGTCACCCAGCGCTACGTACTCGCCCACTCCGTCCGCCGCCTGGCTGACCGAAGAGGGCGAAACCGCCAGTGCGACCACTGTGAGACAGACCGTCAGCAACCGTTGCCCCATGCCCCCTCCCCCACAGCACTGAACTGTAGGTCCGAACCGGGTGAACCGGAAGATCGCCGACCATGCGCGGGCCGTTATCAACCAGGGACGGCAACGAGGTCGGAGGCGGCGTGATCGGACGACGGTGGGCGGCAATCGGTATTGCACTGGTTGCCTCGGCGACATTGTTCACCGTCGGGCGGACCGCCTCCGCCGACGAACCCGCCGCGTTCCCCGTGCCCTACGGCGCCGAGGCGCGCTCCACCAAGGACCGCCCGGCGGACGCCTCCCCACCCGGGTCGAACGACTTCGACTGCAAGCCCTCCGAGCGGCACCCCAACCCGGTGGTGCTGGTGCACGGGCTGGGCGCGAACCAGTGGGAGAACTGGCAGACCATCGCGCCCCTGCTGGCCAACGAGGGCTACTGCGTGTTCTCCCTGACGTACGGGCGCAACCCGCTGGCCCCGCCCGGGCTGGACCAGATCGGCGGCCTCAAGCGCATGGAGGAGAGCGCGCGCGAGCTCGGCCACTTCATCGACAAGGTGCGCGACGCCACCGAGGCGGACAAGGTCGACATCGTCGGCCACTCCGAGGGCAGCCTGATGCCCAACTACTACGTGAAGTTCCTCGGCGGAGCCCGCTACGTCGACCACTACGTGGGCATGACCCCGCTCTGGGACGGCACCAAGCTGCTCGGCCTGCACCTGCTCTACCAGGCCGGCAAGCCGTTCGGGCTGAGCGCGGCGGCGTCGGCGACGCTGGCCCCGCTGTGCGCCTCCTGCACCCAGTTCCTGCACGGTTCGGACTTCATCAAGAAGATGAGCTCCGGCGGCGGGCCGGCGGTGGACGGCGTCAAGTACACGATGATCATGACCAGGTACGACGAGCTGGTCATCCCCTACACCAGCGGGATCATGCACAACGGGGACGCGAAGAACACGGTGCTGCAGGAGGGCTGCCCGAACGACGTGGCCGAGCACGTCGCCGTGGCCTTCGACCCGATCACCGCGCAGCACATCCTGAACGCGCTGGACCCGAAGCACTCCCGGCCGGTGGACTGCCACGCGACCAGCGCACAGCGCACCGAAAGCGAGCCCGACCCCCGCTAGCCCCAATGCGCTCAGTTAAGGCGCCACGCCCGTTGTCGATGTCGGCGGGCGGTTCGGTGGGGCTTGGGTTCGAAAGATGGCCTGGACGGCGGTGTGGCGGCGACCTTTGCGTGCCCGGCCGGCGGTGTGGGGGTGCGGAGCGTGGCCGGGTGTGTGGCTATCGGTCGGCGCATTCTGGGATGGGGCCTGATGATGACGGGAGATCAACATCATCGACAGAGACGTTACCCGCGAGTAGAACGTCTGTAAGGATGATGTCGATCTTCATCGACTCCTGGAACGCCGAATAGCCGGACGAACCGGCGCGTCTGGGTTGGCGACAGTCCCAAACCACTAACTGGACGGCAATGCCGTTAGCCCGTGTTTCGATGTGCTGACCTGACGATTTGTCCGACAACCTAGCCACCGCCGCAGCGTGAAGATCGACTTGGACGGCACGGTTGGATCGGTCTTCCGCACCTCGGGTGCCGCCCGTCCCTTGTCACGATCATCGATTCCATGGTCATCAGGGCACCAGGGTCGCCTAACGACCCCGCAACGACCCTCCTGCCCTGATGACCATGAACTGCCCGTCGACTCCGCGCCACCTGTCACTCTGCTTGCGTGAGGGCCACACCCTGGGGGTTCGATCTCCGCCGCAACCCCCACGATGTACCACTCATGAACGGAAGCGACCAGCGAGGTAAACGCAACGGCCGGCACCCGAGCCGCGGCAGACCCGCCAACTCCGGCCGTCCAAGCCGCTCTTCACACCGGCACCGAACCGATCGTGACCGGCGCCGACCGGATACCACCCCACCCCGGCGCGCCGGGCACTGATCGCTGTTTGCGGCGGTTCGGCCGCAAAAATCGCGGCTCCACCACCTGAAACAGTGATCATCCCTGGATGCGCCCGCTGCCGCGTAGCGATCACGAACTGAGCGCGCGACTTCGACCCGGGCTCAGCTGACGGGCACGGGTTGACCTAGCCGGGCCAGCACCTGGTCGGCCGCGTTGCGCATGCCCAGGGCGTTCGGGTGCATGGGCGCGGCGCGGGAGGTCGGCACGAAGTGCTCCACCCAGCGCACGCCGGTGTCCTGGCAGATGTCGTGCCCCACGCTGGAGCTGTAGATGTCCAGGAACTCCACGCGCGCCTTGGCCGCCTCGTCGGCGATCATCTTGTTCAGTGCCACGGTGGTGTCCCGCAGGTAGGCGGTGTCGCCGTTGCTGAACGGCAGCGCCGGGTAACAGCCCCGCCCGGAGTCCGGCAGGATCACCGGGTAGCCGACCACCAACACCCGCGCCCTGGGTACCCGCTTGCGTACCTCGGTCAGCACGCCGGCCAGCTTGGGCGCGGTGTCGGCGATCCGTTTGGCCAGCTGGTCGGTGCCGCCCCGGGTGTAGAAGTCCTTGCAGGCGGCGCCCTCCGGTTTGCTCGGCGACTTGGTCGCGCAGGTCTGCACGATCTCGCCGAAGTCGATGTCGTTCCCGCCGACGCCCACGGTGACCACGGATGTGCCGCCGCGCAGCGCGTCCAGCTGCGGCTGGTTCACCCCGTCCCGCACCGCCTGGGCACGCCACATGTGCGAGGTCTTCGCGCCGGCGCAGCTCACGTCGGTGAACTTGGAGAAGCGCAGTGTGGACTGCACCAGCGACGGGTAGTTGTGGTCCGAGCGGCGACACCCGGGCGGCTTGCGGTTCTGCTCGGGGATCAGCGGCCCGGCGGTGTACGAGTCACCCAGGGCCACGTAGGTGCCCGCGCGCAGGGACGGCGAGGCGGCGCTCACCCCCGGCGTCGCCGAGATCGCGATGGCGCTCACCGCCAGTGAGCACCACACGTGCCAGGCCCGCATCGCCCACCCCTTCGACACCCCCGGAAGTGGCGCGAAGCGTATGCGCCGCGCGCGCCAGGTCACCGGATCGGCGCGCCACCATCACCTGCTCAGGGGAGCTAACTCGCCCGGGTGAGTAGCGGCCACAACCCGTCCGGCCCCTCGGCCAGCGCCCGCCGGCCGATCACCGTGTGCCAGTGGGCGTCGCTGCCGTCCTCCTCCCGCCAGGCCCACAGTCGGGTGGTGGAGAGGCGGAGGTCGTGCTCCAGGGTGAAGCCGATCGCGCCGTGCACCTGGTGGGCGATGCGCGCGATGGACGCGGCCGCCTCGCTGGTCCGCGCCTTGGCCACGGCGACCGCGAAGCCCGCGTCGTCACCGGCGAAGTCGGTCGCCGCCGCGATCCGGGCGGCCGACCGGGCCGCCGCCTCCCCCGAGGCCACCTCGGCGGCGGCCAGTGCCAGCTGCTGCTGCACGGCCTGGAACTTGCCGATCGGCCGGCCGAACTGGATCCGCTCCCCCGCGTACTGAACCGACCGCTCCAGCGCCCGCCGCGCCGCGCCGGCCAGCAGCAGCGCCCGGAACAGCGCGGACCGCCGGGCCAGCTGCTCGCGGGCGCCGGCCGGGGCCGGCGCCCAGTTCGCCACGGTCGCGTCCAGGCGCACGCCGTCCCGGGCCTCGCCGGCCAGGTTGACGCCCTCGGTGATCTCAGCCGCACCGGCGTCGACGGAAAGCACCACGTCGCCTTCGGGGCCCTCCGCCAGCACCACCAGCCGGGTGGCGTGCCGCGCCCAGCCGACCCGGCTCAGCTGCCCCCGGACGGCCAGCCCGCCGTCCGCCGGGGCCACGCTCAGCCCGTCGCCGGCCGCGACGGCCAGCACCCCGGTGGGCACCTCCAGCCCGGCGGCGGCCAGCAGCCACCCGCCCAGCTCGGTCTCGGCCAGCGGCACCGGCGCCGCGCTCTCCCCGGCGACCAGCAACAGCGCGGCCTCGTCGGCCAGTGCGCCGCCGCTGCCGCCGGCCTGGTCGGACAGGGTGAGCTGGACCAGGCCCAGCTCGGTCAGGGTGGACCACAACGCCTCGGGCAGCCCCTCGGACGCCTCGGCCGGGTGATCGGCGAACACCGCCCGCGCGGTCGCGGTCAGCTCGTCGGTCTCGCTCTGGGTTGTCGTCATCGCAGGCCAAGCCCCCTCGCCACCACGCCCCGCAGGATCTCGTTGGTACCGCCGCGCAGCGTGAAGCCGGGGGCGTGCAGCACCGCGTCCGCCAGCAGCCGGGCGAACCCGCCCTCGGCGCCCGGGTCCGGCGGCACGTCCACCAGCAGCCGGGCCGCCTCGATCACCTCGTTCTCGTACCGCGTGCCCAGGTCCTTGACCAGCGCCGCCGGCACGTCCGCCGGCATCCCGGAGGACAGCAGCGAGGCGATCCCGATGGACAGCCGGCGCAGCGTCCACACCCGGGCCACCAGTGCGCCCACCTCGCGCGCCCCGGCGTCGCCCAGCCGGTCACCGGCCGAGGAGAGCTCGCCGACCAGCGCGACCAGCAGCGGGAACGTGGACAGAAACCGCTCCGGGCCGCTGCGCTCGAAGCCCAGCTCGGAGGTCACCTGGTGCCAGCCCTCGCCGATGTTGCCCAGCACCAGCTCGTCCGGCACGAACACGCCGTCCAGCACCACCTCGTTGAAGTGGTGCGCGCCGGTGAGCAGCCGGATCGGGTTAATCTGCACTCCCGGCGAGTCCAGCTCCACGATGAACTGGGAAAGACCCGCGTGCCGGTTCCCGTCCTCCACCGGTGCGCTGCGGGCCAGCGCGAAGAAGGCGTGCGCGTGGTGCGCGCCGGAGGTCCACACCTTGGTGCCGGACAGCTGCCATCCGCCGTCCACCCGGGTGGCCTTCGTCCGCACCGAGGCCAGGTCGGAGCCGGAGTCCGGCTCGCTCATGCCGATGCCGAAGTAGCACTCGCCGGCCGCGATGCGTGGCAGGTAGCGCTGCTTCTGGAACTCGGTGCCGAAGCGCAGCAGGGACGGCCCGATCTGCCGGTCGGCGATCCAGTGCGCGGCGACCGGCGCCCCGGCGGCGAGCAGCTCTTCGGTGACCACGTAGCGGTCCAGGGTGCCCCGGGCGTGGCCGCCGTACTCCTTCGGCAGGGTCATTCCCAGCCAGCCGCGGGCGCCCAGCTCGCGGCTGAACCGCTCGTCCCAGCCGGAAAGCCACACGTCACAGCGCGGCACGATCCGCCCGTCCGCGCGTTCCTTGGCCAGGAACTCCCTGACCTCGGCCCGCAGCTCCTCGGTCTCGGGCGGCAACCCGACGGCGGGTGGCGCGAGGTCCAGATCAGACATGACCCGATCCTCGCACGAGCGTCGGCCCGGCGCCGATGTCAGAAATTTCTCATCCACTTCTCAGACGGCAGCCGGAACAGCACCGTTTCCCGGCGCGTTCGCCGAAGTGAGACCTTCAGCCCTGGGAGCGAATGTGACCGTGCAGACCGCCCGACAACTCGACCCGGTCCCGGCCGCCGTTGCCGCCGGGCGTCACCTGGCCGCCGTCGGCACCGGCCTGACCGCGCTCGCGTTGGTGCTGATCGGGTCGCTGCACGTGCTGCCGCCCTCCAACCGGGTCAACCCGCTGACCCGGACGATCTCCGAGTACGCGCTGGGCGGCAACGGCTGGCTGTTCAACCTGGGCGTGCTCACCCTGGCCGCCGGCTCGGCGGTGGTGCTGGTCGGGTTGGTTCGCGCCGGCGCGGCCCGGGCGGCCGGCGCGGGTTCGGTGCTGGTCGGGCTGTGGGCGGCGGCCCTGGTGGTAGTGGTGATCTTCGAGAAGACCAACTGGGCGGTGGGCCCGAGCATCGGCGGCACCATCCACCGGATGGCCAGCCTGGTCGCCTTCCTCAGCCTGCCGATCGGTGCCCTGGTGCTGGCCGCCCGGGCGTTGGGTCCCGCTGGTGACCCGCGCTGGCGCGGCCCGGCCACCGCCACCCGCTGGACCGCCCTGGCGGCGCTGACCTGTCTGTCCCCGCTGTTCTACGCGATCGGACAGACGTTCTTCACCGATGTGCCGTGGTACCGGGTTTTCCCGCTGGGCGCCATGGAACGTCTGCTGGGCCTGGCCGAGGTGACCGTGATGCTCGCCCTAGGCTGGTGGGCCATCCGAGCCGCCCGACCCGCCTCCGCTCCTGATTCAGTCACTTCAGCAGCCTGATTCAGTGGGTTTGGCAGCCTGATTCAGTGGCTTTAGCAGCCTGACCGGCGTGCCAAAGCCACTGAACCACCCTGCCAAAGTCACTGAATCACCGTGCTGAAGGCACTGAATCACCGTGCTGAAGGCACTGAATCAGGGGGATGCGGTCCAGGCGGCGACGGTGGCGGCGGCGCCTTGCTCGTGTAGGGAACGTAGGGCGCGTTGGTACTCCGTCACGAAACCGGGGTTGTCCACCAGGTCGCCGAACAGGTCTCGGTTGGCCACGAAGTCCAGGCCGTCCACGCCTTGTTCGGCCGCCGCCGCCATGAGCTGGTCGCGGAGCTGGTCCTGCACGTCGATGGGCTGGCCGGCCTCGTCGACGCCCTCCGCGTAGCGGGCCCAGGATGCCACGGTGAGCACCGAGCGGCGGAACTCCCCGCCGTTCGCCAGCTGCGCCCGCAGCACCGGCACCAGGAACTTGGGGATGCGGTCCGAGCTGCCGAAACACAGCCGGGCCAGGGTGTCCGCGACGGCCGGGTTGGCGAACCGCTCGATCAGCGTGCGGCAGTACTCGGCCAGGTCCACCCCGGGCACCGGCGCCAAGGTGGGCACGCCCTCGTGCTCCCAGTAGCCGTCCAGCAGCGCCACGAACGCCGGGTCGGCCGCCGCCTCGTGCGCGTACCGGTAGCCGGCCAGGTAACCCAAATAGCACATCACCTGGTGGCCGGCGTTGAGCAGGCGCAGCTTCATCAGCTCGTACGGCGTCACGTCGCCCACCAGTTGGACGCCCACGTTCTCGAACGGCGGGCGGCCGGCGGTGAAGTGGTCCTCCAGCACCCACTGGGTGAACGGCTCGCACACCACCGGCCAGCGGTCCCGGATGCCGAACCGGTCGGCCAGGGTCTGCCGGTCGGTGTCGGCGGTGACCGGGGTGATCCGGTCGACCATGCAGTTCGGGAAGGACACCTCGGCGGCCACCCAGTCGCCCAGCTCGGCGTCCCGGGCGCTGGCGAACGCGGTCAGCATGCGCCGGGCCACGTCCCCGTTGCCCTGGATGTTGTCGCAGCTGAGCACCGTGAACGGGGTCTGCCCGGCCGCCCGCCGGCGGGCCAGTGCCTCGGTGATCATGCCGAACACGGTGTTCGGCCGCGCGCCCGGGACCAGGTCCTCCTGGATGGCCGGGTCCCGGGCGTCGAACTCGCCGGTGACCGGGTGCAGGTGGTAGCCGCCCTCGGTCACGGTCAGCGAGACGATCCGGGTGCGCTCGTCCACCATCCGCGCGACCACCGCCTCCGGGTCGTCCGGGGCGAACAGGTAGTCCATGATCGAGCCGATCACCCGGGGCTCCAGCCGGCCGTCCGGGTGCTTGAGCACCAGCGTGTACAGGTAGTCCTGGGCGCGCAGCGCCTCGGCCATGGCCCGGTCCCCGGGCAGGGCGCCGACCCCGCAGATGCCCCAGTCCAGGGCCTCGCCCCGGGACATCAGCTGGTCCAGGTACATCGCCTGGTGGGCCCGGTGGAACCCGCCGACGCCGAAGTGCACGATCCCGGTCCGCTCCGGCGAGCGGGGATAGTCGGGCACCGGCAGGGTGTCCCGGAGCTCGGCCAGCCGCTCTGCGTCGAGTGGGTGCGTCATCCCCTCAGCTTGCCGGCTGGTCGCCCCCCGGCGCGAGAGGGCCGTCCGCGGCGTGGCGGCCGGTGTCCGCGAGCGGCGGCAACGGGTTGCGGGCCTCCGCCTCGGCCTGGGCGACCACCTTGGCGATCTCCGGGTCGGTGGCGGTGTCGAACCAGCCGGCCACCGCCTCGTCGTCGTCCTCCGGCCTGCTGGCGGGCACGCCGTCGTCCTGGCTCGGCTCGAACCGGAAAACCCCGTCCTCACCGGGGGCACCCAGCATCCGGGTGAACCCCTCGAGGGCCTTCCCGAAGTCGCTGGGCACGATCCACACCTTGTTCGCGTCGCCCTGCGCCATCTGCGGCAGCGTCTGCAGATACTGGTAGGCCAGCAGCTCCGGGGTCGGCCGGCCGGACTTGATCGCGGCGAACACCTTCTCGATGGCCTTGGCCTGGCCCTGCGCCTGCAGGTAGCGGGCCGCCCGATCACCCTGGGCGCGCAGGATGCGGGACTGCCGCTCCGCCTCCGCGCTCAGGATGGCGGCCTGCTTGGCGCCCTCGGCGGACAGGATCTGCGACTGCTTCTGGCCCTCGGCGGTGCGGATCGCCGACTCCCGCTGGCCCTCGGCGGTGAGGATCATCGCCCGCTTCTCCCGGTCGGCCTTCATCTGCCGTTCCATGGAGTCCTGGATGGACGCCGGCGGGTCGATGGCCTTGATCTCCACCCGGTTGATCCGGATGCCCCAGCGACCGGTCGCGTCGTCCAGCTCGCCGCGCAGCGCGGTGTTGATCTGCTCGCGGGAGGTCAGGGTCTGCTCCAGGCTGAGCCCGCCGACCACGTTGCGCAGCGTCGTGGTGGTGACGTTCTGCACGCCGTCGATGAAGTTGGCCACCCCGTACAGCGCGTCCCTCGGCTCGATCACCTTGTAGTAGACGACGGTGTCCACGTGCACGGTCAGGTTGTCCTGGGTGATCACCGACTGCGGCGGGAAGGTGACCACCTGCTCGCGCATGTCCACCCGCTGGCGCACCTTGTCGACGAACGGCACCAGGAACGCCAGGCCCGCCTCCTTGGTGCCCTTGTAGCGGCCCAGCCGCTCCACGATGGCCACCGACGCCTGCGGAACGATCATCACCGACTTCACCACGGTGATGATCACGAACAGGACGATCAGCCCCACTACCAACAGCACGATCGTTTCGCCCCCACTCACGGCCCCTCCTTTGACGTCTACATTTCGTGCGACACCACGGCGGTCACCCCGGACAACTGCAGCACGGTCACCCGCTCACCGGGCTCGAACACCCGCTCGTGCTCCAGCGCGCGGGCCGACCACAGCTCTCCGTCGATCTTGATCTGGCCACCGTCCCGGTCCACCCGGGCCACCACCAGCGCGGTGGCGCCGACCGGGCTGTGGCCGGTGTTTAGCGCCGGCGGGTGCAGCCGGCGGCGCAGCGCCGGGCGCACCCCGGCCAGCAGCAGCACCGAGACCACCGCGAAGATCGCCGCGTTGGCCACCGTAGGGGTACCGAGGAAACCGGCGGCGGCCGCCGAGGCCAGCGCCCCGCCGCCCAGCATGACCAGCACGAAGGTCCCGGTGAACACCTCGATGCCGAGCAGCGCGATGCCCACCACCAGCCAGATCAGCGCCTCGGACATATCGCGATACTGCCAGAGCTAGGCGGGTGCCGTGACGAAATCGATGAGCCGCTCCACAGCCGTTATCAATGGGGTTTCCAGATCACGAAAATCACGGACCGCACCCAGCACCCGGCGGGCGCCGTCCGCCGGCTCGCCCCAGCCCAGCGCGGCGCAGACCCCCGTCTTCCAGTCGGTGCCCCTCGGTACCTCGGGCCAGGCCGGGATCTTCACCAGCGCCGGCCGCACGGCCTGCCATACGTCCACGTACGGATGGCCGGTGACCAGCACGTGCGGCCCGGCCACGCCGGCGGCGGTGCGGGTCTCCTTGCTCCCGGCGACCAGGTGGTCCACCAGCACCCCCAGCCGGCGATCGGCCGAAGGGGCGAACTCGGCGACCGCGCCGGCCAGGTCGTCGATGCCGTGCAGCGGCTCGACCACCACGCCCTCCACCCGCAGGTCGTGCCCCCACACCCGCTCGACCAGCTCCGCGTCGTGCAGCCCCTCCACCCAGATCCGGCCGCCCCGGGCGGTCCGGGCGCGCAGCCCCTCCACCCGAACCGAGCCGGAGGCCGAGCGTTGCGGCTTGTCCGGTTCGGCCGCCGGCCGGATCACGGTGACCGGCTGGCCGTCGATCAGGAAGCCGCCCGGGCGCAGCGGGAACACCCGCCGCCGACCCTTGGCATCCTCCAACAGCGCGCCGTCCTTGCCCAGGCTCACCAGCGCGCCGCAGAAGCCGCTCACCGGGTCCTCCACCACCAACCCGGTCTCACCCACCACGGTCGGGATCTCCT
Source organism: Actinospineispora eucalypti (assembly GCF_039543365.1). Classification (NCBI taxonomy): domain Bacteria; kingdom Bacillati; phylum Actinomycetota; class Actinomycetes; order Pseudonocardiales; family Pseudonocardiaceae; genus Actinospineispora; species Actinospineispora eucalypti. Next base: position 29,596 of record NZ_BAABJP010000057.1, read on the forward strand.
TGCGCCGCCGGGCCCCGGAAGTCAGCGGATCGCGGTACTGCTGTGCACGAATGCTTTCCACAACAGCGGAAGGTAACCGCTACGTCACCCACTCGGCGGCAGTGCCACGCCGGGGACTGCCCTACTAACCTGGCGGCCGTGCCCTGCTCTTCCGCGACGATGACCGTGTGGATCTCCGCCTGGCTGGCCGGCGTGGCCGCGCCCGACGACGTGCTCGACGCGCTCGAGCCCTGGGCGGAGGCGCACGACGTGCTCGCCGCGGACGACCCGACCGCGCACGCCATCGACCTGCCCGGACCCGGTGAACGCCCCACCTCGGTGCCGTTCCTGCTGGCCGCGCTGCGCCGGGCCCGCGCGGCGGTGTCCGGCACCCCGGTACGGCTGGTGCTCGCCGCGCCCGGGGACATCCGGGGCCTGCCCGGCCCCGGCGCGTTCAGCCAGGCGGCCATGGACAGCGGCGAAGGGGTGCTGTTCGCCGAGATCGGCTACGGGCTGGTGCCGAGCCGGCTGGGCAGCAGCCTGATGCGCTGGACGGTGCACTCGGTGCTGGAGCCGGCCCCGCTGGAGGAACCGACGCGGCTGGGTGAGGCGGAGTTGGCGCTGCGCGAGCAGGTCCGGCACTCGACGTCCACGCTCACCGCGCTCGGCGTGGCGCGGCACCGCCCCGGGGTGCGCCAGGAGATCTCCGAGGCGCTGCGCGCCCGGCCCCGGTCGCTCTGGCCGGCCGGCATGCCGAAGCAGAGCCTGCGGGTGCTGCAGCAGGCCGACGAGGTGGAGGCGATCCTGACCGCCGCGCTGGTGGACGACCCCGGCGGCGCGCTGTCCGCGTCCGAGGCGCGCGCCCGCACCGACGCGCTGCGCCCGCTGGCCACGGCGGTCCGGGTGGCCCGCCGTTCCGCCGTCGCCGATGCGGTCCGGGTGCTCGCGGCCACCCCCAACCAGCTGGAGCAGTAGCCGGGGTCAGCGTCCGGTGGCGCCGTCGATGAGCTCCCGCAGGATGTCCGCGTGCCCGGCGTGCCGCCCGGTCTCCTCGATCAGATGGGTGAGGGTCCAGCGCAGCGAAGGCGCCGGGCCGGGCCGCCCGCCCGGGCACGGTCCGGCGGCGGCGAGGTCGGGATGGGCGGCGAGCACCTCGTTCGCCCGCGCGCTGGTCTCCCGGTAGGCGCGGAGAACGTCGTCGACGCTCTCCGCCGGTTCCGCGTGGAAGGTGGCCGCCCAGTCGGGGACCCGTTGGCCGAGCAACCAGTGGCGTTCCACGTTGGTGAGATGCTTCACCAGGCCGAGCAGGTTCGTCCCGGACGGCACCCCGGGCGCGCGGATCTGGGGCTCCGGGACGCCCTCGGCCTTGGCGATCACCGAGGCGCGCAGGTAGTCGAGGAACCCCAGCAGCACGTCCATCTCCCCCGGGCCGGTCTTCGGGGGGCGGGTGTCACGGCGGGGCTTGGCGGAAAGTTCGGGCACGACGACCACTTCACCTCAACCCGCCGCCGATTGCCCGGAAACTTGCCGATCCGGCAAAACCCGGACCATGGCCCGGGTCACGGGGCCATTGACATAAGTTGACTGTTCTGATGGATTTGGTCATATGAAGCTCACCCAGCGGCGGTACATCGACTACGCGCTGGTCAGCTCCCAGGGCTGTCGGTTCTGAACCCCTTCCCGCCCGTACCCGTACCTCGAGCCAGGGAGTTCAGCCATGTCGGCACACCCGTCCACCGACCCGATCAAGTTCGCCTACTGGGTGCCCAACGTGTCCGGTGGCCTGGTCACCAGCACGATCGAGCAGCGCACCGACTGGGGCTACGACTACAACCGTGAGCTGGCCGTGCTGGCCGAGAACAACGGCTTCGACTACGCGCTCTCCCAGGTGCGGTACATGGCCAGCTACGGCGCCGAGTACCAGCACGAGTCGACCAGCTTCTCGCTGGCCCTGCTGCTGGCCACCCAGCGGCTGAAGGTGATCGCCGCGGTCCACCCCGGCCTGTGGCACCCCGGCGTGCTGGCCAAGCTCGGCGCCACCTCGGACCACCTGTCCAACGGCCGGTTCGCGGTGAACGTGGTGAGCGGCTGGTTCAAGGGCGAGTTCACCGCGCTGGGCGAGCCCTGGCTGGAGCACGACGAGCGGTACCGCCGGTCCGAGGAGTTCATCCGGGCGCTGCGCGGCATCTGGACCGAGGACAACTTCGAGCTCCCCGGTGACTTCTACCGGATCCGGGACTTCTCGCTCAAGCCCAAGCCGGTCGAGGTGCCCGGCCGCCCGCATCCGGAGATCTTCCAGGGCGGCAACTCGACCGCCGCACGGGCGATGGCCGGCCGGGTCTCCGACTGGTACTTCAGCAACGGCAAGGACTACGAGGGCGCCGCCGAGCAGCTGCACGACGTGAACCGGTCCGCCGCCGAGCACGGCCGTTCGGTGAACTTCGGGCTGAACGGCTTCATCATCGCCCGCGACACCGAGAAGGAAGCCCGGGAGACCCTGCGGGAGATCATCGCCAAGGCGCACAAGCCGTCCGTGGAGGGCTTCCGGGACGCGGTCACCCAGGCCGGCCGGTCCACCTCCGACCAGAAGGGCATGTGGGCGGACTCGTCGTTCGAGGACCTGGTGCAGTACAACGACGGCTTCCGCACCCAGCTGATCGGCACTCCCGAGCAGATCGCCGAGCGCATCGTGAAGTACAAGGCCCTGGGCGTGGACCTGATTCTGGCCGGCTTCCTGCACTACCACGAGGAGGTCGAGTACTTCGGCCGCCACGTCCTCCCCATCGTCCGCGACCTGGAAACCCGCCTCACCACCCGGCAGCCGGTCACGGTCTAGCGGCGCGGCCGGGCGGGCAGGCAGCAGTCGGGGGCGCAGGGGGCGCCGTTCGCCGTACAGCCGGCGGACGGGACCTGGCCGAGGGAACGGGCGGGAGCGTGCTCGGTGTGCTCGCGGACCAGTTCGACCACCATCCGGGCGAAGCGGTCGTCCTCGCCCGCGGCGGCGGCGCGGGCAAACGCCATGCCGTGCTCGGCGGCCCGCTCCCGCGCCTCGTTGTCCAGGTCCCAGACCACCTCGACGTGGTCGCTCACGAATCCGACCGGGCAGACCAGCACCCCCGGGAGCGCCTTTCCGTGCAGCTCGTCCAGGTGGTCCAGTACGTCCGGCTCCAGCCAGGGCACGCTGGGCGGCCCGGAGCGGGACTGCCACACGACGTCGTAGTCCGGCGCACCCACTTGGGCGGCGACCAGCCGGGCCGCCTCCGCCACCTGGCGGGAGTAGCGGTGCCCGCCCTCGGCCGGGGGGCCGGCGGCCGCGTCGGCGGCGCTCGGGATGGAGTGCGCGGTGAACACCAGCCGGTACCCGTCGGGCAGTGACCCGGCGGCCGCCCTGGTGGCATCGGCGACGCTGCCGACGAACTCGGGGTGGTCGAAGAACTGCCGCAGCTTGACCAGCTCGGGCGCGCCCTCGCCCACCGAGGCGCGCGCCCGGGCGATGTCCTCGTGGTACTGCCGGCAGGCCGAGTAACCGCCGTACGCGCTGGTCGCCAGCACCAGGGCGCGGCGCACCCCGTCGGCGGCCATCCGGGCCACGGTGTCCTCCACCAGTGGGTGCCAGTTGCGGTTGCCGAAGTACACCGGCAGGTCCAGCCCGGCGGCGGCCAGCTCGCGCTCCACCCGGGCGATCAGCTCGCGGTTGCGGGCGTTGATCGGCGAGACGCCGCCGAAGTGGTCGTAGTGCTTGGCCACCTCGAGCAGGCGCTCCCGGGGTACGCCGCGCCCGGCGGTCACCCGCTCCAGGAACGGCAGCACGTCGTCCGGCCCCTCCGGGCCGCCGAACGACAGTACGAGAAGCGCCTGGTAGTCAGACCCCGATCGCGTGGAAGCCACCATCCGCCCACACCATCGATCCGGTGGTCACCGGCAGCCAGTCGGAGAACAGCGCGCAGCAGGTGCGGGCCACCGGCTCCGGGTCGGCGACGTCCCAGCCCAGCGGGGCGCGGCCGTCCCAGGCGTCCTCGAAGGCGGCGAACCCGGGGATGGACTTGGCCGCCATGGTCTTCACCGGGCCGGCCGCGACCAGGTTCACCCGGATGCCCTGGGGGCCGAGGTCACGGGCCAGGTAGCGGCAGGTGGACTCCAGCGCCGACTTGGCCACGCCCATCCAGTCGTAGGCCGGCCAGGCCTGCCGGTTGTCGAAGTCCATGCCCACGATCGACCCGCCACTTCCCATCAACGGCAGGCAGGCGGTGGCCAGCGACTTGAACGAGTAGGCGCTGACCTGCAGGGTCTGCGCCACGTCCTCCCACGGCGCGGCCAGGAACGCCCCGTCGCCCAGGCAGCTGGCCGGGGCGAAACCGATGGAGTGCAGCACCCCGTCCAGGCCGTCGGCGTGCTCGCGCACCCGCTCGGCCAGGCTGTCCAGCTGCGCCTGGTCGGAGACGTCCAGCTCCAGCACCGGCGCGGGCTCCGGCAGCCGCTGCGCGATGCGCTCCACCAGGCGCATCCGGCCGAACCCGGTGAGCACCACCTGTGCGCCCTGCTGCTGCGCCACCTTGGCCACGTGGAAGCCCAGCGAGGCGTCGGTGATCACTCCGGTGATCAGCAGCCGCTTGCCCTCAAGAAGGCCGGTCATGTGTTCCTCTCTGTTAGTGGCCCATGCCCAGGCCGCCGTCCACCGGGATCACCGCTCCGGTGACGTAGCCGGCCGGCTCGGAAGCCAGCCAGGTGGTGACGGCGGCGATCTCCTCTGGCTTGGCGATCCGGCCCAGCGGGATCTGGCCCATGATCTCCTGCTGGCGCTTCTCCCCCAGCTCGGCGGTCATGTCGGTCTCCACGAACCCGGGCGCGACCACGTTGGCGGTGATCGACCGGCTGCCCAGCTCCCGGGCGATCGACCGGGCCAGCCCGACCAGGCCGGCCTTGGAGGCGGCGTAGTTGACCTGCCCCGCGCCGCCGGACAGCCCGACCACCGAGGAGATGAAGATCATGCGCCCGGACCGGGCCCGCAACATCGGCCGTGCGGCCCGCTTGGCCACCCGGTAGGCGCCGGCCAGGTTGGCGTCCAGCACCCGGTTGAACTGGTCGTCGCTCATCCGCATGAGCAACGTGTCGTCGGTGATGCCGGCGTTCGACACCAGCACCTCGACCGGCCCGTGCGCCTGCTCCACCTCGGTGAACGCGGCGTCCACGGCCGCCGAGTCGGTCACGTCGCACTGCACCCCGAACAACCCGTCCGGGGCGCCCGAACCTCGGTGCGTGACCGCCACCTTGTCGCCCTGCTCGGCGAACGCTCGCGCGATCGCCAACCCGATACCCCTATTGCCGCCGGTGACCAACACGCTGCGTCCCACGAGCCCAAGGCTATCCAACGCGGCCGGGAGAACTCAGGGCAGGCGGCGGCCGAGGACGAAGGCGCTGGCCATTCCGAGCATGGCCAGGAGGGTGCCGACCACCAACCAGGGGTGGCTCACGTCCACCCGGCGCACCTCGTAGCCGATCTGTTCGCCCAGCGTGGCGTACACCTGCCGGAGCTCCTCCTGGCTGGCGGCGGTGAAGAACTGGCCGCCGGAGATCTGCGCGATCTCGTGCAGCGACGCGTCGTCCACCGGCACCGGGGTGCTGCGCCCGCTCAGGTCGATCCGGCCGAACAGCGTGCCGAAGGAGATCGTGGAGATCGGGATCTTGTCCTTGGCCGCCTCCCGGGCGGCGGTGAACGAGCCGCGCGTTTCGTTCTCCCCCTCCGGCCCGGGCAGGGTCTGCTTGCCGTCGCTCATCAGCACGATGCGCGCCGGCGGGGGCCCCTCGCCGGTGCCGGCCAGCACCTGGGACAGGCTCTTCACCGACTGCAGCGCGGCAAAGATCGCCTCACCGGTCGCGGTGGACTCGGAGGTCTGCAGGTTCTCGATGGCCTGCTTCACCGGCTCCCGCTCGACCGTCGGCGACACCAGCACGGCGGCGGTGCCGGCGAACGAGATCAGGCCCAGGTTGATGCCCGGGGTGAGCCGGTCGGCGAACTCCTTGGCCGCCGCCTTGGCGGCGAGCAGCCGGCTGGGCGCGACGTCGGTGGCCTTCATGGACAGCGAGACGTCGATCACCATCATCACCGTGGCTCGGTTGCGCGGCACCTTGGCCTCGGCGTTCGGCCCGGACAGCGCGACGGTCAGCAGGACCAGCGCGACCAGCAGCAACGCCGTCGGCACGTGCCGGGTCCAGCGCCGCTTGCCCTTGGCCACCTGCTCCAGCACGGCCAGGTTGCTGAACTTCAGCACGTCCCGGCGGCGCCGCCGCTCCATCCACAGGTAGCCGGCGACCAGGGCCGCCACCACCACCAACAGCAGCAGCCACCACGGCTGGTTGAAGCTCATCACACCACCGCCGGCCGGCCGCCGCTGATCGGCTGGCGCCCGGAGGCGTCCGACCACTGCCGCTTGCGGGCCACCGCGAACCGCACCACGTCGGCGATCCAGTCCCGGTCGGTGCGCAGCGTGAGGTGCCCCGCGCCGGACCGGCGCAGCGCCGTCGCCACCTTCTCCCGGTGCGCGGCGGCCGCCGCCGCGAACTCCCGGCAGAGCAGCGGCGTGGTGTCCACCTCACGCTGCTTCCCGGTCTCCGGGTCGGCCAGCACCACCGTGCCGACCTCGGGCAGCTCCACGTCCCTGGGGTCCAGCACCTCGACGGCGAGCAGGTCGTGGCGGGCGGAGAGCGCGCGCAGCGGCCGCTCCCAGTCGGTGTCGCCGAGGAAATCCGAGATCACCACGGCCAGCCCCCGCCGGCGCGGCGGCCGGCGCAGCTGTTCGACCGCCTTGGCCAGGTCACCCCGGGTGCCCTCGGGCGCCTTCGGCGTCTGGGCCACCCGCCTGATCAGGCCCCTGGCGTGCATCAGCCCGCCCCGGGCCGGAATGCGGACGGTGCGCTCGCCGGTGGAGACCAGCGCGCCGATCCGGTTGCCACCGCCCCGGGTCAGGTGCACCATCGCGGCGGTCGCGGCCACCGCGAGGTCCCGCTTCTCACAGCTGGCGGTGCCGAAGTCCAGGCTGGCGGAGAGGTCCACGACCAGCCAGGTCTCCAGCTCCCGGTCCGCCTCGGTCTCCCGGATGTGCGGCTCGGTGGTGCGCGCGGTGACCGCCCAGTCCATCCGCCGCACGTCGTCGCCCGGCTGGTACGGCCGCGCCTCACCCAGCTCGCTGCCGGGTCCGGGAACCAGGCCGATGTGGTTGCCCTGGAGCAACCCGTCCAGCCGGCGCCGCACGTTCAGCTCGAGCACCCGCAGCGCGGCCTCGAGCTTGCCGTCCCGCAGGTTGGGCGGCGCGATGCCCGGCCGCTCGTCCTCGGCGGGGTCCGGGTGGGCGGGATGAACCCGCTCGGGCGGCGGGGTCGGACCGGTCACTGCGCCGTCGCGTACTGCGGCCGGGAGCTGACCTGGGGCAGCGGCACGGTCTGCAGCACCCTGGACAGGATGTGGTCCACCGGCACCGAGTCGGCGACCGCGTCGTAGGACAGCACCAGCCGGTGCCGCAGCACGTCCGGCGCCACGTCCATCACGTCCTGCGGCAGCACGTAGTCCCGGCCCCGGATCAGGGCCAGCGCACGGGCGGCGGCCACGATGCCCAGGCTGGCCCGGGGCGAGGCGCCGTAGGAGACCCAGCCGGCGACGTCGTCGAGGCCGTGCTCGCCGGGCGCCCGGGTGGCCACCACCAGCCGCACCACGTAGTCGACCAGCGCGTGGTGCACGAACACCCGGGAGGCCACGTCCTGCAGCCGGACCAGCTCGTTCGGGTTCAGGATCTGCTCGGCCACCGGGGGCTCGACGCCCATCCGGTAGATGATCTCCCGTTCCTCCTCGAGGTTCGGGTACTCGATGATGATCTTGAAGAGGAAGCGGTCACGCTGCGCCTCGGGCAGCGGATAGACGCCCTCGTTCTCGATCGGGTTCTGCGTGGCCAGCACCAGGAACGGGTTGGGCATCGGGAAGGTCTTGCCGCCGATGGACAGGTGCCGCTCGGCCATCACCTCGAGCATGGCGGACTGCACCTTGGCCGGCGCGCGGTTGATCTCGTCGGCCAGCACGAAGTTGGCCACCACGGGACCGAGCTCGACGTCGAACTGCTCCTTGCCCTGGCGGTAGATCCGGGTGCCCAGGATGTCGGCCGGCACCAGGTCGGGGGTGAACTGCAGGCGGGCGAAGCTGCCGCCGACCACCTTCGCCACGGTCTCCACGGCGAGCGTCTTGGCCACGCCGGGCACGCCCTCGAGCAGCAGGTGGCCCCTGGAGAGCAGGCCGACGAGCATCCGCTCGACCAGCCGGTCCTGCCCGACGATGACCCGCTTCACCTCGAACACCGTGCGTTCGAGCAGCTCGCCCTCCCGGGCCGGGCTGGGCGGACCGCTCTGCTCCGGCTTGGTCACGCGCGTCTCCCTCTCCTGCCGTAACTCGGAGAATCCCCCCGGGTCTACGGCACACCCAACCGCGTCGGCCGTATAACCGAGGTGAAGACACCCGTCAGATCAGCCGGCGGGCGTAGGGCAGCAGCCCGTCCCGGCGGAGCGGGGTGATCCGGACCTTGCCGCCGGAGTACGGCGCCTCCACCATCTGGTCGTCGCCGAGGTAGAGCGCCACGTGGTGCACGCCCCCGTCGTCGGCCCAGAACAGCATGTCCCCGGGCCTGATCTGGGAGATCGGGACCTTCTGGCCCTTGTTCGCCTGGTAGCCGCTGAAGTGCGGCAGCCCGATGCCGGCCGCGCCGAACGCGTAGATCATCAGGCCGGAGCAGTCGAAGCCGGTCTTCCGGAAGTCGCCGAACGAGTCAGCGACGCCGCCGTCCTTGATGCCCTTGGTCGGCCCGCCCGAGTTGCCGCCGCCCCAGGCGTAGCTGACGCCGACCTGGGACACCGCCCGGTCGATCACCGCCTGGATGCCCCCGGTCGCGCCACCCCGGGACACCCGCCCGGCGGCGGCCGCCTGGGCCGCCCGGGCCGCGGCGGCGATCTGTTCCTGGTACTGCAGGTACCGCTGGCGCTGGGCCCGCAGGCCGGCGTCGCGGGAGGTGAGCGTGTCCAGCTGGCGCTCGATCAGGTCGCGCTGGGTGTTGACCTGGTTCAGCTCGGCCATGCCGGCGGCCACGGCCGTCCGGGCGGTGGCCACCGCGCCGTCGGCCGTGCGCTTCGCCCCGGCCGCGGCCGCCTGCTTGGCCCGCGCCTCCTCGTGCGCCGCGCGGGCCAGCGAGTCGGCGTTGACCTTGGCCACCCTGGCCCGCTGCAGTGCGTCCAGCGCGTCCCGCTGCTGGTCGGCCACCGCCTGGGTCAGCTCGGCCCGCTCCACCAGCTCCTCGGGGTTGGCCGCCTCGAGCAGCAGCCCGAGCGCGCCGGCCTGTGCGCCCTGCTGGTAGGCGACCGCGATGAACTCGTCCAGCTGCCGGTGGGCGTCCTCGATGGCGTTCGCCGCCGCCGCCGACTCGGTCCGGGTGGCGTCCGCCCGCGCCGCGGCGGCGGCCGCGTCCTGCTCGGCGGCCTGCAGGTCGACCAGCGCCTTGTTCGCGCTCTCCTGACGGGCCTGCAGCTTCAGGCCCAGCTGGTCGGCCTTGGCCTGCACCTCGGCCAGCTGGCTGGTCAGCTTGCCGACCTGTCCGGCCGCGGTGGTCACGTCCTGCCGGCTCTGCTCCAGCTGCTGGTCGGACGGGTTCGGCGGGGGCGTCGGCGGCGGGGCGGGGTCGGCGAGCGCCACCCCGCTACCGCCGACCATGGATGCGGCCAATGCCGTGGCGACCAGCACGACGACGGCAGCCCGCCGCGCGTACGCCCGCCAGCGATGCACGACCGACCTCCACCCGTCCGTGATCGATAGATCGTCCGGACCTTCTCACTTTGGGGGCGGATATCGCGGGACCCACACCGATGGTGGTCACAAACTGTGGCGATCACCGCACGCTCGACTTTCAAGCAGTACGCGCGTACTGTTTGGGATAGGGGTCCACCGGATACCCGTTCAGTGGGTATGCGAAAGACTGCCGGTGACGCCCGTACCACCACCCCGGTCCCGGTCACCCGAGCACGGGGACCAGGCTCGTAGGAGAGGACGCGACGTGAGTGCGACAAACCCGACTGACAGCTACGGCGCACGCGGCACCCTGAAGGTCGGCGACGCCGAACACGAGATCTTCCGGCTGTCCGCGGTCAAGGGTGCCGAACGACTGCCGTACAGCCTCAAGGTGCTGCTGGAGAACCTTCTGCGCACCGAGGACGGCGCGAACGTCACCGCCGAGCACATCCGCGCGCTGGCCGAGTGGGACCCGGCGGCCGACCCGAGCACGGAGATCCAGTTCACCCCGGCCCGAGTGATCATGCAGGACTTCACCGGCGTGCCGTGCGTGGTCGACCTGGCCACCATGCGCGAGGCCGTGACCGAGCTGGGCGGGGACCCGTCCAAGGTCAACCCGCTGGCCCCGGCCGAGCTGGTCATCGACCACTCGGTGATCATCGACATCTTCGGCACCCCGGACGCCTTCGAGCGCAACGTGGAGTTCGAGTACGGCCGCAACAAGGAGCGCTACCAGTTCCTGCGCTGGGGCCAGGGGGCGTTCGACGAGTTCAAGGTGGTGCCGCCGGGCACCGGCATCGTGCACCAGGTCAACATCGAGCACCTGGCCCGCACCGTGATGACCCGGGGCGGCCAGGCCTACCCGGACACCCTGGTCGGCACGGACAGCCACACCACCATGGTCAACGGCCTGGGCGTGCTGGGCTGGGGCGTCGGCGGCATCGAGGCCGAGGCCGCCATGCTCGGCCAGCCGGTGTCCATGCTGATCCCGAGGGTGGTCGGCTTCAAGCTGACCGGCGAGATCCCGCCCGGCGCCACCGCCACCGACGTGGTGCTGACCATCACCGAGATGCTGCGCCGGCACGGCGTGGTCGGCAAGTTCGTGGAGTTCTACGGCGAGGGCGTGGCGGCGGTGCCGCTGGCCAACCGGGCCACCATCGGCAACATGAGCCCCGAGTTCGGCTCCACCTGCGCGATCTTCCCGATCGACGACGAGACGGTCCGCTACCTGAAGCTCACCGGCCGGTCCGCCGAGCAGATCGCCCTGGTCGAGGCGTACGCCAAGGAGCAGGGCCTCTGGCACGACCCGGCCGCCGAGGCACACTACTCGGAGACCCTCGAGCTGGACCTGTCGACGGTGGTGCCGTCCATCGCCGGCCCGAAGCGCCCGCAGGACCGCATCGCGCTGTCCGACGCCAAGTCCTCCTTCCGCAAGTCGCTGCACGACTACACCGACGACGCCGAGGCCCCCGCCACCCCGCACAACCACGTGGACGAGGCCGGGCGGGAGTCCTTCCCGGCCAGCGACTCGCCGGCGGTCGGCTTCGCCGACGACGACGCCGAGCCGACGGTGAGCCACTCCGCGGCCAACGGCGGCCAGGGCCGCCCGTCCAAGCCCACCCAGGTGCGCTCGGAGTCGCGCGGCGACTTCGTGCTGGACCACGGCGCGGTGGTGATCGCCTCCATCACCTCGTGCACCAACACGTCCAACCCGTCGGTGATGCTCGGCGCGGCGTTGCTGGCCAAGAACGCGGTGGACCGAGGGCTGTCGGTGAAGCCGTGGGTGAAGACCTCCATGGCGCCCGGCTCGCAGGTGGTCACCGACTACTACGAGAAGGCCAACCTGTGGCCGTACCTGGAGAAGCTGGGCTACCACCTGGTCGGCTACGGGTGCACCACCTGCATCGGCAACTCCGGCCCGCTGCCCGAGGAGATCTCGGCGGCGGTGAACGAGGCCGACCTTTCGGTGGTTTCCGTGCTGTCCGGCAACCGCAACTTCGAGGGCCGGATCAACCCGGACGTGAAGATGAACTACCTGGCCTCGCCGCCACTGGTGATCGCCTACGCGCTGGCCGGGACCATGGACTTCGACTTCGAGAACCAGCCCCTGGGCACCGGCACGGACGGCCGGCCGGTGTACCTGCGCGACATCTGGCCGAACCCGGCCGAGGTGCAGCAGGTGATCGACTCGTCGATCAACCAGGAGATGTTCACCAAGGACTACGCCGACGTGTTCGCCGGCGACGATCGGTGGCGGTCGCTGCCCACTCCGGAGGGCAAGACCTTCGAGTGGGACGCCAAGTCCACCTACGTCCGCAAGCCCCCGTACTTCGACGGCATGGCGGCGTCGCCGGAACCGGTGGCGGACATCTCCGGTGCCCGGGTGCTGGCGCTGCTCGGCGACTCGGTGACCACCGACCACATCTCGCCGGCCGGCGCGATCAAGGAGGGCACCCCCGCCGCCCAGTACCTCACCTCGCACGACGTGGAGAAGAAGGACTTCAACTCCTACGGATCCCGCCGGGGCAACCACGAGGTGATGATCCGGGGCACGTTCGCCAACATCCGGCTGCGCAACCAGCTGCTGGACAACGTGAGCGGCGGCTACACCCGGGACTTCACCCAGGACGACGCCCCCCAGGCGTTCATCTACGACGCCGCGCAGAACTACGCTGCTGAGGGCATCCCGCTGGTCGTGCTGGGCGGCAAGGAGTACGGCTCCGGCTCGTCCCGGGACTGGGCGGCCAAGGGCACCGCGCTGCTGGGTGTGCGAGCGGTGATCGTGGAGTCGTTCGAGCGGATCCACCGGTCCAACCTGATCGGCATGGGCGTGCTGCCGCTGCAGTTCCCGTCCGGCGAGTCGGCCTCCTCGCTGGGCCTGGACGGCACCGAGACCTTCGACATCAGCGGGGTCACCGGCCTGAACGACGGTTCCACGCCGTCCACCGTGCACGTCACCGCGACGAAGCCGGGCGGGGAAAAGATCGAGTTCGACGCGGTCGTCCGCATCGATACCCCCGGCGAGGCCGACTACTACCGCAACGGCGGCATCCTGCAGTACGTCCTGCGCCGCATGCTCGCCGACAACTAGCGGGCGAGGGGCTCCGCAGACCTGCACATGCTAATGTATGAGCATGTCTGCGGAGCTCACTCGGCGCCTTCAGGTGTTGTTGGACGAGCCCCGCTATGCGCGCCTGGAACGCACTGCGCGCGAACGGGGCACTTCGGTGGCCACGATCGTGCGTGAGGCGATCGATGCGGCGTTTCCCGACGATGGACCGGACCGCGCCGAGGCTGCACGCCGGTTCCTCGCGGCGGACCCGATCGCGTTCGGCGACTGGGCCGACGTCAAGGGCGAACTCGACGACTACTACGGACCCTCCGCCCCGTGACCCGTTTCCTCTTCGACACCGCGGTGTTCGTCTACGCGCGTGGCGCCGAACATCCGTACCGCGAGCCGTGCCGGCAGATCATCGAACTCACCGGCCGGGGAATTTTACGCGGCGAAGCCAGCGTGGAGCTGGTCGGCGAGTTTGCGCACATTCTGCGTCGGCGCGGGTTGGCCCCCAAGTCGGTGGCCGAACTGTCCCGCCAGGTTGCCGCGATGTGTCGGCTGCACGCGCTCGAGCCGGAGGACCTCAGCACGGCCCTCACCATGCTGGTCGGCCACCCTCGGCTTGGCGTGCGAGACGCGCTGCACGTGGCCACCGCGCTACGCCGGGGTATCGGGCTGATCGTGTCCTCGGACCGCGACCTTGACGGAATCCCCGGCGTCGAACGGGTCGACCCGGTGGATGCGGTGGCTCGGCTCGCCCCCTAGGGAGTTCTGCTACAGCGCTGTGGCGAGGGTGAGGGCGAAGCGGTTGGTCGAGTCGGTCCACCATTCGGTCAGCTCGAAGCCGGCCGCCCTCAGCTCGGTGCGCACGCCGTCGCGGCGGAACTTGGCCGACACCTCGGTGAGCAGCTCCTCGCCCTCGGCGAAGGGAACATCCAGGCCCAGCTCGGCGACGTGCACGATCATCCGGCGGGTCGCGCGCAGCCGCATCTCGATCCACTCCCGCTCGGCGTTCCACAGGGCGACGTGCCGGAACGCGCCCAGGTCGAAGTCGGCGTCCAGCTCGCGGTTGAGCACCCGCAGCACGTTCAGGTTGAACTCGGCGGTCACCCCGGACGGGTCGTCGTACGCGGTGACCATGGTCGCCGGGTCGATCACCAGGCCGGCGCCCAGCAGCAGCTGCTCGCCCGGCCGCAGCGCGGCCCGGGCCGAGTGCAGGAAGTCGGCCCGCTCGGCGGGCACCAGGTTGCCGATGGTGCCGCCGAGGAAGGCGAGCAGGCGCTTGCCGCGCGCCGGGATGCGGCCCAGGTGCTGGGTGAAGTCCCCGACGATGCCGTGCACGGACAGCGCCGGGTACTCCTCGGCCAGCGACCTCGCCGCGTCCCGCAGTGCGCTCTCCGACACGTCCAGCGGCAGGTAACCGCGCAGCGTGCCGGCTTCGGTCAGCGCGTCCAGCAGCCACCGGGTCTTCTCCGAGGAGCCGGAACCCAGCTCGACCAACGTCTCCGCCCCGGAGGCGGCGGCGATCTCGCCGGCCCGCTCGCGCAGGATCTCCCGCTCCGCGTTGAACGGGTAGTACTCGGCCAGCTCGGTGATCCGTTCGTACAGCTCGCTGCCGCGCGCGTCGTAGAACCACTTCGGCGGCAGCACCTTCGGGATGGCGGTCAGCCCCGCCCTGGCGTCCGCGCGCAGCGCGGCCTGGCCGTCGGCCTCGGTCAGATAGACGTCGAGCACGGCGGTCGTCATCGGGCTCCTTCGGGGTGGGTGGGGCGGGTGCGATGGGTCAGGCGTTCCACGGGCTGGGTGGTGGCGGAACCGGGGCGGGCCACCACCAGGTGACCGTCCGGGACCGGTACCCAGCCGGGCAGTTCGTCATGCGGTTCGGAGGCGACGAGCACGCCGTCCGGTTCCTCACGCACCGCCAGCGAATGCCGCCAGGCGGTGGCGTAGACCGTCCGGCCGTCGGTGAGCAGCAGGTTCAGCTTCGAGCCCCCGGCCGCGCCGGCGACCTCGCGGACCACGCCGGCGAGCACGTCGGCGGGGTCGGCGCCGGTGCGCAGCCGGGCCCGCACCAGTGCCCAGAGCAGGCATGCGTCGGTCGGCGCGTCCAACGTGAGCAGGTCGGTGACCGGCAGCGCGCCGGCCAGGCCGGCCACCGAACCCGGCCAGCCGGTGACCACCCCGTTGTGGCTGAACAGCCAGCGGCCGTCGGTGAACGGGGCGCACGCGGTGCTCACCACCGGCATCCCCGCGGTCGCCGACCGGACGGCCGCGAGCACCGCGCCGGACTCGGTCACCGGCGCGAGGTCGGCGAACGAGGCGTCGGTCCAGAACGGCCGCTCGGTGCGGTACCGGACCGGCTGGCGGGCCCGCACGGCGCCCGCGCCCGGATACCAGCCGACGCCGAAGCCGTCCGCGTTGATGGTGCCCCCGCCGCGCATGTCCCGGGGCGCGTAGGACTGCCGGAGCAGGCCGTACTCCGGGGTCAGCAGCAGCTCGGACAGCGGGCGCGGTGGACCCAGGTAAGCCAGATGACGGCACATGACCCCGGTTACGCCACCCGTCCGGCTTCGGCGGGAGTGGCGTCCCTGGCGCACCGGAAACCGGAGAAGATCTGCCGGCGGATCGGGTGATCCCAGTTGCGGAAGGTGCCCCGTACGGCCGCCGCGTCGGCCCCGAACGAGCCGCCGCGCAGCACCCGGTAGTCCCCGCCGAAGAACACCTCGGAGTACTCCGGGTACGGGAACATCTGGAAGCCCGGGTACGGGTGCCAGCCCGAGGAGGTCCACTCCCACACGTCCCCGATGAGCTGGTGCACGCCCAGCGGCGACGCCCCCTTCGGGTAGGCGCCGACCGGGGCCGGGCCGAGGTGGCGCTGGCCCAGGTTGGCGTGTTCGGGGGTCGGGTCCTCGTCGCCCCACGGGTAGCGCCGAGAGCGGCCGGTGGCCGGGTCCCAGCGGGCGGCCTTCTCCCACTCCGCCTCGGTGGGCAGGCGCCGGCCGGCCCAGGCAGCGAACGCGGCGGCCTCGTGGAAGCAGACGTGCACCACCGGCTCGTCCTCGCGCACCGGTTCCACCACGCCGAACCGCCGCCGCCACCAACGCCCGTCCGCCCGGTGCCAGAACAGCGGGGCCGCCAGGTCGCCCTCCACCCGGTGGCGCCAGCCCTCCTCGCTCCACCAGCGCGGATCGGTGTAGCCGCCGGCGTCGACGAACTCGGCGTACCGGCCGTTGGTCACCGGCGCGGTGTCGATCACGAAGGCGGGCAGGTCGACCCGGTGGGCGGGCCGTTCGTTGTCCAGCGCCCACGGCTCGGTGGAGGTGCCCATGGTGAACGGGCCGGCCGGGACCAGCACCTCGGACGCCGTGGGCGGGGCCACCGGCGGCGGGGGCGGCTCGGCGTTCAGCACCGGGGCACCCGCGCGCAGCTGGTGGGTGGCCAACATGGTCTCGTCGTGCTGCTGCTCGTGCTGCACGATCATGCCGAAGACGAACGCGTGCTCCTCCAGCCGCCGCCCGCTCAGCCGGCTGTCGTGCAGCGCGTCCAGCGCCTTCTCCCGCACCTGCGCCACGTAGTCCCTGGTCTCCTCCGGGGTGAGCAGCGGCAGCTCCACCCGGCTGGCCCGGGAGTGCTGGAAGGCGTCGTACAGCCCGTCGATCTCCGGTCGCAGCGGCGCCCGGCCCCCCACGTCCCGCACCAGCCAGAGTTCCTCCTGGCTGCCGATGTGCGCCAGATCCCAGACCAGCGGGGACATCAGCGGCGAGTGCTGGCGCACCAGGTCGGCCTCGTCGACCGACTCGGTGAGCACGGCGCTGCGCGCCCGCCCCCTGGCCAGCTCGGCGGTCACGTGGTCACGCAGCGTGTCGGCGGTCATCTCGATCAGCGGAGTGTCGGTCACGGGGTTCCTCCCGAGTCGATGTTCGGGATGTCGGCGGTGTCGGCCAGGTCATCTCCGGGGCAACGGCCGCGCAGCGCCCGCAGCACGGCCCTGGACACCAGCGCGCGGACCGGTCCCGGGCCGATCAGCGCGGGCAGCGCGTCACCGGCCAGGGTGAAAACCTCGGCCGCGGCCTTGGCCAGCGCCGGGTCGGCCAGCCCGACGCGCGCGGCGTCCAGCCAGCGGCCGGCCACCGGCAGGCAGGCCAGCAGCGCGGCCTCGGTGGTCTTCCGCTCGGCGAGCAGTGCGGCCAGCACGGCAACCGGAACCACCCACTCGTCGCCCACCTGCGCGTCCACGTACCGCACCTCCACGTGGCCGTGCGGGCGGACCGGCGGGAACAGCGTGGACAGGTGCAGGTCCAGGTCCTCGGTGGTCGGCGGGACGGGTATCGCGCCGGCCAGCCAGTCGGCGAAGCTGACCCCGGGCGGGGTCACCCAGTCCCCCGGCCCGCGCCGGCAGATCACCCCCGCGTCCATCGCCCGCCGGGCGTAGCCGGCCACCGGGTCGGCCTGGCCGGGCTCCGGTGGCGCGGTGCGCGGCGGGTCGAGCGCCAACCAGACGGCCATCCGGGAGGACTTCCACCCGGTGCGCCGGCCGTGCAGGGTCGGCGAGTTGGCCAGGGCTGCGATGAGCACCGGACCCAGCGCGTGCAGGGCGGTCCAGCGCAGCTCCAGGTCGTCGCGCTCGCCCAGGTCGAAGCAGGGTTGCACGGCGGCGGTGGAGCACATCATGCTGCGTCCCTCGCTGCCCAGCCGGTCGAAGGCCGTCTCCATCGCCGTGTACCTGGGCGTGCCGAGCACCCGGTGCGCGGGCAGCACCGGGTCGGCCGCTGACCGGCCGGGGTAAAGATCGTGGGAGGCGAGTCGGGCGTGCAACTCTGCCGCGTCCGAACGGACCTCGTGGACCAAGTTGTCGAGCCGCTCGTAGGGGCGACTGGCGAGCTCTACCTGGCCACCGGGCTCCACCGTGACCGTGGAACCGAAAGTCAAGGGAAGTGCTGGTGAATCGGGGGCTAGCGAGGTTGGGGCATGGGGACCGAGTGCGTCCGCGAGGGTTGTCGCGTCGAGCGGATGGGGTGGGCGCGCTCGGCGCGTGAGTAACCACTCCAGCTCGACACCGAGCAACCGGGGTGGGCCGTGCTTGAAACACACCGAGGCCACGTAGGCCTCGGCCTCCTCCCGGCTGCGCAGCACCCGCACAGCCCGTTCCGCCAGGCTCGACTCGTTCTTGCGCGCCTTGGCGGCCGCACGCGGTGACATCTCCCGACCTCCCGGATATCACTCGTCCAGCTCCGGATCGACGCTACACAAGGACCCCGACAAAAGCAGGGCGCCGGCTGAGGCCGTAATAATTGGACGCCGGGTGCGCCGAACCACCTGACAATCCGTACATACGGCCTGTTAACGACTACGCTGGGTGGATGCCCCGCGTAAGCGCTGGCCACCTGGCCGCACGTCGCGAGCAGATCCTGGACGGTGCTCGCGCCTGCTTCAGCCGGTACGGCTACGAAGGTGCCACGGTCCGGCGGCTCGAAGAGGCCACCGGGCTGTCCCGGGGCGCCATCTTCCACCACTTCGGCGACAAGGACTCGCTGTTCCTCGAGCTGGCCCGGCAGGACTCCCGGCGGATGGCCCAGGTGGTCGCCGACCAGGGCCTGGTGCAGGTGATGCGGGACGTGCTCGCCGACGCCGCCCTCGGGGGCACCGGGATCAGCTGGCTGGGCACCCGGCTGGAGATCTCCCGGCGGCTGCGCACCGACCCGGCGTTCCGCGCCGACTGGGAGAAGCACTCCCGCGAGCTGACCGAGGCGGTGCAGGGCCGGCTGGAACGGCAGCGGCAGGCCGGCGTGGTCCGGCCGGACGTGCCGATCCCGGTGCTCACCCGCTACCTGGAGCTGGCCTTCGAGGGACTCATCTCACACCTGGCGATGGGCCTGCCCGCCGACGACCTGCGCTCCGCGCTGGACGTGGTGGAGAGCAGCGTCCGTCGAGGCTAGCGCGGAACGCGCTTGCTGAGCGTGCGCCCAGTTCGGCGCACGCGGGGGCACTAGCCGGGTTTGGTCACCCGGAGCAGGTAGTCGTCCGCGTCCTCGTCCCACTTCATGGTGATCAGGTCGCGCGCCCGGGCCGCCTTCGCGAAGGACAGGAAGCTGTTGAATCCGTAACGCTTCTCGCTGAACTCCGGCGCCCGCTTGCGCAGCTGGTTCTTCAACCCGCTGAGCTGAGGTGACGCGTCCGGCCCCTGGAGCTCGCCGACCACCTCGACCAGCAGCTCGAACGCGTCGTGGTCCGCCGACTCGTCCTCCGGGAAGGACACCTCGGGGTCGCCCTGCGCGGAGCCGGGGCGCAGCTGGACGACCCGCTGGCTCTCCAGGTTGCGCAGCAGCTCGCCGAACGCCCGGAAGCCGTGGTCGGCCTCGTCGAAGGTGGGGTCCTTGCGCAACACCGCCCGCTTGAGCCGGGAGGCGAGCACCGGGCCGTCGGTGAGCCGTTGCAGGCCGGTGAGCGTGCGCACCACCAGCTGGCCGACGTCCCCGTCCTCGGCCGGGCCGGCCGGTTCCTCCGCCGGGCCGGCCGGTTCCTCGGCCGGCAGGTCCGGCTTGATGTCCGCCTTCGGGTCGGTCTTCGGCTCCGGGTCGGCCTTCGCGTCCGGCGCGCGCCTGCGCCCGCGCCGGGGCCGGCTCACCGCGGGCTCGCCGATCAGCCGGTCGTAGAACAGGAACTCGTCGCAGGCCGGCGGCAACAGCGCCGACGTGGACGACTGAACCCCGATGCCAATCACCCGTTTGTCCAGTTCACGGAGCTTCTGCACCAGCGGGGTGAAGTCGGAGTCGCCGGTGCCGATGGCGAACGTGGTGACGAAGCCGCGCTCGTAGGCCAGCTCGATGGCGTCCACCGCCATTTTGATGTCCGCCGCGTTCTTGCGCGAGCCGCCGATCCGCTGGGGGATCTCGATCAGCTCCACGTTCGCCTTGGCCAGCAGCCGCCGGTCCGCCTCGAAGTAGGACCAGTCGGCGTAGGCCCGCCGGGCCACCACCCGGCCACGCTCGGCGAGCGCGTCGGCCACCGGGCCGAAGTCGAACGGGGACACCCCCAATCCGTCCCGCGCCCCGATGGCCAGGTTCTCGTAGTCCAGGAACAGCGCGATCCGCTCGTCATCGTTCGCCACCGTCGCAGCGTACGGGCCTCGGCCGGGCGCCGAAGGGCCCCGTCCGGTGATCGACGTCCCCGGCGGTCGCGCAGCGCTCAGCGCGGTCGAGCCGCCAGAGACAACGATCATCCGTGCCCGCCCGGCAACCGCATCGGGCAAGGCCTCCGGTTAGGTGGGTCGGCGCCGCTTTAGAGATCGGCTTGGACGGCCGCGGCCAGGACGGTCTCCCGCCGCTTGGGTGCGGCCGTCGAGTTGCGGCCGGCCACCTGGGCGCGGCCCTCACGTTACGGCCGGCCGCTTGAGTGCGATCCCTCGCGTTGCGGCCGGCCACCTAGGCGCAGCCCTCACGTTACGGCCGGCCACCTGGGCGCGGCCCTCGCGTTGCGGCCGGCCACCTAGGCGCGGCCGCTCGCGTCGCGGTTACGGACCGTGGTCGGTCTGCGGTTGGTCGGAGCGGTCGTCTTCCTCGAGTGCCAGCTCAGTCCGGTGGATTCCATGATCAAATCGGACTGAACCAGCACTCGGCGAGCGCGGCGGCGCGAACCCGCGACGAAGCCGCACTGGCCATCACGCTCCGTAGCGAGAGGGTCGCCGGCGCCCGCGCCCGGCGCAAGGGGCCGCACCCAAGCGGCGGGAGCCCGCCAGCCGCGGCCGTCCAAGCCGATCTTTAGACCGTCACCCACCCGCCTGAACGAAGACCGATTCCCACCGAGCCCTCAGGCCGCCGAGGCGCAGAGCTCCGGGCACCCCGCGACGGAAGCCCGGGCCTCCGCCGAGCCGGCGAACTGCCGCTCGTACAGCTCGGCGTACCGCCCGCCGGCGGCCAGCAGCTGCTCGTGGGTGCCCCGCTCCACGATCCGGCCGTGCTCCACCACCGCGATCAGGTCGGCGCCCCGGATGGTGGACAGCCGGTGCGCGATGACCAGTGCGGTGCGGCCGTGCAAGGCCTCGGCCAGGGCCTCCTGCACCGCCGCCTCGGAGTCGGAGTCCAGGTGCGCGGTGGCCTCGTCCAGCACCACCACCGCGGGCCGGGCCAGCAGCAGCCGGGCGATGGTCAGCCGCTGCCGCTCCCCGCCGGAAAGCCGGTAGCCGCGCTCGCCGACCACGGTGTCCAACCCGTCCGGCAGCGAGTCCAGCAGCTCACCCAGCCGGGCCCGGCGCATCGCCTCGACCAGCTCGGCGTCGGTGGCTTCGGGCCGCGCGTAGCGCAGGTTGGCCCGGATGGTGTCGTGGAAGAGGTGCCCGTCCTGGGTCACCACGCCGACCGCGTCCCGGATGGCCGGCATGGACAGATCCCGCACGTCCACCCCGGACAGCTCCACCGAGCCGCCGTCCACGTCGTACAGCCGCGGCACCAGGCCGGCCAGGGTGGACTTGCCGGCGCCCGAGGAACCGACCAGCGCGACCAGCGAGCCGGCCGGCACGTCCAGGTCGACGCCGTGCAGCACCTCCTCGCCGCCCCGGGAGTCCAGCGTGGCCACCTCCTCCAGCGAGGCCAGCGAGACCCGCGACGCGGCCGGGTAGCCGAACCGCACGTCCCGCAGCCGCACCGAGACCGGCCCCTCCGGCAGCTCCCTGGCGTCCGGCTTCTCGGTGATCATCGGCTTCAGGTCCAGCACCTCGAAGACCCGCTCGAAGGAGACCAGCGCGCTCATCACGTCCACCTTGGCGTTGGACAGCTGGGTGAGCGGGCCGTACAGCCGCGACAGCAGCAGCGCCAGGCTGACCACGGTGCCCGGGGCCACCCGCCCGGTGACCGCCAGGTACCCGCCCAACCCGTAGACCAGCGCCTGGGCCAGCCCGGAGGCCGAGGTGAGCAGGGTCAGGAACAACCGGGACACCATCGCGGTGCGCACCCCGATGTCCCGCACCCGCGACGCCTTGGCGGTGAAGTCGCCCAGCTCGCGGTCCGGCCGGCCGAACAGCTTCACCAGGGTCGCGCCGGGGGCGGAGAACCGCTCGGCCATCTGTGAGGTCATCGCCGCGTTCAGGTCGGCCGACTCGCGGCGCAGCCCGGCGATCAGGCCGCCCATCCGCCGCGCCGGCAGCACGAACACCGGCAGCAGCACCAGCGCGAACAGCGTCACCTGCCAGGCCAGCCCGATCATCACGGCCAGCGTGAGCACCAGCTGCAGCACGTTGGAAACCAGGCTGGCCAGGGTGTCGGTGATCGCCGACTGGGCGCCGATCACGTCGTTGTTCAGCCGGCTGACCAGTGCGCCGGTCCGGGTGCGGGTGAAGAACGCCACCGGCATCCGCTGCACGTGCCCGAACACCGCGCGGCGCAGGTCCAGGATCAGCCCCTCGCCGATCCGCGCCGACTGCCAGCGGGTGACCAGGCCGATCAGCGCGTCCAGAAGCGCCAGCCCGGCGATCACCAGGGCCAGCTGGATCACCGTGCCCGCCGCGTCCGACAACGACCCGGCTGTGCCGATGCTCGTTCCGCTGCCGCTGCTCTCGGCCACGATCACGTCCACCACCCGGCCGGCCAAGATGGGCGTGCCCACCCCGATCACCGCCGACACCATGGTGAACAACAGGAACACGACCAAGAGCCGCCGGTAGCCGGCGGCGAACCGGGCAACCCGGCGGACCGTGCCCTTGGTCACGCCCCGGTTGCCCAGCTCCCCCTTGCGGGCGACGGACTGCACCATCGCCCAACCGTTCACGCCCTCCATGGCGCCCTCGCTTCCTCGTCATCAGCCTCTTCGCTGATAACAAGTCTTCAACCTCAACTATTCTCGAGGTCAAGGGCGAGGTTTCAGGAGTCGTTCTCCCCGCGCGCCTTCCGGCGCTGTTCCTCCGCCCGCTCCCGGCATTTGCGCAGGAACTCGGCGTCGGATTCCGCATCGGGCGCGGCGAACCGGCCCGGGCGGTCGTACTCGGGGAACGCCGGCGCCGAGCGTTCGAGGCTCGTTCCCCTGGTCGAGCCGACCCGCCGAGGTCGGCCCACCGCCAGCCAGAGCACCGAACCGGCGAACGGCACGAACAGCACCAGCAACAGCCACAACAGCTTCGGCAGGTGCTGGCACTCGGATTCGTCGCGGGTAATCAGATCGGCCAGCGCGAAGATCCACAGCGCCAACCCGATGAGGCCGAGCAGACCACCGACCAACGGCACGTTTTCCCCCTAAGCCCACGCCACGCTTCGGCTGGCGGGCGCAGCTTACCGGTCCGTCTCGGTGATATACCGGCCTGGGCGGTGCCCCCCGACACCGCCTTAGCTCACCGCGAGGTGAGGCTACTTCTTCTTCGTGCGGGTAGCACCGCCTCGACCACGCAGCTGCACCCCGGTCTCGCTGAGCACCCGGTGCACAAATCCGTACGAGCGCCCGGTCTGCTCAGCCAGTGCCCGGATGCTCGCCCCCTTTTCGTACTTCTTCTTGAGATCGCTGGCTAACTTGTCCCGCTGGGTGCCAGTGATCCGCGCACCCTTCTTCAGGTCGGCCACGCGAGCGGCCCTCCTTCGCCGAATGGGGATCGTCCCTCCGGATCCCCGGTGGTCGACATGATGATCCACCAGACCCGATCAACGCCAGGAGATCCACATAAAGATCGGTGAACGGTTGCGCCAAATGGCTTTCGCGTCTGGGTGATCATCGTGCGCATTCGGGTGATCAGGTTGTGATCACGCCAGCGTGACGAGCTCCAGGTACTCCCCGGACCAGTGGTCCTCGGTGCCGTCCGGAAGCAGGATGACCCGCTCCGGGTTGAGTGCCTCCGCCGCGCCGGGATCGTGCGTGACCAGCACAACCGCGCCCTCGTAGCGGCGCAGCGCGTCCAGCACCTGCTCCCGGCTGACCGGGTCCAGGTTGTTCGTCGGCTCGTCCAGGAGCAACACGTTGGCCGCCGAAGAGACCAACCCGGCCAGGGCCAACCGGGTCTTCTCACCACCCGAGAGGGTGCCGGCCAGCTGGTCAAGCTGATCACCGGAGAACAGGAACGCGCCGAGCAGGGTGCGCAGCCGTTGCTCCGGCGCGTCCGGTGCGGCGTGCCGCACGCACTCCCAGACCGTGGCCTCCAGGTCCAGGGTGTCGTGCTCCTGGGCGTAGTAGCCCAGCCGCAGGCCGTGCCCGGCGACCACCTGGCCGGCGTCCGACTGCTCCTCCCCGGCCAGCAGCCGCAGCAAGGTGGTCTTGCCGGCGCCGTTCAGCCCGAGCACCACCACCCGGCTGCCCCGGTCGATGGCCAGGTCGACCCCGGCGAAGATCTCCAGCGAGCCGTACGACTTGGCCAGTCCCTCGGCGGTCAGCGGGGTGCGCCCGCAGGGCGCCGGCTCCGGGAAGCGGATCTTGGCGACCTTGTCGTTCTGCCTGGTCGGCTCCAGGTTGGCGATCATCGTGTCGGCCCGACGAGCCATGTTCTTCGCGGCCACCGCCTTGGTCGCCTTGGCGCCCAACTTGGCCGCCTGCAGGTGCAGCGCGGCGGCCTTCTTCTCCGCGTTGGCCCGCTCCCGGCGGCGGCGCTTCTCGTCCGTGGCCCGCGCCTCCTGGTAGCGCCGCCAGGACATGTTGTACGTGTCGATCTCGCCCCGGGTGGCGTCCAGGAACCAGACCTTGTTCACCACGGCCGCCAGCAGGTCGGTGTCGTGGCTGATCACCACCAGGCCGCCCTCGTGGCGCTGCAGGAAGCCGCGCAGCCAGACGATCGAGTCGGCGTCCAGGTGGTTGGTCGGCTCGTCCAGCAACAGCGTGGTGGCGGACCGGCCGTTCGCGCCCGCGTCGCTGGCCGCGTACAGGATGCGGGCCAGCTCCACCCGCCGGCGCTGCCCGCCGGACAGCGTGGCCAGGATCTGCTCCAGCACCCGGTCGGGCAGGCCGAGGTGGGCGCAGATGCGCGCGGCCTCGCTCTCCGCCGCGTAGCCGCCGAGCGCGGCGAACCGCTCCTCGATGCGCCCGTAGTCGCGTACCGCCTGGTCCCGCTCCGGGCCGTCCACCAGCTCGGCCATCGCGGTCTGCGCCTTCTCCATCTGGCGCAGCAGCTGGTCCAGCCCGCGCGCCGAGAGCACCCGGTCCTTCGCGGTCACCGAGAGGTCGCCCTCACGCGGGTCCTGCGGCAGGTAGCCGACGGCGCTGGAGGCGGTGGCCGAGCCGCCGTACGGCTGGCCCTCGCCGGCGAGCACCCGCATCGTGGTGGTCTTGCCGGCACCGTTGCGGCCGACCAGGCCGATCCGGTCGCCGGGGGCAACGCGCAGCGTGGCGCCGTCCAACAGGATCCGTGCACCAGCACGCAACTCGAGTTCGGTTGCGGTAATCATTCGGACGAGACACTCCCTCAGAGGTGGCGGACAGGTCTGATCGGCCCGCCCGCCGTAGCGGGTGGGCTACCCGGCCAGCTAGCTCGTCCGGACCACGCCTCCATTGTATGTGATGGGCCAACGGGAATTAGGCTCGGCAACCATGACCGCGCTCACCCAGGATCTTTCCGATCTCTCCGGCCGCGCCGCCCTGGTTACCGGGGCCAGCCGGGGCATCGGCTACGCCATCGCCGCCGAGCTCCTCGCCAGGGGCGCCTCGGTGACCATCACCGCCCGCAAGCCGGACGAGCTCGCCGAGTCCGTGCGCGCCCTGGCCGCCGATCAGGCCGACGGCGACGCGCGGGTGCTCGGCATCCCGGGCAACGCGGGCGACGAGGGCTCCCGTGAGGAGACCGTGGCGGAGGTCATGCGGAAGTTCGGCCGGCTGGACATCCTGGTCAACAACGCCGGGGTCAACCCGGTGTACGGCGCGCTGATGGAGGCCGACCTCGGCGCGGTCCGCAAGGTGTTCGACATCAACGTGGTCGCCGGGCTGGGTTTCCTGCAGCTGGCGCACAAGGCGTGGATGGGCGAACACGGCGGCTCGGTGGTGAACCTGTCCTCCACCGCCGCGCTCCGGTCCACCGGCGTGATCGGCGCCTACGCGGCCGCCAAGGCGGCCCTGGTCCGGCTGACCGAGGAGCTGGCCTGGCAGCTCGGCCCGGGTATCCGGGTGAACGCGGTGGCCCCGGCGGTGGTGAAGACCAAGTTCGCCACGGCGCTCTACGAGGGCCGCGAGGAGCAGGTGGCCAACGCCTACCCGATGAAGCGGCTGGGCTCCCCGGAGGACGTGGCCCGGCTGGTCGGCTTCCTGGTGTCGGACGCGGCGTCCTGGATCACCGGCGAGACCGTTCGGGTGGACGGCGGCATCCTGGCCACCGGCTCCCTGGGCTGAGCCGCTCTGGACGACGTGTTGGTGGTCGGCGGCGGGCCGGCCGGGCGGGCGGTGGCCGCCGCGTGCGGCGAGCGCGGGTTGCGCACCCGGCTGCTGGACCCGTCGCCGGGCCGGCCCTGGCCGGCCACCTACGGCTGCTGGCGCGACGAACTGCCGGCGTGGTTGCCACCGGACGTGCTGGCCGCCACCGCGCCGGCCACCGCGTTCGCCCGGAGGGAGCACCGGCTGGACCGCGACTACGCGGTGTTCGACGCCGCCGCGCTGCGCCGCGAGCTGGACGGACGGCTGGCCACGCACGGCGTACCGGTGGAACGCGGCCGGGCGCGGCCCTCCGACCTTCCGCCGGCCGGCGTGGTGATCGACGCCGGCGGCCACGGCCAGCCGCTTGCCATCTCGCGGGGCACGCGCGCGTGCACCGAGCAGACCGCCTTCGGCCTGGTGCTGCCGGCCGAGTTGGCCGAACCGCTGCGCCCCTCGGGCACGGCGGTGTTCATGGACTGGCGGCCCCCCGGGCCGCCCGTGAGTGAGGAGGATCGCTATAGCGTCACTCCGCACTCACGAGCCGTAGGCACGTTCCTTTACGCCGTGCCGCTGGACGGCGACCGGGTGCTGCTCGAGGAGACCTCCCTGGCCGCCCGGCCGGGCCTGGGCCCGGACGTGCTGGAGGCGAGGCTGCGCGCGCGGCTGGCCGGGCGCGGCATCCGGCCGCCGGACGGCGCGCCGCGTGAGCTGGTCCGGTTCCCGCTGGACCGGCCGAGACACCGGGCGCCCGGGGTGCTCGGGTTCGGCGCCGCCGCGCCGCTGACCCACCCGGCCACCGGTTACCAGCTGGCGGACGCGCTGCGCCTGGCTCCGGCCGTCGCGCAGGCGCTGACCGCGGGTCTCACCGAATCCCCGGCCAAGGCGTTGACCAGCGCGAACGCCCTGTTGTGGAGTCCGTCGGCCCGGCTCGCGCGGCAGCTGCGCCGGTACGGGCTCGAACTGATGCTGCGGCTGCCGCCGGCCGACCTGCCCGCGTTCTTCGAGGCGTTCTTCGGCCTGCCGGCGCGCGACCGGTGGACGTTCCTGGGTGGCCGGGACCGCCCGGCCGGCTGCGCGCTGGCCATGGCGCGGGTGTTCGGCAAGGTCGACCGGGCGACCAAGCTTCGCCTGATTGGGTCATCATTGCTGGTCAGCCCACCTCCCGGTGTCCACGAATGGAGCAGCGTGGGGTAGCGTCCGGCCCCGAGCGAAAACATGAGAGGGAGGCTCCCCATGGGCTCCTATGCGAAGGTCCTTGTCGGCTCCGACGGCTCGGCGACCTCACTGCTCGCGGTGGACCGGGCCGGCGCGCTGGCCGGCGACGCCAACGCCGAGCTGATCATCGTGTGCGCCTACGAGCCGGCCAGCAAGACCGAGGTACAGGCCGCCGCCGAGGTGCTCAAGGACGAGGCCTACCAGGTGGTCGGCTCCGCCCCGGCCGAAAGCGTGCTGCGGGACGCCGCCGACCGCGCCCGTTCGGCCGGCGCCAGCAAGGTCGAGACCCTGGCCATCCAGGGCCCGCCGGTGGACGTGCTGGACCAGGCGGTCGCGGACACCGGGGCGAACCTGCTGGTCGTGGGCAACGTCGGCCTGAACACCCTGACCGGGCGCATCCTCGGTTCGGTGCCGCAGAGCGTGGCCCGCCGCTCCGGCGTGGACGTGCTCATCGTTCATACTTCGTGACCGAAGGCGGCACCGAGCGCGATCGGGTCTGGCTGGACAGCCTGGCCCAGCTGTTCGGATTCGGCCGCCGAGGCACGGACGTCGAGCCGGACGCGGAGGACACCTCCGCGTTGTACCGGCGGGTCGAGGAGCTGATCCTCGGTGGTCCCCGCCGGTACACCCGGCACGAGCTGGTCAAGGACACCGGCTACTCGCTGGAGCAGGCCGCGCGGCTGTGGCGCGCCATGGGTTTCCCCGAGGTCGGCGACGACGAGGCGGTGTTCACCGAGGGCGACCGGCAGGCCATCGTGAACCTGGCCGAACTGCACGCGGCCGGCCCCATCTCGCCGGACGTCGAGGAGGCGGCCAGCCGGGCCACCGGCCAGGCCATGGCCGGGCTGGCCGACTGGCAGGTGGAGATGGTCTACCAGCTGGTCGACCAGCGGGGCCGTGGGCTGTCCGGCGAGGACCTGCTGGACGTGGGCAACCGGGTGTTGCCGCTGCTCGAGATGATGCAGACCTACGTGTGGCGCAGGCACCTCGCGGCCGCCGCCGGGCGGCTGCCCACCGCGCTGCTCGACGAGTCGCACACCCAGACGCTGACCGTCGGCTTCGTCGACCTGGTCGGGTTCAGCCGGGCCACCCGGCGGTTGAACCCCGCCCAGCTCACCGAGCTGATCGAGGGCTTCCAGCGGATCGCCAGCGACGTGGTGGCCGCCTACCACGGCCGGGTGGTGAAGACCGTCGGTGACGAGGTGCTGTTCGTGGCCGACCAGCCGGCGGTCGGCGCGGAGATCGCGCTGCGCCTGCTGGACCGGCTGACCGAGGCGGACGGGTTGCCGGACGTGCGGATCGGGTTGGCCGAAGGTCAGGTGGTGGCCCGGTTCGGGGATGTCTACGGCGAGGTGGTGAACATTGCCGCCCGGCTGACCGCGCGCGCCCAGCCGGGCACGATCCTGGTGGACCACAACCTGGGCTCCTCCCTGGGCGGGGACGAGCGGTTCGAGCTCGTTCACCACCAGTGGCTCAGCGTGCGCGGCTACCGCAGCCTGGAGGCGTGGGGCCTCCGCCGGCCCCTGTCCCGGTGAAGCCGGGCATGGTCGGGCGCCCAGTTTGGCGCCCGACGGAGACACGGGCCGGCCGCCCCCGGGTGATCCCTTCTCCCCTCAGGCGACGGTGGGCTGGTCGGTGTCCCGGACCTTGGCCGGGCGGCCCCGGCCCCGCTTGAACGGGATGGTCCGGCCCCGCTCGAAGATCTCGCCACCCCAGACGCCCCACGGCTCACGCCGCTCCAGCGCCCCGGCCAGGCACTGCTGGCGGATCGGGCACTGCTGGCAGAGCGCCTGGGCGCGGTCCAGCTGCGCCGGGCGCTCGGCGAACCACAGGTCGGCATCCTCACCCCGGCAGGGCAGTTGCACATCCGCGCTCGGCGCCGCGGCAAGCATCGCACCGAGATCGGGCACGAATGTGCAGTCCGAGATCGCGGGCGTCGCGGGCCTCGGGTCCGGTGGACTCTGCACGACGTACACGGTTTATTACCCCCTCGCTTCGGCGAACGGACGCATCCGTTCAGGTACCGAGCCTGCCTTGCGAGGCGTGGGAAATCGTCCCTCCGACGGACCGATCCATCTCCTTCTAAAGGTGGACACCGAACACGCCTAAAAGAGTGGGCCGATGGTGTCCGGATCAGTGATCGTCCGTTGTCCTGCGGAAACGCCGGAAGACGGAAGCTACGGAGGTAGTACCGCCGAAGTAGGTTGGAGATTAACAGCACACCCGACGACGTCCAACGTCTTATATTCCTGCTGATCTAGAGGTAATCAAATCCACACATTGAAGATTCAATAAAAACCGCCGCATACCTCCCGAGGTATGCGGCGGTTCAAGATCGCGCCGAGTAGTACTCCGGTACTGGGGTCAGACGGTGAACCCGAGGGCCCGGAGCTGTTCGCGGCCGTCCTCGGTGATCTTGTCCGGCCCCCACGGCGGCATCCACACCCAGTTGATCTTCACGTCGTCCACCAGGCCGCCGCCCGGGGAGTTCACCAGCGCCGCCCGGGTCTGGTCTTCGATCACGTCGGTCAGCGGGCAGGCCGCCGAGGTCAGCGTCATGTCCACCACGGCCGTGCGCCCGCCGTCCACGCGGATGTCGTACACCAGGCCCAGGTCGACCACGTTGATGCCGAGCTCGGGGTCGACCACGTCGCGCATGGCCTCTTCCAGGTCGTCCTTGCTGGGCTCGTCCGCCCGCTGGGCGGGGGGCTCGGGCATCCCGGCGGCGCCCCGCACCACTTCTGCGTCAGTCATCGGTTCGCTCCGTTCGCTTCCGCTCCGCCATCGGTTACCCGCGCCACGGCGTCCTTGAACGCCATCCAGCCCAGCAGCGCGCACTTGACCCGGGCCGGGTACTTCGCCACGCCGGCAAAGGCGACACCGTCTCCCAGCACGTCCTCGTCCGGTTCGACGGTCCCTCGACTCTGCACCATCTCCTGGAACGCGTCCAGGATGCGCATCGATTCCTCGACGCTCCGGCCGACCACCAGGTCGGTGAGCACCGAGGTGGCCGCCTGGCTGATCGAGCAGCCCAGCGTCTCGTGGGATACCTCGGCGATGGTGTCTTCCTTGACGACCACCCGAAGCGTCACCTCGTCGCCGCAGGTGGGGTTGATCTGGAAGGACTCCCCGTCGAACGGCTCCCGCAGCCCGGCGCCGTGCGGGTTGCGGTAGTGGTCCAGGATGATCTCCTGGTACATCTGGCTGAGTTGCACGTCAGGCCGTCCCGAAGAACTTCTGCGCCGCGCGCACGCCCTCCACCAGGGCGTCTACCTCGGCCGGCGTGTTGTACACGTGGAACGACGCGCGCACCGTCGCCGCCGTGCGGAACCGCCGGTGCAGCGGCCAGGCGCAGTGGTGACCCACCCGCACCGCCACGCCCCGGTCGTCCAGCACCTGGCCCACGTCGTGGGCGTGGATGCCGTCCACCACGAACGACACCGCGCCGCCCCGGTCCACCAGGTCGGTGGGGCCGACGATGCGCACGCCCTCCACGCCGGCCAAACCGGTCAGCGCGGCCTCGGTCAGCTCGCGCTCGTGCGCCGCCACCTCGGCCATGCCCAGCTCGTTCAGGTAGTCCACGGCGGCGGCCAGGCCGACCGCCTGCGAGGTCATCGGCACGCCGGCCTCGAACCGCTGCGGCGGCGGGGCGTAGGTCGAGCCCTCCATCCGCACCAGCTCGATCATCGAGCCGCCGGTGAGGAACGGCGGCATCGCGGCGAGCAGCTCCTCCCGCCCGTACAGCACGCCGACCCCGGACGGGCCGAGCATCTTGTGCCCGGAGAACGCGGCGAAGTCCACGTCCAGCTCGCGCAGGTTGACCGGCGCGTGCGGCACCGACTGGCAGGCGTCCAGCACGGTCAGCGCGCCCACCCGGCGGGCCCGGCGGACCAGCTCGTCCACCGGGTTCACCGTGCCCAGCACGTTGGACTGGTGCACGAACGCGACCAGCTTGGTGCGCTCGGTGATCGGGTCGGCGTCGGCGGACAGGTCCAGCCGGCCGTCCTCGGTGACCTGGAACCAGCGCAGCGTGGCCCCGGTGCGCCGGCACAGCTCCTGCCAGGGCACCAGGTTGGCGTGGTGCTCCATCTCGGTGATGACGATCTCGTCACCGGGCTGCAGCGCGAACCGGGCGGCGGCCGGCTCGGAACCGATCACGCCGGCGTTGCTCATCGCGTACGCCACCAGGTTGATGCCCTCGGTGGCGTTCTTGGTGAACACCACCTCGCCCGGCTCCACGCCGACGAACCCGGCGATCCGCGCGCGGGCCGACTCGTAGGCGTCGGTGGCCTCCTCGGCCAGCTGGTGCGCCCCCCGGTGCACGGCCGCGTTGTGCTGCTCCAGGAATGCCCGCTCCGCGTCCAGCACCTGGCGCGGCCGTTGCGAGGTCGCCCCGGAGTCCAGGTAGACCAGCGGGCGGTCCTCCCGGACCGTGCGGGACAGCAGGGGAAAGTCCTTCCGCAGCTTGACGACGTCGAGTGTCATCTGCGCCTCCCTTCCGGCGGACCGGGCTACTGTGCCGCCGCCGGCTGGGTGAAGCGCACGTAGCCGTGCTCCTCCAGCTCGTCGGCCAGCTCGGCCCCGCCGGAGGCGACGATCCGCCCACCGGCGAACACGTGCACCACGTCCGGCGTGATGTGCCGCAGGATCCGGGTGTAGTGGGTGATCAGCAGCACGCCGACGTCACCGGAGGCCCGGAAGCGGTTGATGCCCTCGGAAACCACCCGCAGCGCGTCCACGTCCAGGCCGGAGTCGGTCTCGTCCAGCACCGCGATCTTCGGCTTGAGCAGCGACAGCTGCAGCACCTCGTGCCGCTTCTTCTCGCCGCCGGAGAAGCCCTCGTTCACGCTGCGCTCGGCGAACGCCGGGTCGATCTCCAGGTCGGCCATCGCCTGCTTGACCTCTTTGACCCAGTGCCGCAGCTTCGGCGCCTCGCCGCGCACCGAGGTGGCCGCGCTGCGCAGGAAGTTGGACATGGAAACGCCGGGCACCTCCACCGGGTACTGCATGGCCAGGAACAGGCCCAGGCGGGCGCGCTCGTCGACGCTCAGCGACAGCACGTCGGTGCCGTCCAGCAGCACCTCGCCGGAGGTGATCTCGTACTTGGGATGGCCGGCGATGGCGTAGGCCAGGGTGGACTTGCCGGACCCGTTGGGACCCATGATGGCGTGCGTCTCGCCGGACCGGACCGTCAGGTCGACGCCGCGCAGGATCTGCTTGGCCTCGTCGCTGTTGGACCCGCCCCGCACTTCGACGTGCAGGTCCTTGATCTCCAGGGTGGACATTTGTGGTGGTAGCTCCAGTTTGTGGTGGGAAGGTCTTGGTCTAGCTGGCGCTGGCCGTGTCGATGGCCGCGAGCTCTTCTTCAACGGCGGCCTCCAGGCGTTCCCGGACCGCCGGCACGGAGATCTTGTTGATGATCTCGTTGAAGAACCCGCGCACCACCAGCCGGCGCGCGACCGCCTCCGGGATGCCCCGGGAGCGCAGGTAGAACAGCTGCTCGTCGTCGAACCGGCCGGTGGCGCTGGCGTGGCCGGCGCCGGCGATCTCGCCGGTCTCGATCTCCAGGTTGGGCACCGAGTCGGCCCGGGCGCCCTGCGAGAGCAGCAGGTTGCGGTTCAGCTCGAAGGTCTCCGTGCCCTCGGCCTCGGCCCGGATCAGCACGTCGCCGATCCACACCGTGTGCGCGTCGTCGCCCTGCAGCGCGGACTTGTAGACCACGTTGGACCGGCAGTGCGGCACCGCGTGGTCCACCAGCAGCCGGTGCTCCAGGTGCTGGCCGGCGTCGGCGAAGCTCAGCCCGGTCAGCTCGGCGTCCCCGCCCGGGCCGGCGAAACGCACCGTCGGGCTGATCCGGACCAGGTCGCCGCCCAGGCTCACCGTGGTGGCCCGCAGCGTGGCGTCCCGGCCGACCAGCAGGTGCTGCGCGCCCACGTGCACGCCGTCCGCCGCCCAGTCGTCGATCACCACCAGGGTGAGGTGCGCACCGTCGGCCAGCACCACCTCGACGTTGTCGGCCACGGTGCCGGCACCGGTGTAGTCCAGTACGACCACGGCCTCGGCGTGCTGGTTGGCCCGCAGCTGCAGGTGGGCCAGCGCGGTCCTGCCCTCGCCCGGCCCGGCCACGGTCACCGTCACCGGCTCGGCCAGTTGGCCGTCCAGCGTGACCAGCGTGGCCGAGGGGGCGCCGGACCAGGCCAGCGCGGCCACCCGGTCGGCCGGGGCACCGCCCTCACCGAACCGGGGATCGGCGGCCGGGTCGGCGGCGGGCGCGGTCTCCACGGTGACGCCGTCGACCGGGGTGACCTGGATCGCCGCCTCGCCGTCGACCGACGCGGATCCGTTGTGCAGGCCGCGCAGCCGGCGCATGGGGGTGAAGCGCCAGTTCTCCTCGCGGCCGCTCGGCACCTCGAAGGCCTCGACGTCGTACGCGGTGAACCGCTCCCCGGCCGAGCCCATCGGCACCACGCCGGAGCCTTCCTTCGCCCCGGCCAGCTCGGGAGCCAGCCCAGCAACTTCCTGGGACGTCATCCGACGGAACCCTCCATCTGCAGCTCGATCAGCCGGTTGAGCTCCAGCGCGTACTCCATGGGCAGTTCCCGAGCGATCGGCTCGACGAACCCACGCACCACCATGGCCATCGCCTCGTCCTCGGTGAGACCCCGGCTCATCAGGTAGAAGAGCTGGTCCTCGCTCACCTTGGACACCGTGGCCTCGTGACCCATGGTCACGTCGTCGGTGCGGATGTCGTTGTACGGGTAGGTGTCACTGCGGCTGATGGTGTCGACCAGCAGGGCGTCGCACTTGACCGTCGAGCGCGAGTGGTGCGCCCTCGGGTTGACCCGCACCAGACCCCGGTACGAGGTACGGCCGCCGCCCCTGGCCACGGACTTGGAAATGATCGTGGAGCTGGTGTGCGGCGCCAGGTGGGTCATCTTGGCGCCGGCGTCCTGGTGCTGGCCCTCGCCGGCGAACGCGATGGACAGGACCTCGCCCTTGGCGTGCTCGCCCATCAGCATCACGGCCGGGTACTTCATGGTCACCTTGGAGCCGATGTTGCCGTCCACCCATTCCATGGTGGCGCCGGCCTCGGCCTTGGCCCGCTTGGTGACCAGGTTGTACACGTTGTTGGACCAGTTCTGGATCGTGGTGTAGCGGCAGCGGCCGCCCTTCTTCACCACGATCTCCACCACGGCGGAGTGCAGCGAGTCGGACGAGTAGATCGGCGCCGTGCAGCCCTCCACGTAGTGCACGTAGGCGTCCTCGTCCACGATGATCAGGGTCCGCTCGAACTGGCCCATGTTCTCCGTGTTGATCCGGAAGTAGGCCTGCAGCGGGATGTCCACGTGCACGCCCGGCGGAACGTAGATGAACGAACCACCGGACCAGACCGCGCCGTTCAGGGCGGAGAACTTGTTGTCCCCGTGTGGGATCACCGAGCCGTAGTACTCCCGGAACAGCTCCGGCTGCTCGCGCAGCGCGGTGTCGGTGTCCAGGAAGATGACGCCCTTCTCCTCCAGGTCCTCGCGGATCTGGTGGTAGACGACCTCGGACTCGTACTGCGCGGCCACGCCGGCGACCAGCCGAGCCTTCTCCGCCTCCGGGATGCCCAGCTTGTCGTAGGTGTTCTTGATGTCCTCGGGCAGGTCCTCCCAGGACCCGGCCTGCTTCTCGGTGGAGCGCACGAAGTACTTGATGTTGTCGAAGTCGATGCCGGACAGGTCGGCACCCCAGTGCGGCATCGGCTTGCGGTCGAACAGGCCGAGTGCCTTGAGCCGGCTCTGCAGCATCCATTCCGGCTCGCTCTTCTTCGCCGAGATGTCCGCGACCACCTCGGCGGAGAGGCCCCGCCGGGCGCTCGCGCCGGCCTCGTCGGAGTCCGCCCAGCCGAAGGCGTAGCGACCCAGGGAGTCGATCGTCTCTTCCTGCGTCATCGGCTCGACGGCCCGCTCAGGAGCGGTAGTCATACGCGCTGCCTCCCTTTCGGGATGGTTGTGGTGGATTTTCGGGAACCGGTCTCAGCGACGCCGAGCGGTACGTGGGTGGTGCACGCGGCGTCGCCGCGGGCAATGGTGGCCAGGCGCTGCACGTGGGTGCCGAGCAGCTCGGCGAACGCGACCGTCTCCGCCTCGCACAGCTGCGGGAACTCGGCGGCCACGTGGGCCACCGGGCAGTGGTGCTGGCAGAGCTGCTCGCCGTTGCCGGTGCGCTTGGCCCCCGCCGCGTAGCCCTGCGCGGTGAGCGCGGCGGCCAGCGCGGCGGCCCGGTCCGCGACCGAGCCACCGGCGGTGATCGACTCGCGGTGCCGTTCCACCAGGTCGGCGGCCCGCCGCTCGGCGAACGTGCGCACCGCCGCCGGGCCGACCGTCTCGGCCAGGTAGCGCAGGGCGGCCACGGCCAGGTCGTCGTAGCCGTGCCCGAACCGGACCCGGCCGGCCTCGGTGAGCAGGAACAGCTTGGCCGGCCGGCCGCGCCCCCTGCGGCCCCGCCGGGGCGCGTCCCTGGTGGTCGCCTCGCCGTGCGCGATCAGCGCGTCCAGGTGCCGGCGCACCGCCGGCGCGGACAGCTTCAGCTCGGCCGCGACCTCGGCGGCGGTCACCGGGCCGTGCTCGAGCAGCAACCGGGCCACCTCGATCCGGGTGCCGCCCTCGCCGGCCGAGGCGCGGGGGCCGACCCCGGGCACGGCGGACTCCGGCGACGGCTCGTGAACCGTTGCCTGGGAAGTCCCGGCGGTTTTCACAACACCAGTGTTGCGTATTTCCGGGACGAGGTCCAAACCCGGCCCGCCTTGGGTGACCGGGCTCACCCGACACTCACCCGACCGAGCCACCCGGAGGTGGCGGACGGCCCAGTCCGGCTGACCCGATCTCCGGGCCGTTCGGGCACTGCCATAACCTTTCTGAGCATGGCGGCGCCCGAACTGAGCACCACCCCGCCGGTGGCGCCTACCCCCCTGCCGGTGACTACCGAGGAGCACCTGCGCCGGGCCCACATGGTGCGCCGGTTCGGTATGACCGGCGCACTGCTGATGGCCATCGGCTCACTCGGCGCGGGCGCCCTGCCCGTGCCCAACCCGGCCTTCGGCCTGCGCCTGCTCGGGCTGCCCTCGCGCAATGCCACGGTGTCCATCGCCATCACCTACGCCGGCATGGCCATGGTGGTGCTCGGCTGGCTGTGGCTGGGCCGGATGCTCAAGCGGGACCAGAACGGCGGCGCCCCGCTGCCCCGGGGGTTCATCACCCGCACCATGACGCTGTGGGCGCTGCCGCTGTTCGCCGCGCCCCCGCTGTTCAGCAAGGACGTCTACAGCTACCTGGCGCAGAGCGCCATCGCGGCCCGGGGCCTCGACCCCTACCTGCTCGGGCCGGCCGACGCGCTGGGCGTGGACGACCCGCTCACCCGCAGCATCCCCACCATCTGGCGACCCACGCCGGCCCCCTACGGGCCGCTGTTCCTCTGGCTGGGCAAGGGCATCACGTACCTCACCGGGAACGACGTGGTGCTGGGCATCTTCGCCCACCGGATCCTCGCCCTCATCGGGCTGGCCGGCATCTGGTGGGCGCTGCCCCGGCTGGCCAAGCGGCTGCGGCTGGATCCCCGGTCCGCGCTGTGGCTGGGCGTTGCCAACCCGCTGGTGCTGTTCCACCTGTTCAGCGGGGTGCACAACGAGGCGCTGATGCTCGGCCTGATGCTCACCGGCCTGGAACTGGGCCTCTCCCGGTCCTGGGTGGTCGGTACGGTGCTGATCACGCTGGCCGCCGGGGTGAAGCTGCCCGCGCTGCTCGCGCTGGGCTTCCTGGGCATGGGTCTGGCCCGGGAACGCGGCGGCCGGTTCTTCGACGTGGCCAAGATGGGCTCCGGGATGGCGGTGGTCGCCGGGGCGGTGATGGCCGGGGTGTCCTACGGCACCGGTCTGGGCCTGGGCTGGATAAACACGCTGGACGTGCCGACGCTGATCCGCAGCTGGGTGTCCATCAGCACCGACCTCGGCGTGCTCGGCGGGCAGCTGGGCATCCTGACCGGGATGGGCAACCACACCGACCAGATCCTCACCCTGACCAGGAGCGCGGGCGGCCTGCTCGCCGGGATCATCTGCCTGTGGCTGCTGTTCGGCACCCTGCGCGGCCGGATCGACCCGGTCACCGGGGTCGGCTGCGGCCTGGGCGCGGTGGTGCTGCTCAGCCCGACCGTGCACCCGTGGTACCTGCTGTGGGCGGCCATCCCGCTGGCCGCATCCACCGCCCGGATCCGGTACCGGCGGCTGGCGGTGGCCGGCTCCGCGATCGTCGCGCTGCTGGTGCCGCCCACCGGTGCGGACTTCGCGTTCCGGGCCTACCAGCTGCCCATGGCCATCATCGCCGGCGTGGTGATCCTGTTCATCCCGCTCTACCTGGTCCGCCACCGCATCCCGCGTTAGTCCCCGTCGGCGGCTGCCTGGCGGCCCGCAAACCGCCACCAGGTCATGATGATCATGAACTGACACTACCCGTCACTGTGGTTGCACAACGGGAACACTCGAGGGCTTCGATGGCCTGACGCCGCATAGGAAACTGTGACGCCGGCATGTGGTGCGGGCTGTGCGGCGTCAGAGTGGACAGTGCACCACGTCCCATCCGTCATAGCGCTGCACGGCTCCGTTCCGAGATTCGCACCGTCGGTCACGTGCCGTCACGCTGGCAAGGTGGCGGTGGGGCTGGTTTGCGGGCGCCTCCATCCACATCGACACCAGTCTGGTCCAGCCGTGATCGAACCAGGCTGACGTCGGTGTCGATGGAGCGACCGGGACCGGGCGTCCATTCAAACGTCACACAACGTGACATTTGCGGCGAGGAACCCGCCGGAACGCCACGGACGGCACCGGAGCCGTGGAAGACCAGCCGGGCCGCGCCGTCCAAGCCATCGGGAAATTCCAGTCACCCGTCAAACCGGCAGTAACAACGATTCGCGAAATCAGTGCATCCAGGGTGAGTAGCCGACGCCGACGATGACGTTGTCCTCGGTGATCACCCTGGCGATGGTCTGGCCCCACGGTTCGGTGCGTACCGGGTGCAGCAGCGGGTAGCCGTGCTCCTCCAGCTCCCGGCCCGCCGCTTCGACCGCCGCCTCGCCGGCCACCTCGAACTCCACGCAGGCCTGCGGGCGCGGGCGGTCGGCGGGCCACTCGGTGGTGCCGAAGCAGGCCTGGGCCGCCTGTTCCAACGGCCAGACCCCGAAGTGCTTGCTGCCCGCGATCTCCTCGCTGAAGTAGTACTCGTCACCTTCGTGGCGCCGCAGCGGCAGCCCCAGGACGTCCACGAACAGCCGGCGGCTCGCCACGGGGTCCGGCGCGACGACCGCCATGCTGGCTACAAAGAGAATCTCCATGCGGGAATCCTGCCGTGATCCCGCCGGGGGCGTGCTAGATCTTCTTCGACAGCACGTAGAATCGGCTGTCGTGAGTTCCTCCGCCCGCCCGCCGGACGCCGCGCTCAGCGCGCACGGCCTGGTCAAGCGCTACAGCGGCGGCGTCACCGCGGTGGACGGGCTGGACCTGGTGCTTCCCTCCGCCACCGTGCTGACCCTGCTCGGCCCCAACGGGGCCGGCAAGACCACCACCGTGGAGATCTGCGAGGGCTTCCTACGCCCGGACGCGGGCCAGGTCCGGGTGCTCGGCCTCGACCCGGTGAGCCAGCCGGACGCCCTGCGCGCCCGGATCGGTGTGATGCCGCAGGGCGGCGGCGCCTACCCGGGCGTGCGCGCCGCCGAGATGCTGCGGGTGATCGCGGCCTGCGCGGCGCACCCGCTCCCGGTGGACTGGCTGCTGGACGTGCTCGGCCTCACCTCCTGCGCGCGCACCCCGTTCAAGCGGCTCTCCGGCGGGCAGCAGCAGCGGCTTGCGCTGGCCTGCGCCGTGGTCGGTCGCCCCGAGCTGGTGTTCCTGGACGAGCCCACCGCCGGCCTGGACCCGCAGAGCCGGCGCCTGGTCTGGGAGATGATCTCCGCGCTCCGCCGCGACGGGGTGTCCGTGCTGCTCACCACCCACCTGATGGACGAGGCCGAGGCCCTGTCCGACCAGGTGGTCATCATCGACAACGGCAAGGTGGTCGCGCAGGGCAGCCCGGCCGCGCTCACCGCGCGCAGCGGCGAGCAGCAGCTGCGCTTCCGCGCCCGGCCGGGAATGGACCTCGACGCACTGGCCCGGGCGCTGCCGCCGGGCTACCAGGCCGAGGAGCCGATGGCCGGCAGCTACCTGGTGCGCGGGCAGATGGACCCGAAGGTGCTGTCCGTGGTCACCTCCTGGTGCGCGGACCAGGGGGTGCTCGCGGACGAGGTGCGGGTGGCCCGGCGCAGCCTGGAGGACGTGTTCCTCGACCTGACCGGCCGGGAGCTGCGATCGTGACGACCACGGAACGGTTTCCGGCCGGGACCTTTCTCGCCGCGCCGGGGCGGGGACGGCTGGGCGGCATGCTGGCCGCGCAGTCCGGGGTGGAGATGCGGCTGGCCCTGCGCAACGGCGAGCAGGTGCTGCTCACCCTGCTCATCCCGCTCGCGCTGCTGGTCGGGCTGACGCTGCTCGAGGTGGTCCCGCTGCCCGCGCCCCGGGTGGCCATGGTCGCCCCCGGGGTGCTCGCGCTGGCCGTGCTCTCCACCGCGTTCACCGGTCAGGCCATCGGGCTCGGGTACGACCGGCGCTACGGGGTGATCCGGCGGCTGGCGGCCACCGCGCTGCCCCGCTGGCTGCTGGTGGCCGGCCGGCTGGTGGCCATGCTCGGCGTGGTCGCGGTGCAGCTGGTGGTGCTCGGCGGGGTGGCGCTCGCGCTGGGCTGGCGCCCGGCGCTGGCCGGGCTCGGCTGGGGGCTGCTGTTGGTCCTGCTCGGCTGCGCCGCGTTCGGCGGGCTGGGCATCCTGTTGGGCGGCACGCTGCGCGCGGAGATCGTGCTGGCGGTGGCCAACATCGTGTGGTTCATGCTGCTGCTCGGTGGTGGCATCGTGCTCCCGGTGGCCCAGCTGCCCGGTGCGCTGGGCACGGTGGCCGCCGTGCTGCCCTCCGGCGCGCTCGCCGAGGGGCTGCGCACCGCCCTGGTGACCGGCCAGTTCCCCGGCGCGCAACCGGTCCTGGTGCTGCTCGGCTGGGCGGCGCTGGCCACGGCGGTGGCGGCCCGAACGGTCCGGCTCCGCTGAGCCCTCCCAGTGATCACTTTCACCACAGGGTGATCATGCGGTAGCACACCGTGACCCCAACTGGTTGAGATGCGACCGACAGTTGTTAGCATCGCCGTCGCTCGATCTGATGATCACGACGGAGGGGAATCATGAGGTCACGACGCTCCCTGCTCGGCACGGCCGCCTGCGCGATCGCGCTGGCCCTCACCGGCACCCTCGGCACCGCCCAGGCGGCCGAGATCACGCCGTCCGCGCCGGCCGGCGACCTGGTGGACCTGGTTGAGTTCAAGACCACCGGGGACGCCGGCTACTTCTACACCACGAACTCCGGCGAGGCCGCCACCGCGACCTCCAAGCACAAGTTCACCAAGAACAACGGCAACGGCGTGATCGGCAAGCTGCATTCCGGCGGGGGCCCCGGCCGGAACGCGGTGCACCGGCTGCGGCTGCGCAACGGCGGCCCGTCCTACATGCTCTCCATCTCCCCCTCGGAGTGGCGCGACGGCAAGTTCCAGGACGAGGGCGTGATCGGCTACACCGACGGCGCGCAGAAGGGCGGCCAGGCCCGCCTGATGCGGTTCAGCAACCACGGCAAGTGGCGCGCCTTCCCCGACGACGCGGCCAGCGTGAAGACCATGAAGGGCGCCGGCTGGACGGTGGACGGCCCGCTCGGCTGGTACCAGGCCTGACCGCCTGAGCTTCCGCCGCACTCGGGGTGGGTCCGTCGGCGGCTTCGGACGCCGGGATTCATGGTCAAGTCGCGACCAGAGACCTTTACCCACCGGTAAAACGTCTCCCATTGCTACTTGACCATGGCCGGCCTGTGGCGCGGCGGACAGTCCGGCCGGGGGATCCCGGCCGGAACCGGCCTCATAGCATGGGCGAATGAGCTTGTTGAGTCGGTTGCCGGGCACCCCGCCGAAGCTGATGCGCGCCGTGGCCGTCGCGGCGGTGGTCGCGCAGGCCGGCATCGCGGTCACCGGGTCGGTGGTCCGGGTGACCGGCTCCGGGCTCGGCTGCCCCGACTGGCCGACCTGCCACCCGAACAGCCTGGTCCCCGACCCGCACGCGGACATCGCGCTGCTGCACCAGTGGGTCGAGTTCGGCAACCGGATGCTGGTCGGCGTGGTCAGCGCGGTCGCCGCCGCCTGCCTGCTGGCCGCGCTGAACACCCGGCCCCGGCGCCGGCGGTTGACCTGGTTGGCCGCCGCCATGCCGGCCGGTGTGGTCGCGCAGGCCGTGCTCGGCGGGATCACCGTGCTCGCCGATCTGGCCTGGCAGACGGTCTCGCTGCACTTCCTGCTCTCCTCCGTGCTGATCTGGCTGGCCGTGCTACTGGTGGACGCCACCGGCCAGGAGGACGGACCACCGACGCCCGCCGTGCCGCGCGCCGCGCGGACCCTGCTGCTGCTCTGCTCGGTGCTGCTCGGTGCGGTGCTGGCCGTGGGCACCCTGGTCACCGCCGCCGGCCCGCACGCCGGCGACGCGGCCACCCCCCGGCTGGGCCTCCCGGTGCCGGTGCTGGCCCAACTGCACGCCGACCTGCTGGTCGGTTACCTGGGCCTGCTGGTCGGCCTGGGCTTCCTGCTGGCCGCCGTGGACGCACCCGCCCGGCTGCGCCGGCGCTACCGGTGGCTGATCGCCGCCGTGCTCGCCCAGGGCCTGTTGGGGGCCACCCAGTACGCGTTGGGAGTACCCGAGGCACTGGTGTCGTTGCACGTGCTGGGTGCCTGCCTGGTGACGGTGGCCGGCGCGGCGCTGTGGTCGGCCGGCACGTCGCGGCCACCGGTGTCGCCGCCGGTCACCGACCGGGCGGAGCCCACCGCGCGGGACGCCCTGTCCCCCGCGACCAACCGAGCGCGGAACGCGCTCGCCGAGCGGGCGCCCGGTTAGGCGCACGCGGGATTTCAACTTGACGAACTGGAGCGGCATGCGCGCGATTCAGGTGGAGCAGACCGGCGGGCCCGAGGTCATGCGGCTGGCCGAGGTGGACGACCCGAAGCCGGGCAGCGGCGAGCTGCTGGTCGCCGTGGCGGCGGCCGGGGTGAACTACATCGACACCTACCAGCGGTCCGGCCTCTATCCCCGCGAGCTGCCCTTCGGGCTCGGCCTCGAGGGCGTCGGCACGGTCCGCGAGCTCGGGCCGGACACCGCCGGGTTCGCGGTGGGCGACCGGGTGGCCTGGTCGGAGGCCCAGGGCAGCTACGCCGAGCTGGTCAACGTGCCGGCCGGGCGGGCGGTGCGGGTGCCCGACGGGGTGAGCGACGAGCAGGCGGCGGGCGTGCTGCTGCAGGGCATGACCGCGCACTACCTGGTGGACGCCACCTACCCGGTGTGTTCCGGGGACACCATCCTGGTGCACGCGGTGGCCGGCGGCACCGGCCTGCTCCTCACCCAGCTGGCCACCGCGCGCGGCGCCCGGGTGATCGGCACCGCATCCACCGAGGAGAAGGCGGCGCTGGGCCGTTCCGCCGGCGCGGCCGAGGTGATCAACTACACCCAGGTCGCCGACCTGGCCGCCGAGGTGCGGGCGCTGACCGGCGGGGAGGGTGTGGCCGCCGTCTACGACGGCGTGGGCAAGGACACCTTCGACGCCAGCCTGGCCAGCCTGCGCCGGCGGGGGACGCTCGCGCTGTTCGGCGCGTCCAGCGGCCCGGTTCCCCCGGTCGACCCGCAGCGGCTGAACGCGGCTGGCTCGGTGTACCTGACCCGGCCCTCCCTGTTCCACTACATCACCGGGCGGGACGAGCTCGAGTACCACGCGGGCAAGGTTCTGGCGGCCGTGGCCGACGGAACCCTGAACGTCCGGATCGGGCACCGCTACCCCCTGGCCGACGCGGCCAGGGCGCACGAGGACCTGCAGTCCCGCCGCACCACCGGAAAGCTGCTGCTCCTGCCCTGAGCGAAAATTTTCCGAGAATCGTCGGCTTCGGTGTCGAGAACGGGTCGCCGGCTCCGTCCCAGGGGCACAAGCAACCGACGACGAAGGAGTACCGCCATGAAGTACCTGCTGCTGAAGCACTACCGCGGCGCCCCGGCCCCCGCTTCCGGCCAGCCGATGATGGACCGGTGGACGCCGGAGGAGGTCGACGCGCACATCCAGTACATGAACGACTTCGCCGCCCGCCTGGAGCAGACGGGGGAGTTCGTGGACAGCCAGGCGCTGACCCCGGAGGGCGCGTTCGTGCGGTCCGACGGCGACGGCCGCCCGCCGGTGACCGACGGCCCGTTCGCCGAGACCAAGGACCTCATCGCCGGCTGGATGATCATCGACGTGGACTCCTGGGATCGCGCGGTCGAGCTGGCCGGGGAGCTGTCCGCCGCCCCCGGAGTCGGCGGCGAGCCGATCCAGGAGTGGCTCGAGGTGCGGCCGTTCCTCACCGGGTCGCACTCGGTCACCGAGTGAACGACTCGCTGCTGCGGGAGCTCGTGCCCGCGGTGATCGGTGTCCTCGTCCGGCGCGGAGCGGACTTCGCGTCGGCCGAGGACGCCGTGCAGGAGGCCCTCATCCGGGCGCTGGAGACCTGGCCGGACGACCCGCCGAGGGAGCCGAAGGCCTGGCTGGTCGCGGTGGCGTGGCGCAAGTTCCTCGACGCCA
The DNA here is from genome assembly GCF_039543365.1 of Actinospineispora eucalypti. Classification (NCBI taxonomy): domain Bacteria; kingdom Bacillati; phylum Actinomycetota; class Actinomycetes; order Pseudonocardiales; family Pseudonocardiaceae; genus Actinospineispora; species Actinospineispora eucalypti. Next base: position 73,702 of record NZ_BAABJP010000057.1, read on the forward strand.
CCCGCTCCGAGGCGTCGCGGCGGGGGCGGGAGCTCGCCGTGGAGGTCGAGCCGCCCGCCGGCCCGGCGCCCGCCACCGACGACACGCTGCGGCTCTACTTCCTGTGCGCACACCCCACCCTGCCGCCGGCCTCGGCGGTCGCCCTGACGCTGCGCGCGGTCGGCGGGCTGACCACGCGGCAGATCGCGGCGGCCTACCTGGTCCCCGAGCCGACCATGGCGCAGCGGATCAGCCGCGCCAAGCGGCGGGTCACCGGGCTGGCGCTCGATCAGCCCGGTGATCTGGGCACGGTGTTGCGGGTGCTCTACCTGGTCTTCAACGAGGGGTACGGCGGCGACGTCGACCTGACGGCCGAGGCGATCCGGCTGGCCCGCCAGCTGGTCGCGCTCGCCGACGAGCCGGAGGTCGCCGGCCTGCTCGCCCTCATGCTGCTGCACCACGCCCGCCGCGCCTCCCGTACCGGCCCGGGAGGCCGCCTGGTGCCGCTGGGCGAGCAGGACCGGTCGCTCTGGGACACCGGGCTGATCGCCGAGGGGGTGGCGATCCTGCAGGCCGCGCTGGCCCGCGACCGGCTGGGCGAGTACCAGGCGCAGGCCGCGATCGCCGCCCTGCACGCGGACGCCCGCAGCACCGCCGAGACGGACTGGGTGCAGATCGTGGAGTGGTACGACGAGCTGCTCCGGCTCACCGGCAGCCCGGTGGTGCGGCTCAACCGCGCGGTGGCGGTCGGCGAGGCCGACGGGCCGGGGGCCGGCCTGGCGGCGCTGGCCGAGGTGAGCCCCGACCTGCCCCGGTACGCGGCGGTGACGGCGTACCTGCGCGAACGGGCCGGCGATCTCCCCCGGGCGGCCGAGCTGTACGCCGAGGCCTCCCGCGCCGCCGCCAGCGTGCCCGAGCGCGACCACCTCACCCGGGAGGCCGCACGGGTGCGGCAGCTGCTGACGCGGTGACTACTAGAGCGGGAACTCCTGGCCGTACTCCGACTCGGGGCGCGGGCCGAAGATGCGCCGCTCCGACTCGTCGATGGCCAGGTCGTTGATGCTCGCCTCGCGGCGGCGCATGAACCCGTGCTCGTCGAACTCCCACAGCTCGTTGCCGTAACTGCGGTACCACTGCCCGGCCGCGTCGTGGCACTCGTACTGGAAGCGGACCGCGATGCGGTTCTCCCGGAAGCCCCAGAGGTTCTTGCGCAGGGCGTAGTCCAGCTCGCGCTCCCATTTCTGGGTGAGGAACTTGACGATCTCCTCCCGGCCGGTGACGAACCGGTCCCGGTTCCGCCACACCGAGTCGACGGTGTAGGCGCCGGCGACCCGCTCCGGGTCGCGGGTGTTCCACGCGTCCTCGGCCGCCTGAACCTTGCGCAGCGCGGTCTCCGGGTCGAACGGCGGGAGCGGCGGGCGGTCGGTCACGGTGTCTCCTTCGACTGGGGAACGCTCGTTCTCCGAGCTATAGTCGGAAGACTAGGGAACGAGCGTTCTCAGTGTCAACGGAGGGACGCAGGGGTGACCGAGCAGGCGGTACGCGAGCGGCTGCTGGACACGGCGGAGTCGCTGTTCTACGCCCGGGGCATCCAGGCGATCGGGATGGACCGGGTGCGCGCCGGCTCGGGGTTGTCCCTCAAGCGGATCTACCAGCTGTACCCGGGCAAGGAGGAGCTGGTGCTGGCCTTCCTGAACCGTCGGGACGAGCGCTGGCGGGGCCGGCTCGCCGCCCACGTCGGCCGCACCGAGGCCCCGCACAGCCGGGTGCTGGCGGTGTTCGACTGGCTGCACGGATGGTTCGACGAGCCCGACTTCCGGGGTTGCGCCTGGATCAACGCCTTCGGCGAGCTGGGCGCGGTCTCCCCCGCCGTGGCCGAGGTGGTGCGCGCGCACAAACGGGCGTTCCGCGACTACCTGGCCGAGCTCCTGGCCGCCGAGGGCCACCCGGCCGGCCTGACAGCCGCCATCTACCTGCTCGCCGAGGGAGCCATGGTCACCGCCGCCATCCACGGCGACCCGGAGGCCGCCCACGACGCCCGCACCGCCGCCGCGGCGCTACTGAGCTGAGTTCGGCGCTGAGCATGTCCCGCTGGTCACTTCTGTTTCATGAGGTGTACGTGGTTGGGGTTGCGGCAAGAAGGTTGAGGCGGCGCCGGTGGGGTGATCGCTGTTTCTGGCGGTTCAGCGTCGAAAATCGAGGCTAAACCGCCACGGACAGCGATCACCCCTACACGACGACATGGTCATCAGGACATCAGGGCCGCTATGCCCCTGCTGATCATGTATCGGGGCTAGAACGGCCAGGTGAGGACCGGAAGGCCGAACGCGGCGTCCAGTGCGACGGTGATGAACAGCACGCACAGGTAGGTGTTGGACAGGTGGAACAGCCGCATCGGGCGGGCCGGTTGGCCGGCCCGGACGGCGGCGTGCAGCCGGTGCGCCATCACCACGAACCAGGCGCCGCAGATCACCGCGACCGCGCCGTAGACCCAGGAGGTCACCGGCAACAGCAGCAGCGACCACAGCGCCATGGTCCAGGAGTAGGCCACGATCCGCCGCGACACAGCCACCGGCTCGGCCACCACGGGCAGCATGGGCACACCCGCGGCGGCGTAGTCGTCCCGGTACCGCATGGCCAGCGCCCAGAAGTGCGGCGGCGTCCAGAAGAAGATCACGCCGAACATGACCAGGGCCGGCCAGTCCACCCGCCCGGTCACCGCCGCCCAGCCGATCACCACCGGCATGCAGCCGGCCGCGCCGCCCCAGACGATGTTCTGCGCGGTGCGCCGCTTCAGCAGCAGCGTGTAGACCAGCACGTAGAACGCGATCGCGGCCACCGCCAGCGCGGCGGCCAGCCAGTTCGTGGTCAGCCCCAGCCACACCGCGCTGATCACGCCCAGCACCAGGCCGAAGACCAGCGCGTGCGAGCGCGGCACCTGGTCGGTGGCCAGCGGCCGCCCCTGGGTGCGCTTCATCTTCGCGTCGATGTCCGCGTCCACCACGCAGTTCAGCGCGTGCGCGCTGGCCGCCGCCACGGCGCCGCCCAGCAGCGTCGCCACCAGCAGCCAGACCGAGGGGATGGAGCCGCCGCCGGCCCGCCGCTCGGCCAGGAACATGGCCGGCACGGTGACCACCAGCAGCTGCTCGATGATCCGTGTCTTGGTCAGCGCCAGGTATGCGCGCAGCACCGCGAAGCCGCGCTTCGTGGCGGGTGGGAGCGGGGCGCTGGGCGCCGACGGACTCAGCACGGGGCGCACGTCCGCCCTGTTCGGCACACCTCGAGCACCTCACATGACCGTCAGTTCGGGTAACGGCCTCGGGAAGGCCGGCCGCTGGCCCGAGCAGATCGGCCAGCCGGCGGCCCGATGCTATCTCTCGGGTGTTTGCGCAACGATTGCCGGGTAGTTCTAGCCCCGGCCGCACTACCGGGACGACGCTTCTCAGTGGAAACCGCATAGATTGAACATGGCCGCACGTAACAGACGTGGTGGCTTCATAAGTGGCAGGATCTGTATCGATACAAGCCGCACGGCGGAACATCGGCTACAAGGCCCAGAGCTAGGTCAGGAGCACTCCTCTCGTGTCAGACATCACTCTCGCCGACCTCACCCGGAGTCGCCTGCCGGCGGACTGGACCGAGCTGGACACCCGAGCGGTGGACACGATCCGGGTGCTGGCCGCCGACGCCGTCCAGCACAAGGGCAACGGGCATCCCGGCACCGCAATGAGCCTCGCCCCGACCGCCTACGCCCTTTTCCAGCGGGTGATGCGGCACGACCCGAGCGACCCGGACTGGATCGGCCGGGACCGGTTCGTGCTGTCCTGCGGCCACTCCAGCCTGACGCTGTACCTCCAGCTCTACCTGTCCGGCTACGGCATGACGCTGGACGACCTGAAGGCCCTGCGCACCTGGGACTCGCAGACCCCCGGCCACCCGGAGCACGGCCACACCCCGGGCGTGGAGATGACCACCGGGCCGCTGGGCCAGGGGCTGGCCTCGGCGGTCGGCATGGCCATGGCCGCCCGGCGGGAGCGCGGCCTGCTCGACCCGGACGCCCCGCTCGGCGAGAGCCCGTTCGACCACCAGATCTACGTGCTGGCCTCGGACGGTGACATCGAGGAGGGCGTCACCTCGGAGGCCTCCTCGCTGGCCGGCCGCCAGCAGCTGGGCAACCTGACGGTGATCTACGACGACAACCACATCTCCATCGAGGACGACACCACGGTCGCGCTGTCCGAGGACGTGGCGGCCCGCTACGAGGCCTACGGCTGGCACGTGCAGAAGGTGCACGGCGGTGAGGACGTGACCGCGATCGAGGCGGCCATCGAGGCGGCCAACGCGGTCACCGACCGGCCCAGCTTCATCGCGCTGCGCACGGTGATCGGCTACCCGGCGCCGAACAAGATGAACACCGGCAAGGCGCACGGCGCCGCGCTGGGCGCCGACGAGGTGGCCGGCGTGAAGCGGGCACTGGACTTCGACCCCGAGCAGAGCTTCGTGGTCGAGGACAAGGTGCTCGAGCACGCCCGCGCGGTACTGGGCCGGGGCCAGCAGGCGCACGCCGACTGGCAGCTGCGGTTCGACACCTGGGCGCAGGCCAACCCGGAGCGCGCCGCGCTGCTGGACCGGCTGCGCCGCCGCGAGCTGCCCGCCGGCTGGGAGGCCGGGCTGCCCAGCTGGGACCCGGCGGACGAGAAGAACGTCAAGGGCGTGGCCACCCGGAAGGCGTTCGGCGCCGCGCTGAACGGTGTCGCCGACGCGCTGCCCGAGCTGTGGGGCGGCTCGGCCGACCTGGCGGAGAGCAACAACACCACCATCGAGGGCGCCCCGTCGTTCGGCCCGGACACGGTGGAGACCCGGGAGTGGGGCAAATCCAGCCCGTACGGCCGCACGCTGCACTTCGGGGTGCGCGAGCACGCCATGGGCGCGGTGCTGAACGGCATCACGCTGCACGGCGGCACCCGGGTCTACGGCGGCACCTTCCTGGTGTTCAGCGACTACATGCGCCCGTCGGTGCGGCTGGCCGCGCTGATGAAGCTGCCGGTGATCTACGTGTGGACGCACGACTCGATCGGCCTGGGCGAGGACGGCCCCACCCACCAGCCGATCGAACACCTGCCCGCGCTGCGGGTGATCCCCGGCATGCACGTGGTGCGCCCGGCGGACGCCAACGAGACCGCCTACGCGCTGCGCGCGGTGCTGGCCGACACCGACGGACCGGCCGGCCTGGCGCTGTCCCGGCAGAACCTGCCGGTCCTGGAGGGCACCAGCGCGGACGGCGTGGCCAAGGGCGCCTACGTGCTGTCCGACTTCCAGGATCCGTCCCCCGGGGCGAGCAAGGTGATCATCCTGGCCACCGGGTCGGAGGTGCAGCTCGCGGTGGGCGCCCGGGAGCGGCTGGCCGCCGAGGGGGTCTCCGCCCGGGTGGTCTCGGTGCCCTGCCTGGAGTGGTTCGACCGGCAGGACGAGGCCTACCGGCGCACCGTGCTGCCGCCCGAGGTAACCGCGCGGGTGGCCGTCGAGGCCGCGCACCCGATCACCTGGTACCGGCTGGTCGGGGACCGGGGCGAGATCGTCGGCATCGACCACTACGGGGCCAGCGCCGACTACCAGACCCTTTACGAGAAGTTCGGCATCACGGTCGACAGCGTCGTCGCCGCCGCCCGGTCGTCCCTGGCGAAGGGCAAGTAACCACCCACTTGGCCTCGGTCAATCAATTCAGAGGAGGGCAGAACCCATGACCAAGCACGCGAAGCTGGCCGCGCTGAGCGAGGCCGGCGTATCCATCTGGCTGGACGACCTTTCCCGCGAACGCCTGGACTCCAACAACCTGCTCGAGCTGGTCCGGGACTGGCAGGTGGTCGGGGTGACCACCAACCCGACGATCTTCGCCAAGGCGCTGTCCGACGGCGCCGCCTACGACGCGCAGGTGCACGAGCTGGCCGCGCGGGGCGCCTCGGTGGCCGACGCGGTGCGCGAGATCACCGTGGCCGACGTGCAGCGCGCCTGCGACGTGCTCTCCGGCACCTGGGAGACCAGCGGCGGGACCGACGGCCGGGTCTCCCTGGAGGTGGACCCCGGCCTGGCCCACGACACCGACGCCACCGCCGCGCAGGCGCTGGACCTGTGGAAGGCGGTGGACCGGCCGAACCTGATGGTGAAGATCCCGGCCACCCTGGAGGGGCTGCCGGCGATCACCCGGGCGATCGGCGAGGGGGTCAGCGTGAACGTCACGCTGATCTTCTCCATCGAGCGGTACCGGCAGGTGATGGACGCCTATCTGGAGGGCATGGAGCGGGCCAGGGCCAACGGCCACCCGCTGACCTCGATCCGCTCGGTGGCCTCGTTCTTCGTGTCCCGGGTGGACACCGAGGTGGACCCCCGGCTGGAGAAGATCGGCACCCCGGAGGCGCTGGAGCTGCGCGGCAAGGCCGCCGTGGCCAACGCCCGGCTGGCCCACGCGGCGTTCCGCGAGGTGTTCGGCTCGGCCCGGTGGGCCGCGCTGGCGGCGGAGGGCGGGCAGCCGCAGCGCCCGTTGTGGGCCTCCACCGGCGTGAAGAACAAGGCCTACCCGGACACCCTCTACGTGACCGAACTGGTGGTCGCGGACACGGTGAACACCATGCCGCAGGCGACCCTGGAGGCGTTCGCGGACCACGGTGAGGTCCAGGGCGACCGGGTGACCGGCGCCGACGAGGACGCCCAGCGGGTGTTCGACGCGCTGTCCGGCGTCGGGGTAGACATCCCGGACGTGTTCGCGGTACTCGAGCGCGAGGGCGTGGAGAAGTTCGCCGCCAGCTGGGACGAGCTGATGGACACCGTCGGCGAGCAGCTGGCGGCCGCGAAGTGAGTGACCTCGACCTGCGCATCGCCGACTCCGGGCTGGCCGCCGGGGCGGCCAAGCTGACCGAAGACCTGGTGGCCGACAAGGTCGCCTCCCGGATCGCCGCCAAGGACGCCACGCTGTGGGGGCCGGACGCCGAGTCGGAGGCGGGCAAGCGGCTCGACTGGGTGGACCTGGCCACCACGTCCCGCCCGCTGGTCGCCGAGGTGACCGCGCTGCGCGAGCGGCTCAACGCCGCCGGCGTGCACCGGGTGGTGCTGGCCGGCATGGGCGGCTCCTCGCTGGCCCCCGAGGTGATCTGCCGCACCGAGGTGCGCCCGCTCACCGTGCTGGACACCACCGACCCGGGCCAGGTGGAGGACGCCCTGGCCGGCGACCTGGCGGCCACCGTGCTGGTGGTGTCCTCGAAGTCCGGCTCGACGGTGGAGACGGACAGCCACTACCGGATCTTCACCCGGGCGTTCCGGGAGGCCGGGCTGGACCCGGCGGGGCACATCGTGGTGGTCACCGACCCCGGCTCGCCGCTGCAGGCGCGGGCCGAGGAGGCCGGCCTCACCGTGATCAACGCCGACCCCGGGGTCGGCGGGCGCTACTCCGCGCTGACCGCGTTCGGGCTGGTCCCGGCCGGCCTGGCCGGCGCGGACATCGGCGGGCTGCTGGACGACGCCTCGGCGGCCGCCGAGGTGCTGGGCCGGGACGCGGCGGAGAACCCGGGCCTGGTGCTCGGGGCAGCGCTGGCCGCCCGGCACGCCGCCGGCGCCGAGAAAGTGGTGTTCGCGGACACCGGCTCGGGGATCGTCGGCTTCGGCGACTGGGCCGAGCAGCTGATCGCCGAGTCCACCGGCAAGCAGGGCGTCGGCCTGCTCCCGGTGGTGGTGGAGTCGGCCACCGCGCCCGGGTTCGCCGACGCCGGGCCGGACGCCACGCCGGTCGCCCTGGGCACGGACACGTCAGGCGCACTGCTGAGCAGCTCCGGTCCGCTGGGCGGGATGTTCCTGCTCTGGGAGTACGCAACGGTCGTGGCCGGCCGGCTGATCGGCATCAACCCGTTCGACCAGCCGGACGTGGAGGCGGCCAAGGCCGCCGCCCGCGCGCTGCTGGACGCGCCGCCGGACGCGGGCGGGGACGCACCCGCGTTCACCGAGGGCGCGATCGAGGTCTACGCCGGCGACTGGCTGCCGGCCGGCAAGCCGGAGACGGTGGCCGGTGCGATCGGTGCGCTCCTCGCCGCCGCCCCCGACCGGGGCTACCTGGCCGTGCAGGCCTACCTGGACCGCATCGCGGACGCCTCGGTGGCCGTGCTGCGCGGCGAGCTGGCCCGGGCTTCCGGGCTGCAGACCACGTTCGGGTGGGGTCCACGGTTCCTGCACTCGACCGGCCAGTACCACAAGGGCGGGCACCAGAACGGCGTGTACCTTCAGCTCACCGGATCGGTCCGGTCCGACCTGACCGTCCCCGACCGGCCGTATGCGCTGGCCGGCCTGCAGCGGGCGCAGGCCCTCGGGGACGCGAACGTGCTGGCGGAACACGGCCGGCCGGTGTTGCGGTTGAACCTCACGGACCGGGAAGCGGGGCTGGTCCAGCTGGCCACCGCGATCGCGGCCGTCTAGCGCGGACCGCGCCGGCCGAGCGTGCGCCCAGTTCGGCGCACGCGGGAGACACAGAGCTGACTGAGTACTCGGGAGGCAGCACCCCATGACCGATCCTGTGGGACCGGACACCCCGCCGGAAGGTTGGACCAACCCGCTGCGCGATCCCCGGGACAAGCGGTTGCCCCGGATCGCCGGGCCGTGCGGCCTGGTGATCTTCGGGGTGACCGGCGACCTGGCGCGCAAGAAGCTGATGCCCGCGGTGTACGACCTGGCCAACCGGGGCCTGCTGCCACCGGGGTTCGCGCTGGTCGGGTTCGCCCGCCGGGACTGGGCGGACGAGGACTTCGGCAAGGTCGTCCACGACGCCGTGCGGGAGCACGCCCGGACCCCGTTCCGGCAGGCGGTGTGGGACCGGCTGGCCGAGGGCATCCGGTTCGTGCAGGGCACCTTCGACGACGACGAGGCGTTCGACCGGCTCTGTGACACCGTGCACGCGCTGGACCGGGAGCGCGGAACCAACGGCAACCACGCCTTCTACCTGTCCATCCCGCCCGGCGCGTTCCCGGTGGTGTGCAAGCAGCTGGCCCGGTCCGGCCTGGCCAACCAGGACACCCCGGGCCAGTGGCGCCGGGTGGTGATCGAGAAGCCGTTCGGGCACGACCTGCAGTCGGCCCGCGAGCTAAACGCCATCGTGAACGACGTGTTCCCCGAGGAGTCGGTGTTCCGCATCGACCACTACCTCGGCAAGGAGACGGTGCAGAACATCCTGGCCCTGCGCTTCGCCAACCAGCTGTTCGAGCCGATCTGGAACGCCAACTACGTGGACCACGTGCAGATCACCATGGCCGAGGACATCGGCCTGGGTGGCCGGGCCGGCTATTACGACGGCATCGGCGCGGCCCGGGACGTGATCCAGAACCACCTGCTGCAACTGCTCGCGTTCACCGCGATGGAGGAGCCGGTCTCCTTCTCCCCCGAGGAGCTGCGCGGGGAGAAGATCAAGGTGCTGCGGGCCACCAAGCTGGTCCAGCCGCTGGACCAGACCACCGCGCGCGGCCAGTACGCGGCGGGCTGGCAGGGCGGCGAGCAGGTGGTCGGGCTGAAGGACGAGGAGGGCTACAACCCGAACTCGACCACCGAGACCTACGCCGCGATCACCCTCGAGGTGGACTCCCGCCGCTGGGCCGGGGTGCCCTTCTACCTGCGCACCGGCAAGCGCCTCGGCCGGCGCGTGACCGAGATCGCGGTGGTGTTCAAGCGCGCCCCGCACCTGCCCTTCGACGAGACCATGACCGAGGAGCTGGGGCAGAACGCGCTGGTCATCCGGGTGCAGCCGGACGAGGGGGTGACGATGCGGTTCGGCTCCAAGGTGCCCGGCAGCACCATGGAGGTGCGGGACGTCAACATGGACTTCGGCTACGGCCTGTCCTTCACCGAGGACTCTCCGGAGGCCTACGAGCGGCTCATCCTGGACGTCCTGCTCGGCGAGCCGAGCCTGTTCCCGGTGAACGCCGAGGTCGAGCGATCCTGGCAGATCCTGGACCCGGTCCTGGAGCGCTGGGCGGCCGAGGGCACGCCGGAGCCCTACCCCGCCGGCACCTGGGGTCCGCACAGCGCCGACGCCCTGATGACCCGCACCGGCCGCGTCTGGCGCCGGCCGTAGCCGATCGATCGGCCGAGAGAGGCGAACGATGATCGTTGACATGCCGGCAACCTCGACGCAGCAGGTCAGCCGGAAACTGGTGGAGCTGCGCGAGCAGGGCGGCGTGCTGGCGCTGGGCCGGGTGCTCACCTTCGTGGTGATCACCGACGACAGCACCAACACCGAGGAGGCCATCGAGGCGGCCAACGAGGCCAGCCGGATGCACCCCTGCCGGGTCATCGTGCTGGTCCGGGGGGCGAAGAAGGCCGCGCCCCGGCTGGACGCGCAGATCCGGGTGGGCGGCGACGCCGGCGCCAGCGAGGTGATCGTGCTGCGCGGCTACGGCCCGCTGGCCTCGGCCGAGGCCTGCGCCGGCATGACCATCCCGATGCTGCTGCCGGACGCCCCGGTGGTGGCGTGGTGGCCGGGGGTGGCTCCCGCGGTGCCGGCCGAGGACCCGGTCGGCCGGCTGGCCAACCGCCGGATCACCGATGCGGCGGCCGAGAAGAACCCGGTCAAGGCGCTGGAGCAGCGCACCGCCGCGTACGTGCCGGGTGACACCGACCTGGCCTGGACCCGGCTCACCCTGTGGCGGGCCATGCTCACCGCCGCACTGGATCAGCCGCCGTTCGAGGAGATCACCGGTGCCGTGGTGGACGGCGAACCGGACTCCGCGTCCACCGACCTGCTCGCCGGCTGGCTGGCCGGCCGGCTGTCCGTACCGGTGAAGCGGACCAAGGTCGGCGCGGTCGGCGGCATGCACTCGGTGCGGCTCGACCGCCCCTCCGGGCCGATCTCGCTGGTCCGCCCGGACGCCAAGGTCGGCACCCTCACCCAGCCCGGCCAGCCGGACCGCCTGGTCACCCTGGCCCGCCGGCCGGTGCGCGAGTGCCTGGCCGAGGAGCTGCGCCGGCTGGACGCCGACGAGAGCTACGAGCGGGCGCTGGCCGGCCTGGCCAAGATCACCCGGGGCCGCGCCCCGGCGGGTGCGCGCAAGTGAGCTCCACCCAGGTGGTGGTGCACGCCAACCCGGAGCTGGTGGCGGCCGCCGCGGCGGCCCGGTTGACGGTCCGGCTGGTGGACGTCCAGCACGCCCGGGGCGTGGCCTCGGTGGTGCTCACCGGCGGCCGCACCGGCATCGCGGTGCTGGAACAGCTGCGCCGCTCACCGGCCCGGGATGCCGTGGACTGGTCCAAGGTGGACATCTACTGGGGCGACGAGCGGTTCCTGCCGCCCGGCCACCCGGACCGCAACGACACCCAGGCCCGGGCGGCGCTGCTGGACCACGTGCCGGTCGACCCGGCGCGGGTGCACCCCATGCCGGCCGCCGACGACCGCTGGCGCGACGACGCGGAGGGCGCCGCCGAGGCCTACGCCCGCGAGCTGGCCGCACAGGCCAGCCCGGAGGACCACGGCCCGGTGCCCCGGCTGGACGTGTGCCTGCTCGGCGTCGGCGAGGAGGGGCACACCGGCTCCATCTTCCCCAGCTCGCCGGCCGCCTACGAGACCGAGCGCACCGTGGTCGCGGTGCAGGGCAGCCCCAAGCCGCCGCCCACCCGGATCACCCTGACCCTGCCGGCCATCCGCCGCTCGGCCGAGGTGTGGCTGCTCACCACCGGCGCGAGCAAGGCCGCCGTGGTGGCCATGGCCCTGCGCGGCGCCGGGGAGATCCAGCTGCCGGCGGCCGGCGCGCGCGGGCTGCGCCGCACGCTCTGGGTGCTGGACCGGGAGGCCGCGAGCAAGCTCCCCCGCGACCTGGCCCCGCCCCTGATCTGACCAGCGCGGAGCGCTTGCCGAGCGCACCCCCAGTTCGGCGTGCGCGGGCGACGCTAGTACCGGTCGTGGTGGCGGATCCAGTCCATGCCCTTGCCGTCCAGGTCCGGGGTGCCGCCCCAGCCCTCGCGGCGGCCCAGCGGGGTCAGGTCCAGGTAGTTGTAGGTGTTCAGCAGCGTGTCCACGCCCCGGCCGTAGGTTGTGTAGGTGTGGAAGACCTGCTCGCCGTCGCGCAGGAACACGCTCAGGCCGTTCAGCTCGTCCATCTCCGCGATGAACCCGAGCCCGGCCTCGGCCAGCTCCTCCTTGTTGCGGTAGTTCCACTCGATCGGCGCCACCGACTCGTCCAGCGTGACGTGGAAGTCGTAGTTGAAGTCGCTGCCGAAGGACGAGTACCAGGGGAAGGTCCAGCCGATCCGCTCGCGGAACGCCTCCAGCTCGGCCAGCGGCGCGCGGGACACCGCGGCGAACGTGGTGTCCCGGGCGTTCAGGTGAGCCAGCTGCCCGACGTTGTCGGCGTGGTAGGAGCAGCCGGAGCAGGGCGCCTCCCAGCCCGGCCCGAACATCAGGTGCTGCACGATCAGCTGGCCGCGCCCCTCGAACAGGTCGAGCAGGCCGACCCGACCGGCCGGACCCTCGAACTCGTACGGCTTGTCCACCAGGACCATGGGCAGCTGCCGCCGCCGCTCGCTGAGCGCATCCCGGGCGCGGGTGTGCGCCTTCTCCTCGGCCAGCAACGCCACCCTGGCGTCCCGCCACTCTTCCCGGGAAACGATCTTCGGTAGGTTCACGCCGGTTCCTCTCGTCGCCGTGGGCACTCCCACACCGGATAGGACCGGCGCCGAGGGTGTGGAATCATCGGCCCACGGCGTGGCAAGGCACCCCGGTGGTAGGCGTGGCACCCCTGCCGCGGCTAACGTGACGCCATGAACACAGAGCCTCCGGTGCGGGTCGAGCAGACCGGTGCGGTGCGTACGGTCATCCTGTCCCGCCCGGATGTCCGCAACGCGGTGGACCGCCCCACCGCCGACGCGCTGGTCCGCGCGTTCCGTGCGTTCGAGGCCGACCCGAGTGCCTCGGTGGCGGTGCTGTGGGGCGAGGGCGGCACGTTCTGCGCGGGCGCCGACCTGAAGGCCATGAGCACGGACCGGGGCAACCGGATCGACCCGGCGGCGGACGCGGACGGCCCGATGGGGCCGACCCGGATGGTGCTGTCCAAGCCGGTGATCGCGGCGGTGAGCGGCTACGCGGTGGCCGGCGGGCTGGAGCTGGCCCTCTGGTGCGACCTGCGGGTGGTCGAGGAGGACGCGGTGTTCGGCGTGTTCTGCCGGCGCTGGGGCGTGCCGCTGATCGACGGCGGGACGGTCCGGCTGCCCCGGCTGATCGGCACCAGCCGGGCCATGGACCTGGTCCTCACCGGCCGGCCGGTGGAGGCCGAGGAGGCGCTGAGCATCGGGCTGGCCAACCGGGTGGTGCCCACCGGAACGGCGCGGGAGGCGGCCGAGAAGCTCGGCGCCGAGCTGGCCGAGCACCCGCAGACCTGCCTACGCCAGGACCGGCTTTCCCTGCTCGGCCAGCACGGCCAGACCGAGCGCGAGGCACTGGTGCACGAGTTCGCCCACGGCATGGTGTCTCTCGGCGCCGACGCCACGGCGGGCGCGGCCGCGTTCGCCGCCGGCGCCGGCCGGCACGGCGCGCCCCGGGCCTGAGCTAATCGTCGCTACTCGTCGGGCAGGCGGCCGGCCAGGTAGTCCTCGTAGGCGCCCAGGTCGAGCAGGCCGTGCCCGCTGTAGTTGAACAGGATGACCTTCTCCTCGCCGGTCTCCTTGGCCGCCAGCGCCTCGTCCACCGCCGCCCGCACCGCGTGCGCCGCCTCCGGTGCCGGCAGCTTGCCCTCGGCGCGCGTGAACTGCATGGCCGCCTCGAACACCTTGTTCTGCGGGTAGGCCACGGCCTCCATCCGGCCGTCCCGGACCAGTGCGGAGATGATCGCCGAGTCGCCGTGGTAGCGCAGCCCGCCGGCGTGGATCGGCGGCGGCACGAAATCGTGGCCCAGCGTGTACATCGGCAGCAGCGGGGTCAGCCCGGCGACATCGCCGAAGTCGTAGTCGAACCGGCCCTGGGTGAGCGTCGGGCAGGACGTGGGTTCGACGGCGAGCAGCCGCACGCCCTCCTCCGGCACGAACGGGAAGGTGATCCCGCCCAGGTTGGAGCCGCCGCCGCAGGGCGCGATCACCACGTCCGGCAGCCGCTCACCGGCCATCTCCAGTTGCTCGCGGGCCTCCAGGCCGATCACCGTCTGGTGCAGCAGCACGTGGTTGAGCACCGAGCCCAGCGCGTAGTGCGTGTCCGCCCGGCCCACCGCGTCGCGCACCGCGTCGGAGATCGCCGCGCCCAGCGAGCCGGGGTGGCCGGGGTCGTCGACCGGCGACGGCACCACCGCGCCGCCCCAGGTCTGCATGGCCACCTTCCGGTACGGCTTCTGCTCGAACGAGGCCCGCACCATGTACACCTGCAGGTCCAGGTCGAACTGCGCGCAGGCGAAGGACAGCGCGGTGCCCCACTGGCCGGCACCGGTCTCCGTGGTCAGCCGGGCGATGCCCTCGGCCTGGTTGTAGTACGCCTGGGCGACCGCCGTGTTCGGCTTGTGGCTGCCGGCCGGGGACACCGACTCGTCCTTGAAGTAGATCCGCGCCGGGGTATCCAGCTCCCGCTCCAGCCGGACCGCCCGGACCAGCGGGGTGGGCCGCCACAGGCGCAGGATGTCCAGCACCTCGCCGGGGATGTCGATCCACAGCTCCGTGCTGACCTCCTGGCCGATCAGCGCCATGGGGAACAGCGGCGCCAGGTCGTCGGGGCCGACCGGCTCCCGGGTGGCCGGGTGCAGCGGCGGTTGCAGGGGCGCCGACAGGTGTGGAGCCACGTTGAACCACGCGGACGGGATCTGCTCGGGCGACATTGTCCAGCGAGTCACCCCGCCGACGTTAGAACAGCCGATGCCCGGCCGGAAGCTCTCCTTCTCCGCGCGTTGAGTGGCGGTGCCGGTTCTCAAACCGGCTTGGACGGCGCGGCTGGGCTGGTCTGCCGCGGCTTGGGTGCGGCCTCTTGCGCTGGGTTCGGACTCGGGAGCGCCGCCCGCTACGCTCCGTCACGACCGGCCCGCCTTCCGGCGTGGTCCGCGCCGCCGGCCCTCGCCGAGTGCTGGCTGAGTCCGGTATTCCCCATGATCAACAGGGACTCAGCGACCACTCGATGAAGACGACCGCCCCAGCGGCCCGTAATCCGGCCACGTTCCGTAACCAAAACACCAACTCACCCGAGCGAAACGCTACGGGCGGCACCCAAGCCGCGGAAGACCAGCCCAGCCGCGCCGTCCAAGCCTTCCTTAGAACCGGCACCGCCCCAAACCGCGACGGGTCAGTCCAGGATGCGGACGGTTACCTGCTCGTTGTCCAGCGTGTAGCCCTCGTACCGGAATCGCGCGCCGGACTCCGCCACGTACTCCCGCCAGGCCCGGTGCTCGTGCTCTTTCCAGCCCGGGTAGTTGAAGTACTCGTCGAACACGATCACGCTCCCCGGCCGCAACCGGGGACCGACCAACTCCAACACGGTGCGGGTGGACGAGTACAGGTCGGCGTCCACGTGCAGGAACGCCACCGGGCCGGGGTGCTCGGCGAGGAACCCGGGCAGCGTGTCGTCGAAGAGACCGACCACCAGCTCGGCACCGGGCACATCGGGCGGTGCCGGCACGCCGAACGCGCCGGTCGGGAAGCCGGGCCGCCAGTCCTCCGGCAGCCCGGCGAACGAGTCGAACCCGTACACCTCCCGGCCGGCCTCCGCGCAACCGGCCGCGATGATCTTCAGTGTGGTGCCGGTGGCCACCCCGAACTCCAGCGCCATCCCCGGCCCGTCCACCAGTGTCAGGGCGTGTTCCAGGGTGGCGACCGGGCTCGGGAAGGCCCGGGCGGCCGCCATCTCCACCCGGGCGAACTCCGCGCTCTCGGCCGCGGCCGCGCGCTCGCCGGCGGCGAAAAGGTCACGCCGATCCCGGATCTCCACGCCCCGGGCGAACTCGATCACCCGGTCCGCCTCCGCCCGGAAGTCCGCGCGGAGCGCGTCCAGTTCCCGGCGGAGCTCCTCGGCCTGCCGGGCCTGCTGGCGCGCGACGACCTCCTCCACCACACGGACCAGCTTGGCCCGCAGGCTCACGCGCAAACCCAAGCTCAGACCTCTTCGCGGTGCTTGCGCAGCCGGTTGAGGGCCTCCTCCAGGATGGCCGCCCCGTCCGCGTCGCTGCGCCGTTCCTTGACGTACGCCAGGTGCGTCTTGTACGGCTCGTTCCGTGGCGGAGCGGGCGGCGCCTCGTGGGACTGCCCAGCGGGCAGCCCGCAGCGAGGGCAGTCCCAGAACTCCGGTTGCTCCGCTTCAC
The DNA here is from genome assembly GCF_039543365.1 of Actinospineispora eucalypti. Taxonomy (NCBI): domain Bacteria; kingdom Bacillati; phylum Actinomycetota; class Actinomycetes; order Pseudonocardiales; family Pseudonocardiaceae; genus Actinospineispora; species Actinospineispora eucalypti. The sequence goes on from NZ_BAABJP010000057.1 coordinate 89,964, forward strand.
ACGCGAATGCGGGTGTTGTCTGGTGTCCATTCGCGCACCAGTACGAGACCCGCACCCGGGGCGCCGTCTCGCCCCGCTCTGACTCACCCATCGGACCCGCGCCGACCCGAGTTCCCCGGATCGCGTTTCCACCGGCCATGCGAACCTCTGCCTGTTGTTCCCGAGCTCGGCCCCACGCGCGGGGAATTCAGCTGCCGAGCTTCACCAATAGACCTGTGCCGACGATCGCGACCACCCAGATCGCGCCGACGAACAGCGTGATTCGGTCCAGATTCTTCTCCGCCCGCGCAGACCCGGAGAGGCTGGACTGCATGCCACCGCCGAACAGAGAGGACAACCCGCCGCCCCGGCCCCGGTGCAGCAGAATCAGCAGCACCAGCAGCACACTGGAAATGATCAAAACGATCTGCAGGGCGAGTATCATGCCATCCTCATCCGACTACAACGCGGTGTTCCCCGCGCCGAAGGTTCCCAGGGCAGGAGAACTCCGGCGCGAGCTATCAGAGTACCGGGTGGTGGATCAGGGCAGCGGGCCGCCCGCGGCGATCGCGCAGAGCTTGGCGAACTCGTCCGCGTCCAGGCTGGCCCCACCGACCAGCGCGCCGTCGATGTCCGGCTCGGCCACCAGCTCGCCGATGCTGCCGGACTTCACCGAGCCGCCGTAGAGCACCCGCACGGCCTCGGCGGTGACGTCGTCGTAGCGCTTGGCCACCTGGGCCCGCAGCGCGCCACACACCTCCTGGGCGTCCGTGGGGGTGGCCACCCGGCCGGTCCCGATCGCCCAGATCGGCTCGTAGGCGATCACGATGCCGGCCGCCTGCTCGGCGGTGATCCGGGCCAGCGCCGCGTCCAGCTGCGCGGAGCAGTGCGCCACGTGGCCGCCCTCCTCGCGCACCGGCAGGCCCTCGCCGACGCACAGGATCGGGGTGATCCCATTGCGCAGCGCGGCCTTCACCTTGGCGTTGACCAGGGCGTCGTCCTCGCCGTGGATCTCCCGCCGCTCGGAGTGGCCGACCACCACGTAGGTGCACCCCAGCTTGGCCAGCATCGGGCCGGAGACGTCGCCGGTGAAAGCGCCGGAGTCCTTCGGCGCGATGTCCTGGGCGCCGTGCACCAGCGGCAGCTCGTCACCGTCGATCATGGTCTGGATGCTGCGGATGTGCGTGAACGGCGGCAGCACCGCGACGTCGATCTTCTTGTAGTACTTCTCCGGCAGCGCGAAGGCGAACTTCTGCACCAGGGCGATGGCCTCGAGGTGGTTGAGGTTCATCTTCCAGTTGCCGGCGATCAGCGGCTTCCTTGCCATCTAGGCCTCCAATACGGAAAGGCCGGGCAGCGCCTTGCCCTCCAGGTACTCCAGCGATGCACCGCCGCCGGTTGATATGTGGGAGAAACCGTCCTCGTACAGCTCCAGCGCGCGCACAGCGGCCGCCGAGTCACCCCCGCCGACCACGCTGAACGCGCCGGCGGCGGTCACGTCCAGGATGGCCTGGGCCACGTCCCGGGTACCGGCGGCGAACGGGGCCAGCTCGAACACGCCCATCGGGCCGTTCCAGAACACCGTCCTGGCCCCGGACAGCGCCTTGGCGAAGCCGGCCACGCTGTCCGGGCCGATGTCCAGGCCCATCCAGCCGTCCGGGATGGCGTCCACCGGGACCGTGCGGGTGTTCGCGTCGGCGGCGAACGCGTCGGCGACCACCACGTCGGTGGGCAGCACGATCTTGCCCGACTCGAGCAGGCGCCGGCAGTTGTCGACCTGATCGGCCTCCAGCAGCGACTTGCCCACGCCGTGGCCGCGCGCGGCCAGGAAGGTGAAGCACATCCCCCCGCCGACCAGCAGCGAGTCCACCCGGGGCAGCAGCGCCTCGATCACCGCGAGCTTGTCCGACACCTTGGAGCCGCCCAGCACCACCGCGTACGGCCGGGCCGGGTCCTCGGTGAGCCGGCGGAGCACCTCGACCTCGGCGCTGACCAGGCCGCCGGTGTAGGCGGGCAGCAGCTTGGCGATGTCGTACACCGAGGCCTGCTTGCGGTGCACCACGCCGAAGCCGTCGGAGACGAAGGCGCCGCCGGCGCCGGTCAGCGCGGCCAGGTCGGCGGCCAGCGCGCCCCGCTCGAGGTCGTCCTTGGCGGTCTCGCGCGGGTCGAACCGGATGTTCTCCAGCAGCGCGACCTCGCCGTCCGCCAGCTCCGGGGCGCCCTCGGCCAGGGTGAACAGCCGGACCGGGCGGTCCAGCAGCTCGCCCAGGCGGGTGGCCACCGGGGCCAGGGACAGGCTCGCGTCCGGGCCGTTCTTCGGCCGGCCCAGGTGCGCGGTCACGATCACCCGCGCCCCGGCGCCGACCAGCGCCCAGATGGTCGGCACGGACGCCTTGATCCGGCCGGCGTCGGTGATCCGGGTGCCGTCCAGCGGGACGTTCAGGTCGGACCGCACCAACACGGTCCGGCCCCGAACGCCCTCGCCGATCAGGTCTTCGAGCGTCTTCACAGCTTGGACGCCACCAGCGAGGTGATGTCCACCAGGCGGTTCGAGTAGCCCCACTCGTTGTCGTACCAGCCGAACACCTTCACCTGGTTTCCGATCACCTTGGTCAGCGGCGCATCGAAGATGCAGGACGCCGGGTCGGTGACGATGTCGGAGGAGACGATCGGGTCCTCGTTGTAGGACAGGACGCCCTTGAGCGGGCCCTCGGCGGCCGCCCGGTAGGCGGCGTTGATCTCCTCCGCGCTGGCCTCCCGGCGCACCTCGACCACGAGGTCGGTGATCGAGCCGGTGGGGATCGGCACGCGCAGCGAGTAGCCGTCGAGCTTGCCCTTCAGGTGCGGCAGGACCAGCCCGATCGCCTTGGCGGCGCCGGTGGTGGTCGGCACGATGTTGAGCGCGGCGGCGCGGGCGCGGCGCTTGTCCTTGTGCGGACCGTCCTGCAGGTTCTGGTCCTGCGTGTAGGCGTGGATCGTGGTCATCAGACCCTTCTCGATCCCCAGCAGGTCGTCGAGCACCTTGGCCAGCGGCGCCGCGCAGTTCGTGGTGCAGGACGCGTTGGAGACGATGTCCTGCGAGCCGTCGTAGGCCGAGTCGTTCACGCCCTTGACGATGGTGATGTCCTCACCGGAGGCCGGCGCGGAGATGATCACCTTCTTGGCCCCGGCGTCCAGGTGCTTCGACGCCGCCTCGCGCTTGGTGAACAGGCCGGTGGACTCCACGACGATGTCCACGCCGAGGTCCTTCCAGGGCAGCTCGGCGGGGTCCCGCACGGCCAGGCCCTTGAAGCCCTTGCCGTCGACCACGATCTCGCTGTCGGTGGAGGTCACCGTGTAGGGCAGCTTGCCCAGGATGGAGTCGTACTTGAGCAGGTGGGCCAGGGTGCCGTTGTCGGTGATGTCGTTCACCGCGACGATCTCGATGTCGGCATTGCCCTGGGCTACTTGTGCGTTGACGGCTCGCCAGAAGTTCCGCCCGATGCGGCCGAAGCCGTTCACGCCTACCCGAACCACGCGTGCCTCCCGTGTCTGTCAGGTTCTGGATCGTTCTAGATGCGTCTCAGCTTATCGCGCGCAACAGTACCTGCCCGTGTGGGCGGCCAGACCCCGCGAGGGACCTGGACCACGTTAACGACGGTAAAGGTCAGGCGTCGGCGAGCATGTCGGCGGTGACCGCCGACTCGGTGTCCGGCAAGCCCATCTCCGCCGCCCGCTTGTCGGCCATGTGCAGCAGCCGCCGGATCCGGCCGGCCACCGCGTCCTTGGTCATCGGCGGGTCGGAGAGCTGGCCCAGCTCCTCCAGGGAGGCCTGGGTGTGCTCCAGGCGCAGCTTGCCGGCGGCCATCAGGTGGTCCGGCACGTCCGCGCCGAGCAGGTCCAGCGCGCGGCGCACCCGCGCGGACGCGGCCACGGCGGCCCGCGCGGACCGGCGCAGGTTGGCGTCGTCGAAGTTGGCCAGCCGGTTCGCGGTGGCCCGCACCTCGCGGCGCATCCGGCGCTCCTCCCAGGCCAGCACCGAGGAGTGCGCGCCCAGCCGGGTGAGCAGCGCGCCGATGGCGTCGCCGTCGCGCACCACCACCCGGTCCGCGCCGCGCACCTCGCGGGCCTTCGCGGTCACGCCCAGCCGGCGGGCCGCGCCGACCAGTGCCAGCGCCGCTTCCGGGCCCGGGCAGGTGACCTCCAGGGCGGAGCTGCGGCCGGGCTCGGTCAGCGAGCCGTGGGCCAGGAAGGCACCGCGCCAGGCCGCCTCGGCGTCGCACAGGCCGCCGGAGACCACCTGCGGCGGCAGCCCGCGCACCGGACGGCCGCGCAGGTCCAGCAGGCCGGTCTGGCGGGCCAGGCCGGCGCCGTCGCGCACCACCCGGATCACGTACCGGGCGCCCCGGCGCAGCCCGCCGGAGCTGATCACCTGCACCTCGGAGGTGTGCCCGTAGAGGTCGTGCACCTCGCGGCGCAGCCGCCGGGCCACCGAGCCGGTGTCCACCTCGGCCTCGATCACCACCTTGCCGCCCACGATGTGCAGGCCGCCGGCGAACCGCAGCAGCGAGGACAGCTCGGACCGCCGACAACACGGCTTGGTCACCGACAGCCGGCTGAGCTCATCTTTCACCGAAGCCGTCATCGCCACTGTGTCTCCTGCATCTCCTCCGAGGCCTTCACTGCGTTCTCCTCGTCCGCCGCCGCGGTGATCACCCTGTTGTCTCCTTTCGGCCGGCTGTCCCCCACGGCCCGAACTCGGCCAGGACCGAGCGGACCGCTTCCGCCAGCGCCGCGGGATTGTGCCTCGGTGAGCCGTCCGGTTCACCGATCGGGGCCAGCACAGCCCGCGCGCCCAGCGCCGAAGCGGAGCGTTGCAGGCGCTCCGGCACCGGGACCGCGCCGGAGTCCGCGAGCACCGCGTCGATGCGCAGCTCCGGTGCGTGCTGGCAGAGTACGTCCAAGTGCTGTTCCGGGGAGAACCCGGCGGTCTCCCCCGGCTGCGGCGCCAGGTTGAGCACGACCACCCGGCGGGCCGGCGTTTCCAGCAGCGCCCGCCGGAGCTCGGGCACCATGAGGTGCGGCAACACGCTGGTGAACCAGGATCCGGGGCCGAGCAGCACCAGTTCGGCGCCGAGCACCGCGTCGACGGCCTGGTGGCAGGCCTTGGGCTCGGCCGGCTGCAGCCAGACCCGGCGCACCCGGCCGGGCGTGCTGGCCACGGCGACCTGCCCCCGGATCCGGCTGACCGCGTCCGGGTCGGACCCCAGACCGACCACCTCGGCCTCGATGACCAGCGGTTCCTCGCTCATCGGGAGTACCCGGCCGCGCACCTCGAGCAGCCGGCAGGCCTCGTCCAGCGCGGCCACCGGGTCACCGGTCAGGTCGATCAGGCCGGCCAGTAAAAGGTTGCCCACCGCGTGCCCGGCCAGCGCGCCGGTGCCGGCGAAGCGATGCTGGAAAAGTTCGCTCCATCGAGTGCCGGTCGGATTGCCGTTGGCCAGCGCGGTGAGCGCCATCCGGAGGTCCCCCGGCGGCAGCACCCCCAGCTCCCCGCGCAGCCGCCCCGAGGAGCCGCCGTCGTCGGCCACGGTGACCACGGCGGTCACTGCCTCGGTGATCAACCGCAGCGCACTCAGGGTGGCGTACAGGCCGTGGCCGCCGCCGAGGGCGACCGCCCTCGGCGCATCAGCCCGGCCGAGGGCGACGGCTCGAGTATTGGAAGGGTTCACTCGCGTCCCAGGTCCCGGTGGCTGACACTGACCGTTATTCCGTCCTCGCCGTGCAGCCGGCGGGCCAGCTCCTCGGCGACGGCCACGCTGCGGTGCTTACCGCCGGTGCAGCCGATGGACACCGTGAGGTACCGCTTGCCCTCCCGCCGGTAACCGCCGTTCACCAGCCGCAGCAGCTCCAGGTAGCGGCCCAGGAACTCCTCCGCGCCCTCCTGGGAGAGCACGTAGTCGCGCACCGCCGGGTCCTTGCCGGTGAACTCCCGCAGCTCGGGTATCCAGTGCGGGTTGGGCAGGAAGCGCAGGTCCACCACCAGGTCGGAGTCCATCGGCAGGCCGTACTTGTAGCCGAACGACAGCACGGTGACCCTGGTGTGGCTGGACAGCTCGTTGCCGAAGTCGCGCTCGATGGCCGCCCGCAGCTGGTGCACCGACAGCGCGCTGGTGTCCAGCACCAGGTCGGCCGCGTTGCGCAGGGGTCCGAGCAGCTCCCGCTCGGCCGCGATGCCGTCGGCCAGCCGGCCGCTGCCCTGCAGCGGGTGGCCTCGGCGGACGTGTTCGAACCGGCGGATCAGCGCCTGGTCGCTGGCCTCCAGGAACAGCAGCCGGGGCTTGTAGCCCTGGGCGTCCAGGTCCTTGATCACCGAGGCCAGGTCGTTGGTGAACGCGCGGCTGCGCACGTCCATCACCACCGCGACCCGGGTGATCTCGCCGCGCGCCTTGGCGCCCAGCTCCACCATGGTGGTGATCAGCTCGGGCGGCAGGTTGTCCACCACGAACCAGCCCAGGTCCTCCAGCACCTTGGCCGCGGTGCTGCGGCCGGCCCCGGATAACCCGCTGACCAGCGCCACCTCGATACCCGTCGGATTGGTCATGACTCCCCCTTGATGTCTGTTTCGCTGTGCAGCGCGGCGAGCACGGCGGCGGCGGTGCGCGGACCCATGCCGGGCACCGAGGCGATCTCCGTCAGGTCGGCCTGGCGGAGCTTGCGCAGCGAGCCGAAGTGCCGCAGCAGCGCGGTGCGCCGGGTCTCCCCCAGGCCCGGAACCGCGTCGAGCTCGGACGCGGTCATCCGCTTGGACCGCTTCTGCCGGTGGTAGGTGATGGCGAACCGGTGCGCCTCGTCCCGCACCCGCTGCATCAGGTAGAGCCCCTCGCTGGTGCGCGGCAGGATCACCGGGTCCGGGTCGCCGGGCATCCAGACCTCCTCCAGCCGCTTGGCCAGCCCGCACACCGCGACGTCGGTGACGCCCAGCTCGGCCAGCACGTCGGAGGCCGCCTCGACCTGCGGCGCGCCGCCGTCGACCACGAACAGGTTGGGCGGGTAGGCGAACTTGCGGGGACGTCCGGTGTCCGGGTCGATGCCCGGGTTGGCGCCGTCGGTCGGTCGGTCCCGCTCGGCCAGGTAGCGCTTGAACCGCCGCCGGGTGACCTCGGCGATGGACGCCACATCCCCGCCCTGGGCACCGTCGCGCACCTCGAAGCGGCGATACTCGGACTTGCGGGCCAGCCCGTCCTCGAACACCACCAGCGAGGCGACCACGTCGCTGCCCTGCACGTGGCTGACGTCCACGCACTCGATGCGCAGCGGCGCCGAGTCCAGGCCGAGCGCCTCCTGGATCTCGGTCAGCGCGGCGGACCGCGCGGTCAGGTCGCCGGCCCGGCGCAGCTTGTGCTGGGTGAACGCCTCGGCGGCGTTGCGCGCCACCGTCTCGGCCAGCGCCCGCTTGTCCCCCCGCTGGGCCACCCGCACCCGCACCCGCGAACCGCGCAGCCCGGACAGCCACTCGGTCAGCGAGTCCACGTCGTCCGGCAGCTCCGGCACCAGGATCTCCTTGGGCACCGGCTGGATGGCGTCGTCGGCCGAGCCGGCCAGCGCGGCCTGCTCGCCGTAGAACTGGGTGAGGAAGCGCTCCACCAAGTTGGCCGCGCCCGCTGTGTCTTCCACCTTCTCGATCACCCAGCCGCGCTCGCCGCGCACCCGGCCACCGCGCACGTGGAACACCTGGACGGCCGCTTCCAGCTCGTCCTGCGCGAACGCCACCACGTCCGCGTCCGTGCCGTCGCCGAGCACCACCGCCTGGCGTTCCAGCGCCTTGCGCAGCGCGCCGATGTTGTCGCGCAGCCGGGCCGCCTTCTCGAACTCCAGCGCCTCGGACTCGGCCGCCATGCGGCGCTCCATGTCCCGGATCATCCGGTCGGTGCGCCCGGACAGGAACTCGGTGAAGTCCTCCACGATCGCCCGGTGCTGCTCGGCGTCCACCCGGCCGACGCACGGCGCGGCACACTTGTCGATGTACCCGAGCAGGCAGGGCCGGCCGATCTGGCCGTGCCGGCGGAACACCCCGTTGGAACAGGTGCGCGCGGGGAACACGCGGGTGAGCAGGTCCAGGGTCTCCCGGATCGCCCAGGCGTGCGAGTACGGCCCGAAGTAGCGCACGCCCTTGCGCCGGGGCCCCCGGTACACGTGCAGCCGGGGGAACTCCTCGTGCAGCGTGACGGCCAGCACCGGGTAGGTCTTGTCGTCCCGGTACCGCACGTTGAACCGGGGGTCGAACTCCTTGATCCAGTTGTACTCGAGCTGGAGCGCCTCCACCTCGGTGCTGACCACCGTCCACTGGACGTCGGACGCCGTGGTCACCATCTGCCTGGTGCGCGGGTGCAGGTTCGAGAGGTCGGCGAAGTACGAGTTGAGCCGGCTGCGCAGGCTCTTAGCCTTGCCGACGTAAATGACCCGACCGTGCTGGTCGGAGAAGCGGTAAACCCCCGGGGCCTCCGGAATCGTGCCGGCGGCCGGGCGGTAAGTGGATGGATCTGGCATGGCACCTACCAGCCTAGAGGGGTGGCCAAGCACCCTCCGCCAGCCGGGCACCGGCGGTCGCATATGGCTCTGCGTGGAGATATGCAACAGTCGGTGCGGCGGGGTCGGGCGTTCACCGAGGATGCGATCTCGCCGAGTTCATCAACGGAGACGTTCAATCAACGCGGAACGTCGCTCAGGATGAGCTCGGCAAGCCCGAGGGACTCGGCGGCCAGAGCCTATTTCCAAGTGCGTCGGTTACGTGTCGCGGAGGAGTCGGTGCCGGCTCGGAAACCACTTGGACGGCGCGGCGTGCAGCTCTGCCTCGTCTGGGGTGCCGCCCGGCGCGCTCCCGTTCGCGACGATTCGTTCAACGACCCGGAACCCATGGGCGCTGGAGGCCCGTTCATGATCAGCATGTCCCGGGGCGACACACCTAGGTGGGCAGGGCGACCAGGCGCTCGATCACCACGTCCAACGCGTCCGCGACCACGTGTGGCGGGTCGAAGACGTCCGACATGCCGCCCTCCCGCCGGGTGGCGAATCCGGCCAGGAGGCCCGCGCGGACGGCGCCGTGCACATCCCAGGAGTGCACCGCAACCAGTGCGGTGCGGGCCGGGTCGCTGTTCACCTGCCGGCAGGCCCACTGGTAGACCTTGGCCGGCGGCTTGAACGAGCCGATCTCCTCGCAGGAGATCACCCCGCGCAGGTAGCTGCGCAGCTGGGCGCGGTCCAGCGCCTCGCGGACCACCTTCGCCGGGCCGTGGGTGAACGCGTAGGCCGGGATCTTCGCCCTGGCCAGCGCGATCAGCGCGGGCTCGACGTCCGGGCAGGGCGGCAGCTCGGCGAACCCGGCCAGCACGTGCTGCACGGCCTCCTCGCTGAGCCGCCGGCCGCTGGTGCCGATCAGTGCGGAGCGGGCGACGTCCAGGAAGTCCGGCGACTCGCCCGCCAGGCTGAGGGCCATCCCGTCGCGCAGCGTCCGGGTGAAGAACAGCTCCAGCTCGTGCTCGGGGCGCCCCACGTCGACCATCCGGGAGCGCAGCGCGTCAACCTCGAGCAGGGTCTCGAAGACGTCGAACAACACCACTTTGGGACGTCGCGCTCGGGTCCGTTCTGGCGCAGTCATAGCCGCACCGCCTCACCCCATCGCCGATCGTGAAAGGCCGGGAGAGATCGTAACGCAGTGCGACGAGATGATCACGCGGGGATGTTATGACGCACCACAACAACAACACAAGCACCTTCATCCCCATCGAATCGATCTCCACCGAACGCGTCAATTTGGCCTGGACAAGCTAATTAGCTAATTGCCATACTGCCTGCCATGAGCACCCCACCAAGCACCCCGACCAGCGCCGAACGACGACTCGCCGAGCTCGGCCTCGAGCTGCCCCCGCCCCCGGCCGCCGTGGCCGCGTTCGAGCCGTACCGGCGCGACGGCGACGCCGTGTACGTGTCCGGCCAGGTGGCCGCGCGGGACGGCCGGATGGTGGCCACCGGACGCCTGGGCGCCGGGCTGGACGTGGCCACCGGCCAGGCCGCCGCCCGGGTCTGCGCGCTGAACGTGCTGGCCCAGCTGCGCGCCGCCGCCGGAGACCTGGACGGGGTCGCCGCGCTGGTCCGGATCACCGTCTACGTGGCCGGCGACCCCGACTTCACCGAGCAGCCCAAGGTCGCCGACGGAGCCTCCCAGCTGTTCATCGACGTGCTCGGCGACGCCGGCCGGCACGCCAGGGCGGCCATCGGGGTGGCCGGACTGCCGCTCGGCTCACCGGTCGAGGTGGACGCCATCGCCCGGCTGCGCCCGGCCGCGTGAACGCCGCGACCACCACCCCGGCGGACATCACCGCGCGGGACATCGCCGCCACCTACCCGCTGATCCGGCCGCACCTGCGGCGCACCCCGGTGCTGGACCTGCCACTGGCCGAGCTGACCGGGACCGACACCGACGCAACCGTGACGCTGAAGCTGGAGTACCTGCAGTGCGCCGGCGCGTTCAAGGCCCGGGGCGCGTTCGCCAACCTGTTGCTGCGCCGGGTGCCCGAACCGGGGGTGGTCGCGGCGTCCGGCGGGAACCACGGGGTCGCGGTGGCCTACGCGGCGCACCGGCTGGGCGTGCCGGCCGCCGTGTTCGTGCCGTCCATCTCCTCCCCGGCCAAGATCCAGCGGATCGGCGAGCTGGGCGCCCGGCTGGTGGTCGGCGGCGAGCGCTACGCCGACGCGCTGGCCGCCGCCGTGGACTGGCAGGAACGCACCGGGGCGCTGCCGGTGCACGCGTTCGACCAGCGCGAGACCATCCTGGGCCAGGGCACCCTCGGCCTCGAGCTGGCCGGGCAGCGGCCCGGGCTGGACACCGTGCTGGTGCCGGTCGGCGGCGGCGGGTTGATCGCCGGCGTGGCCGCCCACTACGCCGGCCGGGTGCGGGTGGTCGGCGTGGAGCCCGCCGAGTCGCCGACGCTGCACCGGGCGCTGGCGGCCGGCCGCCCGGTGGACTCGCCGACCGGCGGCATCGCGGCCGACGCGCTGGCCCCGCGCCGGGTGGGCGAGCTGGTGTACCCGCTCGCCGAGGCCTACGTGTCCTCGGTGGTGCTGGTGGACGACCAGGCCATCCGGGACGCCCGGCGGGCACTCTGGGAAGCCGCACGGGTGCTGGTGGAACCGGCGGCGGCGGTGGGTGTGGCGGCCCTGCGCTCCGGCGGCTACCGGCCGGCGCCCGGCGAACGGGTGGCCGTGGTACTCAGCGGCGCCAACACCGGCGAGCTTCCCGAGTAAGGCCTGGGTCGAGTTTAAAGATCGGCTTGGACGGAGCCGGCTCGGCCTTCTCGCGGCTAGGGTGCGGCCCGTCGCGCTTGGGTGCGGTCGACGCCTCTTCCACCCCCGTCGCCCGGAGTGGGTATTCACCCTGAGTGACCAGCGTGTTGCACGCGGGACGAAAGTGCCAGCGAGCGGACGACGCCGAGGGACCAGGTGCGCCGAGCGCAGGCTGAGTCCGCTTCGATCAAGCTGCGGACCGGACTCAGCTTGCGCTGGATGACGGGCGCCGAACACACCCCGTAAGCAACGCGAACGGGCGGCACCCAGCGGCCAGAAGGCCGAGCCGGCCCCGTCCGAGCTGATCTTTAAACCGCCACCCGACCACTCGGACGAACCGCGCCTCAGCCGCTACCGCACCCGTGGGCGGCGTGCAGCTCGCGCAGAGCGGTGATCGCGGAGACCGCGTGCTGGCCGTCCACCAGCTGGATCGCCGACAGCGGCAGGTACTCGTCGTCGGGCAGCTCCAGGCGCGCCCACCGGGCGCCCTCGGGGAAGTCCACGGCGAGCACCGCCGACCACGGCACCCGCCGGGTGATCAGCAGGTTCCGCACCTCGACGCCGTCCGCGTCGGCCCGCACCCTGGCCAGGGTCAGGCTGAGCACGCCCAGCGCCATGAACACCCCGAGCAGCACCATGGCCACCTGGTCGGCGAACCGGAAGTACACCCCGGTGGACTCGTTGCGCAGCACCACGGCGACCGCGACCATGGCGCCGAGCAGCAGGACGGCCGCGATCCAGGCCACCCAGACCACCCGGCGGGGGCGGATCACCAGCGGCGCGGCGGTCGGCACGGTCATTCCGCCGTCCGCCCGGCGCGCAGGTTGCGCAGCGCCAGCGCGGTGCGCAGCGCGGCGGTGCAGGCGTCGGCGCCCTTGTCCTCGGCCGAACCCGGCCGGCCGCTGCGCGCCACCGCCTGCTCCTCTGTGTTGCAGGTGAGCACGCCGTTGCCGACCGGGGTGGACTCGTCCAGCGCGATCCGGGTCAGCCCGGCGGTCACCGAGTCGCACACGTAGTCGAAGTGCGGCGTGCCGCCCCGGATGACCACGCCCAGCGCCACCACCGCGTCGTGCCCCCGGGCCAGCTCCTGGCAGATCACCGGCAGCTCCAGCGAGCCCGGCACGCGCACCACGGTCGGCTGGTCGATGCCGGCCTCCTTGGCCACCGCCAGTGCCCGCTCCAGCATCGCCTCACAGATGTCCGGGTGCCACTGCGCGGCCACGATGCCCAGTCGCAGTTCACCCGCCGCCAGTGGAGCTTCCTCCACCGGCCGCCCTTCCCCACTCACGCAGCTCACCGCCCGTAGCGTCTCCCGCGCGCGCCTAACTGGGCGCGCGCTCAGTTAGCGCGTTCCGCGCGTTGTCCGTTACCCGGGAGATTAGCGCGTGGCCCGGAACGGCTCAGCCGGCCGGGGCGTGCCCGGGTGAACCCTCCGCGCCGCTGTCCAGGCCGGGCAGGTCGTGGCCCATCCGGTCCCGCTTGGTCCGCAGGTAGTGCAGGTTCTCCCGGGTGGGGCGGATGGGCAGGGAGACCCGCTCGACCACCCGCAGGCCGTAGCCCTCCAGGCCGGCCCGCTTGTCCGGGTTGTTGGTCAGCAGGCGCATCGAACGCACGCCCAGGTCCACCAGGATCTGCGCGCCGGTGCCGTAGTCGCGGGCGTCGGCCGGCAGGCCCAACGACAGGTTGGCGTCCACCGTGTCCACGCCGGACTCCTGCAGCTGGTAGGCCTGCAGCTTGTGCATCAGCCCGATGCCCCGGCCCTCGTGGCCGCGCACGTAGAGCACCACGCCCCGGCCCTCGGCGGCCACCGCGGCCAGCGCGGCGTCCAGCTGGGGGCCGCAGTCGCAGCGCAGTGAGCCGAACACGTCCCCGGTCAGGCATTCCGAGTGCACCCGGACCAGCACGTTCTCCCCGTCACCGATCTCGCCGTAGACCAGCGCGATGTGCTCGATGCCGTCCAGCACGTTGTCGTACCCGTAGGCCACGTAGCCGCCGTGCGGGGTGGGGATGCGCGCCTCGGCGACCCGCTCCACCTGCTTCTCGAACCGCCGCCGGTAGGCGATCAGCTCGGCGATGGTGACCAGTTCCAGGTCGTGGTCCTCGGCGAACACCCGCAGCTCGTCGGCGCGGGCCATGTCGCCCTCGTTCTTCTGCGAGACGATCTCGCACAGCGCCCCGGCCGGGTGCAGCCCGGCCAGCCGGGCCAGGTCCACCGCCGCCTCGGTGTGCCCGGGCCGGCGCAGCACCCCGCCCGACTTGGCCCGCAGCGGCAGCACGTGGCCGGGCCGGACGAAGTCGCTCGCGTCCGCGTCCGAGGTGGCCAGCAGCCGGATGGTGTGCGCCCGGTCGGTGGCCGAGATGCCGGTGGAGATGCCCTGCTTGGCGTCCACGGTGACGGTGAACGCGGTTCGGTACGCGTCGCCGTTGGAGTGGTACATCGGCGGCAGGTCCAGCCGGTCGCAGTCCTCCTCGGTGAGCGCCACGCAGATGTAGCCCGACGTGTAGCGCACCATGAAGGAGACCAGCTCCGGGGTCGCCCGCTCGGCCGCGAAGATGAGGTCGCCCTCGTTCTCCCGGTCCTCGTCGTCGACGACCACGACGGCCTTGCCGGCGGCCAGATCGGCTATCGCCCGATCGACCGCGGCGAACCGCTCGTCCGCCGGCATGGTGAATGGGCCGGTGTTCATGACCTGCCACCGCCTTCCTGGGCGTGCGCCGCTGGCAGATAACCCGAGACCAGCCGCTCGACATACTTGGCGAGCACGTCCACCTCGATGTTGACCCGGTCGCCCGGCCCGCGCGCGGCGAGGTTGGTGTCGGCCAGGGTGGTCGGGATGAGCGCAACGGTGAAGCTGTCGGCCTCGACCGAGGCCACCGTGAGCGACACCCCGTCCACCGCGATCGAGCCCTTCTCCACCACGTAACGGGCGAGCCCCTCCGACAGAGTGAACCGGATCTCGGCCGTGCGCTCCCCGGAAGTGTGCGAGATCACCGACTCGGTTCCGTCGACGTGCCCCTGCATGATGTGCCCGCCGAAGCGCTGGCCGTTGGACATGGCCCGCTCCAGGTTCACCCGGCTGCCCGTGCTGACCTCGGCCAGGCTCGACCGGCGCAGCGTCTCCGGCATCATCTCCACGGCGAAGCTGGTGCCGGTGACGTCCACGGCGGTGAGGCAGACGCCGTTGACCGCGATGGAGTCGCCGTGCCTGGTGTCCGCGACGACCACCGGACCGCTGATCACCAGGCGCACCACGTCCGCGTCGGCCACCACCTCGCGGACCTCGCCGACCTCTTCCACGATGCCGGTGAACATCAGCGCCCCCCTCCGGAGCTCACTCGATGACGGGACCGGCCCGCCTGGTCGCGCAGCCGGGAGACCGCCCCGGCCGGGTCGTCGGCGCCGAACACCGCCGAGCCCGCCACGAAACAGTCCACGCCGGCCTCCGCCGCCGCTTCGATGGTGTCCGGGTTGATCCCGCCGTCGATCTCGACCAGCAGGGTCAGGTGGCCGGTGTCCACCAGCCGGCGGGCGGTGCGCACCTTGTCCAGCACGTGCGCGATGAAGCCCTGCCCGCCGAACCCGGGCTCGACGCTCATCACCAGCAGGGTGTCGTAGTGCTTCAGCACGTCCACGTACGGCTCGAGCGGCGTGTTCGGCTTGACGGACAGGCCCGCCTTGGCCCCGGCGGCGCGCAGGTTCTTCGCCAGGGCCACCGGGTCCTTGGCCGCCTCCACGTGCACCGTCACGTTGTAGGCGCCGGCCTCCGCGTAGCCGATCGCCCACCGGTCCGGGTCCTCGATCATCAGGTGGCAGTCCAGCGGGATCGCGGTGGCCTTGCGCAGCGCCTGCACCACCGGCAGCCCGATGGTCAGGTTCGGCACGAAGTGGGCGTCCATCACGTCCACGTGCAGCCAGTCGGCGTCGGCCACCCCGGCGGCCTCGTCCGCTAGCCGCGCGAAGTCGGCGGACAGGATGCTCGGCGCGATCATCGGCTGCGGGGTCGGCTCGGCGGACACGTCCGCAGATTACGCCCGGTTGTCCGCGAGCTCCTCCCGGCGGTTGCCGCTTCACCCCCGCTGTGACCCGTATTACTCCCGATCGGGTCAGCCTCCGTCGGGCGGCGGTCCGCCGGCGCCCGTGCAGCCGCCCCGCCACGTCGCGCGGGTACGCCGTCAGGTTTCGGGTGCGTCGAGCGGCGGTGCCGGTTCGAATGATGGCCGGGACGGCACGGCTGAGCGGGCTGCCGCGGCTCAGGCGCCGCCCGTTGCGTGGGTTCGGGTTGGCTGGACCCGTCGGCTACGTTCAGTGACGGGTTGGCGGTGGTCCGGGGCACCGAGCGCTGGGTGAGTCCGGTTCGATCATGCCCAAAGAGCGGACTGAGCCAGCACTCGACGAACGGAACCCCCCGAATCAGCACCGGGCGGGGCCGCGAAACGTTACGTTCCGTGAAAGCCAGGCCGCGCTCAACCGCAACGGGCGGCACCAAAGCCGCAGTCGATCGCGTACCCGCGCCGTCCAAGCCATCTTTCGAACCGGCACCGCGCGGGAGTGCGGAGGACCACCCCGACCGCGCCGCCCAGACCATCCTCGGAACCGGCACCGCGCGGAGGCGGCAACCTCAGGCGGTGCGGCGCAGCAGGGTGAGGAACATCGCGTCGGTGCCGTGGCGGTGTGGCCACAGCTGCACCTCGGGGCCTTCGCCGAGGCCGGGGATGTCGGGCAGCGCGGCCCGCGCGTCCAGTTTCTCCACCCCGGGGTGCTTGCGCAGCACCCCGGCCAGCACGCCCCGGGTCTCCGCGAGGTGCGGCGAACAGGTGGCGTAGCAGACCACCCCGCCCACCCTTACGTGCCGGAGCGCGGCGGTGACCAGCTCACGCTGCAGGGCGGTCAGCCCGGCCACATCGGAGGGCGAGCGTCGCCAGCGCGCCTCCGGGCGGCGGCGCAGCGCACCCAACCCGGTGCACGGCACGTCCACCAGCACGCGGTCGTACTCGCCGTCCGGCAGCGGGGCCTCCCGGCCGTCCGCGACGTGCACGGTGACCGGCAGTCCCTCGGTGTTCTCGGTGACCAGCTTGGCCCGGTGCCCGGCCCGCTCCACCGCGTCCAGCCCGGGGTTCTCCGCGCCCTCGACCAGCTCGACCAGGCCGGCCAGGATCGCCGCCTTGCCGCCGGGGCCGGCGCACAGGTCCAGCCAGCGGCCCCGGTCCGGGCCGTCCAGCGGCGCGTCGGCCAGGGCCAGCGCGACCAGCTGGCTGCCCTCGTCCACCACCAGAGCCAGTCCCTCGGTGACCGGATCCAGTACGCCCGGGTCACCCGCGCCGGCCTCCAGGCGGACCCCGTACGGGGAGTACGGCGCCGGCTCGCCGCCGGTCATCAGGGCCAGCTCCTCGGCGGTGAGCACGCCGGGCCGGGCCAGCAGGTGCACCGCCGGCCGGGCGTCGTCGGCGGCCAGCAACGCGTCCAGCTCGTCGGTCGAACCCAGCGCGTCCGCGAACGCGCGGGCGATCCAGGTCGGGTGGGCGTGCCGGAACGCCAGGTGCCCGATCGGGTCGGCCTCGGCGTCGGGGGCCAGCTCGGCCACCCACTCCGCCTCGGTCCGCTCCGACACCCGGCGCAGGATGGCGTTGATGAAGCCGGCCGACCGGGAGCCGGCCGAGCCGCGCACCAGGTCCACCGTGGAGTCCACGGCGGCGTGCGCCGGGATCCGGGTCCGCAGCAGCTGGTAGCTGCCCAGCCGCAGCGCGTCCAGCAGCGGTGCCTCGATCTTGTCCAGCGTCCGGGTGGCGCAGGCGGCGATCACCGCGTCCAGCAGGCCCTGGGCCCGGCAGGTGCCGTAACCCAGCTCGGTGGCCAGCGCGGCGTCCCGGCCGGTCACCCGGGACCGGCGCAGGATGGACGGCAGCGCCAGGTTGGCGTAGGCCTGCCGTTCCCGCACGGCGGCGAGCAGCTCCAGCACCGCGGCGCGGGCCGGGTCACGCTCCGGCGGCCGGCTCGGCCCGCCGCGCCGCGCCGGCGGGCCGGACCGGGGTGCCCGCGCGTCCGTGCCCCGCTGACCACCGGTGCCTCGGGCGTCCGCGCCCGGGCGCCCACCACCGCGCCGAGGTTCGTGCCGGCCGGCCCGCCTCGGCGAGCTCACGCACGCACCTCGCCGGGCGTCAGCTCCGCCGGCTCGGCCGACTCGAACCGCTCGCCGGCCGCCGGCCGCGCGCCGCGCGCCCAGTCCTCGGCCGGCATCTCCCGCTTCCCGGGGGCGCGCACCGGGCCCAGCCACACGGCGCCCGCGCCGGTGCCGGCCAGCACCCCGTGCTTGCTCACCCGCAGCTCGCCGGGCGCCAGCCCGTCCGCCTCGGCCGGGCGCACCGGACCCAGACCGAGCCGCTCGGACCGGAACATCGTCCACGCGCCGGGCGCCGGGGTGACCGAGCGAACCAGCCGGTCCACCGCCGCCGAGGGCGCCCGCCAGTCGACCTCGGCGTCGGCCGTGGTCACCTTCGGCGCGTAGGAGACGCCGTCCGCCGGCTGCGCCACCGCGCGCAGCGTGCCGTCCTCGATGCCGTCCAGGGCGGTCACCAGCAGCTCGGCGCCGGAGCGGGCCAGCCGGCCGAGCAGTTCCCCGGAGGTGTCCCTCGGGCCGATGGACTCGGTCACCACCCCGTACACCGGGCCGGTGTCCATGCCCTTCTCCAGCTCGAACACGCTGGCGCCGGTGACGTCGTCGCCGTGCCGGATCGACGCCTGCACGGGCGCCGCGCCACGCCACGCGGGCAGCAGCGAGAAGTGCAGGTTGACCCAGCCCTTCGCGGGCACGGCGAGCAGCGGCGGCGGCAACAGCGCACCGAACGCGACCACCGGGCAGCAGTCCGGCCGGTACGCCGACAGCGACTCGACGAACTCCGGCGCGGACGGCTTGGGCGGCCGGAGCACCGGGATGCCCCGGGAGATGGCCAGCTCGGCGACCGGGGAGGGGCGGGGCCGGCGGCCCCGACCGGTCGGCGCGTCCGGCCGGGTGAGCACGGCGACCACCTGGTGGCGCGGCGAGTCGAGCAGCGCGGTCAGCGAGGGCAGCGCGACATCGGGCGTGCCGGCGAACACGAGCCTCATCGGGCCCGCCCGAACAGCGGGTGCGGGCTGGCCTTGACCACCGGCTGGTTGGCCTGGTCGAACCAGGGGGCGTTGCGGATCTCCCGCATCGCCTGCTTGCGGGTCTCCGGGTCCAGCCGGTCCAGGAACAGCACCCCGTCCAGGTGGTCGGTCTCGTGCTGGATGCACCGGGCGAGCAGCTCGGAGCCCTCCACCTGTACCGGCTCGCCGTGCATGTTCCAGCCGTTGGCCACCACGTGCAGGTGCCGCTTGCAGTCCCAGCGCATGCCCGGGATGGACAGGCAGCCCTCCGGGCCGACCTGGTCCTCGTCGCCGACCACGTCGAAGGTCGGGTTCACCAGGTGCCCCTCGAAGCCGTCACAGTGGTAGACGAAGACCCTCAGCCCGACACCCAGCTGCGGCGCGGCCAGGCCGGCGCCCGCCTCGGCGGTCAGGGTGTCGGTCAGGTCGGCGACCAGCTTGCGCAGCTCGGCGTCGAAATCAACCACCTCGGCGGCCCGGGTGCGGAGCACCGGATCTCCGAACAGCCGGATCGGCTGGATCGCCATCGTATGCACTGCCCCTTCGCCCTACCGAGTCACTTACCGCCAGCTTAGCGATCCGGCACCGGCCGCCGGCAGCCGCGCCCGTGCAATATCTTAGGCGGTAACCCGCAGCGGCAATTCGGTAAATCCGCGAAGCAAATTGTTCACGGTGCGCACGGGCGGACCGTCGAACTCGATGGAATCGACATTGCGGACCAACGCGGCGAGCAAAGCACACATTTTCATCCTCGCCACACCCATGCCGACACAACTGTGCGGCCCCCGGCTGAACGCGAGGTGGTCACCCACCTCCGGGCGGTCCGCGTCGAATACGTCGGCGTCCGGTCCCCACTTGCGCTCGTCCCGGTTCGCCGATGCGAACAGCACGATCACCTGGGCCTCGGCCGGCAGCACCGCGTCGCCGATCCGCACCTCGCGGGTGGTGCGCCGGCCGAACAGCTGGGCCGGGGCCTCCAGGCGCAGGGCCTCGTTGCACGCCGCCGGCACCCTGGCGGGGTCGGCGCGCAGCCGGCGCCACTCGTCGGGGCGGGCGGCCAGCAGCCACAGCAGGTTGCCGATGGCGTGGATCGTGGTGACCACGCTGGAGATCACGTAGGCGACCAGGTCCAGCACGGCCACCTCGGCCGGCAGGTCTCCCCGGTGCGCGCCGGCCATCAGCTCGGCGCCCCACCCGCCCCGCGGCCCGCCCGGGGCGGCCAGCGCATGCACGTAGTCGATCATGTCGCCGGCGTGCCCGAGCGCCTCGGTGGTCCGCGCGTTGGGCGGGCCGAACATGTCGAACGTGGCCCGGCCCCACAGCAGCAGCCGGTCCCGGTCGCCGTCGGGCAGCCCGATCAGCTCGCTCATCACCGAGCACACGTAGTCCTCGGCCAGCTCCCGCACCGCGTCGAACCGCCCGCGCCGGACCGCCGCCGCGACCAGATCCTCGGCCCGCCGGGCGGCCCAAGGCTCGACCGACGCGATCTCCCGGGGCCCCAGCTGGGCGGTCATCGGCCGGCGCATCGCAGCGTGCTCCGGCGGGTCGCGCAGCAGCACCGCCCGGGCGAACGCCTCGTTGGCCGCCCGGTTCAGCGCTACGCCGCCGACCGAGGAAAACGTCTCGTGGTCGACCAGCGCCGCGCGGGCGGCGGCATATTGCGTCAATGCCCAGGCGTGATTTTGTTCCAGATATACCGCCGGCCCGATTTCCCGCAACTTTGCATAAGTTGGATAGGGGTCGGCCAGCGTTTCATCGCTGAACAGGTCGAAATCAAGAAGATCTTGCCCCACCACACACCCCTCCACCCCGGAAATGAACTAGACCATACCCGGGAACGGAACAATTGATAAGGCTCAACCAACGTGTTGCGGGTCCAGCTGCACCCGGACCGGGGAGGCGGCCTTGCGCATGGTCCGGGCGGCCTGCGCGGCGACCAGCGCGGCGGACAGCGCCCGGCCGTCGGCGCGGGGCACTCGGACCAGCGCCCGTTCCCTCGGCCCTTCCCGGTCCGCGCCCGGCGGCTCGTCCAGCTCCACCGGCCCGAGCACCTCGGCCGACCCGGGCAGCTCGGCCAGGTCCAGCAGCTCGGCCACCGCCTCCGGGGCGCCGTCCACGGCGGCCATCCGCACGGCGGGCGGGAACCCCACCTCGGCCCGGCCGGCCAGCTCGGCGGCGGCGTGCCCGGCCGGGTCCCAGCGCACCAGCGCCTGCACCACGGGGAGTGCGGGGTCGGCGGCCACCACCACCCGCCCGCCCTCCCGCCACGACCGGACCAGCCCGGCGGCGGCCATCCAGCGGCGCAGCGTCTCCTCGGTCACCCGCAGGTCCGGCCGGGCCAGCAGCGCCCAGCCGTCCAGCAACAGCGCCGCGCCGTACCCGGCCCCGCCGCCATACCCCTCCACCCATGGCTCGGCCCCGGGCGTGCTCACCACCAGCGACGCGCCGGCCGGCACCGTGTCCAGCACCTCGGCGCCGCCGCCGGAGCCGTGCACCGGGACCCCGGTGAACGCCCGGCCCAGCTCCTCGGCGGTGCGCCGGGCCCCGACCACGGTGGCGCGCAGCCGGCGCGAGCCGCAGGCCTGGCACCGGTAGGCCGGGTCGATCCGGCCGCACCAGCGGCACCCGGGGGAAGCGGCCTGGTCCGGAGACTGCCGGGTGGGCAGGCCGAGCGGGCCGGCGCAGTGCCGGCAGCGGGCCGGCTCCCGGCACTGCCCGCAGGCCAGCCCGGGGATGTAGCCGGCCCTGGGCACCTGGATGAGCACCGGTTCGTCTCGGCCCAGCGCCTCGCGGGCCGCCTCGAAGGCCACCGCCGGCAGCCGGGCCGCGTGCGCCGAAGGGTCGCGGGCCAGCTCCCGCTCGCTCTCCCCGACCGCTCCGACCCGGGGCGCGTGCTCCCGCAGCGCCGCCCGCTCCGCGATCACCTCGGTCGCCCAGCCGGTCTCCACCAGCAGCTGCGCCTCGGCGGTGCGGGCGTGGCCGGCCACCACCACGGCCGCGCCGCTGGCGTACGCGCGGTACACCAGCACGTCCCGGGTGTGCGGATACGGCGCGCGTGGTTCGGCGTGCAGGTCGTCGCCGTCGTCCCAGACGACGAGCAGTCCGGGGTCGGCGACCGGGGCGAACGCCGCCGACCGGTTTCCCACCACCACTCTGGCGTGGCCCCGGCGCACCGCCAGCCAGCTCCGGTAGCGCTTGGCCGGCCCGAGATCGGCGGTCAGCGCGACCACCCGGTCCTCGTCGCCCAGGTGCCGCTCGCAGGCCGCCACCATGCGGGCCACGTCCCGCTGGTCGGGTACCACCAGCAGCGCGCCCCGGCCGGCGGCCACGGCGGCGGCGGCCAGCTCGGCCAGCCGGTCCGGCCAGGCCTCTCCCGGCAGCGGCTGCCACACGGCACGGGCGCCCCGGGCGGAGCCGACGGCGGCGAGCAGGGCGGCCCCGTCCCGGTAGCGACCCCAGCCGGCCGGGTCCGGCGCGGGAATCTCGGCGAGCGGCTCCGGCTCGGGCATCGGCTCGGCGGCCACCTTGGCGTGCCGGGGCGGAACGGCCAGGCGCAGCACGTCGGCGAAGGTGCCCGCGTACCGGTCGGCCACGGTCCGGCACAGCGCGACCAGTTCCTCGGAGATCACCGGTTCGGCGGAGATCACCCGTTCCAGCCAGCCCAGCCGGCCCTGGTGCTCGGAGCTGGCCTGGCGGGACAGCAGCACGCCGTCCACCAGCCGGCCGGAGAACCGCACGCGCACCCGGACCCCGGGCCGGGCGTCCTCGTCCAGCCGGTCCGGCACCAGGTAGTCGAAGGGCCGGTCCAGGTGAGCCAGCGGAACGTCCACCGCAACCCGCGCAACGGCGTCCTCAGCCGCCCGCCGCGGCTCCCCCCGCCGCCCGACCCCCGCCTTAGTCACCGCCCCGTCCTACCAGACCCCCCATATCGCTGGTCTCCCCAGTACATGTCGCGGCTCGGACGTGTCCATGTCGCGGATTCCGCCACGAACGCCAGCCGACGATATCCACGACATGGCCCCGGAAATCCCGCGACATGAGCTGGTGAAACCAGCGATATGAGCTGGTGAAACCAGCGATATGGGTTAGGCGCCGGCTACGGACTTGAGGGCTTGGGCGCGGTCGACGCGCTCCCAGGGGAGGTCCAGGTCGGTGCGGCCGAAGTGGCCGTAGGCGGCCGTCGGGGCGTAGATCGGGCGTAGGAGGTCCATGTCCCGGATCAGCGCGGCCGGGCGCAGGTCGAACACCTCGGTGATGGCGTCCTGGATCTTGGTGGGATCGGTCTGCTCGGTGCCGAAGGTCTCCACGAACAGGCCGACCGGGGCGGCCTTGCCGATCGCGTAGGCCACCTGCACCTCGACCCGGCTGGCCAGCCCGGCGGCGACCACGTTCTTGGCCACCCAGCGCATCGCGTACGCGGCCGAGCGGTCCACCTTGGACGGATCCTTGCCCGAGAACGCGCCGCCGCCGTGCCGGGCCATGCCGCCGTAGGTGTCCACGATGATCTTGCGGCCGGTCAGGCCGGCGTCACCCATCGGGCCGCCGATGACGAACCGGCCGGTCGGGTTGACCAGCAGCCGGGCGTCCGAGATGACCAGGTCCAGGGTGGCCAGCTCCGGCTCCACCACGTGCCGGCGGATGTCGCCGACCATCTGGCGGTCCAGGTCGATCTCCTCGGCGTGCTGGCTGGACACCACCACGGTGTCCACCCGCACCGCCTGGTCACCGGCGTACTCGATGGTGACCTGGGTCTTCCCGTCCGGGCGCAGGTAGTCCAGGGTGCCGTTCTTGCGCACCTCGGTGAGCCGCCGGGCCAGCCGGTGCGCCAGCGCGATGGGCAGCGGCATCAGCTCGGGCGTGTCGGTGCACGCGTAGCCGAACATCAGGCCCTGGTCACCGGCGCCCTGCCGGGCGATCTGGTCCTCGGCCGACTCCACGCGCGCCTCGTAGGCGGTGTCCACGCCCTGCGCGATGTCCGGGGACTGCGCCCCGATCGCCACGTTCACGCCGCACGAGTGGCCGTCGAAGCCCTTGGCCGAGGAGTCGTAGCCGATGTCCAGGATGCGGTCCCGGACCAGCTGCGGGATGTCGACGTAACCGGTAGTGGTCACCTCGCCCGCGACATGCACCTGACCGGTTGTGACCAGCGTCTCAACCGCCACCCGGCTTCCCGGGTCCTGCGCGAGCATCGCGTCCAGCACCGAGTCGCTGATCGCGTCGCACA
Source organism: Actinospineispora eucalypti (assembly GCF_039543365.1). NCBI lineage: Bacteria > Bacillati > Actinomycetota > Actinomycetes > Pseudonocardiales > Pseudonocardiaceae > Actinospineispora > Actinospineispora eucalypti. Next base: position 113,612 of record NZ_BAABJP010000057.1, read on the forward strand.
TCTTGTCCGGGTGACCCTCGGTCACCGACTCGCTGGTGAACAACCGCCGGCTTCCGCTCGTCACTCTGTAACCCCTGTCTACCTTCGGTCGATAACAGTGCAGAGCCTAATCGATGCGCGCCGGGCGAGTAGCGCGAGCACCGCCCCTATCACAAGTTACCGCGCCGATACCAGCCCCAAATGAACACGGATCGACACTTGTGCGTTACCCAATGCGAGCGGCGTCGTTGAGTCGAGTGAATCGCGGACCCCGCACCGTTCCCAGAGAGGCAAACCGCATGTCCAAGCTTCGAGTGACAGGACGCATGGCCGCACTCACGGCGGTGGGCGCGGCGGCCGTCACCGCCACGCTGGTGGTCATCGCCAGCCCGGCGGCGGCCGCACCGAGTGGCAGTGAGCTGACCTCGTGCACCGACCAGGTGCGGGTTCGCTCCCAGCCGAGCGCCACCGCCCCGGTGGTCGGCAGCTGCAAGTCGGGCGAGAAGGTGACCGTGACCGAGGTCAAGGACGGCTTCGCCCGGCTGTCCAACAAGCAGGGCTGGGCCTCCGCCCAGTACGTCAAGCTGGAAGGCACCAAGTTCGCGGACGAGGCCCGCTCTTCCCGGGTCAGCGGCAGCAACAAGCCCAGCTCCAGCAAGGACTCCTCGTCGGACGACGAGGACGACAGCGATCGCAGCAACAGCAGCAACGACGATGACAGCGGCGGCGGTCTGCTCGGCGGCCTGTAAGCCGGCCGAGCACCGCTGACGGCCGAACGCGCCGCTCCCCGCCGACCCAACCTGGAACGGGTCCGCCCACCGGCGGGGAGCGGCGCGTTCGGCACGTCTGGGGCAGTGCCCGAGTCGGTATTGATTGGGTCGGTTATACCGGGCTCCGGCGGGCGACCGCGTCCCACACCCGGGACGCGAGCAGCGCCTTCGAGCCGGACGGCAGCTCGACCTCGGTGCCGTCGGCGGAGAGCAGCCAGCCGGCGTTGTCCGGCTGTTCGAAGGTGCGCCCCTCGCCCACCGCGTTGACCACCAACAGGTCGCAGCCCTTGCGGGCCAGCTTGGCCCGGCCGTGGTGCAGCACGTCCCCGGTCTCGTCGCCGGTCTCCGCCGCGAAGCCCACGATCAGCTGGCCGTCGCGCCGCTTCCCGACCAGCTCGACCAGGATGTCCGGGTTGGTCTCCAGCGTGATGGTCGGCGGTCCGGCGGCGGTTTTCTTGATCTTGTGGTCGGCCTGCTGGGCCGGCCGGAAGTCGGCGACGGCGGCGGCCATCACCACCACCTCGGCCTCCGCGGCCTCGGCCAGCATGGCCTCGCGCAGCGAGGCGGCGGTGGACGCGTGCACCATGCGCACCCCGGCCGGCGCGGCCAGCTCGGCGGTGTGGGCGGCGACCAGGGTCACCTCGGCGCCGCGCTGCGCGGCCACCCGGGCCAGCGCGAACCCCTGCAGCCCGGACGACCGGTTGCCGAGGAAGCGCACCGGGTCCAGCGGCTCCCGGGTGCCACCGGCCGACACCACGATGCGCCGCCCGGACAGGTCGTGGGGCAGCGCGTCGGGCCGCTCCAGCAGCAACCGGGCCAGCTCGGCGATCTCGGCCGGCTCCGGCAACCGGCCGGGCCCGCTGTCCACCCCGGTGAGCCGCCCGGAGGCCGGCTCCATCACGGTCAGCCCCCGGGAACGCAGCAGCGCCACGTTGTCCTGGGTGGCCGGGTGCAGCCACATCTCGGTGTGCATGGCCGGCACGAACAACACCGGACAGCGCGCGGTCAGCAGGGTCGCGGTGAGCAGGTCGTCGGCCCGTCCCCGCGCGGCGCGGGACAGCAGGTCGGCGGTGGCCGGCGCGACCACCACCAGTTCGGCCTGCTGCCCGAGTCGCACGTGCGCGACCTCCGGGATGTCCTCGAACACCCCGGTGCGCACCGGTTGGCTGGAAAGGGCCTCGAATGTGGCCGCGCCGACGAAGTTGAGCGCGGACTCGGTGGGAATGACCCGGACGCTGTGCCCGGCCTCGGTCAGCCGCCGCAGCACCTCACAGGCCTTGTAGGCGGCGATCCCGCCGGCGACGCCCAGGACAATGCGCGCAGTGGCACCGGAGCGCCTTCGCGGAGCCGGAGGCGGAGCGCTTGTCACGGTCGCCGGTCGGTCAACTCACTCGCCCTCGGTGTGCTCGAGCAGCCCGTCGTGGATCTCCCGCATCGCGATGGAAAGCGGCTTCTCCCGGGGACCCGGCTCGACCAGCGGGCCGACGTACTCCAGCAGGCCCTCGCCCAGCTGCGAGTAGTAGTCGTTGATCTGACGGGCGCGCTTGGCCGCGTAGATGACCAGCGCGTACTTGGAACTCGCCTTGTCGAGCAGTTCGTCGATCGGCGGGTTGGTGATGCCTTCGGGCGTGGTGAGCGACGAGGCGTCGGTCAGCGGCATGCTCACTTAGCGGACTCCTGCAGGATTTCAGTGACTGAGGCGCGCTTCCCCGTCGGGGGCGCCGCTCAACAAGGGTATCAATCGCCGCACGACCTCGTTCAGGTCGTCGTTCACCACCGTGACGTCGAACTCGTCGGCCGCCGCCAGCTCCTCGCGGGCGGTGGTCAGGCGGCGCTCGATGACCTCGGGCGAATCGGTGCCCCGGCCGGACAGCCTGCGAACCAGGTCGTCCCAGCTCGGCGGAGCGAGGAACACCAGCAGCGCGTCGGGGCGGCAGGCCCGGATGTTGCGCGCACCGGTGAGGTCGACCTCGACCAGCACCGAGTCACCGGCGGCCAGGTGTTCCTCCACCGGACCGGCCGGCGTGCCGGAGCGGTGCAGGCCGCCGTGGATCTCGGCCCACTCCAGCAGCGCCCCCTCCTCGACCATGCGGTCGAAGTCGGAGGCCGACACGAAGCGGTAGTCCCGGCCGTCCACCTCGCCGGGGCGAGGCGACCGGGTGGTGGCCGAAACGCTGAAGTAGAGCCGCGACACCTCGCCGCGCAGCGCGTTGACCACCGTGGACTTCCCGACGCCGGAGGGGCCGGCCAGTACGACCAGCCGACCCCTCGCGGCCCCGTGGGTCACTCCGAGTCGAAGTCGGCGAGCAGCGCCTTGCGCTGACGCTCGCCAAGGCCACGCAGCCGACGGCTGGGCGCGATCTCCAGGCGCTCCATGATCTGCTGGGCGCGGACCTTGCCGACGCCGGGCAGAGCCTCGAGCAGAGCGGAAACCTTCATCTTGCCGAGGACCTCGTCCTTGTCGGACTTTTCGAGGACCTCCTTCAGGTTCGTTCCGCCGCGCTTGAGGCGGTCCTTGAGCTCCGCCCGAACCTTGCGAGCGGCCGCGGCCTTCTCCAATGCGGCGGCCCGCTGTTCTTCGGTGAGCTGGGGAAGGGCCACGATCTCCTCCGTGATGTACAAGCTGTTGTTGGTGCACTGACGATGCTTTGAACGTACTCACAGACCCGGGGACCCCCGCAACGGGGGGTACCCCTGAGAGCCAGGTCAGGGGCTTGCGGGCCCGCCGGAGGCTTCCTGAGAGCCGTTCGGCGCACGGAATTGCGGCCTCGGCGAGCGATCTAGGTTATTCGCTAAACCTCGATATAACTCGTCAATTCCGGGCGTCGGTTAGTTCGTGTCGCCATTTGCGTGCTTCGGCCCGCAGCTTCTCCGGGTCCGGCCCGGCACCCAGCAACGCCCGCGAGACCGCCGGCAGAACCAGCCCGCGCAGCCCGGCGAACCGGGCCGCCACGTCCGCCGGGGTGGCGCCCTGCGCGCCCAGGCCCGGGGCCAGCACCGCCCCGTTCAGTTCGCCCAGATCCAGGCCGTGGTCGTGCGTCGCGCCGACCACCACGCCCACCCCGCCCAGCGGCTCGGCCCCGGCGTTGCGCCGGGCCGCTGAATCGATCATGTGCTGCGCCACGGAGCGGCCGTCCCGGTCCGCCAGCTGGACCTCCCCGCCATCCGGGTTCGACGTCCTGGCCAGCACAAACACCCCCCGCCCGGCCGCCTCGGCGGCATCCAGCGCCGGCCGCAGCGAGCCGAAACCGAGGTACGGCGAAACGGTGATCGCATCGGCGGCCAGGGGCGATCCCTCGGCCAGGTAGGCGTCCGCGTAGCCGCCCATGGTGGAGCCGATGTCGCCCCGTTTGACGTCCAGCAGGGTGAGCAGGCCGGCCTCGCGCGCGTCCGCCAACGCCCGCTCCAGCGCGGCGATCCCGCCCGACCCGTGCCGCTCGAAAAACGCCGACTGCGGCTTCACGATCGGCACCTCCCCGGCAAGGGCCGCCACCGCTCCCCGCGCAAACCGCTCAAGGCCGGCGGCGTCGTCGCCCAACCCCCACGCGCGCAACAACTCGGGGTGCGGGTCAATCCCGGCACACAGCGGCCCGTACCGCGCCACCGCCGTCGCTAGGTGGTCGCCGAAGGTGGTCACGGTTGCTCGCACCCGCCTTTCGTCGCCGGCACCCGGACAACTGCCCGTGTGCGAACGCCAAGGCGGGGGTTCACGCGGGCTCCGGGCGGGACTTGGTGAGGGCGGCGTGCAGGTCCTGGAGGGAGCGGACGGTGAGCGTGCCCTGTTGCTGGGCCTCTACGCCCTGTACAGCGGCGGCGGCGGCCTGGACGGTGGTCAGGCATGGGACGCCCCGGGAGACCGCCGCGGTGCGGATCTCGTAGCCGTCGACGCGGGGGCCGGGGTTGCCGTACGGGGTGTTGATGATCATGTCCACCCGGCCGGCCAGGATCGCCTCCACGATGTTGTCCGGCCCCTCGAAGTGCTTGCGCACCACGGACACCGTGATGCCGTTGCGGCGCAGCACGTCCGCCGTGCCGGCGGTGGCCAGCACCTCGAAACCCAGGTCGGCCAGCCGCTTCACCGGGAAGATCATCGCCCGCTTGTCCCGGTTGGCCACCGAGACGAACACCCGGCCGCCGGTGGGCAGCGAGCCGTAGGCGGCGGACTGCGACTTGGCGAAGGCGGTGCCGAACGCGGTGTCGATGCCCATCACCTCGCCGGTGGACTTCATCTCCGGCCCGAGCAGCGAGTCCACGCCGTGCCCCTCGGGGGTGCGGAACCGGTGGAACGGCAGCACCGCTTCCTTCACCGCGACCGGCCCCTCGGTGGGCAGCTTCCCGCCGTCCCCGTCGGCCGGCAGCAGGCCCTCGGCGCGCAGCTCGGCGATGCTCGCGCCGAGCATGATCCGGGCCGCCGCCTTGGCCAGCGGCACGGCGGTCGCCTTGGACACGAACGGCACGGTGCGGGACGCGCGGGGGTTGGCCTCCAGCACGTACAGGGTCTCCCCGTGCAGCGCGTACTGCACGTTCAGCAGCCCGCGCACGCCGATGCCGTGGGCGATGGCCGCCGTGGACCGGCGGACCGCCTCCAGGTCGGTGCGGCCCAGGGTGATCGGCGGCAGCGCGCAGGCGGAGTCGCCGGAGTGCACGCCGGCCTCCTCGATGTGCTCCATCACGCCGCCGAGGTAGACCTCCTCGCCGTCGCACAGCGCGTCCACGTCGATCTCGATGGCGTCGTCCAGGAACCGGTCCACCAGCACCGGGTGCTCCGGGCTGACCTCGGTGGCCCGCTCGATGTAGCCGGCCAGCGTGGCCTCGTCGTAGACGATCTCCATGCCGCGCCCGCCGAGCACGTAGGACGGCCGCACCAGCACCGGGTAGCCGATCTCCTCGGCGATCCGCCGCGCCTGCTCGAAGCTGGTCGCGGTGCCGTAGCGGGGCGCGGGCAGCCCGGCCCGCTCCAGCACCGCGCCGAACGCGCCCCGGTCCTCGGCCAGGTGGATGGCCTCCGGGCTGGTGCCCACCACCGGCACACCGGCGTCGGCCAGCCGCTGGGCCAGGCCCAGCGGGGTCTGCCCGCCCAGCTGCACGATCACCCCGGCCACCCCGGGGCCGCCCGCGCCGGAGGCCTGCTCGGCGTGTACCACCTCGAGCACGTCCTCGAAGGTGAGCGGCTCGAAGTAGAGCCGGTCGGCGGTGTCGTAGTCGGTGGACACCGTCTCCGGGTTGCAGTTGACCATCACGGTCTCGTACCCGGCCGCCCGCAGGGCCATCACCGCGTGCACGCAGGAGTAGTCGAACTCGATGCCCTGGCCGATCCGGTTCGGCCCGGAACCCAGGATGAGCACCTTGGGACGCTCGGTCTGCGGGGCGATCTCCGACTCCGCCGCCGGGTCGGTCTCGTAGGCGCTGTAGTGGTACGGCGTGCGCGCGGCGAACTCGGCCGCGCAGGTGTCCACGGTCTTGTAGACCGGCCGCACGCCCAGCCGGTGGCGCAGCCGCCGCACGCCGTCCTCCCCGGCCAGCTCGTCCCGCAGCGCGGCGATCTGGCGGTCGGAGAGGCCGGCCCGCTTGGCCCGGCGCAGCAGCCCGGCATCCAGTACCGGCGCGTCCAGGACCTCCGTCCGCAGCTCCACCAGGGCAGCGATCTGGTCCACGAACCACGGGTCGATGCCGCTGCGCCCGGCCACCTGGGCGACCGTCGCCCCCAGCCGCAGCGCCCGGTCCACCGCGTAGATCCGCCCGTCGGTGGGCCGGGCCACCGCGTCCAGCGCGGCGTCCAGTGTCTCCCCGACCGGGTCCGGCTTCGTCCAGAAGCCCGCCGCCGAGGTCTCCATGGAGCGCAGCGCCTTGCCCAGGGCCTCACCGAAGCTGCGCCCGAGCGACATGGCCTCGCCGACGCTCTTCATCGTGGTGGTCAGCGTGGTGTCCGCGCCGGGGAACTTCTCGAAGGCGAACCGGGGCACCTTGACCACGACGTAGTCCAGCGCCGGCTCGAAGGACGCCGGGGTCTCGCCGGTGATGTCGTTGCGGATCTCGTCCAGCGTGTAGCCGACGGCCAGCTTGGTGGCGATCTTGGCGATGGGGAACCCGGTGGCTTTCGAGGCCAACGCCGAGGACCGCGACACCCGGGGGTTCATCTCGATGACCACCAGCCGGCCGGTCTCCGGGTGCACCGCGAACTGGATGTTGCAGCCGCCCGTGTCCACGCCGACCGCGCGCAGCACCGCGATGCCCACGTCCCGCATGTGCTGGTACTCGCGGTCGGTCAGCGTCATGGCCGGCGCGACGGTGATCGAGTCACCGGTGTGCACGCCCATCGGGTCGATGTTCTCGATCGAGCAGATGACCACCACGTTGTCGTTGCGGTCGCGCATCAGCTCGAGCTCGTACTCCTTCCAGCCCAGCACCGACTCCTCGACCAGGATCTCGGTCACCGGGGAGGCGTCCAGCCCGATGGTGGCCAGGCGCTCGAGGTCGTCCGGGGTGTAAGCCAGGCCGGAGCCCAGGCCGCCCATGGTGAACGACGGCCGCAGCACCACCGGCAGGCCCAGCTCCCCGACCGCCGCACGCACCTCGTCCATCGAGTGGCAGACCTGGCTCCGCGGCACGTCCCCGCCCACGCCGAGCACAATGTCCTTGAACTTGAGCCGGTCCTCGCCGCGCTGGATGGCGTCGATGTCCGCGCCGATGAGCTCCACGCCGTAGCGCTCCAGCACGCCCTGCTCGTGCAGCGCCACGGCGGTGTTCAGCGCGGTCTGCCCGCCCAGGGTGGCCAGGATCGCGTCCGGCCGCTCCGCCTCGATCACCTTGGTGACGAACTCCGGGGTGATCGGCTCCACGTAGGTGGCGTCGGCGAACTCCGGGTCGGTCATGATCGTCGCCGGGTTGGAGTTCACCAGGGAGACCCGGATGCCCTCCTCGGCCAGCACCCGGCAGGCCTGGGTGCCCGAGTAGTCGAACTCGCAGGCCTGGCCGATCACGATCGGCCCCGACCCGATCACCATGACGTGGCGTAAGTCGGTCCTCTTCGGCATCAGCGGGCCCCCTGCATCAACTCGACGAACCGGTCGAACAGCCCGGCGGCGTCGTGCGGTCCGGCCGCCGCCTCCGGGTGGTACTGCACGGAGAAGGCCGGCACGTCCAGCGCCCGCACGCCCTCCACGGTGCCGTCGTTCGGGCAGCCGTGGCTGAACTCGGCCGGGCCGAACGGGGTGTCGAACCGCTCGCCCAGCTCCCCCTCCAGCGCGAACCCGTGGTTCTGCGCGGTGATGGCCACGGTGCCGTTCGAGTTGTCGATCACCGGGATGTTGATGCCCCGGTGCCCGTAGCGCATCTTGTAGGTGCCCCGGCCCAGCGCGCGGCCCAGGATCTGGTTGCCGAAGCAGATGCCGAACAGGGGGATGCCCCGCTCCAGCACCCGCTCGGTGAGCGCCACGGCGGCATCGGCGGTGGCCGGGTCGCCCGGCCCGTTGGACAGGAACACCCCGTCCGCGCCCAGCTCCAGGATCTCCTCCAGCGAGGCGGTGTACGGCAGCACGTGGGTCTCGATGCCGCGCGCGGCCATCATCCGGGGGGTGTTCGACTTGATGCCCAGGTCCGGCGCGGCCACGGTGAACCGTTTCCCGCCGTCGGCGGGCACCACGTAGCGGGTCCGGGTGGACACCTCGCCGGTCAGGTCGGCGCCCGCCATGGACGGGCTCCGCCGCACCCGGGCGATGAGCTCCTCGGTGTCCGCCAGCGCGTCGCCGGAGAACACCCCGGACCGCATGGCCCCGCGTTCTCGCAGATGGCGGACCACGGCGCGGGTGTCGATGCCGGCCACGCCGACGATCCCCTGCCGCTCCAGCTCGTCCTCCAGGGTGGTGGACGAGCGCCAGTTGGACGGTATCCGCGCGGGGTCCCGCACCGCGTAGCCGGCCACCCAGATCCGGTCCGACTCGTTGTCCTCGGTGTTCCAGCCGGTGTTGCCGATCTGCGGCGCGGTCTGCACCACGATCTGGCGCCGGTAGGACGGGTCGGTGAGCGTTTCCTGGTAGCCGGTCATGCCGGTGCTGAACACCGCCTCGCCCAGGGTCTCCCCGCGCGCGCCGTAGGCGGTGCCGGTGAACACCCGGCCGTCCTCGAGGACCAGCTTCGCCGTCATTTCTGAACCTCCCCGTCAAGTGCCGTGACGCGGCCGCGCAGCAGGGTGGCGACCACCCGCGCGGGCAGCCGCATGCCCTCGTACGGCGTGTTGCCGGCCAGGCTGGCCAGGCGTGAGCCGCGGACCGTCCACTGCGCGTCCGGGTCCACCAGGGCCAGGTTGGCCGGCTCGCCGACCTCGATCGGCCGGCCGTGGTCGGGCAGCCCGGCGATCTCGGCCGGCCGCTCGGACAGCACCCGGGCGACCCCGCGCCAGTCCAGCAGCCCCGGCTCCACCATGGTGTGCGCGAGCACGGACAGCGCGGTCTGCAGGCCGAGCATGCCGGGCTTGGCCGCCGCCCACTCGCAGTCCTTGGCCTGGGCCGGGTGCGGCGCGTGGTCGGTGGCCACGCAGTCGATCACCCGGTCGGCCAGTGCCTGGCGCATGGCGGCCGTGTCGGCCCCGGTGCGTAGCGGCGGGTTGACCTTGTTCACCGGGTCGTAGCTGGTCAGCAGGGCGTCGGTGAGCAACAGGTGGTGCGGCGTGACCTCGGCGGAGACCCGCACCCCGGCGGCTTTGGCGGTGCGCAGCACCTCCACGGTACGCGCCGAGGACACGTGGCAGACGTGCAGCGCGGCGCCGGCGTCGCGGGCCAGCGCGCAGTCCCGGGACACGATGGTCTCCTCGGCCACCGCCGGCCAGCCGGCCAGGCCCAGCCGGGCGGCCACCACGCCCTCGTGCGCCTGGGCGTCCCCGGTCAGCCTCGGGTCCTCGGCGTGCTGGGCGATCACCACGTCCAGCGCGGTGGCGTACTCCAGCGCGCGCCGCATGAGCAGCGGGTCGTGCACGCACCTGCCATCGTCGGAGAACATCCGCACGCCGGCCGCCGACGCGGCCATGGTGCCCAGCTCGGCCAGCTTCTCCCCGCCGAGGCCCACGGTCACCGCCCCGACCGGGTGCACGTCGACCAGGCCGACCTCGGCGCCCCGCCGGTACACGTGCTCCACGATGACCGCGTTGTCCGCCACCGGGTCGGTGTTCGGCATGGCGAACACGGCGGTGAACCCGCCCAGCGCGGCCGCCATGGACCCGGTCTCGATGGTCTCCGCGTCCTCCCCGCCGGGTTCGCGCAGGTGGGTGTGCAGGTCCACGAAGCCGGGCAGCAGGACGAACCCGCCCGCCTCGATGACCTCGGTGCCTTCTCCGGCTTCGATCCCGGTGGCGATCTCGGCGATCACCTCGTTGCGCACCAGCACGTCCACCGGGTCACCCTCGCCGTACGGCTTGGCGCCCTTGATCAAGACATCCATCTCAGCGAACCTCCGGGGCGCCGGCCAACAGGTGGTACAGAACGGCCATCCGCAGATGCACGCCGTTGCGCACCTGTTCCAGCACCGCCGCGCGCGGCGAGTCGGCGACCGCCGGCGCGATCTCCATGCCGCGCACCATCGGTCCCGGGTGCAGCACCACGGCGTGCTCGGGCAGCATGGCCAGCCGCCGCTCGTTGAGCCCATAACCGATGGCGTACTCCCGCGCGCTGGGGAAGAACCCGCCGCGCATCCGCTCGGCCTGCACCCGCAGCATCATCACCGCGTCCAGGCCGGGCAGCTCGGCGTCCAGGTCGTGGCTCACCCGGCACGGCCAGTCGCCGACGCCGACCGGCAGCAGGGTGGGCGGGGCGACCAGCCGCACCTCGGCGCCCAGGGTGGCCAGCAGCATCACGTTGGACCGGGCCACCCGGCTGTGAGTGATGTCACCGACGATGCCGATTCGCCTGCCGGCCACCGAGCCCAGCCGGTCGCGCAGCGTGGCCGCGTCCAGCAGCGCCTGGGTGGGGTGCTCGTGGGTGCCGTCCCCGGCGTTCACCACCGCTGGTCCTGACCCGCCCGACCCGCCCTCCCGGCCCAGCCAGGCGGCCAGCCGGTGCGCGGCGCCGGAGGCCGGGTGCCGGATGATCACGCAGTCGGCGCCGGCGGCGGCCAGCGTGGCGGCGGTGTCCTTGAGCGACTCGCCCTTGGACACCGAGGAGCCCTTGGCGCTCACGTTGATGGTGTCCGCGCTCATCCACTTGCCGGCGATCTCGAAGGAGACCCGGGTGCGGGTGGAGTCCTCGTAGAACAGGGTGATCACGGTGCGGCCGCGCAGCGTGGGCAGCTTGTGCACCTCGCGGCCCAGCAGCGCCTGCTTGAGCCGGTCGGCGGTGTCCAGCAGCGAGGTGGCGGTGGCGGCATCCAGGTCGCTGACGGAGAGCAGGTGTCTCATTCGGCACCCCCCGTTTCGGGCCGGTGCAGCAGCACCGCGTCCCGCCCGTCCACCTCGGTGAGCAGCACGGAGACCTGCTCGCCGCGCGCGGTCGGCACGTTCTTGCCGACGTAGTCGGCGCGGATCGGCAGCTCCCGGTGACCCCGGTCGACCAGCACGGCCAGCTGCACCGCGCGGGGCCGGCCGAAGTCACGCAGCGCGTCCAGCGCCGCCCGCACCGTGCGGCCGGAGAACAGCACGTCGTCCACCAGGACGACCAGCTTGTCCTCGATACCGCTGTCCGGGATGGCGGTGGGCTCCAGCGAGCGGGCCGGGCCACGCCTCAGGTCGTCCCGGTAGAGCGTGGCGTCCAGCGTGCCGACGCCCGGGCTCGCCCCGGCGAACTCGGCGATGGCCGCACCGAGCCGGCGGGCCAGCGGCGCGCCCCTGGTCGGCAGGCCGAGCAGCACCACCTGGTCGGCGCCGGCCGGTTCGAAGGCGGTCTTCTCGATGATCTGGTGGGCAATGCGCGCGACCGTGCGGGCGACATCCGAGGCGGAGAGCAGTTCGGTGCCCGCTCCGTACGCCTGGTCGCCACGCGCGCGCCGGGATGACGCCACGCGAGGAACTCCTTTCCCGCCTCACTGGACGGCCTTTAAAGGACATCGGAACGCTACCAAAGGCACCCCGCACACCCAGCCGAAGGGTGCATCGGCAATCAACCGACCGGGTGGTGTCGGACGCTGGGTAGCCCAGCCAGGGGAGACCAACTTGACCTCGTGACGGAAACGAGCGCATGATTACTCTGCGTATTGATCACAACGCCCCCCGCCCACCGCGCTGACGGCGTGCCAGGGGCACCCTGAAACGGAGATTCGCCACATGGGCGACTACGCCAAGGCGCTGGGTTCCAAGCTCCGCGCCATTCGGCAACAGCAGGGCTTGTCGCTGCACGGCGTCGAGCAGAAGTCTGGCGGCCGATGGAAGGCCGTGGTTGTCGGATCCTACGAACGGGGCGACCGCGCCGTCACCGTGCAGAAGCTGGCCGAACTGGCCGACTTCTACGGGGTGCCGGTGGCCGAGCTGCTGCCCGAAGGGCGCGTTCCGTCCGGCGCCGAGCCCGCCACCAAGATCGTTATCAACCTGGAACGACTGCAACAGCTGCCGGCCGACAAGGTCGGCCCGCTGGCCCGCTACGCGGCCGCCATCCAGAGCCAGCGCGGCGACTACAACGGCAAGGTGTTGTCCATCCGCACCGAGGACCTGCGCTCGCTGGCGATCATCTACGACATGACTCCGGGTGAGCTCACGGAGCAACTCGTCGACTGGGGAGTACTCCCCCCCGAGGCCCGCCCGGCACGAGAGGACTAGCGCGGCCGACGGCACGCGCACGGCCACGCCCACATTGCCGATCTTGCCGGGCTGGCCTTGCGCGTGTCTCGCGGCTGCGGACGGCGCCAAAGCCGCCCGGCACCTTCGCCGAGTCAACCGAGTTGTCGATCACCATGCGCCCGGGGAGCCGCGGTTAGCCGGCCAAATCGACTGAACCGTACTGCTGAACCGACTGAATCAGCGTGCTGAAGCGACCGAATCGGTGGTCAGGCCAGGCCGGGGCGGATGTGGTCGGCCAGGTCGGAGATGCGGCCCAGGACGCCGTTCACGAAGCGCGGTGAGTCGTCGGTGGACAGCGTGCGGGCCAGTTCCACCGCCTCGGTGATGGCCACCGGGTCGTCGATCTCGTCCACCCAGAGCAGCTCGTAGATCCCGATGCGCAGCAGCGTCCGGTCGACCGACGGCATCCGGGCGACCGACCAGCCCTCGGCGTGCTCGGCGAGCAGCTCGTCGATCCGCTCCTGGCGCTCCACCACCCCGGTGACCAGCATCGCCGCGTAGTCGGAGACCGGCGGGGCGTCGTCGGTCTCCTGGCGCTCCTTGAGCACCACCAGCGGGTCCGCCCCGCGCGCCTCGGACTCGAACAGGATGTCCAGCGCGCGCTTCCGAGCCTTCGTCCGCGCTCTCACCGGTGCATCCTCCTGCTAGTGCCCGCGTCAGAGCGCGAGCAGCTCCCGATCGGTCCGGGTGAGCAGCTCGGCGCCGTGTGCGCGGATGACGAGTGTGTCCTCGATACGGACGCCGCCCCGGCCGGCGAGGTAGACGCCGGGCTCGACGGTGACCGTCATGCCGGCGTCCAGGGTACCTTCGCTGCCCGGGCCCAGAGCCGGTGCCTCGTGGATCTGCAGCCCGACGCCGTGCCCCAGGCCGTGCGAGAACTCCTCACCCCGGCCGGCGTCGGCAATGACCGCGCGGGCCGCCGCATCCACCCCGGCCAGCTCGGCGCCCACCCCCAACGCCTCCCGGCCGGCCCGCTGCGCCGCCGCCACCAGCTCGTACACCTCCCGCTGCCAGTCCGCCGGGTCGCCCAGCACCACCGTGCGGGTCATGTCCGAGTGGTAGCCGTCGCGCAGCGCGCCGAAGTCCAGCTTCACCAGGTCGCCGGCGGCCAGCTCGGCGTCGGTCGGCCGGTGGTGCGGGATGGCCGAGTTCGGCCCGGCGGCCACGATGGTCTCGAAGGACGGCCCCTCGGCGCCGTGCCGCCACATCCGCCGCTCCAGGTCGGCGGCCACCTCGCGCTCGGTGCGGCCGGGCCGCAGCCCACCGGCCCCGACCAGCTCGGCCAGCGCGCTGTCGGCGATCGCGCAGGCCGCGCGCAGCGCCTCGATCTCCGCGTCGTCCTTCACCGCGCGCAGCCGCTGCACCAGGCCGGGGGCGCGCCGCAGGGCCAGCCGGGGGGACTCCCGGCCCGCCAGGTCGACCAGGCCGGCGTGCGCGTCCACGGTGAGGTGCCCGGACTCGAAGCCCAGCCGCCGGATCCCGACCACGCCGGCCTCCTTCACCACCGCCGAGGCGCAGGCCCGGTCGATCAACCGGTGCAGGTCGGGCACCTCGGCGGCGGACTGCGTGCGGTAGCGGCCGTCGGTCACGAACCGGCTGTCCCGCTCCCCCTCGGCGTGCACCAGCAGCGCCGCGTTCGAGCCGGTGAAGCCGCTCAGGTAGCGCACGTTCACCAGGTCGGTGACCAGCAGGGCGTCCAGCTCGGCGGCGCGCAGCAGTGCCCGCAGCGACTCCCGGCGGGCGGCAGGTGTCATACCCCCCACCTTAGAGCGCATCTCCGGACCAAGACGTTGATCTTGTTCGGATGCGGGGTTTCATGGTCACGTAGCGGCCAGAGACCTTACCCGCGAGTAGAACGTCTCCCATTGCTACTTGATCACCAACTGTCCGGAGTTCGAAGATGCTCGCTCAGGTCTCAGACCAGCGTCGCGGCGTGGTCCGGCACCTGGGTGAACATGTCCCGGGGCGGGCGCTGGTAGCCGCTGCCGGGCGGGCGCTCGGGCAGAACCAGCTCCGGCGGCTCCACGTGCCGGTAGGGCACGCTGGACAGCAGGTGGGCGATCATGTTGATCCGCGCGCGCCGCTTGTCCTCCGCCTCGACCACCGCCCAGGGCGCCTCGGCGATGTCGGTGCGGGCGAACATCTCGTCCTTGGCCCGCGAGTAGTCCTCCCAGCGGGTGACCGACTCCAGGTCCATCGGGGACAGCTTCCAGCGGCGCATCGGGTCGTTCAGCCGGTCGGCGAACCGGCGCTCCTGCTCCGCGTCGCTGACCGAGAACCAGTACTTGCGCAGCAGCACGCCGTCCTCCACCAGCAGCCGCTCGAACACCGGCGCCTGCCGCAGGAACCGCTCGTACTCGCTGGGCGTGCAGAAGCCCATCACGCGCTCGACGCCGGCGCGGTTGTACCAGCTGCGGTCGAGCAGCACGATCTCCCCGGCCGCCGGCAGGTGCTCCACGTAGCGCTGGAAGTACCACTGGGTGCGCTGGCGCTCGGTGGGCGCCGGCAGCGCGACGATCTTGCACACCCGGGGGTTGAGGAACTCGGAGACCCGCTTGATCGCGCCGCCCTTGCCGGCCGCGTCCCGGCCCTCGAAGACCACCACCAGCCGGCTGCCGCTGGCCCGCACCCACTCCTGCAGCTCGACCAGCTGGCCCTGCAGCCGCAGCAGCTCGCGCTCGTAGACCTTCTTCGGCAGCTTCTCGTTGCCCGTGTCCGCCATGACCGCACACCTTAGAGCTGCTGCGCACCTCGGAGCGCACGGCCGGGGAGATCGCCGAGGCGTTCCCGGTGAGCCGCCCGGCGATCAGCCGGCATCTCCGGGTGCTGCGCGAGTCCGGGTTGGCCACCGTGCGCGCGGACGGCCAGCGCCGGCTGTACGCGCTGGACCCCGGGCCGCTCGAGGAACTGGACGCCTGGCTCGAGCCGTACCGGCTGTTCTGGGCCCGGCGGCCGGCCGCCCCGGACGTCGAGGTGCGGCGCGACGACCGGATCCACACCGACCAGTTGCGCGCGTCCCACGACTCAGTGCCCTAGGCGTTCGCGGAGACCCTCATCAGCAGCACCTGGTCGAGCAGCGCGATCAGCACGCCCTTCACCGACTCCCGGTCCCGGGCGTCACAGTCCACCACCCGGACCGTCTCGTCCACGCCGAGCGCCTCACGGACCTCGGCCAGGTCGAACGTGTCCGCGCCCTCGAAGTTGTTCACCGCGACGACGAACGCCTCGCCCCGGCTCTCGAAGTAGTCCAGCACCGGGTAACAGTCCTCGATGCGACGGGTGTCCGCCAGGATCACCACGCCCAGCGCACCCTCGGCGAGGTCGTCCCACAGGAAGGAGAACCGCTCCTGCCCCGGGGTACCGAACAGGAAGAGGATCATCGTCTGGTCCAGCGTGATCCGGCCGAAGTCCAGCGCCACCGTGGTGGTGGACTTGTCCGGCAACAGCGTCGCGTCGTCCACCTTCGTGGACAGGTCGGTCATCGCCGCCTCGGTGACCAGCGGTTCGATCTCCGAGATCGCGCCGATGAACGTGGTCTTCCCTACCCCGAAGCCGCCGCTGATGACCATCTTGATCGACGCGGGGCTGACCGACGGCGCGGGTTCCTGCTCAGAGCGCCCGTACAAGGTCCCTGATCCTTTCGATGACGTCGACCGACAGCTCATGCGGTTCGAGCAGCCTGACGTGGTTGCCGTAATACAGGTCGGAGGCGAGTACCTTAGCCACCCCGACCGGTACCGCAAGCTGCGCGGCGACCTCGGCCAGCGAAACGGGCCGCTGGGCGAGCTCGATGATCCGGCGCTCCTCGAAACGCAGGGACGCCGACCTCGCCGTCGGCATCGCCTGCAACAGCGTCTCCAGCTTGAGCCCGGTGTAGGTGGGTTGGGTGCGTCCGCCGGTGACCACGAACGGGCGCACCCGCGCGACGTCGCCGTTGCCTCCCGACCGGGCCGGCTCGGCCCGGAACCCCACCTCCGCGGGCGCCCGCCGCTCGGCCCGCTCCGGTCGCTCCTCTTCGGGCTCCGGCTCGGGCTCCACCGGCGGCACCGCCCGCACCGGTTCGACACGCTCGTGCTGGGCCGGCGGGTCCGGCTCCAGCCACGGCGGGCGGGGTAACCAGGCCTCGAGCCCACCGGGCTGGCCGCTCGGTGGTTCTTCGGGCACGCGCGGGGCGTCCATTACCGGGCCAGCGCTTCCCGAAGCTCCGAGATCAGCGCCGGGTTCAGCAGATCTCCCGCGCGCTCCACCAGCACCGCGATCTCGTAACCGATCAGTCCGATGTCGCAGTTCGGCTCGGCGAGCACGGCGAAACAGCTGCCGTCCGAGATCGTCGAGACCAGCAGGAACCCCTTCCGCATCTCGATCATGATCAGGCGCAGGCCCTCGAAGTCGTAGTACCGGGCCGCGCTGCGGGACAGGCTGGCCAGTCCGGAGACCAACGCGGCCAGCCGGTCGGCCGAGTCCCG
Organism: Actinospineispora eucalypti; assembly: GCF_039543365.1. Classification (NCBI taxonomy): domain Bacteria; kingdom Bacillati; phylum Actinomycetota; class Actinomycetes; order Pseudonocardiales; family Pseudonocardiaceae; genus Actinospineispora; species Actinospineispora eucalypti. Next base: position 130,582 of record NZ_BAABJP010000057.1, read on the forward strand.
CTCCATGCCCTCGGAGGCCGCGATGAGCAACCCGTCGGAGGACACCGCCACCGCGTCCCGGACACCGTCGGTCTCCCGGACGAAGTTGCTGATCAACCAGTTGAAACTCTGCGGATCGGCACGCAACTCAGCGGTCACTCGATCCTCCTTGCCCGGAGTTGTGCGGGCTCAGCTGACTCTCCCGCTCGTTTCGGAGATCCCGGGGAGGCGCCGCGTGCGCCCCCCGCTGGTGCCCAGAACGATACGACGAAAGCATCGAACCGATCTCACTCGGTGACCGTTCCCTGGTCGGCATCTCCTCCGCCGGGCGGGTGACCACCCGGGGCAGCGGACGTGCCGTGCGGGGCTGCCGCTTGACCAGACCGTTGCGTGTGCGGGCACGTTCGGCCCGCACGTCGACCCGTTCCCGGGGCGGAACGGACGGCCCGTGCACCGGTCCGAGCGTCTGTGCGCCCGGGGGCGGACCGGTCGGCGCGGGCACCGTGGGCACCGGCGCAAGCCCGGCGGCGGCCGGTTCCGCCCCGGTGGAGGTGCCGTCCGGCTCGCCGGTCGAAGGCGTTCCTTCGTGCCGGCCGCCCGACGACGGGGTCTCCTCCACCGGCGGGCTCTCGTTCGAGGCGTGCGCCCCCAGCGCGGGTTCGTCGTCCGGCCGAGACGGTTCCCCATCGGTCGGCGGCGCGCCGAACGCCGGGAACACCTGCGTCTCCTCGATCGACCCGACCGGTTCCGAAGAGTGCCGCGACTGGTCCGGGGCCTGCGCCCCGGCCGGGTCCGCGTGCATGGGATCGGCCTCCCTGGCCTCGTCGCCGGGCGGCTCGGCCGTCCCCGGCAGGGTCGAGTCGGCGTTTGAGTCCGTGATTCGGTCCGCACCGGCGAACTCGGGCTGGGCCGGTTCGTCCCGGTCGGGCTCGGCGTGCCGGCCGTTCTCCGTGCTGGCCGCGGCGGGCCGCTCCGCCAGCTCCGGGGCCGACCGGGCCATGGGCACCCCGCCCCCCACCCGGGCCGGCGGCGGCGGTGGCCGCCGGGGGAACCGCGCCCCCTGCGGCACGCGCGCCCCGGTCAGGCCGAACGGGTCGTCGGCGATCGGCTGGCCGACCGGGTCCTCGATCGGCTCGGCGCCGAACATCTCCGGCTCGGTGAACGTGGCGACCGGTCCCCGCTCGGCGCCGGGCGACGGCGGCTCGTCCCCGGGACGGACGGTGGGCTCGACGACCAGTTCGGCCGGCAGCACCAGCCGCGCGGTCACGCCGGTGATCGCGCCGGGGGCCAGGCTGACCTCCGCGCCGAGCCGCCGGGCCAGGCGGCCGACCACGTAGTGGCCGAGGAACTTGGTCGGCGCGGAGAGGTAGTTCTCCTCGTCGTGCAGCCGGGAGTTGGCGGTGGCCAGCGCGTCCGGGCGCATGCCGGCACCGTGGTCGACCACCGCGATGGTGTACTGGTTGCCGATCTTGCGCCCGAAGATCTCCACGTCCACGTCCGGCGGGGAGAAGGACAGCCCGTTCTCCACCAGCTCTGCCAGCATGTGGGCGACGTCGGTGACGGCGGCGCCCGCGATGTGCACCTCGTCGATCCGCTTGAGCGTGACCCGCCGGTAGTCCTCCACCTCGGACAGCGCGGCGCGGATCACGTCCACGATGGGCTGCGGGCTGGACCACGGCTTCGGGCCGGCCTCGCCGACCAGCACCAGCAGGCTCTCCGCGTTGCGGCGCATCCGGGTGGCCAGGTGGTCCAGCTCGAACATGTTGGCCAGCGTGCCCGGGTTCAGCTCCTCCCGCTCGAACTCGCTGATCAGCGACAGCTGGCGGCGCACCAGGTTCTGGTTGCGGCGGCCCAGGTTCGCCAGGGCGACCGTGGTCTTGCGCCGCACCATCGCCTGCTCGGTCGCCAGGGACAGTGCCGTGCTCTCCATCCGGAGCAGCGCGCGGGCCACCCGCTTGATCTCCGCGCCGGCGTGCGCCGGCACAACGACCGGGGTCGGCGGGGGCAGGGTGACCGACTCGTCGGTGGTGTTCTCCAGCCGTTCCACCGCCTCGGGCAGCCGGCGGGCCGCCACGTCGTCGGCGTCGGTGGCCAGCACGCCCAGCGGGCCGATGATCGACCGGGCGGCCCCGATCACCAGAGCCATCACCACGCCGATGCCCACCAGCGCCACGAACAGCAGGGCGACCAACTGGCGCAGCGCGCCGTCCCGCAGGCGCTCGGCGAGGGTGGTCACGTCGGCGCCGGTCTGCTGCTGAACGGTCCGCAGGCCGTCCACGACCGAGCTCATCTGCTCCCACCAGGCCTGCGCGTTCACGTCCCGGGAGAGCCGGCCGTTGGTGGCGGCCGCCGCGACCGCCTCCATGCCCGTCGCCTCGCCGGCCGACGGCGACTGCAGCACTGCCTCCAGCGCGCGGCTCTCCTCCGGGCCGGCCTGGTGCTGGAACAGCTCCAGCGCCTGGTCCTTCCGCGCGCGCAGCTGCGCGAAGCTCGTGTACTGGGAGTACGGGAAGTCCTGCCCGATGAACACGCCCAGCAGCAGCCCGCGCTCGGCGGCCGCCGCCTCCTTGCCGTCGGCCAGCGAGTACAGCGCCTGCAGGCCCTGCCGCAGCCCCGGGTCGGAGGACTGGTCGATGCCGAGGTAGAGGTAGTTCAGCTCACCGATGGCCTCGGAGTAGAACCCGAACGTCGGGTTCGCCTGCGCCCGGTCGGCGTCCACCTCGGTGCGCACGGCGGCCAAGGGGTTCAGCTTGGCCAGCGCGGCGCGCACCTCGGTCACCTGCCCGGGCGGGTTGTCCGGGTCGGAGAGGGTGGCGTTCAGCCCGGACAGCGCCGCGTCGGTGCGCGGCCGCTGCGCGTTGAGCGCGTCCCGGTACCCACCGCCGTTGAGCACGCCGTTGGTCAGGCCCCGCTCCCGCTGCAGCTGGTGGACGATGTCCTGCAGGGTCAACGAAAGACCGACCGCCTTGGTGGTGGCGACCGCCTCCCGGTACCCGCTCAGCTGGCCGGCCACCATGGCCCCCATGGCCAGCGTGACCAGCAGCAGCGACGCGACCAGAATCCGGCTCAGCTTCGCCTTGATCGAACGCGGCCGAAAGATCACCCGGGCCAGGCGGAGCGGGAACGAGGGACGGTTGGGCGGTTCGGACCGGGCGGGCGGCGCCTCCGCGTCCTCGGGGGTCACGCCCGGATCGACCGGATGGTCCGCGTACCGTCGATTCACCACTCCTCCGTCCACCCCTGGCCGCCGCGGTCTCGTTTCGACCCCCCGAGTAGAGACCCAGCCCCACGCAGAATTCGTCGGCAGCGTAGCTAGTGCGGAGGCCATTAAGTAACCCTCTCCTGGCCAATCATCAATATTAACGATCGTGTGGGTGCCGATCTCCCCACGAACCGCCCAACGGACGCGCCGCGGCGGGGCTTAGGGTGGCGGCATGAGCGATCAGGTTTACTTCCGGCAGCTGCTGTCCGGGCGGGACTTCGCGGTCGGCGACCCGATCGCCACGCAGATGGTCAACTTCTGCTACCTGATCGGCGACGCGGCCACCCGCGAGGTGGTGGTGGTCGACCCCGCCTACGCGCCGAACGAGCTGCTGGACGTGATCGCCGCCGACGACCTGCGGCTGACCGGGGTGCTGGTCACCCACCATCACCCGGACCACGTCGGCGGGGACCTGATGGGCCACCAGTTGTCCGGGCTGGCCGACCTGCTGGCCAAGGCACCGGTACCGGTGCACGTGAACCGGGACGAGGCGGAGTGGGTGCGCCGGTCCACCGGGGTGTCCGCCACCGACCTGACCCCGCACGAGCACGACGACGAGATCCGGGTGGGCGACGTGCCGATCCGGCTGCTGCACACCCCCGGCCACACACCGGGCAGCCAGTGCTTCCTCGTGGACGACAAGCTGGTCGCCGGGGACACCCTGTTCCTGCAGGGCTGCGGGCGCACCGACTTCCCCGGCGGCGACCCGGACGCGATGTACGCCAGCCTGCAACAGCTGTCCGGCCTGGCCGGCGACCCGGTGGTGCACCCGGGCCACATGTACTCCGCCGACCCCAAGGCGCCGCTGTCCGAGGTACGCCGCACCAACATGGTGTTCCGGGCCAGCTCCCTGGAGCAGTTCCGGTCGATGTTCGGCTGACGCTAGGCCGTGTTTAAGAAGTCCCGGTCGATGGGCTTCGTGATCCAGGTGGTTTCCGGCAAGGCGGAGGCATGGCCTCGTACCGGGGTACGTGGCCGTGCCGACAACGCGGCCGGGGACCGCCTGGGCGCGAAGACCGCGATCGAGGGCTTTTTAAACACGGCCTAGGCCCGGAGGGTGCCGTAGTCGGCTATCCAGTGCAGGGCCAGCTGGTAGCCGCGCACACCCAGGCCGACGATCACGCCGGTGGCCACCGCGCTGATGTGGCTGTGGTGGCGGAACTCCTCGCGGGTGTGCACGTTGCTGATGTGCACCTCGATCAACGGGGCGGTGAGCATCGCGCAGGCGTCCCGGACCGCGATCGAGTAGTGCGTCCACGCGCCGGCGTTGAGTACCACCGGGGTGCCGGCGTCGGCGGCCTCGTGCAGCCACTCGAGCATCTCGCCCTCGTGCTCGGTCTGCCGCACGGCGACCTTCATGCCGAGCTCGTTGCCGGTGCGCAGGCACAGTTCGACCAGGTCGGAGTACTTGGTGGTGCCGTACACGTCGGGCTGCCTGGTGCCCAGCCGGCCCAGGTTCGGCCCGTTCAGCACCAGCACCTGCATGTCGGCACTCATTCCGGGTCCCGGCAGGTCGCGGCGTACGCGGTGGCCAGCAGGTCCTCTTCCGGGCCTTCCAGCCGACCGGGTTTGGCCAGTCCGTCCAGCACCACGAACCGCAGCTTGCCCGCCTTCGCCTTCTTGTCCAGCGCCATGCCGGCCATCAGCTCGGGCAGCGCGTCCGGCCGGTATCCCACCGGCAGGCCGAGCGCGTGGAGCACCGCGCGGTGACGGTCGGCGGTCGGGTCGTCCAGGCGGCCGGCGGCCCGGGCCAGCTCGGCGGCGAACACCAGCCCGACGCTCACCGCGTCCCCGTGGCGCCAGCGGTAGTCCTCCCGGCGCTCGATGGCGTGGCCGAGGGTGTGCCCGTAGTTGAGGATCTCCCGCAGGTTGGACTCCCGCAGGTCCGCCGACACCACGTCGGCCTTGACCTGGATGGACCGGCGGACCAGCTCCGGCAGCACCTCGCCGGCCGGGTCGAGCGCGGCGGCCGGGTCGGCCTCGACCAGGTCCACGATCACCGGGTCGGCGATGAACCCGGCCTTCACCACCTCGGCCATCCCGGGGCGGAGCTCATCGGCGGGCAGGGTGCGCAGCGTGTCCAGGTCGACCAGCACGGCGGCCGGCTCGTGGAACGCGCCGACCAGGTTCTTGCCGGCGGCGGTGTTGATCCCGGTCTTGCCCCCGACGGCGGCGTCCACCATGGCCAGCAGCGTGGTCGGGATGTGCACCACCCGCACCCCGCGCATCCAGGTGGCCGCGACGAACCCGGCCAGGTCGGTCACCGCGCCACCACCGAGGCCGATCACCGCGTCGGCCCGGGTCAGCCCGACCCGGCCGCACACCTCCCAGCAGAACCCGGTGACGGCGAGCGTCTTGCCGTCCTCCGCGTCCGGCACCTCGGCGCGGTGCGCGTCGACGCCTTCCGCCGCCAGCTCGGCCCGCAACGCCTCGGCCCGCCCGGCCAGGGTCGGCTGGTGCACGATGACCGCCTTGGTCGCACCGTCCAGCGCGGCCAGCACGTCGGTCCCAGGGATGCCCCGGCCGACGGTCACGTCGTACGGGCGCTCCGCGTTGACCTTGATCCGTACGGCCGGGGAGGTCATGCGCCGCTCACCGGTCGGGCCTCGAGCGCGGCGAGCACGTCGGCGACCACGTCCTCCACCGGGCGTTCACTGGTGGGCACGGTCGCCTGGCTGACCGCCTCGTACACCGGCCGCCGCTCGGTGAGCAGCTGGCGCAGGTGCGCCCTCGGGTTGGGCAGCAGCCACGGGTGCAGCGGTACCAGGCCCTCCCGCTTGAGCAGGTTCTCCAGATCGACGTCCAGGAACACCACCCGGTGGCCGGCCAGCAGCTCGGCGGCGCCCGGCGCGGTCGGCGTGCCCCCGCCCAGCGCGAGCACGCCGTCGAAGCTGGTCAGCACCTCGCCCAGCAGCTCGGCCTCGAGCTCCTGGAAGCGCTCGCGACCCAGCTCGACGACCAGCTCACCGGCCTCCAGCCCGTGCGCGGCCCGCATGTCGTCGTCGAAGTCCTTGAAGCCCAACGCCAGCCGCTCCGCGATGCGCCGGCCGACCGTACTCTTGCCCGAGCCCGGTGGCCCCACCAAGATCGCCGCGGGCCTGATCCCGTCTCCCACCTGCTCAGCCTAGACGAGCACGTCGACCCGTCATTCGGGCACGCTCCCGTTGCCCCCGCCACCGGACCCGTTCCCCCCGCCACCCGGCCGGTTGCTCTCGCCACCCGGCCCGTTGCCCCCGCCGTCCGCACCCGCCGGGGCGCTGGCCGACCCGGTGTCCCCGCTGTCTGAACCAGTGCCCGCACCGGCCGAACCGGTGCCCGCGCCGTCCGCGCCCGCCGGGGCGCCGGCCGGCTCGGCGAGAACGGCCCGCAGCAGCGTCCGGGCGGTCCAGCGCATGATCTCCCTCGACTCATCGACGTCCAGCCCACAGACATCCCGGGCGGAGACCATGGCCTCCGCGCCGAACACCAGCGTGATGGCCAGGCTGAGCTTGCGGTAGCGGTCGGCCGGCAAGGTCTCGCGCAGCGGGGCGAGCGCACCCTCGACCAGGCCCACCCGGGTGATCCCGCGCACCGGAACCCGCTCCTCCGGAGGCCGCTCGGCCTCCTCGAACCACCGTTCCTGGATCGCGCTGAGCACTCCCCGCCACAGCGCCTCGTGCCGCAACTGCATGCTGGTCACCCGGTCCACCATCTGGTCCAGCCGCTGCTCCGGATCCGCCGGCAGCTCGCCGAGCAGCTCGTCCACCGCGGGTTGCAGCTGCCGGGTGGCCACCTCGAGCAGCAACGGCCGCATGCTGGAGAAGTAGCGGTACGCGGTCGCGGTGGACACCAGCGCCTCCTCAGCGACCTCGGCGAGCGTGGGCGACTGGCCCTGTCCGACCAGCCGCACCGCCGCGTCGATCAGCGCGAGGCGGGTCCGCTGTTTCTGAAGGTCCCGGATCACCATGCAACTATTCTATTGACATGAGAATCCTTTCTCATGACGATTGGGTCATCGCACGACCGTACTAGAGCCTGTTGGCGGGCTCCCGTCGAATCTGGGCGCGCTGGCGCCGTTCCGCGCCGACAGCGAAGTCCGCCAACCGGCTCGGAGGGGAAGCCATGGACCGCACCGAGATGGACGAGATCATGGGGCGGCACTATGCCGCCGAAGCCGCGCACGATTTGGAGGCATTGATGGGCACGCTCGCCGAGGGGGCCGTGCACGACGTGATCGGCGACCCTGACGGGGCGCTGTCGGACCCGGCGGACATCCGCTGCCGCTACGCCCAGCTGTTCGCCGACTTCGACAACGAGCGGGTTACCCCGATCCGCCGTCTGTACGGCGACGACTTCATGGTGGACGAGGCCATGGTCACCGCGCGGGCCGTCGGCCAGCCGTTCGGCCTGCCCGGCGGCAACCGCGAGGTCACCTACCGGCTACTGCACGTGTGCGAGTTCCGGGACGGCGGCATCAGCAGCGAACACGTCTGGCTGGACGTGGCCGCCATCGTGGCGCAGCTGGCGCCGTCGCCCGAGGCCGCCGAGGCCGCCGTCTGAGCTCAGTGGCCGAGCTGTTCGGCGGCGGCTGCCTGGTACGCCCCCAGGTTGCGGGCCGTCTCCGCCACCGAGTCGCCGCCGAACTTCTCCAGCGCCGCCTGCGCCAGCACCAGCGCGACCATCGCCTCGGCGACCACACCGGCCGCGGGAACCGCGCACACGTCCGACCGCTGGTGGATGGCCTGCGCCGGCTCGCCGGTGGCCACGTCCACGGTGGACAGCGCGCGGGGCACGGTGGAGATCGGTTTCATCGCCACGCGCACCCGCACCGGCTCGCCGTTGGTCATGCCGCCCTCGATGCCGCCGGCCCGGTTGGTCAGCCGGTCCACCGGTGCGCCGGGCACCATCTCGTCGTGGGCCGCGCTGCCCCGGCGGCGGGCGGTGCGGAACCCGTCACCGATCTCCACGCCCTTCATCGCCTGGATACCCATCAGCGCACCGGCCAGCCTGGCGTCCAGCCGCCGGTCGGACTGCACGTAGTTGCCGACACCGACCGGCATGCCGTACGCGATCACCTCGACCACGCCGCCGAGCGTGTCGCCGTCCGCCTGGGCCGCGTCCACCTCGGCCACCATCGCCTCGGTGGCCGACTCGGCGTAGGCCCGCACCGGGCTGGAATCCACCCGCTCCAGGTCAGCGGGGCCGGGCAGCTCGTCGTCAGGCGCATCCACGGAGCCGAGCGCGACCACGTGCGACACGATGTCCACGCCGAGCGCCTGCTTCAGAAATGCCTTGGCCACCGTGCCGAGCACCACCCGGGAGGCGGTCTCCCGCGCGCTGGCCCGCTCCAGCACCGGGCGGGCGTCGTCGAACCCGAACTTGGTCATGCCGGCAAGGTCGGCATGACCGGGCCGGGGCCGGGTCAGCGGCGCGTTGCGCGCCCGGTTGGCGATCAGTTCCGGGTCCACCGGGTCGGCCGCCATCACGGTCTCCCACTTCGGCCACTCGGTGTTGCCGATGCGCACCGCGACCGGCCCGCCCTGCGTCACCCCGTGCCGGATGCCACCGATGATCTCGAGCTCGTCCGCTTCGAACTTCATCCGGGCGCCCCGGCCGTAGCCCAGCCGGCGCCGTGCCAGCTCGGCGGCCAGTTCCTTGGATGTGATCTCGACACCGGCCACCATGCCCTCGAGCACCGCAACCAGCGCCGGCCCGTGCGACTCACCAGCGGTCAACCAACGCAACACGGTCCCGATTGTCTCACGCACCGGTCCTCACCTCCGCGTCGGCGGCAGCCGCGGCCTCACGCACCGGCACCCACCCCCGCACCGGCGGCCACCGCGAGGACCAGCCACGCGGCGAACAGCATCGCCGGCCCGTGCGGCACCGCCGCCCCGGGACTCAACCGGCCGCTCAACAACCCGCCGGCCAGCACCGACGCGGTGAGCACGGCGGCGAGCACGGTCGCCACCGCCAGCGCCGCCAGGGATGCGGCGCCCAGCCCGGCACCGAGCGCGGCGGCCAGCTTCACGTCACCAGCACCCAGCGCGCCCGGCGCCACCAGCCGCACTGCCAGGTACCCGCCGAACAGCAACAGGGCTCCGAGCAGCGCCCGCGACACCGCGACACCGCCCAGCGGCACCGTGGCGAGCACGGCGGCCGGCACGGCGGGCAGGGTCAGCGCGTCCGGTAGGCGGCCATGCACCAGGTCCACCGCCCCGGCGGCCACCCCCAGCCAGGCGAGCCCGAGCAGCAACGGCAGCCACCGCCAGGACAGCCCTCCACCGCCCCACCAACCACCGGCGCCGGCCCACAGCGCGCCGACCGCCAGCTCGCACCAGGGCGGCCGGAGCCGCGCGCCGCGCCGCAGCCGGCCGAGCACCGCCCTGGCGGCCGCACCGGCCAACATCCCGAGACCGCCGAAGAACACCACATGTGCCATGCCCCCAAGGTTGCTGGCCGGGCGGTGCGGGGGCCATCGACCTCGGCGAAGCTGTGGATGGACGGGGGCGATGTGTACAACTCGGCCGTTCCGCGCCGCGACGGCACGGAGTTGTCGGACCGCTGTGCTAGTGCCCGATAGACGGGTTTCGAGGTGTTGACCTGCCAGGTTCCCGGGTTGTGGTGGCCTCGGACCAGGCTCGCGTTGATTCGTGGTTCCGGGTTCGCCGAAATGTGTCGGCGGTCGAACGTATAATCGAACACATGAGCGACGGGCTTGGTGAGCGGCTGGCGGGGATGCCCGTCGGTCCGGAGCTGGCCGCTGTGTTGGCGTCGGTGGATGTGACGGCGGTGCCGAACGGTTCGGTCATCGATGTGTTGCAGGCGTCGGCGCGGCAGCGGGCGTACGCCGATGGGGTGTATCTCGGGGCGGTGGCCTCGACGCTGGAGCGTGATCCCGCCGCAGGGCCTGGCTCGGTGGCCCGGCTGGTTGAGCCGCACCGCTACGCGCCGGATGAGGTGCGGGCCACGTTGGTGATGACGCGGCGGCAGGGGTGGAGTGAGTCCGAGTTCGCCTATGCCCTGTGTCGAGGTTTGCCCTCCGTGCATGCGGAGATGCTGGCCGGGCGGATCGACCGGGACCGGGCGTGGGTGTTCGTCCACCACCTGGCCGGCCTACCGGCCGGGTTGATCGCCAACGTGCTGAACGCGGTATTGGCGGCGGCGCCCGGGTTGACCACCGGGCAGCTACGCGCCCGCATCCTGAAGCTGATCCTGACCGCCGATCCAGACCACGCCCAGGATGCCTACCAGCGGGCATTGGGTGAGCGGGCGGTGGTGGGCTATCTGAACCCGGACGGCACCGCGGTGATCAGCGCGTCGGGTCTACCCCCGGACGAGGCCGCCGCCGCGGCCGAACGCATTGCCGCGCTGGCCCGGGCGGCGAAACGCGCCGGACACCCCGGCCGGGTCGACCAGTTGCGCGCGGACATCTACCTACGCCTGCTCGATGGCCGCTTCCACCACCTGACCCACACAGAGATGATCACCGCTCTGCTCGCCGAGGCTACCCAGACCCAAACCCCACCGGCCAACCCCCCAACCGCCGAAGCGACGCCGGTGCGAGCCACACCCCTAAAAGCCACGACGGACAACGCTGTGGCGGCCGAACATCCGGCGGGCACCGAGCCGGACAGCGCCGAGCCGGACGGGGACCGTTTGGATCGTGCCGAGCCGGCCTGGACGGCACCAGATGACGCCCCGCTGGCCGGGGATGGCCCGCGCGACGATCAGCCGGCTTCCGTGTCTCGAAGGACGGCCGGCGAACGCGAGCCCCTCGGACGGGTGGCCGGGATCGAGGTCCGCGCCCGGCTCGACAGCCTCGCCGGGGTCAACGACCTGCCCGGCGAACTGCCCGGCTGGGGGCCGATCCTCGCCGACACCGCGCGACGGGCGGTCGCCCGCCAACACCAGGGGCAATGGCGATGGGCGGTCACCGACCACGAGGGCTACCTACTCGCCGAAGGCCTCACCCGCCGAAGACCCACCACCGGCCCACCCGGACACCACGCCGAGGGCGGGATCGTTGAGCTGGCCATCCCGGCCACCGTGCTGGCCCGCCTGGCCGAAGACCCACCCCAGGCCTGGGCCGGGGTGATCACCGACATCTCCACCCAGTACCAACATGCCCGCACCGCGCCCCGCCCCGACCGGGACAGCCGGCCGGGGCGACGGTTGCCCGGACACGCGCTACGCCGGTACGTGCAGATCCGCGACCGCACCTGCACCGCACCCGGCTGCCGGCGCCCCGCCACCCAATCCGAACAAGACCACACCCACGACCACCAACACGGCGGCCCCACCACCCACACCAACCTCGGACCCGGCTGCAAACACGACCACCGGCTCAAACACGAAGGAGGCTGGACCGTCACCCAACCCCCAACCAGGGAGGTTCATCTGGATCAGCCCACTCGGCCGCCGCTACCACACCAGAGGAGAACCCATCACCGACCCAGAACCCGGGTCTATCCCGTGATCGGTGTTTCCGGCGGTTCGGTTAGTAGCTCTCAGCTGCCGGCCAGCG
>NZ_BAABJP010000058.1:0-76747 GCF_039543365.1 Actinospineispora eucalypti
CCTCGAACGGCACCACCACCTGGAAGGTGTTGATGTCGTTCAACACCACGAACGCGCCACCACCGGGACGCGTGGCCGACAGGCCACCACCGGCGTTACCCGCCGAGTCCGACGTCGCCGCCGCACCCACACCCGGAATCGCCGCCCCACTACCCGGCGCCAACGCCGACGTCGGCGCCCCATTGCCCACATACTCGCCGACCACACCGGTCAACGCCGACACCGTGCCGGCCACCGGCGAGTACAACGTGGTGTTCTCCACATTGCGCTGCGCGTTCGCCACCTGCGCCCGCGCCGACTCGACCGCGCCTTCCTGCGCGTCGATGTTCGCCTCGCGGTCGGTGTCCTGCAACTCCTCGTTGTTCCGCGCGGTGATCAGGTTCAGCTTCTCCCGCTCCACCGTCACCTTGCCCGCCGCCCGCGCCGAATCCCGCGACGCCACCGCCGCATCGTAGGACTGCTTCGACGCCATATACGTCTGCTTGCGCGCGATGTAGGCGTCGCGGGCGTCCTTGCAGGGGCCGGCCTGCTCCATGAGGCTGCCCTGCTGGCCGGTGACCCCGCTGAGCAGCCCGCCCTGGCTGGGCTGGCCACTGGACGGGTCGTTCGCCGCGTCCGCCGCCGACTGGTCATCCGGAGCGGCCGGCGCCACCGGCATCCCGCAGGCCTTCTTGTAGGCCAGGTACGCCGCCTCCAGCGCCGCCTTGTCCATCTGCAGCTTCTTGCGGGCGTGGAACACCGCCGTGTCGTTCTGGTCGTTGACCGCGTCGACCTGCCGCTTGACCGCGTCGTAGATGTCCTTGGACTGGTTCTCCACCCGGCCGGCACCCTCTGCCTGGTTACCGTTCACGATCTTGTCCAGGTTGGCCTGCGCCTGGTCCAACAACCCCTGCAACCGGTTCAGCTCCTGCTTCGCCGGGAAGTCATCGATCTTGGCCACCAACTGGCCGGGCTGCACCTTGTCGCCCACCTTGACCGCAACCTCAACCAGCTTGCCGCCCGTGGTGAAGCCCAGGTTCTGCGAGGTAACCGCGGCGAGCGCGCCGGAGGCGGACACCTTCGTGGCCACACTTCCCCGCTCCACCTGCGCCGTCGGCGGCGCGGGTGTGTCACCACCACATGCCGTTGCCGCCGAGGCGACCATCAGGGCGAGCGACGCGACGGCTGCCGCGCGCACCCCTGAGCCGCCGCGGACCTTGGTCCGAGCCATGAACTGTCCTGCCTTTCGCGCGGTCCGCGACGTATCGGGGGATCGCGGACTAATTGGGGAGCAATTAGTGGTGGGTCTATGGGGTTGTGCTTGTACCGCTTATCCGTGCACCAAGGTCCGATTCTCCGGCGCGCGATCACTGACGATTGCACCGTCACGCAGCGTGATAATCCGCTTGGCGAAGTTGGCCACGTCGTGCTCATGCGTGATCAGTACGACGGTGCGGCCAGCGTCATTCAGTTCTACGAGCAGCTTCATGATTTCAACGGTTGAGGCGGTGTCCAGGTTACCGGTTGGCTCATCTGCCAGGATCATCACCGGATCGGTCACAATCGCCCGGGCGATAGCTACTCTCTGTTGCTGGCCACCGGAAAGTTCACTCGGCAAATGCCTCGTCCGGTCACTGAGCCCTACCTTGTCGAGGGCGTCGTGGGCTTTGCCCCGGCGATTGCCCATTCCGGCGTAGACCATGGGGAGCTCGACATTGCGCTGCGCCGTGGTGCGGGGGATCAGGTTGAAAGCCTGGAACACGAACCCGATCTTCCGGTTGCGGATGTCCGCGAGCTGGTTGTCGCTCAGCGTGCCGACGTCGATGCCGTCCAGCTTGTAGGTGCCCTCGGTGGGGACGTCGAGGCAACCCAGGATGTTCATCATGGTGCTCTTGCCGGAACCGGAGGGCCCCATGATCGCCACGAGGTCGCCGCCGTCGATCGACACGTTGACCCCGTCCAGCGCCCGCAGCTCTACGGTGCCCATCCGGTAGATCTTCGTGACGTTCTGGAGCTGGATCATCGGGTCCTCGCGCGAGTGGCTGAGCGTGCCTCTCAGGGGCAGAGTGACGCCCCCCTCCTTAGGCTAGGCTAACAGGGTGGACCGGCCAGCCCCAATAGGTAGAGCGGGTTAGGTACTTGTGTTGCGGGTGTTGTGCACTGTATGGAGCGTCCGGTCCCACCTGGTTCCGCTGCTGCCGGCCCTGCGTGCGCTGCTGACCGGCGGCGCGGACGTGCTGGTGGTGACCACCCCGGCGCTGGCCGGGGAGGTGGCGGCGACCGGAGCCCGCGCGGTCCCGATGCTGCGTGACCCGGAGGGTGCCTCGGACGGCCCCGACTACGGCTCGCCGCTGTCCAACGCGCTGGCCGCCGTGCAGGCGGCCGCCGGCCTGCGGCGGCGGGCGGACGAGCTGATCGAGCTGGCCCGGGAGTTCCGGCCGGACGTGGTGATCCGCGACGACACCGAGTTCGCCGGCTACCTGGCCGCCGAGCGCCTGGGGCTGCCGCTGGTCTGCCTGGCCGGCGCGATGAGCAATGCGCTGGACCCGGCGGCCATCTCGGTGGTGATCGACGACTACCGGCGCGACCTGGGCCTGCCGGCTCTGGCGGACCCCGGCGGGCTCTACCCGGGGCCGGTGCTGGACTACCTGCCCGAGGAGCTGTCCGTGGCGGTGCACCCGCCGAAGCGGGCGCTGCGGTTCCGCCAGCCGCAGTGGGACGAGCCGGACTCGGCGCTGCCGGAATCGGTGGCCGCCGCCCCGGCGGGGCGGCCGGTGGTGTTCGCCGCCATCGGCACCGCATGGCGCACCTGGCGGGAGCAGCCCGGCGGTAGCCGGCACGGGTCGGGCGCCCAGTTAGGCGCCCGACGGAAACACGGCGGAAGGCCCGGGGAAAGTCCCGAGGATGCCGTGCGCACCCTGTTGGACGCGCTCTCCCGGGTGGACTGTGCGGCGCTGGTTTCCACCGGTGGGATGGACTGCGCCGGGATGCCCCGCGCCGATCACGTCACGGTGCGCGACCTGGTGCCGCAGCGGCTGGTGCTGCAGGCGTCCGCGCTGTTCTGCACGCACGGCGGCTACAACAGCATCCGGGAGGCGGTGCGGGCCGGGGTGCCGATGCTGGTCCGCCCGTCCACCATGGACCAGCCCTCGAACGCCGAGGCGGTGGCCCGGCTGGGCCTCGGCTCGGTCACCCTGGGCCTGGGCGCCGACGAGCTGGCCGACCGGATCCGTCAGGCGCTGGCCGACACCGAGCTGGCCGAACGCGCCGCATGGGCGCGCCGCCGCACGCTGGCCCTCCCCCCGGTGGAGACCCTCCCCGACGTCCTGCACTCGGAGCTCCTACCCGCCTAACCCCTCCGCCCCACCCGCCATATCGCGGGCCACGCCCGCCCATATCGCTGGTTTCGGCAGCTCGTGTCGCGGGTTTCCCCGCACTCGGCGGACCGAACCCACGGACATGGGGCGGTGAAACCCGCGATATGGGGCGGTGAAACCCGCGACATGGGGCGGTGAAACCCGCGATATGGGTTAGGTGGCGGCGCGGGTGAGGGTGGGGGTGATCTGGTCGACCACCCAAGTCACGTTGAGGACCGAGGGGACGCGGAGGGCGGACAGGAGTGAGATGTCCACCTCCTGGTAGGTGCCTCGGGCTATGGCGGGCAGGGCGCGGACCAGGGGGCTGTCACGCACCGCCGCGGCCAGGTCGGGGGAGTTGGCGCCGACCAGCACGACATCGGCGTCCAGGCGTGACCACTGCTCGGGGGACAGCGACGTGGCCGCGTTGGGCAGCGTGTTGGAGTTGATGTCCCGCAGGCCCGGGGCGACACGCAGGCCCAGGGCGCGCAGCAGGTCGGTGGTGTTGTTGTCGCCGCCGACCACGGCCAGCGATCCCGGCTGGTTGGCCCAGGCGATGCTGATCGTCTTTCCTTCCAGGCCGGGGTGGGAGCCCAGGAAACCGGTGATCCGCCGCTGGGTGTCGGTGATCAGCTGCTCGGCTCGGGGTTCCAGGCCGACGGCCTTTGCGGCCAGGCGAAGCCGTTCCTGCCAGGAGTCGGTGAGCACGCCGCGGGCGTAGGTGACCGTGGGCGCGATCCGGGAGAGCTTGGCGTACTCGTCGGCGATGTTCGGCACCGAGCCGGCCAGGATCAGATCCGGGCGCAGCGCCGCCAGATGCTCCAGGTTGACCGCCTCGGTGGAGCTGAGCACGGCGGTCTGCTTCGGGTCCAGGCGGCCGCGCAACCACGGCGGGATGCCGTCCGCGGTGCCCCGGCCGCCCAGCACCGCGACCGGGGTGACGCCCAGCGCGTAGAGCGCGTCCGCGTCGTTGCCGCCGATCGCCACGATCCGCCGGGGCTGCCGGGGGACGGTGGTGCCGCCGAGGCCGTGGGCCATGGTCACCGGGAACGGCCCGCCTACGGGCTGGCCGGGCTCCGGTGAGGCCTCCGGTGAGGTCGCCGGCGGGGCCTCGCTCGCGCAGCCCGGGAGCGCGCCCGGACCGGCGATCAGGACCAGCACTGTGACGAGCGCCGTGCCGATCACCTGCCGCACTCGCATGGACATCCCTTCGCCGAGCCTGTATGCAGGTAAGCCTAAGCTAACTTGCTCGCCACGGCTGGAAGGACCTCATGCCCGACACGCCGCTCACCCGGCTGCAACGTGCATATGTGGCGGGCCGGCACCCGGCTTATCCGTGGGGCGGGCTGCCCGCGCACGACCACCGGGTCTACGCCGGTCCGCTGGACGTGGCGCGGCTGCGGGAGGCCTGGCGGGCGGCGGTGGCCCGGCACGAGATGCTGCGCGCGGTGATCGACCCGGAGCTGGGCACCCAGCGGGTCCTCGCCGAGGCCCCCGGGGACGGGATCGTGGTGCACGACCTGCGCGGGGCCGCCGACGCCGAGGTGCGCGCGGCGCGGGCCGAGCTCGCGGGGCGGCTGAGCCACGAGGAGCGGCCGCTGGACCGGTGGCCGCTGGTCGGGCTCGAGGTGCTGCTGACCGGCGACGGGGCCGACGAACTGCACGTGTCCTTCGACGCCACGGTGATCGACCTGGCCAGCTGGTGGACAGTGCTGGACGAGCTCACCGCCGACTACCGGGCGACCGGGTCCGCCCAACCCGCGCCGAGGGTGGGTTTCGCGGAGCACGAGCGGGTGCGCGCCGAGCGGGAGCGCACCGGCCGCCCGGCCGAGGAACGGGTGGCCGCGCTGCCCCCGGGGCCGCCGGTGCCGCCTCGGTACGACGCCCCGCCCCGGGTGGAGATCAACCACAGCCGGCTGGAGCCGGCGGAGTGGCGGTCGCTGCGGGATGCCTGCCGGGCCGCCAAGGTCGGCGAGACCGCCTTCGTGCTGGCGGTGCTGGCGCAGGTGATCGCGGCCTGGCGGGAGACGACCCGGTTCACGGTGAGCGTGCCGAGGGCGCACCGCGTGCCGTTCCATCCGGACGTGGCCCGGCTGGTCGGTCCGTTGTCCACGGTGTCGCTGGTGCCCTTCGACCTGCGCGAACGACGTTCGCTACTCGACGTGACCCGGGCAACCCAGCGGGCGCTGTGGGCCGAGCTGTCCGAGCCGGAGACCGACGGCATGGCGCTGGTGTCCGCGTTCACCGCCCGGCACGGCGGGCCCGACCGGGTGGCCGCGCCGATCGTGCTGACCGGCCTGCTCGGCCTGCGTGATCCGGCGAAACCGGTGCTCGGCGGCCTGGTGGAGACCGCCGTGCACACGCAGAACGCCCAGGTCGCGCTGGACGTGCGGTTCGACCGGCCGGCCGGCGCGCTGCGCATGGCCTGGCACGAGCGGGCCGGGGTGTTCGAACCGGACGAGGTCGCCGGGGTGGCCGCGGTGACCGAGCGGGTGCTGTCCGCGCTGGCCGCCGGCGAGCTGGACCAGGCCGGCGAGGACGCCGAGCTGCGCGCGGCGATCGCCCGCCTGCTCGCGCGGGTCTACCAGGTGTTACGCGCCTAACCGCGCGGAAAGCTTTGATCATGGAGGGGACCATGACCGATCAGGAACCGCTGCTGCGGGTGGCCGGGTTGCGCAAGGCGTTCGGCGATCACGCCGTACTGCGCGGCGTCGAGCTGACCGTGCGACCGGGGGAGCTCCTCGGCGTGCTCGGCCCGAACGGGGCCGGGAAGACCACGCTGATCAACATCGTCGCGACGCTGCTGCGCCCGGACGACGGCACGGTCACCGTGGCCGGCGCGGACGTGGTGGCCGAGCCGAAGCGGGTGCGCGCGGCGATCGGCGTCACCGGCCAGTACGCGGCGCTGGACGAGAAGCTCACCGGGCGGGAGAACCTGGTGCTCTTCGGCTCGCTGCTCGGGCTGTCCCGGGCCGCCGCGCGGGACCGGGCGACCGAGCTGCTGGAGCTGTTCGACCTGGTCGACGCGGCCGACAAGCGGGTGGAGGCGTACTCCGGCGGCATGCGCCGGCGGATCGACCTCGCGGTCAGCGTGGTCGTCGAGCCCAAGCTGCTGATCCTGGACGAGCCGACCACCGGCCTGGACCCGCGCAGCCGCCGGATGCTCTGGCGGGTGGTGAAGCGGCTGGCCGCGAGCGGCATCGGCGTGCTGCTCACCACCCAGTACCTGGAGGAGGCCGACCGGCTGGCCGACCGGGTGGTGGTGATCGACCACGGAGTGGTGCTGCAGGAGGGCACCCCGGCCGAGCTGAAGGCGCGCATCGCGGACACCGTCTGCTCGGTGGTGCCGGCCGACCCGGACCAGCTGGACGCGGTGCGCGAGGCGCTGGCGTCGTTGGGGGCCACGGTGGAGGCCGACAGCGGCCGGGTGGTGGTGCCCGCGCCGGACGGCCCGCGCACGCTGGCCGAGGCGATGTCCCGCACCGAGCGGGCCGGCATCGAGCTGTCCGACATCACGCTGCGCCGGCCCAGCCTGGACGAGGTGTTCCTGGCGCTCACCGAGAAGGCCCCGGTTCCGTGACCGCGGCGGTCTTCGCCGCCCCCGCCGGGCTGGGGCGGCAGGTGGCGTTGCATGCCGGACGGCAGGCGAAACGGCTGCTGGCCGACCGGGCCGGGCTGGTCGGCGTGGTGCTGGCGCCGGTCCTGTACTTCCTCGGCTTCTACGTGCCGCTGAGCGGAGCGATGAGCGCGCGCGGCCTGGACTACGGGCGGTACATCGGCCCCGCGCTGGTGGTGCAGTCCTGCATCTTCACCGCCATCGCCTCGGCCACCGCGCTGGCCGACGACGCGCGCGCCGGCCTCTTGCGCCGGGTGGCCAGCATGCCGGTGAGCGGCCAGGGGCCGCTGCTGGGCCGGTTGCTGGTGGACGTGGCCGCCGCGCTGGTCGGCGCGGTGGCGGCGTGCCTGACCGCCGCACTGGTCGGCTTCCGGTTCGCCTCGCTGGCCGGGGTGGTCGGGTTCGCGCTGGTCGTGGTGGCGTTCACGGTGGCCATGTCGCTGCTGTTCGTCGGGGTGGCGCTGCGCGCGTCGGACCCGGCGGGGGCCGCCGAGGCGCTGCTGGTGCCGCAGCTCCTGCTGTTGATGATCTCGACGGCGTTCATCCCGCTGGACGGCTTCCCCGGGTGGCTGCGGCCGGTGGTGGCCTGGCAGCCGGTGTCCCCGGTGCTGGCCGCGTTGCGCGGGTTCGCCGAGGGCGCTCCCGGGGGGTTCCCGGTGCTGGTGGCGTTCGTCTGGTGCGCGGTGCTGGCTCTGGCCGGGCTGTTGTTGGGGGCCGGCCGGCGGGTCGGGGGCTCGGATGCTTAGGGCCGGGTTGTTGCACGCGGAACGGGTGCTGCGCGGGTCGCGCCGGAACCCGGTGCTGGTGGTGCAGTCGCTGCTGTTCCCCGCGCTGCTGCTGGTGATGTTCCAGCTGGTGTTCTCCCGGGGGCTCACCGCGTTCGCGCCGGGGCGGGACGCCGGTGACCTGGTGGCGCTGATCGTGCTGGTCGGCTGCGTGTTCGGCGCGCTGGTGAGCGGCGCGGCGCTGTTCGACGAGCGGGAGTCCGGGCTGCTCGGCCGGTTCGCCACCATGCCGGTGCACCCCGGCTCGATGCTGCTCGGCCGGGTGCTGGCCGAGGTGGCCAGGGTGCTGGTGGCGGCGGTGCCGCTGGTGGCGGTCGGTTTCGCCTTCGGCATGCGGGTGCCGGCCGGCCCGTTCGGGCTGGCGCTGTTCTTCGGGGTGCTGGCGGTGCTCGCGGCGGTGGTCGGGGTGACCGTGTCCAGCCTCGCGGTGACCGGGGCCACCCGGTCCGGGTTGAACGTGCTGGCGCCGGTGTTCCTGGTGTTGATGTTCTTCAGCACCGGGTTCGCGCCGCTGGAGTCGTTCCCGGCCGGGCTGCGGCCGGTGGTCGCGTACCTGCCGTTCACCGCCGGCGTGGACGCGCTGCTGTGGTGCCTGCGCGGCGGGCCGCCGGACGCCCGGGTGGCGCTGGTGCCGCTGGCCTGGTGCGCGGTGGCGGTGGGGTTCTCCTGGTGGCTGTGGCGGGCGCGCGCGGCCGGCCGGATCTCCGGGGAGGACCGGGCATGAGCGCGCTGCGTACCCGCCGACCGGTGGCCCGCCCGGCCGGCCGCCTGCTGTGCTTCCCCTGGGCCGGGGCGTCGGCCAGCGTCTATCGGGATTGGGCGGCGGCCCTGCCGGCCGGGGTGGAACTGACCGCCGTGCAGTACCCGGGCCGGGAGGACCGGGGCCGCGAGCCGTTCGCCACCGACCTGCTCGAGCTGGCCGGCGAGGTGGTCGGCGAGTGGCTGGACCGGGTGGCCGACCCGACGGACGCCCCGCTGGTGCTGTTCGGGCACAGCATGGGCGCCAGCCTGGCCCTGGCCGCCGCGCGGATGTTCCAGGAGGACGCCCCGGGCGCGCTGCGCGGCCTGGTGGTCTCCGGTCGGGTTGCCCCCGGTTCGCCCGTGCGCGGGCGCCCGCTGGCCGACCTGGACGGGGTGGCCCGGGACCGCCGGCTGCTCGACTCGCTGCGCTCGGCGGTCTCCGCCGCCGTGGCTGCTCCGGGCGGTTCCGCGCTGCCACCCCCGGAGCTGGACGACGAGCTGTTGCGCGAGGTCCTGCTGCCCACCCTGCGCGCCGACCTGGAGATGTTGGCCGGGTACGACTCCCGGCCGGGCGAGCCGGTGGCGGCCGACCTGACCGTGTTCGTCGGCGACGCCGACACCTCGGTGCCGGTGTCCGCGACCGATGGGTGGGCCGGCCTGACCACCGGCCGGTTCGACCGGGTGGTGTTCCCGGGCGACCACTTCTACCTGGTGACCGAACGCGACCGGGTGTTGGCCGCCCTGGTCGCGCGCATGTCCCGCTGACCAGTCTGACCAGTCTGTGACCAGCCTGTGACCAGCAAGGAGCGTTGTCTTGAGTGCCCAGCCCACCGCCCCCGAGCACGAGGACGCCTCGGCCCGCCGCCGGGCGTTGATGCGCGAGCTGCTCGCCGAGCGATCCCTGTGCGCGGAGAAGTCGGGCCAGGACCGGATCCCGCGTGCCCCCCGCCCGGCGGACAGCTTCCCGTTGACCAGTACGCAGCGACGCATGTGGTTCGGCCAGCGGCTGAACCCGGACGACACGTCGGCCACGCTGTGCCGGGCGCTGCGGCTGCGCGGACCGCTGGACGTGGACGCGCTGGCCCGGGCCTGCGCCCGGTTGGTGGCGCGGCACGAGGTGCTGCGCAGCACCTTCGACGCCGAGGTGGACGGCGAGCCCCGGCAGCGGGTGCATGCGGCTCCCGGGCAGGTGCTCGAGGTGGTGGAAGGGGTGGGCGCGGCCGAGCTGGCGGAGCGGTTCGCCGGCCGGCCGTTTGACCTGGCCGCCGAGTTCCCGCTGCGGCTGGCGCTGTCCCGGCTGGGTGCTGATGATCACGTGTTGCTGCTGGTGGTGCACCACGTGGCCGCCGATGACGCCAGCTGGACGATTTTGGTCGACGAGCTGGCCGCCGGGTACCGGGCGGAGCGTTCCGGCGACCCGGACCGGCGCGCCGAGCCGGAGCTGCAGGTCGGCGACGTCGCGGTCTGGCAGGCCGGGCGGGCCGGCGGGCCGGACGAGCGGGAGGACCAGCTCTACTGGCGCGAGCGGCTGGACGGACTTCCCGAGCCGGTGGCCCCGCCCCGGGATTTCGAGCCCGAGCCGGTCGTGCCGCCCCGGGACTTCGAGCCTGTGCCGGTCGCGCCGCCCCGGGACTTCGTGCCCGAGCCGGTCGTGCGGCCCCGGGACTTCGTGCCCGAGCCGGGGGTCCTGTCTCGGGACTTTGTGCCCGAGCCCGGGGTCCTGTCCCGGGGCTCCCGGCCCGGGGCGGGGCGTACCTCAAACCCCGACTCGCCGTACCCGAATCCCCGACTCGCCGTACCTGAATCCCCGACTCGCCGTACCCAGATCCCCGACTCGCCGTACCTGGATGTGCGGCTCGGGGTGGCGGGGTGGGTTGGGGTCGAGATGGGCACGCGCGTCGATGAGGCGGTTTCGGGGCATGCGCGGGAGAGGGGGACCACTCCGTTCGCCGTGCTGCTCGGCGCGCTGGCGGTGGTCCTGCACCGGCGGACGGGGGCGACGGACATCTCGGTGGGGTCGCCGGTCAGCGGGCGGGACCGGGCGGAGCTGGCCGGGGTGGTCGGTGACTTCGGCAACACCGTGGTGCTGCGCGTCTCGCTGGCCGGCGACCCCGGGTTCGGCGAGCTGCTGGGCCGGGTGCGCGAGGTGGTGACCGGCGCGCTGGCCCACCAGGAGCTGCCGTTCGACGCGGTGGTGGAGCGGCTGAACCGCGATCGGGCCGGTCGAGTGGCCGCGGACGATCTGTTCCGGGTGATGTTCCTGACCTACGACGACCGGTTCGGTTCGGGTGAACCGTTCGGGCCGGAGATCGCGGTGGCCGAGGAGCGGGTGCCGGCGCACGCCAGCCAGTTCGACCTGACGGTGGCGATGAGCCGGGGCGCCGGCGGGCTGCACGCGGAGTCCACGTACCGGGGCGACCGGTACGCGCCGGAGACGGTGGCGTCACTGTTCCCGCAGGTCGCCGCCGTGCTGCTGGGGGACCCGGAGGTGCCGGTGAGCCGGCTGCCGTTGGGCGAGCCGCCGCCGGTCTCGGTGCCGCCGGCCGCTCCGGGACGCGAGCCCGCGCCGGTGCCGGTGGACGTGCCGCACCTGGCGGAGCGGGTGTCGGCCGAGCTGCTCGGCCGGGCGGCCAACCAGCTGACCAGGGAACTGCTCGCGCGAGGGGCCGGCCCGGAGCGTTCGGTGGTGGTCGCGCTGCCGCCGTCGGTGGCCATGGTCACCGCGCAGCTGGCGATCCACCAGGCCGGCGCGGTGCACGTGCCAGTGGACCCGCGCCACCCGGCGGTGCGCACCGCGCACGTGGTGGCCGGCGCCGACCCGCTGGTGGTGATCACCGAGCGGGCCATCGCGGAACGGCTGGGCGACGCGCTCGGTGACGCCCCGCACCTGCTGGTCGACGGCGCCGACGCGGTCCGGGTGGCCGAGCGGCCGGCCGGGCCGGTCGAGCCGGGCGAGCTGGTCCGCCCGCCGCACCCCGGCGACGCGGCCTACGTGATCCACACCTCCGGGTCCACCGGCCGGCCCAAGGGCGTGGTGGTGACCAGGGCGAACCTGGCCGCCATGCTCGCCGCCACCGACGCCGCCCTGCCCGGGTTCCTGGGGCCGGACGATGTGTGGTCGGTGACCCATTCGGCGGCGTTCGACTTCTCGGTCTGGGAGATCTGGGGCGCGATGTACCACGGCTCCCGCCTGGTCCTGGTGGACCCGGAGACCGTGCGCGAACCGCGCGCCCTGGCCCGGTTGGTCACCGAGCACGGCGTGACCGTGCTCAGCCAGACCCCCTCGGCCTTCGCCGGGCTGGTGGCCGCCGATGCCGAGGACCCCGGGCTGCTGGCCGGGTCGGCGCCGCGGCTGGTGTTGTTCGGCGGCGAGTCGCTCCCGCCGGAGCTGGTCCGGCGCTGGTACTCCCGGCACCCGGACCGGCGGCCTCTGCTGGTCAACATGTTCGGCATCACCGAGACCACGGTGCACGCCAGTGTCGCGGCGCTTTCCAGCGACGGGGTGGCCACGCTGCCCGGCGGCGCGGCGGGCACGCCGATCGGGCAGGCGCTGCCCGGCCAGTGGCTGGACGTGGTCGACCCGGCCGGCCGTCCGGTGCCCACCGGGGTGATCGGCGAGCTGTGGGTGGGCGGCCCGGGGGTGACCCGGGGTTACCTGGGTGACCCGGCCCGCACCGCCGCCCGGTTCGTCGCCGCGCCCGGCGGGCGGCGCCGCTACCGCAGCGGCGACCTGGCCCGGCGCGCCGCCGACGGCACGCTGCGCCACCTCGGCCGGATCGACGACCAGATCAGCCTGCGCGGTTACCGGATCGAGCCGGGGGAGGTGGCCGCCGCCGTCGGCGCGGTGCTGGACATCCCGGCCGCGCGGGTGGCCGTGCTGGTCCGCGAGGTGGCCGGGGACCCGAGGCTGGTCGCGGTCGTGGCCACCGAGGGGCTGGCGCCGGAGACGGTCGCCCGGCTGTCCGGCGTTGACTTATTGCGCGCAGAGCTGGCGGGTCGGCTCACCCAACCGATGGTGCCGTCCGCCTTCGCCACCGCGCCCCGGCTGCCGCTGACCGCCAGCGGGAAGCTGGACCGCCGGGAGCTGGCCGCGCTGCCGCTGGCCGGAGGCGGTTCCGGGGCCGCGCCAACCGCCGGGTCCCGCCCGCCCGAGGGGCCGGCGGAGCAGACCGTGGCCGCACTGTTCGCCGAGCTGCTCGGCGTGCCGGAGGCCCAGGTCGGCGCGGACAGCGACTTCTTCGCCCTGGGCGGGCACTCGCTGCTCGCGGTCCGCCTGGCCGCCGGCCTGCGCGCGGCGTTCCCCGCCGGTGACGGCCGGATCGACGTGCGCACCGTTTTCGACGCCCCCACCGTGGCCGGCATCGCCCGGCTGGCCACCGAGGGCGAGACCGGGCCGGACACGCCGGCACTTCTCGCGCGGGCCAGGCCGGAGCGGGTGCCGGTGGCCGAGCTGGCGCACGGGCTGTGGTTCCTGCACCGGGTGGACCCGGCCAGCCCGGCCTACCACGTGCCCATCGGGCTGGAGCTGTCCGGCGCGCTGGACGTGCCGGCGCTGCGAGCCGCGCTGAACGACGTGGTGGCCCGGCAGGAGAGCCTGCGCACCATCTACCCGCGCGGCCCCCAGGGCGCCGAGCAGGTGGTATTGCCTCGATACGACCTGGAGCTCGCCGAACACGCCGACCTGGCCGAGGAGGAGCTGGACGCGCTGCTGGCCGAGCCGTTCGACCTGGCCACCGCGCCCCCGGTGCGCGCGTTGCTGACCAGGTGCGGCCCCGACCGGCACACGCTGATGCTCTGCCTTCACCACATCGCCGCCGACGAGGGCTCGCTGGGCCCGCTGCTGGCCGACCTGGGCACGGCCTACGCCGCCCGGGCGGCCGGCGGTGAACCGGACTGGGCGCCGCTGCCGGTGCACTACGCCGACTGGGCGCTGTGGCACCGCGAGCTACTGGACACCGGCGAGCGGCGGGCCAGCCAGCGGGACTACTGGACCCGCACCCTGGCCGGCGTCCCGGAGCGCCTCGAGCTGCCGCTGGACCGCCCCCGCCCGGCCACGGGTCGGGCGCCCGGTTCGGCGCCCGATGGCAACACCGCCGGCGCCCGGGTGGACGTGCGGATCGACCCGGAGCTGCGCGCCGGCCTGGCTCGGCTGGCCGCCGAGCACGGGGTGAGCACCTTCATGGTGTTGCACGCCGCGCTGGCCACGCTGCTCACCCGGTTCGGCGCGGGGGAGGACATCACGGTCGGCTCGCCGGTCGGCCGGCGCACCGACGCCGCACTGGCCGGTGTGGTCGGTTACCTGGTGAACACCGTGGTGCTGCGCACCGACACCGGCGGCGACCCGAGCTTTGCCGAGCTGCTCGCGCGGGTGCGGCGGACCGCACTGGACGCCTACGCGCACGCCGACCTGCCGTTCGAGCAGGTGGTGGAGGCGGTCGCGCCGCGCCGCGGTACTTCGAGCACCCCGCTGTTCCAGGTGATGTTGTCCTACGCGGCCGGCGCACTGCCGGAGCCCTCGTTCCCCGGCCTGGTGGCGGAGGTCGCACCCCGGGCCACCGCGACCGCCAAGTTCGACCTGACCCTGAACCTGGCCGAAACCACCACCCCAGCACGCCGATTCAGTGACTCCAGCACACTGGTTCAGTCACTTCAGCCCACCGGCGCCGCGATCGAGGGCATCCTGGCCTACCGAACCGACGTGTTCGACCGGCCCACCGCCGAGCGCCTGGTCGCCGCGCTGCTCGCGGTGCTGCGCCAGGCCTGCGCCGACCCGGCCCGGCCGATCGGCGAGCTGGACGTGCTCGGCCCGGACCGGGCCCGGGTGGTGCGCGAGTGGAACGACACCGCCGCGCCGGTGCCCGCCGAGAACGTGCTGGACCAGATCCGCGCGGCCGCCGCCGCCCGGCCGGACGCGCCGGCCGTGGTCACCGCCGCCGGGGAGACGCTGGGCTACCGGGAGCTCCTGGACCGCGCCGACCGGGTGGCCACGCTGATCCACCGCCGGTTGGGCGCCGCGCCGGGCCGGGAACGCTACGTCGGGGTTCTGCTGCCCCGGAGTCCGGAGCTGGTCGCCGCGCTGCTCGGCGTGCTGGCCGCCGACGCGGCCTTCGTGCCGATCGACGCCGGCCTGCCCGCCGCCCGGGTGGCCGAGCTGGCCGCCGGCCTGGACGGCGTGCTCACCGATGCCACGCACCGCCCCAAGCTGGGCGAACGCGAGGGCGTCATCGAGCTGGACCTTGGCGGCGTACCGGCGGATCCGCCGCCTCGGCGGGGTCGGGGCGCCCACGGGCCGGACGGGCTGCGGGCCGCCTACGTCATCCACACGTCGGGTTCCAGCGGCGTGCCGAAGAGCGCGGTCATCCTGCACCGGGCCATCGCCAGCCGGATGGCCTGGCAGCGGGCCAAGCTGTCGCTGGGCGCGTCCGACGCGGTGCTGCACAAGGCGCCGCTGACCTTCGACATCTCCATCAACGAGCTGCTGCTGCCGCTCACCGCCGGTGCCCGGCTGGTGCTGGCCGAACCCGACCGGCACGGCGACCTGGCCCACCTGGTGGACGTGATCGACCGGCACCGCGTGACCTTCGTCTACCTGGTCGCCTCGATGCTCGAGGTGCTGCTGGACACGCCGTCCTTCGCGTCCCGGGCGGGCAGCCTGCGCCACCTGTGGTGCGGCGGGGAGAAGCTCACCGCCGAGCTGCTCTCGCGCACCCGGGCCGCGCTGCCGGTCACCCTCTACCACGGCTACGGCCCGGCCGAGGCGACCATCGGGGTCTGCTCGGAGACCCACCCGGCCGCCGACCCGGGGGAGATCACCGAGGTCACCCTGGGCCGGCCCAACCCGAACACCGCGCTGTACGTGCTGGACGCCCGGTTGCGGCCGGTGCCGCCCGGGGTGCCCGGCGAGCTGTACATCGGCGGAATCCTGCTGGGCCGGGGTTACCGGGCGGACCCGAAACGCACCGCCGAGCGGTTCGTCGCCAGCCCGTTCACGCGCGGGGAACGCCTGTACGCCACCGGGGACCTGGCGCGGTACCGGGCCGATGGCCGGCTGGAGTTCCTCGGCCGGCGGGACAACCAGGTGAAGGTGCGCGGCGCCCGGGTGGAGCTGGAGGAGGTGGAGGCGGTGCTGGCCGCCCATCCGGGCGTGCGCCGGGCCGCCGCCGTGCTGGTGCCTCGGCCGGCGGACCGACAGGCCTCGGGGCCGATCGACCCGGGACGCGACGCCCGGCTGGCCGTGGCCTGGGTGCCCGAGCCGTCGGGGTCACCGGACCGGGCCGGAGCGCTGGACTGGTTGCGCGAGCGGCTGCCCGCCGCCGCGGTGCCCACGCTGGCCGCGCCGGTCACCGAGCTGCCGCTGCGGCCGTCCGGCAAGGTGGACCGGGCCTTACTCGCCGGCTGGCTGGCTGCCTCCGCGCCGGAAGCCGACACCCGGCCGCCGGAGCCGCCGGAGGGCGAGCTGGAGGAACAGATCGCCCAGGTGTGGGCGGACGCGCTCGGCGTGCCCTACGAGCGGATCGGCGCCCGGCACGGGTTCTTCGAACTGGGTGGGAACTCGCTGCTCATGGTCATGGTGCAACAACGCCTGGCCGAACGCATCGGCCGCGAGCCCGCGCTGCTCGACCTGCTCGCGCACCCCACGGTGAGCGAGCTCGCCGCGCTGCTGGAGGGCGCGGGGCGGGATGGAGAGGACAGTGCGGCGCCCGATCCCGCGCTGCAACGCGCCAGGGAGCGAGCCGGCCGGGCCCGGCGCGCGGCCGGGAGGAGGACCCGTGGCTGATTCACCCGTGGCCGAGACGTACGACGAGGAACTCGACATCGCGGTGGTCGGCATGGCCACCCGGTTCTCCGGCGCGGAGGACCTGGACGCGTTCTGGCGGTTGCTGCTGGAGGGCCGGGACGGCGGCCGGCAGGCCACCGAGGAGGAGTTCTTCGCCGCCGGCGGCACCGAGGCCGAGCTGAAGGACCCAGACTTGGTGCTGCGCTACTCGGCGATCGACGGCATCGAGCGGCTGGACGCGGAGTACTTCGGGTTCAGCCCGGCCGAGGCGGAGCTGGTGGACCCGCAGCACCGGCTGTTCCTGGAGATCGCGCACCGGGCGCTGGAGCACGCCGGGCACGACCCGGCCGACCCGGACCGGGTGGTCGGGGTGTACGCCGGCTCCGGCCTGGCCAGCTACCTGCTGCGCAACGTGATGCCCTGGTACCAGGACTCGCAGGCCGACCTGATGACCCTGGCCACCGGCAACGCGCCCAGCACCCTGGCCACCCGGGTGGCCTACCGGCTGGGTCTGACCGGGCCGGCGATGGCGGTGGCCACCGCGTGCTCCACCTCGCTGGTCGCGGTGCACCTGGCCTGCCAGGACCTGATCGGGCTGCGCGCCGATGTGGCGCTGGCCGGCGGGGCGACGCTGAACCCGGCCGCCCGCCGGGGCTACCGGTGGGTGGATGCCGGGCTGATGTCGGCCGACGGCCGGTGCCGGCCGTTCGACGCGGCCGCCACCGGGATGGCCGGCGGTGACGGGGTCGCGGCAGTGGTGCTCAAGCGGCTGGCCGACGCCCGCGCCGACGGGGACACCATTTACGGCGTGATCGCCGGCACGGCGGTGAACAACGACGGCCGGCGCAAGGTCGGCTACGCCGCGCCGAGCACCCAGGGTCAGGCGGAAGTGATCGTCGCCGCGCACGCGGCGGCCGGGCTGACGGCGGCGGACATCGACTACGTGGAGGCCCACGGCACCGGGACCGCCGTCGGCGACCCGGTGGAGGTGGCCGCGCTGACCTCGGCCTTCCGTTCCGACGGCGCGCCGCCGGAGAGCTGCGGCCTGGGCGCGGTGAAGTCCAACATCGGGCACACCGACACGGCCGCCGGCGTGGCCGGACTGATCAAGACGGTGCTGGCGCTGCACCACGAGCGGATTCCCGCCACCGCGCACTACACCGAGCCCAACCCGCTGATCGACTTCGCCGGCGGGCCGTTCCGGGTGGTCGCCGAGGAAACCCCGTGGCCTCGCGGGGAACGCCCCCGGGCGGCCGGGGTCAGCTCGTTTGGCATCGGCGGCACCAACGCGCACGTGGTGGTGCGCGAGGCCCCCCGCCCGCCGGACCGCCCGGACCCGACCGACGAGCCGCAGCTGCTGCTGCTCTCCGCCCAATCCCCGGAGGCGCTCCGGGACAGCTGCGCCGAACTGGCCGGGCACCTGCGCACGCACCCCGGGCTGGACCTGGCCGACGTGGCCCGCACCCTGCACGAGGGCCGCCGGGCCGGCCCGTACCGGGCCTCCGTGGTGGCCCCGGGCCGGTGGGGTGACGCGGTCGCCGCGACGGCCTCGCTGCTCGACGCCCAGGCCGTCGCGCTGGCGTCCGCGCCGGTGGAGCCGGCCCGGTCGGCCCGTCCGGTGGTGCTGCTGTTCGGCGGGGCGGGAGCGGTGCCCGGGGACGTGGTCGCCGAGATGGCCCGGTTCAACCGGCCGTTCGCGGACGCACTGTCCTCGGCCGGCCGGCTGTTGGGTACCGAGCTCGGGGAGTTGATCACCTCCGGCCGCCTGCCGGACCCGGTGGACGACGAGGCCGGGCTTTCGCCGGCGGCGGTGCTCGCGGTGGAGTTCGCGCTCACCGACCTGCTCCGCTCGGTGGGCATCACGCCGACCAGGGTGCTCGGGCACAGCCTCGGCGAGTACGCGGCCGCCGCCGTGGCCGGGGTGATGGACCGGGCCGAGGCGGTGCGCCTGGTCGCCCGGCGGCAGGTGCTGCTCGACGCGACCCACCCGGACGGCGCCGGCGAGGCCGTGCTGGCCGACCCTTCGGAGCTGGGCGAGCTGCCGGACGGACTGACCCTGGCGGTGCACACCGCGCCGGGTTCCTGCCTGGTCTCCGGCACCCGGGCCGACCTGGACACCTGGCTGGCCGGGCTGCCCGACGTCCCCCACCGCCCGCTGCCGGTCCGCTGCGCCCCACACTCACCCCTCCTGAAACCGGCCCGCGCCCCCCTCCGCACCCTGCTCGCGGCGGTGCCCCTGACCGCCCCCCGCCTGCCCTGGGTAACCACCGTCACCGGCGCCGCGGCCACCGAAGAACGAGCCCGCGACGTGGAGTCCTGGCTCCGCCACACCCTGGAACCCGTCGACTTCGCCACTGCCCTGCGCGCCGCCGCCGGCCGAGCCAAACCCGCCTTCATCGAGGTAGGCCCCGGCCGCACCGCCGCCCGCGCCGCCCGCACAGTCCTAGGCCCCCCCACAGTGGCCGTCCCCCTCCTCCCCTCCCCCATATCGCTGGCCCCCACAGCCCATGTCGCTGATTCAGACGGGCCGAGTCGCGGATTTCACCCGGCGGTAACCGCCTTGCTGACCTCGTTGGGCGCGCTGTGGTGCGCCGGCGTGGACCTGGACGGCACCGCGTTGCGCCCGCCGGACGCGCGCAAGGTCCCGTTGCCCGGCCACCCGTGGTACCGCCGCCGGTACTGGATCGACCCGCCGGCGCCCGGCGCGGTCACCCCGGCCCCGGGCGGGCGGATCCCGGCCGGGGCCGACCCCGAGCCCACGGGTCGAGCGAAACCGGCTGGGCCGGCGGGGGCAGGGGTTCCGAGGCCGGCACTGCCCAACCCGTACGTGCCGCCGGAGACCGACCGGCAGCGCCAGCTGGTGGAGCTGTGCGGCGCGGTGCTCGGCTACACCGGCATCGGCCTGGACGACGACGTGTTCGCGCTCGGCGCGGACTCGCTGACCGCGTTCCGGCTGGTGCAGCGCACGCGCGCGGAGTTCGGCGCGGCGCCCCCGCTGCGCGAGTTCCTGGAAGACCCGAGGGTGCGCAACCTGGAACGAGAGCCCGAGCCCACCGCCGAGGAGCGCAGGTGATCGAACCCGTCACCCTCACCGCCGGCGATGGTTGCGTCCTGCACGGCGTGCGCCGGCCCGCCGGCCCGCCGGGGGCGCCGACGGTGCTGGTCGTGCACTCGGCCAACCAGACGCACCGGGCCATGTTGCCGCTGGCCGCCCGGCTGGCCGCGCGGGCCGAGGTTGTGCTGCCGGACCTGCGGGGCTTCGGTGACTCGGTCTGCCCGGATCCGGCGGCGCACACCTGGGACCGCCTGGCCGCCGACATCCGGGAGTGGGTGGCGGCGATCCGGGAGCGCACCGGGGGACCGGTGCTGCTGGCCGGGTTCGCCCTCGGTGCCGGCGTGGCGGTCCGCGCGGCGGCCGATGCGGAAGCTCAGATCGGGACGAATGCCGGGACGAATGCCGGGACGAATGCCGGAGCGGGCGCCTCGGCCGATGCGCTCGCGGTGATCTCCCCGCACCACATGCCGGGCGAACCGGTCGACCCGGCGGTGGCCGCGCGCAACCGGGGTCTGGCCGACCTGATCGAGCGGGACGGGCGGGACGCGGTGCTGGAACCGTGGCTGGCCTCGCTGCGACCCCACCTGGCCGAACCCCTGCGCCGGGACATCGGGCTCACCGACCAGGCCAGCCTGATCGCCTCGTTCCGGGGGTTGGCGGCGACCAGCCCGGTCACCGACGCCGACGTCGTCCGGCGAGCCGGCCGGGCGGTGCGGCGCCTGTTGGTGGTGCCGGGCGACGACCCGTCGCACCCGGCCGAGGTGGGCGCGCGGTACGCCGAGCTGTTCGGTGAGGTCGGTGTGCCGACGTTGTCCGGTGCGCTGGCCGGCGTGCGGCAGCCGTCCGCCGAGCGGTGGGCCGAGGCGGTCGCCGAGCCGTTGCTGGCGCTGATTGGGACGATGACCGCGGAGTGCTGAAACCTCCGACTCGGTGTGCTGAAACCCCCGACTCGCGGTGATGAAACCCCCGACTCGGTGTGCTGAAACCTCCGACTCGCGGTGATGGAACCTCCGACTCGCGGTGATGGAAGCGCTGGCTCGCCGGGGTGGGTTAGCGGGTCAGGACCGTTGACCAGGTGCGGAGGGTGGGGAGCTCGGCCAGGTCGGCTAGGCGTATGTCGTGCGCGCCTCGTTCGCGCCAGAGCTCGACCAGGCGCATCAGGCGTAACGAGTCGAGGCCCTGGTCGAAGAGGTCGGCGTCCGGGTCCAGCTCGGACGGCTCGCAGTCGAGCAGGTCGGCCACGTCGGTGCGCAGGCGGTCCAGGCTCAGCTCGGCGGCCATCACACCGCCGCCGGTTTCTGGTCGCCGGGCACCCGTGACGCCAGCACATCCAGGGTGTCCGCCGTGGTGACCGCCGCGCCACAGCGCTGCGCCACGTACTCCACCGCCTGCTCGTGGTGGCGGCGGGAGAAGTCGGCCACCGCGTCGGCCACCAGGAACGGCCGCACGTCGCGCATGAACGCCTCCACCGCCGTGGCCTGGCAGCCGATGTGCGCGTAAACCCCGGTGATCAGCAACTGGTCCCGTCCCAGCTCGGCCAGCTGCTCGGCGAAGCTGCTGCGCTGGAAGGCGCTGTAGCGCCACTTGGTCAGCTTCCGGTCGCCGGGCCGGGGGGCCAGCTCGGGGATGATCTCCTCGGCGCGCGGGTCGGCGTCGATCACCGCACCGATGCCCTCACCCCAGAACTCGGTGAGCAGGCCCCGGTCCCGGGTGCTCTGCCGGCCCGGCTGCGCGGTGTAGAAGACCGGCACGCCGCGCTCGCGGCAGGCGGCCAGCAGCGTCACCGTGTTGCGCACCAGGCCGCGCACCGGGTCGGCGTCCGCCGCGAACGGGGCCAGGAAGTACCGCTGCATGTCGTGCACCAGCAACGCCGCCCGGTCCGGGTCGGGGCGCCAGTCCACCCGGCCCGCCGGCAGCTCGTCGGCCTTGGGCAACGCATAGGACGTGATCCGCGGCAGGGACATCTCTCACCTCTCCAGTTCTGGCCGGGCGCGCAGTGCGGCCCGAAGCTCTCGTTTGCTGGTCTTGCCGACGCCGGTGACCGGGAACCGCTCCACCACGAGCACCCGGTCCGGCACCTTGAATGTGGCCACCCCGCGCTCCCGCACGAACCGGCGCAGCTGGCGTTCCGTGGGCGCCTCCGACCCGGCCGCCGGGATCACGTAGGCGCAGCTGCGCTCGCCGAGGAACTCGTCGGGCAGCGACACCACGGCCGCGTCCAGCACCGAGGGGTGGGCCATCAGGTGGTCCTCCACCTCCTCGGCGGCGATCTTCTCGCCGCCCCGGTTGATCTGGTCCTTCACCCGGCCGACCACCTCGAGGTGGCCGGTCGGCAGCCGGCGGACCAGGTCGCCGGTGCGGTAGAAGCCGTCCGCGGTGAACGCGGTGGCGTTGTACTCGGCCGCCCGGAAGTAGCCCCGGATCGTGTAGGGACCCCGGGTGAGCAGTGCGCCGGCCTCGCCGTCCGGCACCGGTTCGTCGCGCGCGTCGACGACGCGGATCTCGTCGTCCGGGGAGATCGGCCGGCCCTGGGAGCGCACTACCAGCTCTTCCGGGTCGTCCAGCCGGGTGTAGTTGACCAGCCCCTCGGCCATCCCGAACACCTGCTGCACCGCGCAGCCCAGCGCCGGGCCGATCCGCCCGGCCAGCTCCGGGCCGCACTTGGCCCCGCCCACCTGTAGCACGGCCAGGCTGGACAGGTCGTAGCGGTTGCGCGCGTCGGCGGCCACCCAGGCGGCGGCCAGCGGCGGCACCACCCCGGTGATGGTCACCCGCTCGCGCTCGACCAGCTCGAACACCGTGTCCGCGTCCGGGTTGGGCGC
Source organism: Actinospineispora eucalypti (assembly GCF_039543365.1). Lineage (NCBI taxonomy): Bacteria > Bacillati > Actinomycetota > Actinomycetes > Pseudonocardiales > Pseudonocardiaceae > Actinospineispora > Actinospineispora eucalypti. The sequence continues at coordinate 22,132 of NZ_BAABJP010000058.1, forward strand.
CAGCACGGTGGTCGCCCCGGCGTGCAGCGCGCCGAGCACGCCGGGGGAGCTGAGCGGGAAGTTGTGCGCCACCGGCAGCGCGGCCAGGTACACGCTCTCCGGGCGCAGGCCGCAGATCCGGGCGCTCTCCCGGACGCTGTACAGGTAGTCGTCGTGGGTGCGCGGGATCAGCTTGGGCAGCCCGGTGCTGCCGCCGGACAGCTGCAGGAACGCCACTGCGGCCGGGTCCGGATCGGGCAGCTCCACCGGGTCGGCGTCCACTTCGGTGAACGGCACGGCGCCGGCGGCCCGGGCCGCCTCCGGGTCCCCGACCACCACCACCCGGCGAACCGAGGCCACCGCGTGGGCCACCCGCCGGGCCGTGCCGGCGTGGTCGTGGCGCTGGTGCCGGTCGACGGTGATGATCGCGGCGGCGTCGGTCTGCTCGGTGAAGTGGCCCAGCTCGCGCTCCCGGTGCGCGGGCAGCGCGAACACCGGCCAGGCGCCCAGCCGGAACAGCGCGAAGATGACCGACAGGAACTCCGGCGCATTGGGCAGCTGGAGCACTACCCGGTCGCCGGCACCCAGGCCCAGCCCGGCGAGGCCGGCGGCCAGCCGGTGCGCGCGCCGGTCCAGCTCGCGGTAGGTCCAGCGCGCCCAGCCGTCTGTGTTGCAGTCGGGCGCCGAACTGGGCGCCCGACCCGGGGCGCCGGCTTCGCCGGCGGAGGCGCCGTCGGGCGCCGAACCGGGCGCCCGACCCGAGGCGCCGGCTTCGCAGTCGGGCGCCGGGCTGGGGTCGGCGGGCCGGCCGACCACGGCGGTCCGGTCGCCGTGCGCCTGCGCGAGCGCGGTGAGCAGTGCGCCGAAGCTCTGGCCGCGCCAGTGGCCGGCCGCCCGGTAGCGGGCGGCGGTCGCCGCCGGCCACGGGGTGTGATCGGGTCCCACGGTAGAACGCCCCTCCTGAAAAGCCACCAGCCTCACCGCCGTCACGCGCCCAACGTCGCGCCGCCGTCCACGGTGAGGGTCTGCAATGTGATGTGCCGGGACGCGTCCCCGGCCAGGAACAGCACCGCGTCGGCCACGTCGGCCGGGTCGGCGATGCGGCCCAGCGGAATGCCCAGGCGGTACGAGTCGAGCGAGCCGGTGATCATGCCGGCCGCGCCGGCGCCGTCGTCCGGGTCCGGCCACAGCGCGCGCTGCATCGGGGTGTCGGTGGAGCCGGGGCAGACCACGTTGCAGCGCACCGCCGGGGCCAGCTCGAGGCCCAGGCCGCGGGTGATCATGACCGCCGCCGCCTTGGACGCGGCGTACGCGGCCATGCCGACCCTGGGCACGGCGGCCGAGTTGGACGCGACGGTCACGATGCTGCCCCGGCCCCTGGCGTACATCCGGTGGCCCACCGCCCGTCCGACGTGCCAGACCCCGGACGCGTTGGTGGCCAGGCAGGCGGCCCAGTCCTCGTCGGCCAGCTCCAGGATCGGGCCGGTGCGCAGCACGCCGGCCACGTTGGCCAGTACTTCGGTCGGTCCCAGCGCGGCTTCCGCCTCGGCCACGGCCTCGCCGACCTGGCCGGCGTCCGACACGTCCGCGACCAGCGCGTGTGTCTCGGCACCCAGGTCGCGCAGCCGGTCGGCGGTGTCCCGCACGCCGGCGTCGCGGTCCAGCACGGCGACCCGGTGGCCGGCCTCGGCCAGCGCGAGCGCCACGGCCGCGCCGATGCCCCGGGCCGCCCCGGTGACGAGAGCGGCGCCCGGTTCGGGCGTCCTCAGTGACACGGTTCCCCCTCCGCGTTAATAAGGTAAGCCTATCCTTATGTCACGGCCGGGTGCTTTGCAAGAGAGTTCTTGCCTAGATAGCTAAGGCTAACCAAATCTTTGACGGCGCAGGCGGCCGCCGGGGTCGATGGGGTCCATGAGACACCTGGGGCGCGAGGTAATTGCCCGATCGTGCCTGGTTGGCGGGGGTGCGGCGGCCGGACCCGGTCACGCGGCGGCTCCGGGGCTGGGCTGACCGGCGCTTAATGTGCTCCGATCATTCGCCGATTCAGAGTAGTCGGAAAGCTATTATCAGTTACTCGGGTCACCCTTCTGGACCTGTCGCGAAGGATGACGTCAGTGCTTACGATGGGTCTCTCATCTACTCATTCCCGCGGCTATCTGAGGAGCTCGAAGTCATGCGTGAGAACAGTGCCGTGGCGGCACGGATTTCCGACTCGGTACACCTTCGTGAGCTGCAGACGATATTCCCGCTCCGGCGCTATAGCGACGAGACCACGGCTACCGAGGTCGCCGACTGGATGCGTGAGGTTTACGCCAACAGCTACGCGGCGGACCAGCTGGAGTATTTCATTTCGCAAAACGTCCGAGATGTCGTTCTGTCGGGATTTCCAAAAGCGGCAAGCCGTCATCGTGTGGTATGGCTCATGAAGTACTACGAGGCACTCACCGCGGTCGACGACGCGGCCAACTCGCGCTACCGGATGACCGAGCGCGAGGCGCTGCACATGGTCGAGGAGCTGGAGCGGTCGATCCACGGCCGGCCGGTCGAGTTCGCCACCGACATCTCCCGGGTCATGGCCGAATGTATCCAGGGTATGCAGGTCGACATGTCCGAGGGTCTGTCCGGGCGGTTCGTGGACACCTTCCAGATCTACCTCGACCGGCTGCGCCGCGAACTGATCCACCCGGGCAGCCACGCGATGGATCTGGATACCGTGGAGGAGTTCTCCAGCTTCCGTTTCGAGAACTACTCCGGCCCTTGCATTCTTACGCAGCTCGAATACGCGGTGGGTGCGGACATCACCGAGCAGCAGATCACCGACCCGGACGTGGAGAAGATCGGCCGAATGGCGATCTACCACTCCCAGATCGTGAACGACCTCACATCCTTCGGTCGTGAGTCGAATCACGGCGAGCACTGCAATCTCGCCTACTTCCTCATCCTCAAGGAGGAAATGAAGCTGCAGGAGGCGTTCGACCAGCTGTGTGACCAGGCGGAGCGGTACGACGAGGAGTTCTGGCGGCTGCGCAAGCGCATTCTGTCCGGTCCGCTGGCATTCGACGATGACGTCCTCACCTACATTCACGGGCTGGAATACATGATTCCCGGCTTCGACATGTGGCACTTCATGACGAACCGCTTCCGGAACCCCGAGTATGTTTGGGACGGCCTCGCGTACAGCACCTTCGACACCTCCGACAAGCCGCAGAACTACCTGCCGAAACAGCGCACCTCGTAGCCGACCGGGGAGGGAGCCGATGGGCGAGCTCCCCGACTGGTCCGGGCTGGCCCACGCGGAACCCGGGCGGCTGGCGTTCGCCAAGCCGGACTGCCCGACCGGCTACCTGGCCCAGCTGGTCGAGCCGTTCCGCCGAGTCAGGCGTGGGCTCGCCGGGCGAGGGCCGCGTCGATGCGGGCCTCGTAGCCGGCGCGCAGGTCCTGCTCCATCCGGCGCAGCAGGTCCTGCGAGCCCTTGCCCACCCACATCCCGAACTCGGCGACGTACCCGCGCAGCGCCTGCTCCGCCTCGGCGCGGCGGGTGGCCAGCTTGCGGGTCCGCTCCTCGCGCACGGCCAACCCGGCCATCAGCGCCGCCGGAAGCAGGCCCAGGGCGAGCGGCAGGTCCAGGCCGACGAAGTGGCTCAGCATGAAGTACATGACGAAGCCCAGGTAGCCCCGGAGTACCACGTTCATCACGCCCCCGGTGCGCGCCGCCTCCGGCCCCTTCGGGGCCTCGGCCAGGGAGACCGCGAGGTCGGTCGGCGGGGCGGGCACCGGCGGGTCGATGACCTGCGTGGTGCCCAGGCGCAGCCGCTCGGCGGAGCGGAGCGAGATCGCCCGCATCGACCCGGCGGCGAGCAGGTGGTTCTCCCGCATCTCGAAGGCCAGGCGATCGCGCAGCCAGCCGGCGAGCGCCGGCCAGTCCTTGGCCGGGTCCAGCTGGCCGACCGTCTCCTCGACCGCCACGAGCACCTGCTGAACGCGCCGGCGCAGGTCGAAGTCCACGTCGCTGTACACGGCGGCCAGCTCGTCGGAGAGCTGCTCGCGCCACATCGCGGCACGTTCCGGCAGCGGCATGACGTAGCGTTCGCGCGGCCGCTCGGCGGGCCGCTCGGGCCGGCGGGGGACCAGGACCAGCGCCCGGGTCTCGCGCGCGTCCGGTTCCGGTTGCGTAGTCATCTGGGGGTCCCCTCGTCGGTAGGCATCCACTGTCCGCCCGGGGGCCACGCGGGAGTACGGCGTTGTAACGCCGCTGTATGGGTACTTCGACACACTCGCCCGGCGGCGGTAAATCTGCACGGCCGTTGTGTGCACTTGTGCACGGAACTCCGGGCCCTCTCCGGTCAGAATTTGCCGGAGGAAAAGGAGAAGACCATGAAACGCGGGCCCCTGTTGACCCTGTTGGTGGTTGTCGTCCTCGCGCTGGGCCTGCTGGCCGTGAACATGATGCGCGGGACCAACAACCCGACCCCGACCGCCGCCGCCGGCACCCCGCCGGCCGCCCCGGCCGCCCCGGCCGCGCCACCGGCCGCCGCGCCGGCCGCCCCGAACGCCCAAGCCGGCGGGAACGCCCAGGCTGACCCGAACGCGGCCGCGCCGAACGCCCAGGCGCCGAATGCTCAGGCCGGGCCGGGGGCGCCGCTACCGGAGGCGTTCCCCGAGGACGCGAAGTACACCGGCAAGACCGAGGAACCCTCGAACATCGCCATCGCGGTGACCGTCCGGAACAACCAGGTCTCCGCCTATCTGTGCAACGGCAAGGACGTCGAGGCCTGGTACCAGGGCAGCGTGCTGAACGGCGGCAAGATCGACGCCTCGGGCAAGAACGGCAACAAGCTGACCGGCTCGCTGTCCGACGGCAAGCTGTCCGGCACGGTCTCCGCGAAGGGCAGGTCCTGGGAGTACTCCGCCGACGCGGCGAAGGCCCCGGCCGGGCTGTACCGGTCCAAGAACGGCTCGCGCACCTCGGGCTGGATCAAGGACTCGTACGGCAACGTGACCGGCCTGGCCAACGAGGGCGGCGCGCCGATGCCCGCCGCCCCGCTGGAGGGCGCGAACGCCCAGTACGTCGGCGGCGGCGACCTCGTGGTCAGCCGCTAGCCCCCGCCCGCCGAACCCGCCCAACCCGCCGAACGCTGAGCCACGGAGACCCCCATGACCTGTCCGTACCCGGCCCCTGAGCCGCCGAGGAACCCCGGCGGCCCGACCGCCCAACCGCCGAGGAACCCCGGCGGCCCGACCACCCAGCCGCCGAGGAACCCTGGTGGCCCGACCGTCGAGCCGCCGAGGAGCCCCGGCGGCCCGAGCGACGCCCTGTTCCGTCCGCGTCCCGAGCCGCCGCCACCGCCGAAGCCGCCGCGCCGGTCCGACCCGTGGGCCGCCGCGCTGCTGGTGCCGCTGGCGGTGGGCTGCGGCGTGGCCGTGCTGCTCGGGGTGTACGGCCGCCTGCACGAGCCCACCGGCTTCGCCATCAACGTGGCCGGGTTCAGCAGCGGCCTCTACGTGAAGGCCTGGCTGACCACCGCCGCGACGCTGCTGGCCGTCGTCCAGGTGGTGTCGGGGGCAGCGCTCTACGGACGGTTGCGGCTGAACTCGCTGCGTTCGGTGATGCCCGCGCTGCACCGCTGGTCCGGCCGGCTGGCCGTGCTGCTCACCGTGCCGGTGATGGTGCACTGCCTGTTCGCGCTGGGCTTCGAGTACGGCACCCCCCGGGTGCTGGTGCACTCGGTGCTCGGCTGCGCGTTCTACGGCGCCTTCGTGGCCAAGATGCTGGCGTTGACCAAGCGCGGCCTGCCCGGCTGGGCCATTCCGGTGCTCGGGTCGGCGCTGTTCACTGTGTTGGTGGGGCTCTGGTTGACCTCCAGCCTGTGGGTCTTCGGCACCAAGGGGCTGCACTTCTGATGGGCTACCAGCTTGCCGTCGACCTGGGTACCAGCCATCTCGCGGCCGCGTACGGCCGGAAGGACCGGATAGCGCCCCTGCCGCTCGGCGAGGCCGGGCCGGTGGTGCCGGCCAGCCTCGGCTGGGCATCCGCGCCGGTGGTGGCCGAGGAGGCCGAACGGCTGGCCGCCACCGACCCCCGCTCCGTGCTGCGGGCGCTGAAGCGCCGGCTGGGCGATCCGACCCCGCTGCCCTTCGGGGACGAGCGGCACTCGGTCGAGTCGCTGTTGGGCCGGTTGCTCCGTCACGCCCTGGACCGGGGCGAGCGATTCCACGGGGCCGCCCCGGAGTCCCTGGTGCTGACCCACCCGGCCAGCTGGGGGCCGTACCGGCGCCGGGCGCTGACCGAGGCTGGTCGGCTGGCCGGTGCGCCCGAGGTGCACCTGGTCGGTGAGGCGCACGCGGCGGCGGAGGAGTTCCACGCCCGCCGGCCGGTGCGGGAGGACCAGTTCGTCGCGGTCTACGACCTGGGCGGCGGCATGTTCGACGCCGCGCTGCTGCGCCGCACCCCGGTCGGGTTCGCCCTGGTCGGAACCCCGGAGGGATACGAAAACATCGGCGGCACGGACTTCGACGACGCCGTGCTGCGCTACGTCACCGAACGGGTCGGCGGCGCCACCCTCGACGGCCTGGACCTGGCCGACCCGGCCGCCGCCGCCGCGATGGAGCGGTTGCGCCGGGACTGCGTGCGGGCCAAGGAGGCGCTGGCGAGCCGGCCCGAGGTGATGATCCCGGTGTCGCTGCCCGGGCGGCGCATGGAGGTGCCGCTGGACCGGCCGACGTTCGAGGCGTTGGTGGAGGAACCGGTGGGCGCCACCGTGGAGGCGCTGGGCAAGGTGCTGGAAGGCGCTCAGGAGGGACAGCTCGCCGCCGTGCTGCTGGTGGGCGGGTCGACCCTGATGCCGCTGGTCCCTCGGGCGATCACCGGTGGCCTCGGCGTGTCACCCGCGCTGCTCGACACGTCGCCGCACGGCAAGCACTCGGTGGCCCTGGGCGCGGTGCTGAGCCTGCACGCCCCGGGCGCGCCCGCCGCCACCCTGCTGGACACCCCCGCGGCGGGTTCCTCCGATGGAGCCGAGGGGGACCAGGTCGCCGGCGCGCCGGACGCCGGCGCACGAGCGGCGGCCGATCCGCCGTCCGCCGTGCCGGTGAAGGTGTTGCTGGCCGGGGTGCTGTTGGTCGCCCTCGCGCTGATCACGGTCATCGCGGTGCGCGCGGTCATTGCGGTCACCTAGGTCGTTGCCGAGGGTTTCCTGATCATCCTACTTCGGCGCCCGGAAGCCGCCGATCTTCTGCTCGAGCAGCTCGGCCAGCCGCAGCGGGGTCCGGTCCTCGAACATCGGACCGATGAGCTGCACTCCCACCGGCAGGCCCTCGGGCGACCGGCCCGCCGGTATGGCGGTGGCGGGCAGGCCGGGCATGGTGGCCAGGCCGGCCCAGACGAGCTGGTCGAAGTACGGATGCCCGACGCCGTCGATGTCCAGTCGGCGTTGCATCGGATCGGGGTTGTGGTCGTGCGGGAACGCCGGAGTGGGCGTGATCGGGCACACCACGGCGTCGAACTCGGCGAACAGCCGCCGCCAGCCGTGGCGGTGCAGCTCACGGCGGTTGTTCGCCTCGATCCAGTCGCGATGGCTGAACACCATGGCGCGCAGCCGCGCGGCGTCGAGGCTCTGATCGCCCGCGCCCAGCCCGGCGGCGCGGGCCCGTAGCTGCTCGGGTGGCTCGACGGGAAAACGCGCGACGGAGCCCGAGAACAGCAACCGCGTGTAGAGGATCGCGGCTTCGGCCAGGTCGGGCGGCAGCGGACTGCGCCGTTCGACGCGGGCGCCGCCGTCGGCCAGCGCGTCGGCCACCCGGTGCACCCCCGCCCGCACGGCGGACCCGGTCGGAATGAACGGATGGTCGTCGAGGACCAGGACCCGGAAGTCGCGCAGCCGTTCGTGGCGCGCGGGCGGCAGCGTCAAGTCGTACGCGAGGCCGAGCGTCAGTGGGTCCGGTCCGGCCATGACGTCGAGCAGCAGCGTGAGGTCGCGGGCGCTACGCGCCATCGGACCGACGACGGCGAGGTCAAGGTCGACCGGCAGAGCCGGCTCGGCCGGCGCGACCATGCCGCGGGTTGCCGCCAGCCCGAGTGTCGGCTTGTGCGCGTAGACACCGCAGAAATGCGCGGGGGTGCGCAGCGAACCGCCGAGGTCGGAGCCGATGGACAGCGCGCCGAATCCGGACGCCAGTGCCGCCGCTGATCCGCCGGAGGATCCGCCCGGCGTGCGATCGTGATCCCACGGATTGTTGGTGGTGCCGTAGATCTCGTTGAAGCTCTGGATATCTTGCAGCCCCAAGGGCACATTCGTCTTACCCAGCACCACGGCGCCCGCGGCCTTGAGCCGCGACACCTGTATCGCGTCCTCGGCCGGCATATGGTCCCGGTACCGCGGCATGCCCCAGTTCGTGGGCAGCCCGGCGATGTTGTAGCACTCTTTGACCGTCACCGGAATGCCGAGCAGCGGCCGGTCCTCGCCGCGAGCCCGCGCCCGGTCGGCGCCGCGCGCGGCGGCCCGCGCCCGGTCGAAGTCCGGCACACAGATCGCGTTGACCGCCTTGTCGTCCCGCTCGATCCGGGCGATCGCCTCGTCCGCCAGTTCCACCGCGGTCACTTCACCGGCACGCAGGGCAGCCGCGATTTCTTCGGCCGTCCGAAAAGTCCACTCCATGAATTCGACCGTATCGACCCCTGGGACGGGCCATAAAATATCGCTTCGCGCAATGGGATGGGCGTCTCGATGCTCATCATGTTCGGATTCCGCTTAGCCAAGGTTTCGCGCTGGTCGTTTTCGGCCGGCCGGTTCGGCGTGGGTTGGGAAGATGGCCTGGTCGGCGGCGCGGTGGTCGCCCTGCCGCGGTTCCCGTTCCGAGCAGCCGGCTTTGCTACCGGGTGTGACCGGTGGCGGTCGCGTTCGGCCCGCTCGGTTCCTCGAGGTCGACACGAGTCTGGTTTTTTCAAGATCGAAGCAGAATGGTGTCGCACTCGATGGAGATCCGCCGCGGAATTGCCGCGCGGGCGCGGCGGTCGGCGAGTGGCTGGCGGGGATGCCCGTCACCCAACCCGGCTGAGGCGCGCACGCCGGAGCGGCGGGCACATTGCGTACCCGCCGCTCCGGTTGGTGCCGGACTACGACCACGACCCCCACAGCCGGCCGCGAGCCCGACGGGTCCAACTACTCAGTGGTGGTAGTTGCTGTAGTCGTAGTCGTAGCTCTTGTACTTGTAGCTGGACTTGTAGTCGTGGTCATCCTTGTAGTCGTACTTGTAGCTGCTCTTGTCCGAGTAGTGGCCCTTGCCGTTCCAGTAGTCGTCCTTGCCCCAGTGGCCACCCTTGTCGCTCCAGTGGCCGCCCTTGGAGCCATTCCAGTGGTGACCCTTGCCGCTGTCGTGACCGTCATGGCCACGGTGGCCGCTCTGGTAGTGGTAGTACGACATCGTTGCTCCCTCTTGGTTCCCCGGCTCGACCGCCGGGGCTGCCTGCTGTTCTGACGGGAACAACTATCCGTGCGCGGAGCGTCGGCCAGTAGGCCGTTGTACCGGCCCTGAGCAGGTACTTCTACACAGAGAGGTGGCCGCCCCGCCGGCGCAGCTCGGCGAGGTTGAGCACCACGATGGTGCGCCGCTGGGTGCGCAGGCAGCCCCGGTCGCGCAGCGCGCGCAGAGCCTTCGCGGTGGCCTCCCGGGACGAGCCGACCCAACTGGCCAGCTCGTCCTGGGTGAGCGGCACGGTGATCCGGATGCCTTCGGGAACGGGCTCGCCGTGCCGTTCGGCCAGCTCGACCAGCCGGCGGGCCACCCGGCCCAGGGTGTCGTGCACCCCGAACTCGATCCGCTTGCGGTCCGCGTCGCGCAGCCGGGCGGTCAGCATGCGCACCAGCAGCCACATCAGCCTCGGCCGGTCGCGCAGGAAGGCGGTGAACTCGTTGGCGCCCACGGTGAGCAGCTCCACCGGCTCCAGCGCGGTCACCGAGGCCGAGCGGGGCGCCTCGTCGATCGCCGACAGCTCGCCCAGCAGCGCGCCGGGACCCCGGATGGCCAGCACGCTCTCCGTGCCGTCCCGCGCGGTGGAGAACACCTTCACCCGGCCGGCCAGCACGATGATCACGTTGTCCGAGCGGGTGCCCTCGATGAAGATCGGTGCGCCGCTCTTCACCTGCCGGCGGTGGCCCACCCGGTGCAGGTCGGTGCGCTCCTGCTCGGTCAGTTGGCCGCCGAGCTCGGCGCCGGGGGTCTCCGGCTGGGTGCTCATGCCGGCCGCCCGCCCAACGAGTGCAGCACGAAGGCCCGCACCTCGTCCTGCTTGCCCTTGAGCGCGAGCGCGCCGAGCGCGGTGACCTCGGCCGGGATCTCGCCGAGGCCCCGGTAGGTGGACTCGCCGATGACCACGGTGCCCGGCTGGGCCACCGTCTGCAGCCGGGCGGCCACGTTCACCGCGTCGCCCATGGCGTTGAAGTTGCGCAGTTGCTCGCCCCCGATGTTGCCGACCAGCGCGGCGCCCGTGTTGACCCCTACGCGGAATCTTGGCGCTTCCGGATCATCGGCGGCAAGCGCGGCGATGGCGTCCTGCATGGCCAGCGCGGCGCGCGCCGCCCGCGCCGGGTGGTCGGGCTGCCGCACGGGCGCGTTGAACAGCGCCATCATCGCGTCGCCGACGAACTGGACCACGGTGCCGCCCTCGGCCAGCACCTCCTTGGTGGCGGCGGCGAAGTAGCGGTTCAGCAGCTCCACGATCTCGCCCGGGGTGACCCGCTCGGAGAACGTGGTGAACCCGCGCAGGTCGGCGAACAGGGCGGTGACCTCGACCTGCGCCCCACCCAGCGCGGCCTGGGCGGGGTCGGCGATCAGCGCGGTGGCCACGTCCGGGGACATGTACTGCCGGAAGAGGCCGTCGATCTGCCGGTACAGCCGGGCGTTCTCCAGGGTTACCGAGAGCTGCGCGGACAGCGACTCGAGCAGCGCGGTGTCCCGCTGGTCGAACCGGCCCCAGGCCCGGCGCAGGTGAAGTACCCCGGCCGGCCGGCCCTTCACCACCAGCGGCAGCGCCATGCCGCCCGCGCCGTCGTCCGCCGGCGCCCGGGTGCCCAGGGCCCGCGAGCAGGCGTCGGCCTCCGCCGGCAGCGGCTCGGTGAGCTGGCTGGACAGGTTGGCCGGGAAACGCAGCCGGCCGTCGGTGACCAGGCCGATCCGCACGCTGTGGTTGACGAACCCCTCGGTGATCCGGGCCAGGCTCTGCTCCAGCAGCTCCCGTTCGGCGAGGATGACGCTCGCCTGCTGCCCGATGCCGACCATGGTGTGCAGCTTGGCCAGCTGGGCCCGTTCGCCGGCCAGCGCCTCGGCCGCGCGACCGAGCACCGCCGTCTGCCCCTCGGTCAGCCCGAACCGGGCGGCCAGACCGGCACTGATCAGCTGGATCTCCTCGGTCAGCCCGGGGTTGTCCAGCGACTCGCGCCGGCGCATCGCGGTGACCAGCGCCTCCAGGGCCGCGCCGTACTCGCCGCGCAGCCGGGCGATGGTCTGCTCGCTGCCCACCCCGTCGAACAGGCCGGCCGACGTGCCCTCCCGGCGGTACTGGATGTGGGCGCTGTACGCGACGTAGCCGAAGCCGAGCAGCATCAGCAGGTGCCACAGCCACCAGGACAGGTGCCACAGGTGCCCGATCGGGATGGCCAGCAGGGCCTCGGCCAGCAGCAGGTGCGCGGTGAGCACGCTGAGCAGCACCACGCTGTACCGGCGCTGGTAGTCCCGGAAGCAACGGAACGCCGCGTAGCCGAACAGCGGAACGCCGACGACGGTGAGCGGCCAGAGCAGCGCGTCGACCTGCGCCTGGGTGGGCCGGCCGGCCAGCGGCGGCACCTCGAGCAGGGTGGCGGCGCCCCAGGCGAGCATCACCAGCAGCAGCGCGGCGCGGATCGCGCGGCCGTGCCGCAGGAACACCGGCGACGGGCGGCGCGGCGCGGACAGCGCGGCGAACAGCCCGGACAGCGCCAGCCCCACCGAAACGCCGAACTCGAACCCCGGGTTGTCCTGGGCCAGGAAGATGCCCGGCGTGGCCAGCGCGTGCATCAGCAGGAACCCGGACGAGCTGACGAACACCAGGCCGACCAGGAACAGCCGCGCGTCGCCGCGTCGCCGCGCCGCCTCGTTCACCAGCAGGCCCACCGCGGTGCTGATCAGTGCGGCCGCCGCGACCAGCGCGAAGTGTGCGCCCTGGTAGAGCCATTTGACGTCCAGGTCGGGCTGGGCCACCAGCAGCCAGAGGCCGATCAGCGGCAGCGCCATGTGGAACGCCCACACCAGTGGCCGGGCCAGCGACTTCGTGGTTGCCGGCTCGTACCCCTCGACCGTCACGCCCGCCGACCCTACCGACCACCCGCGCCCCGTGCCCCCACCCGCCCATATCGCGGGTATCCCCGGCTCGTGTCGCGGGTTTTGCCCGCTCATGTCGCCGTTCTGCCCTTGACAGCCGGCGGCCCGCTGGTGCGCAATGGACGCGCGAATCGCGCACTTTCGGAGGTCAAAGTTGATCGAATCGAGCAGTGTGTGAGACCGCGCGACCGCCGGGACCTGATCTACGCCGAGCTGCTCGCCGGCCGGGGCACGGTCGCCGAACTGTGCGCCCTGCTGGGTGTCTCCGCCGCCACGGTCCGCCGGGACCTGCGGCTACTCACCGACCAGGGCCGGGCCACCCGCACCTACGGCGGCGCGGTCACCGGGCCGCTCCCGCTGGAGCGCACGCTCGGGCAGAAGGAGCGGCGGGCCGAGGCGGAGAAGGATGCGATCGCCCGCTGCGCGGCGGCCGAGGTCCGCGACGGCGAGGTGCTGATCCTGGATGCCGGCACCACCACCGGCCGGCTGGCCCACCACCTGGCCGAGCGGGACGGGCTGACCGTGCTGACCAACGGGATCAACACCCTGGTCACGCTCAGCCATCGCCCCTCCATCACCCTGATCACCCTCGGCGGCCAGCTCCGGCACACCAGTCAGGCACTGGTCGGGCCGCTGGCCGAGGAGACGCTGCGGCACGTGGTCGCGGACCGGGTGTTCCTGGGCGCGGACGGGGTGCTGGCCGAGCGCGGGCTGTCCTGCCCGACGCTGGAGCAGGCGTCGCTGAAGGCGCTGATGGCCTCCCGGGCCCGGGCGGTCTACGTGCTGGCCGACCACACCAAGCTGGGCGCCGCGCCGTTCCCCTTCTTCGCCCCGCTGACCACGCCGGCCACGCTGATCACCGACGCCGGCGCGCCCGCCTCGGCGGTGGCCGCGCTGGACCAGGACCCGCACCTTCGGGTGCGCCTGGCCTCCGGGGTGGCCCGGCCGTGACCGGCCCGCAGGTCGGCGTGCTGGCCGACGACCTGACCGGCGCACTGGCCAGCGCGGCCATGCTGCGCGAGTCCGGGCTGCCGACCTCGGTGCGCTGGCGGCGCGAGGAGCCACCGGCCAGGGCCGGCGGGCTGGTGGTGGACATGCGGACCCGCGACTACGGCGCCGACCCCCGGGAGCGCGCCGCGTCCTGGGCGGCCTACCTGCGCTCGGTGGGGGCGGAACGGATCGAGCTGCGCATCGACTCGACGCTGCGCGGCGCGCCGGCGCTCGAGCTCGAAGGCGTCGTCGCCGGCGCCGGGTTGGCCGATCCGTGGTTGCTCGCCGTTCCGGCGTTCCCGTCGGCCGGCCGGACCGTGGTCGGCGGGTGCCTGCACGCCCCGGGCGTGCGGCCGCCGGTGCACGGGATGCCGGTCGGGCCGGCGCTGTTCGGCCCGGCGCGGGTCGCGTCGCTGGGGCGGGACGTGCTGGACGCCGGCCCGGACGCGGTGCTCGCGGCCATGCTGTCGGCCGGCGGGCCCCGTTTCGCCGCGGACGGCGAGACCGAGGAACACCTGCGCACCATGGCCGAGGTCGCCGGCCGGCTGGTCGAGGACGGCCAGCCGCTGATCACCGTTTCGCCCGGGGCCTGGCTGCGCCACCACCGCGGTGCCGCCCGCCCGCGCTACCCGCTGGTCGTGCTGTCCAGCCCGACCGAGACCAACCGCGAGCAGCTGGCCACCCTGGGCGAGCGGTATCCGGCGCTGGCCTTCCCGGCCGGCGAGCTGCTGGCCGGTGAGTGCGCGCCGGACTGGGCGGCGTTGACCGGGCCGCCTCGGGCCGTACCCGAAAGCCCGACACACCGTGCACGAAACCCCGACTCGCCGGTGTTGGTGGTGGAGACGCTGGGGGCGGCGACCCGGGATGCCGGGCCGGCGTGGGTGCAGTCCACGGTGGCGGCCAAGGCGGCGGCGTGGCTGGTCGAGGAGGCCGCGCGGCACGGGGTGGACTGCGGCGGGATCGTGGTCGGCGGCGGGGCCACCGGGTCGGCGCTGATGGACGCGCTGGGCGTGCCGGCACTGGACGCCGAGGCGGAGATCGCCCCGCTGTGCCCGCGCTCGCGGGTCACCGCCGGCCGCTGGGCCGGCCTGCCGGTGATCACCAAGGGCGGCCTGGTCGGCGGCCCGGAGACTTTGTCCCAACTGGTTGCCGCGCTACTCAAGGAGATCGGATGAACCCACCCGTCATCGGGCTGACCATGGGCGACCCGGCCGGAGTCGGCCCGGAGATCACCGTCGCCGCGCTGGCCGACCCCTCCCTGCGCGGCCTGGCCCGGCCGCTGGTGGTGGCCGACGCGGGCGTCATCGAGCGGGCGATCCAGGCGGCCGGGCTGCCGCTCGAGGTGCGCCGGGTGGCCGGTCCCGAGGACGTCACCGGCGAACACGACGTCGTGCACGTGCTGGACCTGGACAACCTGGGCGATGTGGAGTTCGGCCGGGTGCGGGGCGAGTACGGGGCGGCGGCGGTGGAGTCCATCGAGGTCACCTGCGCGCTGGCCCGCGAGGGCCGGATCGACGCCGTGGTCACCGCGCCGATCAACAAGGAGGCCATCCGCGCCGGCGGGTCCGGCTTCCCCGGGCACACCGAGATGCTCGGCTCGCTGTTCGGGGTGCCGCCGGCCCAGGTGGTCACCATGTTCGTGCTGGAGAAGCTGCGCATCTTCTTCCTCACCCGGCACCACCCGCTCGCCACCGCGATAGCCCAGCTGACGACCGAGCAGGTGCGGGACGGGCTGCTGCGGGTCAACGAGTTGCTGGGCGAGCTGGGTTTCACCGACCCGCACATCGCGCTGGCCGCGCTCAACCCGCACGCCGGGGAGAACGGGCTGATCGGCAGCGAGGAGAACGAGATCCTCGGACCCGCGGTGGCCGCCGCGCGCGCCCGGGGAGTGGATGCCGTCGGCCCGGTGCCGGCCGACGCGGTGTTCTTCCAGGCCCGGCAGGGCCGCTACGACGGGGTGCTGTCGCTCTACCACGACCAGGGCCACATCGCGGCCAAGACGGTGGACTTCTTCGGCACCGTGAGCTGCACGCTCGGGCTGCCGGTGCTGCGGGCCTCGGTGGACCACGGCACCGCTTTCGACATCGCCGGCAAGGGCATCGCGGACCCGGGCGGCCAGGTCGCCGCGATGCGGGTGGCCGCCGAGCTGGCGCCGGGGGTGCTGCGGGTCCGAGGCCGCAAACCCGCCCCCACGCCGATTCAGTCACCTCAGCACGGTGATTCAGTCACTTCAGCAGGAGGGCAGCAGTGAGCGCGACGATCTACACCGACTCGGACGCCGACCAGACCGCGCTGGACGGACGCGTGGTGGCAGTGCTCGGCCACGGCAACCAGGGCGCCGCGCAGGCGGCCAACCTGCGCGACAGCGGCATCGAGATGATCGTGGGCAACCGCGACGACGAGTACCTGGCGCCGGCCCGGGACGCGGGCTTTGCGGTGTTCTCCATCGCCGAGGCGGCGCGGCGGGCCGACGTGGCGCTGCTGCTGATCCCCGACGAGGTGCAGCCTTCGGTGTTTGCTGAACAGATTGCCCCCGGGCTGACCAGCGGGAACACCCTGGTTGTCGCGTCCGGTTACAACGTGGCGTTCGGCCTGCTGGACGTACCGGCCGGGGTGGACGTGGTGATGGTGGCGCCTCGGATGATCGGCGCCGCCGTGCGCACCCGGTACGAGCGCCGGGTGGGTTACCCGTGTTTCGTGTCCGCCGAGCGGGACGCCACCGGCGATGCTCTGCGCACCGCGCTGGCGGTGGCGAAGGGGATCGGCGGCACCCAGGCCGGCGCGGTGGCGTCCTCGGCGCGGGAGGAGGCGGCGCTGGACCTGTTCTCCGAGCAGGCCATCTGGCCGGCCATCATGAGCGTCTTCCAGACCGCCTACCAGGTGCTGCACGCGGAGGGCTTCTCCGACGAGGCGATCCTGAACGAGCTGTACCTGTCCGGCGAGCCGGCGGAGATCTTCGCGCGGGTGGCCCGGTCGGGGCTGCTCGGGCAGCTGGGGCTGCACTCGCAGACCAGCCAGTACGGCCAGCTGCGCGGCCTGGGCCGGCTGGACCCCAGTGAGCTGGCCCGGCGGTTCACCGGGGTGCTGCGCGACGACATCCTGTCCGGCGACTTCGCCCGCGAGTGGTCGGCGGCCGACCCCGAGCGGCGCCTGGCCGAGCTGCGCGCGCACGCCGAGCAACACCCGCTGGCCGCCGCCGAACGCGCCCTGCTCGCTGAACAGCCCTGACCGATCCCTGCCAGCCCCACCCGCCTCTCCGTCGCGGGTACCACTCAGCACGCTATGGCTCTGCGTGGAAATACGCGACATTCGGGAGTGGCGTGCTCTGAGGGCGCCCTTCGGCGCTAGCCCTACACAAGGTCAACAGGGCATGAGGGCCGCCCGTGTGAACGGGAGTGGCCGCCGTGTCCTGATGATCATGACATCGGCCGGGAGTCGAGCGCCGGCCCACCGGATGTGCCGGTAATCGGAACACCCGGTGTCGCATATTTCCACGCAGAGCCATAGCGCGCTCAGCGGTACCCGGCAGGGAGAGCGGCAAGGGGTAAGGAGAGCTGAGGCTCAGGGCGGGGAAGTGTGGGGCGTCAGTGGCGCCGGCGCGTCGTAGGGTCGGGCAATGGACCTCAGCCGCCTTGCCTCGATCATCGACCAGCACGAGGACCGGGACAGCGCCGGCGAGTATCGCTCGGTCAACCCGAGCCGGTTGGACGACACCGTCGCCACCGTGCGGCTGGGTGACGCCGAGACGTTCCGCCGCGCCGCGCGCTCGGCCCGGGCCGCCCAGGTGGGCTGGGCGGACGTGCCGGCGCCGGTGCGCGGCCGGGTGGTGGCGAGCATCGGGCGCCTGGTCGAGGCCAACAAGGAGGCCCTGTCCCAACTGGTCACCCGGGAGATCGGCAAGCCGATCGCGGAGGCTCGGGGCGAGGTGCAGGAGATCATCGACACCTGCGACTTCTTCCTCGGCGAGGGCCGGCGGCTGTACGGCCAGACGGTGCCCTCGGAGATGCCGGACAAGCAGCTGTTCACCTTCCGGGTACCGGTCGGGGTGGCCGCCGTGATCACCGCCGGCAACTTTCCGGTGGCGGTGCCGTCCTGGTACCTGGTGCCGGCGCTGCTGTGCGGCAACGCGGTGGTGTGGAAGCCGGCGGAGTACGCCTCGGCCACCGCGCGCGCGTTCGCCGAGCTGGTCTGGCGGGCCGGTGTGCCGAGCGGCGTGCTGAACCTGGTGCACGCGGACGGCGCGAGCACCTTCGAGGGCCTGGAGCTGGCGCTGGCCGAGCGGCTGGTGGACAAGGTCGGCTTCACCGGGTCCAGTGCGGTCGGCGCGAAGGTCGGCGAGCTGTGCGGCCGGCACCTGCAGTCCGCCTGCCTGGAACTGGGCGGGAAGAACCCGATGGTGGTCGCGCCGGACGCGGACCTGGACCTGGCGGTGCAGGGCGCGCTGTTCTCCGGGTACGGCACCGCCGGCCAGCGCTGCACCAGCCTGGGCACGGTGATCGCGCACGCGGACGTGCACGACGAGTTCGTCCGCCGGTTCGACGCGGCGGTGCGCGCGGCCGCGATCGGCGACCCCACCGGGGACGTGCTGTACGGCCCGATGCTGGACCAGCGGTTCGCGGACAACTTCGAGAAGATCCTCGGTTGGGTCGCCACCCACCACCGGGTGCTGGGGTCCGGCGGCGTGGGCCGGATCGACGCGGCCAACCCCCGGGACGGCTTCCTCGGCGACCCGGCGGCCGGGCTGTACTACCACCCGGTGCTGCTGGACGGCGTGCGGCCGGGCGACGAGGTGTTCGGCCAGGAGACGTTCGGCCCGGTGGTCGGGGTGACCACCTACCGGCACCTGGACGAGGCGGTCGAGCTGGCCAATGCCCCGGGTTACGGGCTGTCCGCCGCCGTGTACACCAACGACCCGGGCACCGCGTTCCGGTTCCGCCAGCGGGTCGGCGCCGGCATGGTGAGCGTGAACAACTCCACCTCCGGCGCGGAGGCGCACCTCCCGTTCGGCGGCAACGGGCGGTCGGGCAACGGCAGCCGCCAGTCCGGCATCTGGGTGCTCGACCAGTTCACCCGCTGGCAGTCGATGAACTGGGACTTCTCCGGTTCGCTGCAGAAGGCGCAGATGGACACCGCGACGATCGAGCCGGACCTGGACTTCCGCCTGTGACGGGCACCGAAAGTGCCGAGGTCGTGGTGATCGGCGGCGGGGTGATCGGCACCAGCGCGGCCTTCCACCTGGCCGAGGCGGGCGTGCGGGTGCTGCTGCTGGAACGCGGCGAGCTGGCCGGCGGCAGTACCAGCAAGGCGGCCGGCGGGGTGCGGGCGCAGTTCTCCGACCCGGTGAACATCGCGCTGGGCCAGCGCAGCCTGGACGCGTTCGCGCGCTTCGCCGAGCGGCCCGGCGCGGAGATCGACCTGAAGCGGCACGGCTACCTGTTCCTGCTGGACAACGCCGGCGACGTGGCCGCGTTCGAGCGGAACGTCGCGGTGCAGAACGAGATGGGTGTGCCCAGCCGGATGCTCGGCGTCGCCGAGGCCAAGGAGCTGTCCCCGTTCGTCGCCGCCGACGGTCTGCTGGCCGCCGCCTACTCGCCCGCCGACGGGCACTGCACCCCGGAGGCGGTGGTGCACGGTTACGCGGCCGGCGCCCGCCAGCACGGCGCGGTGATCCGCCGGTACTGCGCGGTGACCGGGATCGAGGCGTCCGGCGGGGAGATCACCGCGGTTCGCACCGAGGCCGGGGACGTGCGTACCGACACGGTGATCTGTGCGGCCGGGGCGTGGTCGGCGGCGGTGGGGGAGATGGCCGGCGTCGAGCTGCCGGTGCGGCCGCTGCGCCGGCAGGTGCTGGTCAGCGAGCCGATCCCGGATCTGCCGCCCCGGCTGGCGTTCACCATCGACTTCGGGACCAGCTTCTACTTCCACGACGAGGGCGCCGGGCTGCTGATGGGCATGTCCGACCCGGACGAGGAGTTCGGCTTCCGCACCGAACGCGACGACGCCTGGCTGGGCCGGTTCGGCGCCGTGGTCGCCCGGCGGGCGCCCCGGCTGGCCGAGGTGGGCATCGCGCACGGCTGGGCCGGGCTGTACGAGATGACCCCGGACCACAACGCGGTGGTCGGCGAGGCGGCCGGCGCGAGCCGGTTCCTCTACGCCACCGGGTTCTCCGGACACGGCTTCCTGCAGGGGCCGGCGATCGGCGAGGTGCTGCGCGACCTGGTGCTCGGCCACACCCCCGTGGTGGACGTCTCCGCGCTGGACGTCCGACGATTCGCCGCCGACCAGGCGAGACCGGAGCTGAACTGTGTCTGACCTTTTGCGGGACGTGGACGAGTGGGGGCCGGAGAAGGTCGTCTGCGTGTCCGACTCGCGGACCGGCATGCGCGGCGTGTTGGTGGTCGACAACACCGCGCGCGGGTCCGGCAAGGGCGGCACCCGGATGAGCCCCACGGTGAGCGTCGGCGAGATCGCCCGGCTGGCCCGGGTGATGACCTGGAAATGGGCCGGGGTGGACATGTTCCACGGCGGCGCCAAGGCCGGCATCCTGGCCGACCCGACCGCGCCGGACAAGGAGCGGGTGCTGCGCGCGTTCGTGCGCAAGCTGGCCGACCAGATCCCGTCCTCGTACGTTGCCGGCCTGGACATGGGCATGACCGAGGCGGACGCGGCGATCATCCAGGACGAGCTGGGCGACCGGGGCGCCGCCGTCGGCGTGCCCGAGGAACTGGGCGGGGTGCCGTACGACGCGCTGGGCGTCACCGGCTACGGGGTGGCCGAGGCGGTGGACGAGGCGCTGCGCCGGGCCGACCGCGAGGTGAAGGGCGCGCGGGTGGCCATCCAGGGCTTCGGCGCGGTCGGGCTGGCCGCCGCCCGGCGGCTGGACGAGCTGGGCGCAACGGTGGTCGCGCTGTCCACCGCGCGCGGCGCGGTGCACGACCCGGACGGCCTGGACGCCGCGCGCTGGCTGGCCCTGCGGGAGGAGGCCGGCGACGACTGCGTGCTGGCGGCGCCGCCCGAGCTGCGCGTCGCGGCGGGGGAGGAACTGCTGGTCGACTGCGACGTGCTCATCCCGGCGGCGGTGCAGGACGTGATCGACGCCCGCCTGGCCGCCCGGCTGCGGGTCACCCTGGTGGTGGAGGGCGCCAACCTGCCCACCACTCCCGAGGCCCGCCAGGTGCTGGCCGACCGACGGGTCACCGTGGTGCCCGACTTCATCGCCAACGCCGGGGGCGCGGTGGCGGCGGGATTCGCCATGGACGCCCGCTACTCGGCCTTCCGCCCCGATCCCGCGGCCATCTTCGCCACCGTCTCGGCCAAGATGCGCGCGAACACGGTGACCGTCCTGGACTACGCCGAAACGGCCGGCATGCTCCCGCACCAGGCGGCCCTGCACCTGGCCCAGGACCGCGTCCGCACCGCCATGCACCTCCGCGGCCGCCTCCCCACCCCCACCCCCACCCCGACCTGATTCAGTGGGTTCAGCACACTGGTTCAGTCACTTCAGCACGTTGATTCAGTCACTTCAGCAGTTTCTCCGGGCCGCCGTCGGCGCGGGTAACCGCCAAAAGTGACTGAATCAAGGTGCTGAACCCACTGAATCAGGAGTGGGGCGGGTCCGGGTTAAGGTCGGGCCGTGCTCAACCCGATCCACCTGCGGACGCTGCGGGAGTGTGTGGGCACCGGGTCGTTCGCGGAGGCCGCGCGCAACCTCGGCTACACGTCCTCGGCGGTGTCCCAGCAGATGTTCCTGCTGGAGCGGGCGATCGGTGCGCCGCTGTTCGAGCGGTCCGCGCGCAGCGTGCGGGCCACGGCGGTGGCCGCGCTGCTGGCCGAGCGCAGTGCGGCCGTGCTCGCCGCGCTGACCACCCTGGAGCGGGAGGCCAGGGCGATGGTGGCCGGTGAGGCCGGCACCCTGCGGCTGGCCAGCTTCGCCACCGCGAACGCCCGGGTGGTGCCGGCCGCGCTGGCCGACGTGGTGTCCCGCCGGCCGGGCGCCGAGGTACACCTGGACGAGGGCGAGCCGGACGACGTGCTGGGCGGGGTGCGCAGCGGCGCGCTGGACGCCGCCGTGGTGTTCGACTACGACCTCGCGCCCAAGGACTGGCCGGTGGAGCTGACCCGCACCGAGCTGTTGGCCGAGCCGTTCCTGCTCGCCGTGCCCACCGAGCACCGGCTGGCCGGGCGCACCGAGGTGGACCTGGCCGAGTGCCGCGGGGAGACCTGGATCTGCACCAACCCGGACACCGCCGGCGCCCGTTCGCTGGCCCGGCTGGCCAGCGAAGCGGGTTTCCAGCCCCGGATCATCTTCCGCAGCAACGACTACACGGTGATCCGGGACCTGGTGTCGCGCGGCCTCGGCGTGGCCATGCTGCCCGGGCTGGCCTGGCCGGACGGCGGGGTGGCCAGGGTGCGGCTGGCCGGCCGCGCGCCGCACCGGTTCGTGCTGGCGCTGCACCGGCCGAACAACACCAACCCGTTGCTCCCGCTGGCCCTGGACTGCCTGGCCCGGGCGTGCGCCGAGTACGCCGAGGATCAGGGCGGGTGGGGCTGAGCCCGAGCGACCGCCGCGCTGGTGGGACTTGGCGCCGGCGGCGCCGGCAGGCCAGGGTGGTAGTCGATGAGCGAGCCGATCGACGACCACTTCCGGACCGCCGTCGCCACCTTCGCGGCGACCACCGCCGAGCTGCCGACCGGGCTGCCCGCCGAGACCGCGCTGGCCCTGTTCGACGCCCAGGTGGGCAGCCGGCAGCTGGACCTGATGGCCCGCGAGCTGGGCAAGGCCGGCCAGGGCTACTACAGCATCGGCTCGTCGGGGCACGAGGGGAACGCGGCGGTCGCGGCGGCGCTGCGGGTCACCGACCCGGCGCTGCTGCACTACCGGTCCGGCGGGTTCTACCTGGCCCGGGCGGCTCAGGTGCCCGGGCACGACGGGTTGCGGGACGTGCTGCTGGGCATCGTGGCGGCCGCCGAGGAACCGATCGCCGGCGGCCGGCACAAGGTGTTCGGCCACAAGGCGCTGAACATCGTGCCGCAGACCTCCACGATCGCCTCCCACCTGCCGAGGGCGCTCGGGCTGGCGTTCGGCATCGAGCGCGCGGCCAAGCTCCGCCGGGAGACCGAGTGGCCGGCCGACTCGGTGGTGGTGTGCAGCTTCGGTGACGCCTCGGCCAACCACTCCACCGCGGCCGGCGCGATCAACTCGGCAGTGTACTGCGGCTACCAGGGGCTGCCGGTGCCGTTGCTGCTGGTGTGCGAGGACAACGGGATCGGCATCAGCGTGCGCACCCCGGCCGGCTGGATCCGGCACGCCTACGGGTCGCGGCCGGGGCTGCGCTACTTCGAGGCGGACGGCTCCGACCTCGGCGACGCGCTGGCCACCGCGCGGGCGGCGGCGGAGTGGGTGCGGGCCAACCGCGCGCCCGCGTTCCTGCGGCTGCGGACCGTGCGGTTGATGGGGCACGCCGGGTCGGACGTGGAGTCGGCGTACCGGTCGGCGGCCGAGATCAACGCCGACTATGCCGACGACCCGGTGACCCGCACGGCGGAGCTGCTGGTCGGTGCGGGCGTGCTGACCGCCGAGCAGGCGCTCCAGCGGTACCTGGACGCCGGTGCGCGGGTGCGGGAGCTGGCCGGCCAGGTGATCGGGCTGCCCAAGCTCACCTCGGCCGCCCAGGTGATCGAGCCGCTCGCGCCCTCGCGCCCGGACCGGGGGTCGGCGGCCGACCCGCCGCCCCCCGACGACGCCCGCGCACCCGCCACCCTCGCCCAGTCGATCAACACCGCGCTGGGAGACGTGCTCGCCGCCGACCCGGGCGCACTGGTCTTCGGCGAGGACGTGGCGGTCAAGGGCGGCGTGTACGGGGTGACCCGCGGTCTGCGCAAGCGGTTCGGCGCGGCCAGGGTGTTCGACTCGCCGCTGGACGAGCAGAGCGTGCTCGGCACGGCGCTGGGCACCGCGCTGGCCGGTTTCCTGCCCATCGCGGAGATCCAGTACCTGGCCTACCTGCACAACGCGGCCGACCAGCTGCGCGGCGAGGCGGCCACGCTGGGGTTCTTCTCCCAGGGGCAGTACCGCAACCCGATGCTGGTGCGCATCGCCGGCTACGGCTACCAGCGCGGCTTCGGCGGGCACTTCCACAACGACAATGCGGTGGCCGCGCTGCGCGACATCCCCGGCCTGGTGGTGGCGTCCCCGTCCCGGCCGGACGACGCCGCCGCCATGTTGCGCGGCTGCGCGGCGGCGGCCAGGGCGGACGGCCGGGTGTGCGTCTTCCTCGAGCCGATCGCCCTTTACCACACCCGTGACCTGCACGAACCTGGTGACGACGGCTGGCTGGCCGCCGACCCGGGCGGGTCGGTGCCGCTGGGTTCGCCCCGGGTGCACGGCCACGGCGAGGACCTGACGATGGTCAGCTTCGGCAACGGCGTGCGGATGAGCCTGCGGGTGGCCCGCCGGTTGTCCGAGCGGGGGATCGGCTGCCGGGTGCTGGACCTGCGCTGGCTGGCCCCGCTGCCGGTGGAAGCCGTGCTGCGCGAGGCCCGGCGCACCGGGCGGGTTCTGGTGGTGGACGAGACCCGGTTCACCGGCGGGGTGGCCGAGCCGCTGCTGGCCGCGCTGGTGGACGGCTGCTTCGGCGGCGCGGTCGCCCGGGTGACCAGCGCGGACAGCTTCATCCCGCTCGGCCCGGCGGCGCACCGGGTGCTGCTCTCGGAGGAGGAGATCGAGAAGGCCGCCGTCCGGCTGTGTGAGTAGGGCCACCGGCCTCCCGGCGGTACCCTTGAACGGTGACCGCCGCGCATGCCTACGAGCTTCCGCCCGACTCCGCCGCTCCGGCGGAGGCGGTGAAGGCCGCTGCCTCGGGCGAGGTCGTCTATCTGACCCGGGACGGGCGGGCGACGGCCGCGATCGTGCCGCCTGACGTTGCCGCCGCCGGCGCCGCCGCGATCCAGGCTCTGGAGGACGCGGCGGATATCCGCGCGGCGGAGGCGGCGCTTGCGGATTCGGGGCCCACAATCCCGCACGAAGAGGTCATGGCGATGTACGCCGATGACCTGGCCGCGTACCCGGAGACCGAAGAAGACCGGTGACGAGTCGCTACCGTATCGAATGGAACAGACCCGCACTGAAGGCACTTGATCGTTTGGATCGACCGGTACGCGTGCGGATCCTGCGGAAGGTTGAGTCGCTCGGGGCCGACCCGCGTCCGCCGGGCGTGCTCCGGTTGACCGGGCAGCGGGAGCTGTGGCGTTTGCGGTGGGTGACTATCGCGTCATCTACACGATCCAGGACAGCAAACTGATCATCACTGTGGTCGACGTCGGCGGCCGGGGAAGCATCTACCGAGAGCTCTGACCGCCCACGGCGGCGGACCGTCTCGCTGTTCGGGCCTTAATATTCTGTTGCAGTTATATTCCGGCCACAGTATATTAGCGGAGTGACCAGCGCTTTCGAGGTGCTTGCCGAGCCGACCCGGCGACGGATGCTGGACCTGCTGCTCGAGCGGCCCCGGCTGGTCGGCGAGCTGACCGAAGAGCTCGGGCTGAGCCAGCCGGGTACCTCGAAGCACCTGAAGGTGCTGCGCGAGGCCGGCCTGGTACGGGTCCGCCCGGATGCGCAGCGCCGCTGGTACGAGCTGCGCCCGGCACCGCTGGCCGAGCTGGACGCCTGGCTGGCGCCCTACCGCCGGTACTGGGAGTCGCAGCTCGACGCGTTGGAGAGCTACCTGGACCGCATGCCCGACGACCCCGATGGAGAGGACCCAGCATGACCGACACCTCGCTGTACGCGGACGGCGACCGCACCGCCATCCGGATCGAGCGCCGGCTCGGCCACCCGCCGGAGAAGGTGTGGCGGGCGCTCACCGAGCCGTCGCACCTGAACCAGTGGTTCCCGTTCGACGTGGAACCCGAGCTGGTCGTGGGCGGCGCGGTGCGCTTCGCGGAGAAGGGCGAAGGCCAGACCCTGAGCGGCAAGATCACCGAGCTGGACCCGCCCAGGGTCATCGCCTACACCTGGGAGGAGGACCACCTGCGCTGGGAGGTGCGGCCCTCGGACGGGGGCAGCCTGCTGGTGCTCACCCACACCGTGGCCGACCACTACGGTTCGGCCAGCTTCGCCACCGGCTGGCACGCCTGCATCGACGGCATGCTGGACGTGCTGGCCGGGCGCCCGGTCGCGGATCCGGACCGGGCCGCGATGGACGCGGGTCACGAGCGGTTCATCGGCGTCCTCGGGCTGGACGCGGGGACCGTGGACAACACCGGCGAGGGTTGGCGGGTGCGGTTCGAGCGGCAGTTGGTCCGGCCGGCCGAGGCGGCCTGGGCGGCGCTGGTCGGCCCGTCCGTCCCGGTGGTGGGTGGGCCGGTGCCGGACGGTTGCCTGGTGGCCGAGTTCGCCGCCGGGCCGGTGGCCGAGTCGCGGGCCGGCGAGGCGCTGGCCTACGACTGGCTGTTCGACGGTGCGCCGGCCGGCGGGGTGCGCATCGAACTGGGCCAGGGCACCGGACACGGCGCCCGGCTGGTCCTCACCCAGACCGGCCCGGCCGACCGCACCGCCGAACGCGACGCCGCCCTCAAGCTCTGGCGCGACCGCATCGAGCGCCTGGCCGCCGACCTGGCGGTCGGCTCGTGAGTGCCGAGTGACGCCATAGCGGTCATCGCCACTCACGAGGGCGAGCGTCAGCTCGCCCAGGAAGGTTTGCGCTTCTCCAGGAAGGCCTGGATGCCTTCCTGCGCCTCCGGCGAGGCGAAACGCTCGGCGGAGAAGGCGCTCATGGCGGCCAGGTCGTCCGCGATGGTGGCGGTCACGGCGCGGCGCAGCAGCTCCTTGGTGCCGGCCAGCGCGGACGGGGCACCCAGGCGCAGCATGCCGGCGTACCTCGCCACCTCGGCGTCCAGCGTCTCGGCCGGCACTGCCTTGGTGATCAGCCCGATCTCCGCCGCGCGCCGGGCGGAGAAGGTCTCCCCGGTCAGCGCCAACTCGTGCAGCGCCGACGGGTCCACCTTGGGCACCAGCGGAACCGTGATCACCGCCGGGATCACGCCGATGCGCACCTCGGTGAGCGCGAACGACACCCCCTCGGCGGCCAGGGCGAAGTCGCTGCACGCCACCAGGCCGAGGCCGCCGGCGCGGGCCGGGCCGGCCAGCCGGGAGATCACCGGCTTGGGTGAGGTCCAGATGGTCCGCAGCAGCTCGGGGACCTCGTTCACGCCCTGGTTGCTCACCCCGGCGCCCCGCGACTCCTTCAGGTCCATGCCGGCGCAGAACACCGTGCCGGTGTGCGTCAGCACGACGACCCTGGTCTCGGCGGAGTCGATCGCCGTGCGCAGGTGGCCGAGCAGCTCGCCGCGCAGCTGGGCGGACAGCGCGTTGCGGTTGGCCGGCGAGTCCAGGGTGACGGTGGCAACGCCGGGGTCGATCTCCAGATGCACGAGTTCGGTCATGCCGGGACGTTAGCGCGTGTTCACGGCGGCGGCCCGGTGGTCGTGCCGATCCGCACCCGCACCGGCAGGGTGCGGTCGGCCGGTTGGCCGCCGGCCAGCAGCTCCATCACGGCGGCCGCGCCGAGCCGCCCCTTCTCGTCCGACGGCTGGACCACGGTGGACAGCAGCTCGGGCGCGAGCCACGGCAGGTCGGCGCCGTCGAAGCCGGCGATGCTCACGTCCTCGGGCACCCGCAGGCCCAGCTCGCGGGCCGCGCGGAGCACCCCGGCGGCCAGGATGTCGCTCTGCGCCATGACCAGCGTGGGCCGCGAGTCGGCCGGCACGTCCAGCACGATCCGGCCGGCGATGGCGCCCTCGTCGACCGAGTTGCTCGCGGTCTCGATCGCCGGCACCCGGCCGAACACCTCGAACACGCCGTCCAGCCGGTGCCGCACATCCCGGTAGTGGTTGCGCGTGCGCCAGCCGTCGTCGATCCAGCCCCGGGTGCCGTC
Organism: Actinospineispora eucalypti; assembly: GCF_039543365.1. Classification (NCBI taxonomy): domain Bacteria; kingdom Bacillati; phylum Actinomycetota; class Actinomycetes; order Pseudonocardiales; family Pseudonocardiaceae; genus Actinospineispora; species Actinospineispora eucalypti. The sequence goes on from NZ_BAABJP010000058.1 coordinate 49,386, forward strand.
CAGGCGCAGCGGCATGGTCACCGTGGCCACCCGGCGGTGGCCCAGCCGGTGCAGCTCGCGGGCCAGCTCGGTGATGCCGGACAGCTCCTCGATGTCGATCAGCGTGACCCCGTCCACCACCGGGCCGTCCAGTGCCACCAGCGGCACCCCGCGCTGATGCAGCAGCTCCAACGCCGGGTCGCCCTCCTGGCCGCAGGTGGCGAAGATCGCCGCGTCCAGCGGGATACGCCCGAGCTGCTCCAGCCCGGGCCGGCCGGTGTCGCCGGGCAACAGCAGCAGCCCGACGCCGTGCGGACCCAGGCCCTCGGCGATGCCGTCCAGCAGCTGCACGGCCACCGGGTCGCGGAAGGCGTAGAGCAGCCGCTCGCCGATGAACGCGCCGACCACTCCGCTGCGGCCCCGGCGCAGCGAGGCGGCCAGCGGGTCGGGCCCGGCGTAGCCGAGCTCACGCGCGGCGGTGAACACCCGCTCGCGGGTCTCGGCGGCGACCTTCGGGCTGCCGGCGAAGGCCAGCGAGGCGGTGGACGGGGAGACGTTGGCGCGCGCGGCCACCGAGGCCAGGGTCGGTCGCGGGTGTGCTGCCACGGCCAAGACCGTAGTCGTTGCCTTGACTTGCCATGTCGTTAAGTGGAGCGCTACAGTTGCCAACATGGAAACTCAATCCTCCACACCTGACCCGACCGCCGCCAAGGCCGCCCTGCGGGACGTGCACATCGCCCGCGACCGCCTGGCCGACCGAATCGAAACGCCCTGGTGGTACCGGGTGGCCCTGGGTCTGTCCATGGCCTTCACCTTCATCGCCATCGGCAGCGGCAGCGAACCCGTCGCGCTGATCGGCGGGATCGTCGGCTGCGCGGTGATCCCGTCCGTGCTGATGTGGGCGGCCAGTCGCTCCACCGGCGTGTCCATGGACCGCTACCGTTCGGCGCCGGCGAACCTCTACGCCCTCGGGCTGTTCGCGCTCGCCGGGCTCGGCCTGTGGCTGCGCTTCGGGCTGGGGCTGACCTGGGCGATGATCCCGGCCGGACTGCTCGCGCTGGCTCTCACCCTGGTCATGGAGCCGCGGATCGACGTGGCCGCGCGGGGCAACCTGCGGTCCGACCGGTGAGCGGGCGCACTCCCGAGCCGGTCTTCGACGAGGTCATCCACGCGGCCAACCGGCTGCAGATCTGCGCCATGCTGGCCTCCGTCGACTCGCTCGCGTTCGCGGCGGTACGGGACGCGCTGGAGGTCAGCGACCCGGTGCTGAGCAAGCACGTCAAGATCCTGCAGGAGGCGGGCTACGTGTCGATGACCAAGGCTCCGTCCGGCTCTCGCATCCGCACCTGGCTGTCCCTCACTCCGGCCGGCCGTGCCGCCCTGGAGGGGCACCTGGCCGAACTGCGGCGGATCGCCGCGCTGGCCAGCGCCGAGGTGTGAGTGTCACCCGCTGTAATGGCTAGTTTACCCGACTCACGCTGCGTAGCGCTTCGCTAAGTTCGCCCTAAGAAAGACTTGAGTCTGTGGTCCCAATCACCGCCCCCTGCTAACTTCCCGTTAAGCAAAAGACAGGCTTCGGCTTGAGGGGGCATCCATGGCGGTCGACCTTTTGGTTGAGCGTTTGACTTTACCGGAATTGCTCGGTGGGTCGAATTCTCAGAAAGTGTCAACCGGTGAATCGGCCGGCGGTATAACGCCACTCAGTCTGGACGCAAATCCGGTGGTGGAGCGATTCCTCACCGGACTTGGATTCGGCGTTTTCGACCGATCGGGGCTGACCGCGCCTTACGGCCGCAACGACGTCTGGGCCGGCCCGACCAGCACCGGGGACCAGATTTTCGTCAAACGGCTCAGCGGCCGCACGGCGGACGTGGTGGCCCGGATGCGCCGGCTGCACCTGTTCGAGGAGGTGTTCCGGGCGCAGCCGGGCCGCCCGTTCGACGTCCCGGAGTACCTCGGCCGGGACCTCGAGCACGGGCTCGTCGCCTACCGGATGATCACCGGCGCGACCGGTGGTGCCGGCCGGATGGTGGACGAGACGTTCGACGACGCGATGGCCCGGCAGACCGGTGAGGCGGTTGCCTCGGTGCACGCGATGGTGGTTCCCGATGGCATCCAGCTGGACGGTTCGCTGCCCGATCTGCCGTCACTCGACCTGGTCAACGGCCTGCCACTGGCCGTTTACGAGAACGTCAGCCACGGCGAGCTGGAGGCCTGGCGGCTGCAGCAGAACGACCTGCCCTTGGTGCGTGCGCTGGCCGGGCTGCGCCAGCGGGAGGTGCTGGCGACCCGGGTGCCGGCGCACTGCGACCTGCGGGTGGACCAGCTGTTGTTCTCCGGCGGTCGCCTGGTGCTCACCGACTGGGAGGAGTTCCGGCTGGCCGACCCGGCGCGCGACGTGGGCAGCTTCGCCGGCGAGTGGCTCTACCGCTCGGTGCTGGACATCGTCACTCCGCGCGGCGGGGCGAGCCCCGACGGCGTCGGCCTCGACCACCACGCGGTGCTGCGTCTCGGTGTCGCCAAGCTCGAGCGGCTGCGCCCCAGAATTGAGAGTTTCTGGTCCGGTTACCGTTCGGTCAGCGAGTCGGTAAATAGTGACTTCATGGTTCGGGCCACCGCCTTTGCCGGCTGGCACATGCTCGATCGGTTACTTGCCGGTAGTGCCTACCGGGGACTGTTGTCGGGAATTGAACGAGCCGCCGCTGGGATCGGTCGGAACGTTTTGTTGAACCCTGAACGGTTCGCTTCCGCGATCGGCCTGGCCAGCTGATGGGTGGCCTGAATAGCGTCGCCGAAACTAATTCGGTGGCCGCTGCGGCGGAGTGTGTCGAGCTGAGTGAAGACCTCCTCAGCGGCCGGGTTGGTCACCGTGAGTTGACGGCGGACAGCCCCCGTGAGCTCCAGGCCAAGATGGCGGCGGCGGTGTACGACGTGCTGCACGCCGGCCAGGGACCCCGGCCGCCGGGGCACCCCCTGCAGCTGCGCGACCGGGAGTTCGAGGAGCAGCTCGGTGGGCGCTGCGCGCACCGCACCACCCCGGTGCGCGGCCGGGTGTGCGAGCCGGTGATACCCGCGCTGGCCGGCCCGGAGGGCTGCGTCCTGGTGGAGCACGCCGGGGTGCGGATCTGGGTGCCGGCCCAGGTGTTGGAGGCGGACGAGCCGGGCCCGCGGGTGCGCCCCGGCGGCACCGCGCCGGGCAGCCCGGTCCGGTTCAGCCACGCGGCGATCCGGCCCGCGCTTTCCCCCGGGTTCTACGTGCTGGACGGCAGCCGGGGTGCCGGGTGGGCCGAGCCGATGCTGCGGGTCTACGTGCACCTGGTCGACCCGTCGGCCGCGCTGGACGTGTGGCAGGCGGCGGTGGCCGGGCTGGAGGAGGGCGGCGCCGAGTACCGCGTCAAGATCCTCTCCGCGCCGGAGCTGTACCCGAGGCGGGACTCGCTGGTCATGTACCTGCCGTCGGCCCATTGGGGGGTGTTGCCCGGCCTGGTGGACCGCCTGGCCGGGCAACCGGGCCTGGGCGAGGAGACCTCGCTGTTCGCCGAGCGACTTGCGCCCGGCATCGCGCTGGCCTTCGAACCCGCCGACCCCGACCCGAACCGCCGGGGCCTCAGCTTCGGCCAGCACCGGGCCTCGGTGCTGATCGAGGCGCTGTTCCGGGCGGCGCGGACCGGCGCCGACCGCGGCGTTGCGGTCACCGAGGCATTCCTGGCCGCGCACATCGACCCGGCCAGGCCGTACCGCAACACCGACTCACCGGTGCACCAGATCGCCCGCTCGACCGAGCACGGCTGATGCGGTTGCAGGGCGTGCACCGCGTGCGTGCACGTCCTGTTCGCGGATCAGCAATCGGCGAACGAAAAGTAATTATCAGAGGGGAACACAGAAATGGACAACCAGCTGAATCTCGTCGACCTGGTGGCCGGCTACCAGGCCTACACCAGCGTCGACGAGCTGAACGTGGCCGCGGCGGTGGACGCCCCGGCGACCAGCCCGGTGTGCGCGGCCTCCGTGGCCAGCTCGGGCTGGTGCGCGGGCGCCGCCGGCGGGGCCGCCGCCGGTATCTCCTACCACCTGGGCTGCTGAGATGGAACAGGATCTGCTGGTTCAGGAGATGATCACCGGTTACCGCGCCTACGCGGAGCCGGAGGAGTTCGAGATGGCCGCCTCCGTGGCGGCGCCCGCGACCTCGCCGTTCTGCGGTGCGGCCGCGAGCTTCCTGTTCAGCTACGCCACCACCTACGGCCCGGGCACCAGGCGCTGACCCGGACCGAGGGAGGGAGACGGAAATGGAACAGGACCTCCTGGTTCAGGAGATGATCACCGGTTACCGCGCCTACGCGGAGCCGGAGGAGTTCGAGACGGCGGCCTCCGTGGCGCCGCCGGCGACCTCGCCGTTCTGCGGTGCGGTGGCCAGCTTCATGGTCAGCTACGTGACCACCTACGGCCCGGGCAAGGGCTGATCTCTCGGTAAGTAGGCCGGCCGGCACGCCTGATTACGTCCCCTGTCGCGATCAGCCGTGCCGGCCCGGTCCCACCTGCCCAAATCACCGTCGGCGAAGCCGGCGGGCTGGGGCGGGCGCCCAGTTCGGCGCCCGACGGCGACACAGCCCCGAAGGAGGCCAAGGATGTCCCACCCGGAGGCGGTCAACACCCTGATGCGGATGGCGGATCTGCTTGCGCCGAACGCGATTCGGGTTGCCGCCACGCTAGAACTTGTTGACCACATCGACGACGGCGCCGACACCGCCCCGGTGCTGGCCGAGCGCACCCGGACCGACCCGGTCATGCTGGGCAAGCTGCTGCGCGTGCTCGCCGAGCTGCGCCTGCTGGAACGCAGCCAGGGCGAGGACCTGGACCACGACCGCTACCGGGTGGCCGAGCTGGGCGCCCCGCTGCGCCGGGCGCACCCCTACTCCGTCGGCCGGTACCTGAGCAGCACCGGCCTGTTCGGCCGGGCCGAGCTGGGCCTGGTCGGCCTGCTGGAGACCATCCGGTCCGGCGTCCCGGCGTACCGCGCCGCGTTCGGCCGGGAGTACTGGGAAGACGTCAACAACGACCCAGCCTTCGCCGACGCACTGCGCGTCGAGGGGGCCAGGGACATCGGCTGGGACGCCGAGGTGATCATCGATTCCTACGACTGGTCCTCGGTCGGCTCGGTCACCGACGTCGGCGGCAACAACGGCACGCTGCTGATCGCGCTGCTGCGGGCGCACCCGCACCTGCGGGGCACGGTGCTGGACCTGCCGGGCAACGCCCGGCTGGCCGAGGGCAAGCTCCAGGCGGCCGGGCTGACCGACCGGGCGCGCGCGGTGGCCGGCAGCTTCTTCGACCCGCTGCCCGGGGGCAGCGACGTGTACCTGCTGTCCGGAATCCTGGGGGACTGGCGCGACGAGGACGCGGTGCTCATCCTGGGCCGCTGCGCCGAGGCCGCGGTGGCGACCGGACCGGGCGGCCGGGTCCTGCTCGCCGACATCAAGCTGGAGGTCCCGGTCGGGGACCTCACGTCGGCCACGCTGGACCTTTCGCTGGCATCCACCGTGCCGGCGCCGCTGCGCACGCCCGCGCAGCTGGCCGCGTTGGCCGAGCGGGCCGGGCTGGCCGTGAGCTGGACCGGGCCGGAGACGCCGCTGCGCAGCCTGTTGGAACTGCGCGCCGCGCACGTCCCGGGTCAGCGCAACTCAATCGAGGGGGATGGTTCCGTTGTTGCGGTTTGACGAGCTGCGCAAGAGCTACGGGGAGAAGTCGGTGCTGCGCGGGCTCACCTTCGAGGTGCGGCCCGGTGAGATGTTCGGTTTCTGCGGGGCGAACGGCGCCGGCAAGACCACCGCGATGCGCATCGCACTGGGCATGGCCACCGCCGACTCGGGTGCGGTCAGCTGGGCCGGCCGGTCGATCGGGGTGGCCGAGCGCGAGCGGATCGGCTACATGCCCGAGGAACGCGGGCTGTACGGCCGGATGAAGCCCGCCGACCAGCTGGTCTACCTGGCCCGGCTGAGCGGCATGAAGGCCGCCGTGGCCCGGGCCAGGGCGAACGAGTGGCTGGAGCGGCTGAACGTCAAGATGCGGCCGGCCGACACGCTGGACAAGCTCTCGCTGGGCAACCAGCAGAAGGTGCAGCTGATCGCCTCGGTGATCCACGAGCCCGAGGTGCTCATCCTGGACGAGCCGTTCTCCGGGCTGGACCCGGTGGCCACCGACACCCTCGCCGATGTCCTCGACGACATCCGCGCCACCGGCGTGCCGGTGCTGTTCTCCAGCCACCAGCTGGATCTGGTGGAGCGGCTGTGCCAGCGGGTCGGGATCATGTCCGGCGGCGCGCTGGTCGCCGTGGGCGGGGTGGAGGAGCTGCGCCGGGCGCACGGGCAGCGCCGGCTGGCTATCACCCTGAGCGACCCGGTCACCCCGGAGTGGCCGGCCCGGCTGCCGGTCGGCCGGATCATCCAGCGGGACGCCGCCGCAATGCTCGCCGAGATCGGCCCGGACCACCGGCTGGACGAGATCGTCTCGGCCGCCCAGGCGCTGGGCACCATCCGCCACCTGTCCGTGGTGGAGCCGACGCTGTTCGACATCTTCCGGAATGTGGTGAGCGCATGAACACCCGGACCGAAGCCAAGACGACCGAACCGACCCGCGCCGAGCGCGCCACCGCCAACCCCGGGCCGGCGCCCGCCGCCGGCTCGGCCGGCCGGGGTGGCGTGAAACTTCTGGGCCTGGTGGCTCAGCGGGAGGTCCTGACCCAGCTGCGGCGCAGCGAGTTCTGGGGCTCGCTGATCATCATGGTGCTCGTGGTGGCCGTGTCCATCGGCGCGCAGAGCGTGTTCACCGGCGGTGGGTCGGACTTCCGGGTGGCCGTGGTGCACGCGCCGGGCAACGCCGACCTGGGTGCCGCCCTGGCCGAGCGGCCCGCCGCCGACGGCGGACGGCTCATCCTGCTGCCTTGGCCGTCCGACGGCGTCGCGGAGGCGGCGGTGCGGGCCGAGGAGGCGGACCTGGCGGTGCTCGCGGACGGCTCGGCGGTCTACCTGGACCGGCTGCCCCCGGCGCTGGGTGAGGCACTCCGGGTGGCCGCCGGCACGGCGAGCACCCGCGCCGCGCTGGCCGCGCGGGGCCTGGAGCCGGCGGCGATCGCCGAGGTGCTGGCCAGGGGCGAGCCCCGGCTGCGCGCGCTGGACCCGGACGCCAACCGGGCGGTGCAGCGGATGGTGATCGCGCTGATCGGCATCTTGTCGATGTTCATGCTGATGTTCGCCTTCGGCCAGACCATCGCGCAGGGCGTGCAGGAGGAGAAGAACAGCCGAGTGGTCGAGGTGCTGCTGGCCAAGGTGCGCGCCTCCCAACTGCTCGCCGGGAAGGTGCTCGGCCTCGGCGTGGTGGTGTTGGTGCAGATCCTGGTGCTGGTGGTGTCCGGGTTCGTCGCGGCGCTCTGCCTGGACCTGATCGCGGTGCCCGCCGACGCGGCCGAGGTCGGCCTGCTGGTGCTGCTCTGGTTCATCCCGGGGTACTTCCTGTTCGCCACGCTGTGGGCGGTGGCCGGCGCGCTGGTCTCTCGGCCGGAGGACATCAACAACGCCGCCGGCCCGGTGAGCGCACTGATGACGGTGGGGCTGCTCGGGTGCCTGTTCCCGTACAGCGGCATGGCGCCGGAGGCCGGTGACCTGCTGTCCATGGTGCCCGGGTTCTCGTGGTCGATGATGCCGATGCGGATGGCCGCCGGCCCGGTGCCCTGGTGGCAGGTGGCGGTGGCGGTCGTGCTGCTCGCCCTGGCCGTCGCCGCGCTGCTGAGGGTGGCCGGCCGGATCTACGTCGGCGGCATGCTCAGCGGCGGCGGGGCCTCAAGGCGCGGGCCGCGCTGCGCGCCGCCAAGGAAAGCGGGCTGGCATGAGCGAGTCATCGGTTCCGGGAACCCCCGGGGAGGTCCGGCTGCGGCTGGGCCGGGACCTGGTCAACGGCCGGTGGGGCACCTGCGTGCTGATCGGCGTGCTGATGCTGGTGTCCGTGGCGGCCACGCTGGCGCTGCCGCTGGTGGTCACCGCGATGATCGAGGCGGTGCAGCGGAACGAGTCGCTGACCGGGGTCGGCGTGGTGATGGTCGCGGTCGGGCTGGGGGCCGCGGTCGCCGGGGCGCTGTCCACCAACCTGCTGTGCCGGCTGGGCGAGGGGCTGGTCGCGCGGCTGCGCACCCGGGTGGTGGAGCACGCGCTGCGCATGCGGCCGGGGGACGTGCGGGCCGAGGGCAGCGGCAACATCGCCGGCCGGCTGGGCGCGGACGCCATGCAGATCAGGGCGGCCACCGACATCGTGCCGCTGCAGCTGCCGATGGCGGTGCTGACCCTGACCGGCACGCTGGTGATGATGGGCCTGCTGGACTGGGTCCTGCTGCTGGTCACGATCTCCGGGTTCTCCGTGGCGGTGATCCTGGTGATCGGTGTGATCGCCATGCTCCGGCTGCGGTACCGGGCGATGCAGGAGCGCCTCGGCGCGTTGATGCACCGGTTCGTGGGCACGCTCGAAGCGCTGACGGTGATCAAGTCCACCCGCTCCGAGGCGTGGCAGTCCGCGCGGCTGGCCTCGGACGTCGAGGAGTTGCGCCGGGTGGCCGTCTCCGGGGCCCGGTACGAGTCGCTGATGGTGCCGGTGATCAACCTGGGCCAGCAGGTCGCGCTGCTCACCGTGTTGATCTCCGGGGGTGCCCGGCTGGCCTCCGACGCGCTCAGCCTGCCGCACTTCGTCGGCTTCCTGCTGTACCTGTTCCAGCTCACCGCGCCGCTGGTGATGGCCGCGTCCGGGCTGTCCACCGTGCAGGCCGGGATGACCGCGAAGGGCCGGTTCGAGGACCTGCTGCGTCGGCCCACCGAGGCGGCCGAGACCCTCGCCGGGACGGACCGTCCCGCGCCGGCCGCCACCGAACCGGTGGTCCGGCTGGACCGGGTCACCGCCGGCTACGGGTCGGCCAGCCCGGCGCTGCGGGACGTCTCGTTCCAGGTGCCGGCGGTCGGGCTGACCGCGCTGGTCGGGCCTTCCGGTTCGGGCAAGACAACCGTGTTGCGCCTGGCCGAGCGGCTGCTCACCGCCGAGTCCGGCGCGGTGCGGGTGTTCGGGCACGACGTCCGGGGCACCGACCTGGACGACCTGCGGAGCCGGATCGCCTACGTGGACCAGGACTCCACGCTGCTGCCCGACACCGTGCGCACCAACCTGCGGCTGGGTCTGGCCGAGCCGCGCACCGACGCGGAGCTGTTCGCCGCGCTGGCCAAGGTCGGCATGGCCGCGGACGTGCGGGACATGCCGGAGGGCCTGGACACCGAGCTGCTGGTCGGCCGGGGTCTGTCCGGTGGCCAGTGCCAGCGGTTGGCGCTGGCCAGGGCGCTGCTGAGTGAGGCGCCGCTGTTGCTGCTGGACGAGCCGACCTCGGCGCTGGACGCGGCCAACGAGCACCGGCTGCGCGCGGTCATCGCGGACATCGCCCGGGAGCGGGCCGTGCTGGTGGTGGCCCACCGGCTGTCCACGGTCCGCGAGGCCGACCACGTGATCGTGCTCGACGGCGGCCGAGTGCGCGGTGAGGGCAGCCACGCCGAGCTGCTCGCCGGGTGCGACCTGTACGCCGAACTGGTCCGGCTGCAGCTCGGCGAGCGGGAGCTGGCCGGAGTGAACGGCGCGCCGAAATGACCACCTACTCGGTCTACCTGCCGTTCATGCCGACCCGCCCGGAGCAGGCGCCGCGGGTGGCCGGGCTGGTGCAGTACGGCCCGGCGCACCGGCTGTGGCACGGGCAGTCGCTGCTGGCCGAGTCGTACCAGACATTCGCCCAGCTGGCCGGGGCCGGGTTCCGGATGCCGGTCGGGTTCGGGGTGACGCTGATGCCGTTGCGGCACCCGTTCGAGGCGGCCATCCAGGCGCGCTCACTGGCCGGGATCACCGGGCACGGCGTGGTGGCCGGCTTCGGCCCGGGCGCGACGATCTTCCAGCAGCGGGTGCTCGGTGCGCCGTACCGAAGCCAGCTCGGCGCGGTGCGGGAGTACCTGGGAGTCGTCACCGACCTGCTGCGGACCGGCGCGACCGAGCGGGACGGCGAGTACTACAGCTGCCACGCCGACCTGCCGCCGCTGCCGCACGCCGAGGTGGAGGTGGGCCTGGGGGTGCTGCGGCCCGCGATGGCCCGGCTGGCCGGCGAGCTGGCCGAAGTGGCGATCACCTGGCTCACCCCGGCCGACTACCTGGCCGGGGTGGTGGGGCCTTCTCTTGCCGAAGGGGCCGGCGACCGGACCCCGCCGAGGGTGGCGGCGGTCGTCCCGGTGGCGCTGGACCGGCCCGGGCGCGACCCGGTGGACCTGGTGCTCGCGGGCAACGCGGGACACCTGCGCATGCCGCACTACCAGGACATGCTGCGCCGGTCCGGTATCCAGGTGGACCCGGGCGACCCGCGTCGCTCGGCGAAGGAGCTGCTGGCCGGCGGGGCGTTCCTCTCCGGTGACCAGGGGGCGCTGGCCGCCGGCCTGGCCGGGTTCGCGGCGGCCGGGGTGGACGAGGTGGTGCTGAACCTCACCGGGGTCTGCCTGACCGCCGGCCTGGACACCGCGCTGGACGAGCTGCGGGCCATCCTGGAGGCGGTCGCGCAATGAGTGCCGGGCCGGATGGCGTGCCGGGGCCGCCCAGCTGTGACCTGCAGCGACTGCTGCTGGTGGTCACCGGTTCGATCTCCGCCGCCGACGCCCCGTTCTGGGTGACCTGGCTGCGCGAGTCCTACCCGGACCTGGAGCTGAGGGTGGTGCTCACGCCGACCGCCGCCGGGTTCGTCAGCCCGGCCGCGCTGTCCGCCCGGTTGGCCGCGCCGGTGGCGCCGGACCGGTGGTCGGACGACGGGCGGGCGGTGCACGTGGAGTGGCAGCGTTGGGCGCAGGCGATCCTGGTGTTCCCGGCGACCCTGGACTACCTGTCCCGGTTCGCCGCCGGGCTGGCCGGGACGCCGTCCCTGCTGGCCGCCCAGTGCACCGAGGCGCCGGTGGTGCTGGCGCCCGCGCTCCCGCCCGGCGGGGTGCGCTGCCACGCGTTCCGCCGGGCGGTCGAGCTGCTCGGTTCCCGGGAGAACGTGGCGGTCGCGCCCACCCGGTGGGGGGTCAGCCTCACCGACGGTGAACCCACGGACGGCGTGCCCGCGCTGTTGCCCGACCTGTTGGTGCTGGCCGAGCGGTTGCGCCGGCCGTCCGACTCGGTGGTGGCGAGCCTGGGGCGTGGACTGTGAACGACGCGAACGACGTGGTGGTGTACGGCACCGGCCTGCTCCGCACCCAGATCTGGACCGAGCACAGTGACTCCCGCGTGCCCCGAACTGGGGGCACGCTCGGCGAGCGCGGACCGCGCAGTGACTCCCGCGCGCGCCTAACTGGGCGCGCGCTCGGCGAGCGCGTACCGCGCTACGTATGGCGGCGCACGACGGGTCCCCTGGCCCCGGCGCCGTTCGCGGTCCCGACCGAGGAACTGACCCGCGCGTTGCACGAGGGGGGCGCGCGGGTGGGTGGCCCGGTCGGGACCGCGGTGGCCGAGCCGGACCCGGTGGCCCGCCTGTACCGGGCGCCCGGGCCGGTCTCGGTGGCTGCCGTCCTGCTGTCCGACCAGGTCCCGGAGCGGGCGCGGCCGGCGGAGCTGATGCGGGGGCTCGGCGAGTGTCTGCGCATGCTGCACGCATTGCCCGCCGATGGCGCCGAGCCGGCGGTGTCTCCATCGGGCGCCGAACTGGGCGCCCGGCCTGTTGCGCCGGCTGCGCCGGCGGTGGCCCCGACCCGCGGACTGAGCCGGCTGGGCGACTGGCTGGACGGTCGGGCGCCGACCGCCACCGGCCGGCGCGGCTCGGCACGGCTGCGCCAGGCGCTCGGCGGCGAGCGCTGGGCCGCGTTGGGGGCCTGGCAACGGTCGGTCGCCGCCGACCCGGGCCGTTGCCCGGTGCACGGCGCGCCGGGGCTCGGTTCGCTGGCCGCCGACGCCGGGCTGACCCGCGCGGTGCTGCTGTGCGGCGAGGACGTCGGCCATGCGCCCTGGTACACCGACGTCGGCTGGGTGGTCGGCGAGCTGACCGAGCTGGCCAGCTGCCGGCCGGCGGCGCTGCCGTGGTCCGAGCTGGTCGCGGCGCTGCGGGACGGCTACGGGCGGGAGTTCGGCGTCGAGGTGAACCGGATGGCCGCACTGCGCATCGCCCTGCACCTGCACGACTTCCTCTGCTACGTGCGCTGGTCGGACGCGGAGTGCGCGCGCTACGCCGGCATGCTGCGCGCGGTGATGCACGCCTGCGAGGCGGCCGCGTGATCCGCGCGCGGCTGGGCAACGGGCTGCGGGTGCTGGTGGACGAGCGCCCGGAATGCGCCCGGGTGGCGGTCGGCGTGCACTACGGCGTCGGTTTCCGCACCGAGCCGCCCGGCTGGGAGGGGTTCGCGCACCTTTTCGAGCACCTGATGTTCCGGGGCAGCCGGCACCTGCCGATCGGTGCGTTCTTCCCCGAGGTGTACGCGGTGGGTGGACAGGCCGGCGGGCACACCCACCAGGACTACACGGAGTTCTTCCAGATCGTGCCCGCCCCGGTGTTGCGCGAGGCGCTGTTCCGGGAGGCGGACCGGATGCGCGCGCCGGCGTTCACGCCGGACAGCATCGCCGAGCAGCTGGCCGGGGTCGCGGTGGAGATCCGGGCGATGACCGTGGACCGCCCGTACGGCGGGTTCCCGTGGCCGCTGCTGCCGGCGGTGCTGTTCCGCACGCACGCCAACGCGCACGACGGCTACGGGGACGTCGCCCGGCTGGCCCGGGTGACCCCGGAGGACTGCTACGCCTTCTTCCACCGCTGGTACACGCCGTCCAACGCGGTCCTCACCATCAGCGGCGGGGTGACCGCGGCGGGCGCCCTCGCGCTGGCCGACGAGCTGTTCGGCGACATCCCGGACCGGCCGGTCACCGTGCCGGACACCCGGGAGCCGCCGCCCGGCGAGCGGCGCTGGCTGTCCTGCGGGGAACCGGGGGTGCGGCGCACCGCCGTGGCGCTGGGCGCGGTGCTGCCCGACCCGCTGCGCGAGCTGCCCCGCTACCTCGCCTACCAGGTGCTGGCCAGCATGCTGCCCCGGCGGCTGGACCGGCCGGGGGTGGACACCGCGTGCGGGTTCTTCGACCCGCTGGACGCGCTCGCGCCGGACACACTGGTGATCACCGCACTGCTCGCCGGGCGGGACCGCCCGGCGAGCTTCCCGGCCGACGTGGACCAGGCGCTGCGCCGGCTGTCCACCGACGAGGAGCTGGCCGCCGACCTGGACCGGAGCGTTGCCGGCCTGGTCGCCGCCCACCACCGCAGGCACGCCGAGCCGGCTGCCCGGTGCCGGGCGCTGGGGCGCTGGGAGGTGCTGTTCGGCCGGCCCGAGCTGCTCGACCAGCTCCCCGCCCTCTGGCGGTCCACCGAGCCGCAAGCGCTGCGCGCCGCCGCCGCCGACCTGGCCGAAACCCCCTGGGCGATCGTCGAAATGACCCCCGCCGACCGCCGCACCCGCCCCGCTCCCCCCACCCTGCCCACCGAACGCACCCCCCAACCTGATTCAGTGCCTTCAGCAGGCCGGTTCAGTCACTTCGGGCCGGCCGATCCCGCCGGGCAGCTCGGCTTCGCCGAGTGGCTCCCGCCCGGCGCACCGACCCGCGTCGCGTCCGGCCCGGTGGGGCCGCCGGATGCGAGGCGAAGCCGGCCGGTCCCGGACACCGGCCGGCACCCAACTTCCGCCCGGTGGCCGGCCCTGGCGCGGCGGCTGTCCCGGCAGCCGACCGAGCGCCGGCCGCTTTCCGAGCGGTCGAACGCCGGCGACCGACATCCCGGCCGACCGAATGCCGGCGACCGACATCCCGGCCGGCCGAACGCCGGCGACCCGGTTTCCGGCCGGTCGCCGGCCCGGGGGCCGAAACCCGGCCGACGGCCGCTCCGGGCCGAGTTGTTGGACCAGCCGAACGGGGACGGCCGACTGGTCGCGCTGCCGGACCCGAGGGCCACGCTGACCCAGCTGCGGGTGCGCTGGCCGCTCGGCGCGGCCGGCATCGCCGCCCCCGGCGGGGCGCACCTACTCGCCGCCCGGCTGCCTTCCGTGAGCGGTGCGAAGAGCAAGGTGGAGGCGTTCGGCGGCACGCTCGAACTGGCCACCGACGGGCAGTGGCTGGACCTGATCGGGGACGCCCCGGCCGGTCGGCTGCGGCACTGGCTGGCCGCGTTCGCCGACCTGCTTGCCGCCCCGGCGCCGCCGCCGGACCACTTCCCGCCGTCGGACCACCCCCCGCCGCCGGACCACCCGCCGCTGTCGGACCACCCGCCGCCGGACCGCCCGCCGCCGCGGGACCACCCGCCCGTGGCGGAGCTGTCCGCGTTCGCGCTGGCCGACGTGGCGTGGCGGCGCTGCCGGCTGTCCCCGGAGCCGGCCGGCGTGATCGAAGGGTTGGCCCAGCTGGTGGCGCCGGGGGCGGTGGCCGTGCTGGTCTCGGCGGCCGACCCGGCCGAGGTCGCGGCGGCGGTGGAGGACGTGCTCGGCGCCCGAGGGTTCGACCTCGGCGCCGGGCGGGCGCCGATGCCCGGACCGGACGTGGCGCCCCCGGTGCTCGCGGTGCCCCGGGCAGCTCCGGCGGAGGACCACCTGACCCTCTACCGGGTGCACCCGGAGATCCGCTACGCCGACCCGGCCCGGTACCTGGCGACCGGGGTGCTCGGCGGCTCGTACCAGGCCCGCCTGTCGGCCGGCGGCGGGCGGGACTACCAGGCCTACTGCGGCCGCGACGGGTTTCTCGGCGCCGGCCGGTGCTACGTGCGGGCGGTGGTGCGGCCCGGGATGCTCGGCCCGGCGGCGAAGGACATCGCCGGCCGGATCGCCGGCCTGGTCACCGACCCGCCGGGGAGCGCGGAGATCGCCTCGGTGCGCCGCTACTGCGCCGCCCAGGCGCTTTCGCTCACCGACGCCCCGGCCGCGCTCGCCGACGCGCTGGGCCAGGCGCTCGCCTGGGGTGCGGCGGTGGACTCGGTCACCGGGCTGTCCGAGCGGCTGGCCGAGGTGACCGACGCCGAGGTGGTCAGGGCGTGCGCCGAGCTGTTCGGCACCGAACCGCCGCGCGCGGTCACCGTGGGACCGGGCCAGGCCGACGAGGTGGCGCGCGCTCTCAGTTGAACCGGTATCCGTGCCCGCGCAGCGTCTTGATCAGCCCGGGTGAGTCCAGCTTGGCCCGCAGCTGGGTGAGGTGCACGCTCAGCGACCGGGAGGTGCTCGCGCCGGTGTCGCCCCACACCCGGTCCAGGATCAGCTCGCGGCTCACCGCCTCACCGGGCCGCTCGCAGAGCACCGCGAGCACGTCGAACTCGGTGCGGGTGAGTGGGACGTCGGAGCTGCCGCGCCGCACGGTCCGGGCGGCCAGGTCGATGGTCAGCCCGTCGGCCTCGATCGGCGCCAGCGGCTGGGTCGGGGGCAGGCTGCGCCGGCGGGCCACCGCGTCGATCCGGGCGAGCAGTTCGGACAGCCGGAACGGCTTGATCAGGTAGTCGTCCGCGCCCAGCCGCAGCGCGCGTACCACGTCCCGCTCCTCGCGCCGCCCGGTGAGCACGATGATCGGCGCCGCGCTCACCGCGCGCAGCTTGGTCAGGACCTGGAACCCGTCCATGTCCGGCAGCCCCAGGTCGAGCAGCAGCATCTGGTACTCGCGGTGCTGGGTCAGCGCATCGGAACCCCGGCTGACGACCTTCCAGGTGTGCCCCGCGGCGCCGAGGGCCGCGCCGAGGGCTTCCGCCATGTCGGCGCCGTCTTCGATGACCAAGAGCCGCAACGAGGTCCCTTCGGTGGCGGGGGTGCATTCCACTCACGGGTGTGGGGGAATCCGCCCCCGCTAGCGACGCCGAGAGCCTATCCGCCATCCGGGACCGGAATCCACCGCCAGATTAGTTGATTCAACACTGTGTTGATCCCGCGTAGGGCGCGGATTGAACCCCCGGCCGGCCCGGTTCGGCCGGGAGCGCTCCGTCGTGCCGGTCACGGCCGGTGCACGCGGCGCTTCGGCACGTCGCGGCGCCTGTCGGGCCGGGTGACGAAGATCGAGGTCGATCGGCCGGAAAGGGGTTCCGGGGTAGTCGCGGTGACCACTCGGGGGTACGTCCGGGCCGGCCGCGGGAATGTCTGGGATATGCGCGATGTGGAATGCGGCAATTGGTGACGGCGGCGCGCGAGATCATGCTATTAGGCGAACACGGATAAACCCGTTCGGCATTCGTGTGTGACCCGGCCGGCGGGAAAACCGGTATCGGCGGCGGTGGCCGACGAGGTACCGTGGCCTCATCGAATCGATTCGATCGATGTGGGGGATCGGTGACCGACTTGCTGACCGGCGCGCGGCGCGCCGAGCTGGCCCGGGCGCGCACGGCCGTCGGCGCGGCGTTCGGCGTCAACGGGCTGTGCTTTGCCTCCTGGCTTTCCCGGGCGCCCGCGGCCCGGGACACGCTGGGGCTCTCCTCGGCGCAGCTCGGCCTGTTGCTGCTCTGCCTCTCCGGCGGGGCGTGCCTGGCGCTGCCCACGTCCGGCCCGCTGGTGCACCGGCTCGGCGCGGCCCGGGTGGTGCTGCTGGGCTCGCTGGTGGTCGGCGTCGGGCTGGCCGGCCTGGCGTTGGCGCTGGCCACCGGCAACGTCTGGCCGGGTGCGGCCGGCCTGGCGCTCACCGGCATGGGCATGGGCAACTGGGACGTGGCGATGAACGTCGAGGGCGCGGAGGTGGAGCACCGCAGGGGGCGCTCGCTGATGCCTCGGCTGCACGCCGCGTTCAGCCTGGGCACGGTGGCCGGTGGCGGCATCGGCGCGGGCGCGGCGGCCGCCGGCCTGCCGCTGGCCGTGCAGGTGTCGGCGGCCGCGGTGCTGGCCCCGGTGAGCATGGCGTTCGCGGTCCGGTACTTCCTGCCGGTGGTCGAGCCGGAACCGGGCGCGGTGCGGGTCCGCTCCGACGGGCTGCGGGCCTGGCGCGAGCCGCGCACGCTGCTGATCGGCGTGCTCACCCTGTGCTTCGCGTTCACCGAGGGCACCGCCAACGACTGGCTGGCCGTCGCGCTGGTGGATGGTCACGGCACCGGCGAGGTGCTCGGCGCGCTCGGCTTCGGCGCGTTCGTCGCCGCGATGACCGCCGGACGGCTGTCCGGCGGCGCGGCGCTGGACCGGTTCGGGCGGGTGGCCGTGCTGCGGACCACCGCCGTGCTGGCGCTCGCCGGGTTGCTGCTGGTCACGCTGGCGTCGTCGGTGTGGTTGGTGCTGGTCGGCGCGTTGCTCTGGGGGCTCGGCGCCTCGCTCGGGTTCCCGGTCGGCATGAGTGCGGCCGCCGACGACCCGGCCCGCTCGGCGGTCCGGGTGAGCGTGGTCAGCTCGATCGCCTACACCGCTTTCCTGGCCGGTCCGCCGCTGATCGGCTTCCTGGCCGAGCACACCGGCATCCTGCGCGCCCTGTTCGTGGTTCTCGGCGTCCTGGCGGTCGCCACCCTGGTAATCCCCGCCGCCCGCCCTCTCCCTCCGGCAGCCCCGACGCCGCATGAGAACCGGTGAAGCCATATCGGAGTACGGGCACATGCCATATCGGAGTATGGTGGTGGAATGGCCGCGAAAAAGGTGACGATCACTCTCCCGGAGCAGCTGGCTGAGCGTCTGGCGCAGCGGGCGCGGGAGGCCGGCATTCCGTTCTCCACCTGGATCGCCCAGGCCGCCGAGGAACGCGCGCGCATCGAAGACGGTCAGGCGGCAATGGCCGAGTGGACTCGCGACGAAGGACCGCTCACGGACGACGAGCTGGCCGAGGCGGCGGCGGAACTCGCCCGTGCCGACGTGCTCGCGCAGCGCGCCGCACGTCGCCTGGCGGGCTGACCTGGGCGGATGCCTACCCCTCTGGTGTACGACGCGGGTGCGCTGGTTGCCGCGGATCGCGGCGAGCGGAGTTTTCGCGCGCTGCACACGCAGGCGCTGGCCCAGGAGCGCCGGATAGTCGTACCGACACCGGTGCTGACCCAGGTGTGGCGCAACGGCGCGCGCCAGGCCCGGGTCGGTCAGGTGCTGCGCGGATGCGTGCTCGACCCGGTCGACGAGCAGTTCGCCAAGACGGCCGGCGTGTTGCTCGGCGAGAGCGGAACCCGGGATGCCGTGGACGCGATCGTCGTGGCCCTGGCGCTGCGACTGGGTGGTGTCGTGGTGACCACCGACCCGGGAGATCTGCACAAGCTGGCCGACCGGCTGGTGGTCATCTCCCTCTGAAAGTCAGCCGGCGGAGAAGTTGGCGAAGAGCAGGGCGGACAGGCCGAGGCCGATCGCCAGGTTCACCACCACGGCCGTGCCGAACACGCCGATCGGCCGCCAGCCGGCCTCGCGCAGCGAGGACACCCGGAACTCCAGCCCGATGGACACGAACGCGAGGATCAGGAACAGCGTGCGCAGGTCGTTCACCGTGTCGATGGCCGGCTTGCCGGCGGCCGAACCCACCGCGCCCAGGTAGGCGGTGGCGATCACCGACGCGGCCACGAAGCCGAGCACGAACTTGGGGAAACGGTGCCAGAGATCGATCGCCCTCGGCCGGGGTGAGTCGGCCGAGCGCTCCACCCGGAACGCGAAGTAGGCGGTCAGCGCCACCGCCACCACGCCCATCAGCGCGTTCTGCGTGACCTTCACGATGCTGGCGATCTGCAACGCCTGCTCACCGGCCAGCGTGCCGGCGGCGGTGACCGCCGCCGTGGTGTCGATGTTGCCGCCGATCCATGCCCCGGCCACCGGCTGGGAGAGGCCGAACCAGTGCGCCAGCGCGGGCAGGATGAAGATGGACGGCAGGGCAAAGATGATCACCAGGCTGGCCGTGTAGGCCAGCTGCTCCTTCTTCGCCTGCACCGCGCCCGCCGCCGCGATGGCCGCGCTCACCCCGCAGATGGACACCGCCGAGGAAAGCAGCGCGCGCAGCTTGTGGTCCAGGCCGAGCCGGCCACCCAGCCACCAGGTGAACCCGAACACGATGGTGATCAGCAGCACCGCCTGCACGATCGCCGGTCCGGCCGCGCTGACGATCACCGCCAGGTTGATCGAGGCGCCGAGCAGCACCAGGCCGGTCTTGATGAAGAACTCGGTGCGGAACGCGGCGGCCATCCGGTCGCGCAGCCCGGTCGCGGTGAGCACCGCGTTGCCCAGCAGGCCGAGCAGGATGGCGTACACCGGGTACTCGATGGACTTGGCGATGTTGCCGAACCCGGAGCCCTTGGTGGCCGCCGGCACGTACTGCTCCAGGAACCGGGTCAGCGCGGCCAGCGCGACCACCACGAGCAGCCCGGCGACCGTCCAGCCCGCCGAAGGCCGCTCGGGCGCCTCGGCCTCGCGGGTGCTGGTCTCCTCGCTGGTCACGGCACCAACCAGCCCGGGAGCGCACCGGCCAGCACCAGGCCGAGCAGGACCAACCCGACGATCGTCGCCGCCCAGTCCTCGTTCATCGTGGACCTCCGTCCTCACACGCCGGTGGCGAGGCCGCGGGCGCGCAGCACCCGCTTCTCCACCGGACGGAACAGCAACAGCTCGATACCGATGCCCACCAGCAGGATCAGGAAGATCGCGGCGATCACCGTGGGCATGTTGTTGAAGTCGCTGCCTTCCTTCAGGTAAGCGCCCAGGCCCAGGCCGAGCAGCGGCCCGGCGGCGATGATCTCCGCCGCCATCAGCGAGCGCCAGGAGAAGGCCCAGCCCTGTTTGCAGCCGGCCAGGTAACCGGGCAGCGCGGCGGGCAGCAGGATGTGCCGCGCGCTGGTCAGGCCGCGCGCGCCGAGCACCTGGCCGACCCTGGGCAGGATCGGCGGGATCTGGTCGATGCCGGCGACCAGGCCGTTGGCGATGGACGGGATGGAGCCGAGCAGCACCACGAAGTAGATCGTGGCGTCGGTCAGCCCGAACCAGAGCACGGCGGCCGGTACCCAGGCCACCGAGGGCAGGCTCTGGAGCCCCTGCAACAGCGGGCCGATCGCGGAACGCACCACGCGCACCTTGGCCACCAGCAGGCCCAGCGGGGTGGCGATCAGCAGGGCGATGAAGAAGCCGAGGAAGGCCCGGCTGACCGAGGTCCAGAGGACGGACCAGACCCGGCCGGTGGCCACCTCCGCCGCCACCGCCTGCCACACCGAGGCTGGGGAAGGCAGCTTGAACTCGGGCCAGAAGGCGGCCGCCCACAGCGCCTGCCAGACGGCCAGGAACAGCAGCACCGCGACCAGCGGGGGCAGCCCGGCGGCCAGCGCCCGGCGCGTCCACGGCGCCCGCTGGACGGTCGGGGTGTCCAGCGCGTCCAGCCCGGCGACGGCGGCCGCGTCGTCGGCGGTGGGCCTCCCGCGCTCCAGTTCGGTGAGCTCAGGCGGCATGGCGGCTGATCACCTCGCGCAGCCGTCCGGTGATCTCGTCGTGCAGGTCCTCGTCCCCGACGGCCCACTCGCCGACCACGGTGCCCGGCCGCGAGGACAGCAGCACCACCCGCTGGGCCAGCCGGAGGGCCTCGCGCACGTCGTGGGTGACGAACAGGACCGTGGTACCGGTGGCCCGCCACACCCGCAGCAGCTCGCCCTGCAGCACGTCCCGGGTGATCGCGTCCAGCGCGGCGAACGGCTCGTCCATCAGCAGCAGGCCCGAGTCGTCCGGATTCTCCGGGTGGGTGGCGTGCGCCAGCGCGCGGGCCAGGGCGACCCGCTGCCGCATGCCGCCGGACAGCTCGTGCGGCCGCTTGCTGCCCTGACCCTCCAGGCGCACCAGCTCGAGCAGCTCGGCGGCCCGGCGGCGGCGGGCGGTCTTGCCGACCCCGTTCAGGCGCAGTGGCAGCTCGACGTTGCGCGCGGCGTCCAGCCAGGGCAGCAATGCCGGCTCCTGGAACATGAACGACGGCCGCCCGGTGGCCAGCCGCACCTCGCCGAGGCTCGGCCGGTCCAGCCCGGCAACCAGGTTGAGCAGTGTCGACTTGCCGCACCCGGACGCGCCGAGCAGGCAGACGAACTCGCCCGGGCGCACCGTCAGCTCGATGTCGCGCAGCGCGGTGACCGCGCTCGGGCCGGTGCCGAAGGTCTTGCCGACGCCGGCCAGCCGGACCGCCGGGGCGGCCGTCCGAAGCTGCTGATTGATCACAGTCACGGTCATCGCCGGATCACCTCTGTGACTTGTCGAGGCCGGCGGCGCTCACCGTCGGCTTGCCGTTGCCCTGCAGGACCTTGTTCAGCTGGGTGACGTCCACGAACCCGGCCAGGTCGGTCTCGGTGGGGGTCGCGCCCGCGGTCACGCTGTCCTTGGACAGCTGGGGGAAGGTCGCGGCGAGTGGGTCCAGGCCGAAGGTCAGCTCGGAGAACGCCCGGTCGAGCACCGCGGGGGCCACCGATGCGTTGGTCAGCTTCTTGATCGAGTCGTTGGTCACCGTCTTGGCCTCGGCCGGGTTGGCGGTGGCGAACTCGATCGCCTGCCGGGTGCCGCGCAGCAGCGCGGCCACCGTGTCCGGGTGCTTCTGGAGGAACTCGGTCCGCACGATCAGCACGGTGGTCGGGAACTGCCCGCCCGGCCACAGCGTCCGCTCGTCCACCAGCACCTTGGCCCCGGCGTCCACCAGCCGCGAGCTCCACGGCTCGGGCAGCCAGCCGCCCGCCACCTGGCCGGACTTGAACAGGTCGAGGGTGCGCGGGTTGTCCAGGTTCTGCACGGTCACGCCGTCCGCGCCCCGCGGCAGGTTGTGCTCCTTGAGCCACTTCTTCAGT
This sequence comes from Actinospineispora eucalypti, assembly GCF_039543365.1. Lineage (NCBI taxonomy): Bacteria > Bacillati > Actinomycetota > Actinomycetes > Pseudonocardiales > Pseudonocardiaceae > Actinospineispora > Actinospineispora eucalypti. Next base: position 71,122 of record NZ_BAABJP010000058.1, read on the forward strand.
GCCACGTCTTGGGTGTTGCCGGCCTGCGGGGTGGCGATGGTCTTGCCCTTCAGCTGCTCCGGGCCGGTGATGTCCGGCTTGACCACCAACTGCGCGCCGCCCGAGGTGGAGCCGGCGATCAGCCGCACCGCCGCGCCCTTCGACTTGGCGAACGCGTTGATGGCCGGGCTGGACCCGATGAAGCTGGCGTCCAGCGAACCGCCGAGCAGCGCGTTGACCGCTTCCGGACCGGCGTTGAACTGCTGGGTGACCAGCTTGGTGTTGCCCAGTTCCTTGGCGAAGTAGCCCTTGTCCAGCCCGATCAGGGCGGGTGCGTGGGTGATGTTGGGGAAGAAGCCGAGGCGCAGCTCGGCGGCCGGTCCTTCGCTGGCCGGCGCGGCCGAGTCGGCGGGGCGGTCGGCCCGCGAGCACGCGGCGAGGGTGGCCAGCACGGCGAGGAGCGAGGCGAGAATCCGGAGGCGGCGCGTCATGTGGCGGGATCCGATCGATTTGATCTTGACTCGGGGGCGGAACGGTGGTGTTGCTGATTTTCCTGAGCTAGATAGTCAACAAAAAGGGCCGGATGGGCGAGCTGATGCACATCGGTCGGGATCTCCTCGTGGAACTGCTTGTTCAGCGAACGGGTTCGAGTTCGGGCGAGAGCGGTGCGGGGTCGACCTTGCGGGGACGCTGCAGGACGGCCATTAGCACCAGTGCGGCCGCCGAGCCGAGCAGGATCACCGGCGTGCCCACCTTGAGCAGGGCCAGCGCGGACGCCAGCAGCACCGCCGCGATGACCGGCCGGATCACCGCCGAAGGACCCCGGGCCGACCAGCGGGCGCCCAGGTAGACCCCGGGCAACGCGCCGAGCAGCAGGAACGTGGTCAGCGCGAACTGCACGTCACCGAACAGCAGGTGGCCCAGGGTGGCCGAGGCGACCAGCGGGATGGCCTGCACGATGTCCGTGCCGACCAGCCGAGCGGGGCGCAGCGCGGGGTAGGCGAGCAGCAGCAGCGCGATGATCAGGGAGCCGGCGCCGACCGAGGTCATGCCGACCACGAAGCCGCCGACCACCCCGATCGCCAGGGTCCGGGGCACCCGGATCCGCACCGGTTCTTCGTTTTCGGCGGTGCCGTTGGCGGCGTCGCGCTGGCGGTTCCGGCGGTCCAGGGCCAGGCGCAGGAACATCAGCGTCACCGAGGCGCACAGCGCCCAGCCGATGAACAGCTTCAGGTTGTCCTGCAGGCCCGCCCGGTGCGCCAGCGTGCCGATCGCCACCGCGCCGAGGAACGCCGCCGGCACCGAGCCGACGGCCAGCCAGCCGACCAGCCGCCAGTGCACGGTCCGCTGGCGCAGGTGCACCGCGCCGCCGACCGGCTTCATCACCAGCGAGGTGAACAGGTCGGAGGAGATCGCGGCCAGCGGCTCGACCCGGAACAGCAGGACCAGCACCGGCGTCAGCAGCGCGCCGCCGCCCATCCCGGTGAGGCCGACGAGCAGGCCGACCAACAGACCGGCGACGGTCAGCGGCCAGTCGACGTGCGCCATTTGATGCCTGCCTCACGGGTTGACTCGTTGCGGGGTACGCGCAAATCCGGTCAGCGGCAGGCGGCGGCGAACACCCGCATCAGGTCGACGTGCAACCGGCGGACCAGCGAAGGCCGGTCCGCGCGATTCACCTGATAGCGGATGCTCACCCATCGATGCTTACATTCCTGAGCCGCATAGTCAACAAAATGGCCAGGTCACCGGTGTGAGACCGGCCTCGGTGGATGGGCCAAGATGGAGAGGTGCAGATCTCGGCCAGGGCGGACTATGCGCTCCGGGCGCTGTGCCTGCTGGCGGCGGCGCCTGAGCAGTGCGCGGTGAAGGCGGACGAGATCGCGGCGGCGCAGGACATCCCGCGCACCTTCCTGGACGGCATCCTGGTCGAGCTGCGCCGCGCCGGCCTGATCGAGAGCCGCCGGGGCCGGGACGGCGGCCACCGGCTGGCCCGCCCGGCGTACGCGATCTCGCTGGCCGACGTCATCCGGGTCACCGACGGCCCGCTGGCGCTGGTCCGGGGCCAGCGCCCGGAGAACCACACCTACGGCGGCGCCGCGCGGCACCTGCAGGACGTGTGGGTGGCGGTCCGGGCCAGCCTCCGGGAGATCCTGGAGCTGACGACGGTCGCCCAGGTGGTCACCGGCGACCTCCCCGACCCGGTCCTCAACTACACCCGCCAGGACCGCTCCTGGCAATCCGTCTGGCCCACCGAGTCCCGGTAGGCGCCCGGGCGGGTCAGATGTCGAAAGCCAGGGTGAGGTCGTAGCCGGTTTCGCTGTGGCCGGCGATGTTGAGGTCGGCGGTGCCGCGGAGGGTTTCCAGGCCGCCGGTGCCCATTTCCGGGACGACCTCGATCCGCGCCGTCACCGAGCCCTTGTCCTGGCTGCCCACGTGCCGGAACACGCACGTGCCCTCGTGGCCGGCGATCGAGCCGGTGAAGCGCTCGAACCCGAGCACCGGTGCCGCCTCGGCGCGGTAGGCGATCAGGTAGACGACCTCGCCGGTGCCCTCGATGTCGCCGGTGTACGCGTAGGAGACCTCGGCGCGGGTCAGGCCGCGGCCGGGGTAGTAGGTCTCGCCGACCGTGGTGCCGGTGCCGTCGATGTCGGTGACCAGGGTCTCCGACCAGGAAGCGACGTTGAACCGACCGTTGGCCTTGTGCTGGTAGCTCATGGTTCCGAGGCTAGGCAGCGCGGCCGGCAACGGTCTTGAAGAAACGCGACGACTATCCTCACCCAACGTGTCGGCGCCGAAGGGATATCCGGAGGCGGTCGTGCGTCCCGCCGCCGGCGAGCGGGTGTTCCGGGTGGAACGCGTCGCGCCCGGCCCGGACCTGGCGGAGTTCGTCGACTACTACTGGCTGGTCCGGTGGCGGGCGCCGGAACCGCACCGGCAGCAGGTGGTGCCGCAGCCCAGGGTGCACGTGGCCGCCGAGGAGGGCCGGCTGCTGGTGCACGGGGTGAACCGGGGGCCGTTCTTCCGCACGCTGACCGGCGCCGGCCACGTACTCGGCGCGGCGTTCCACCCCGGCGGGTTCCGCCCGTTGCTCGGCCGGACCGTGGGCGCCATCTCCGGCACCGTGCAGCCGGCCCACTCGGTGCTGGGCATCGACGACGAGCCGGTGGCCGCGCGCATCCTGGGCACCGCCGACACCTCCGAGATGGTCGCCGCGCTGGAGGACTGTCTGCTCGGCGTCGACCCGAAGCCGGACGCCACCGCCCGCGAGGTCACCGCGCTGGTCGAGGAGGCCCGGCGGCGCGGCGAGATCACCCGGGTGGAACAGCTGGCCGGTCACGCGGGGCTGAGCGCCCGCGGCCTGCAGCGCCTGTTCACCGAGTACGTGGGCATCGGCCCCAAGTGGATCATCCAGCGGTTCCGCATCCTGGACGCCGTCGCGGCCGCCCACTCCGGCCACCCGATCCGCTGGCCCGACCTGGCCGCCCACCTGGGTTTCAGCGACCAAGCCCACCTGACCCGGGTGTTCACCCAGGTGGTAGGCACCCCACCCGCCACCTACCAACGCGACCCCGGCACTACCTAGCGGCAAGGCCGCCCAGTTAAGAGGCCGTACAGGGCGCCTTCGCCCCTCCGGTTCGGCGAGGGTCGGGTTCGAAAGATGGCCTGGACGGCGGCGCGGTGGCCGCCCTGCCGCGGTTCAGGCTCCCGGCCGCCAGCCTCGATACGGAGTGTGACCGGTGTTGGTCGAGTTCGGTTCGTCCCATTCGTCGAAGTCGACACCAGTATGGGTTTTTTCAAGATCGAACCAGGCTGGTGTCGCACTCGACGAGGAACCGACGTGGAATCGTCCGCGGAGCCTCGGCGGTTGGCAAGGCCGCGTGACGAAGGCCGCTACGCCAACCGCTGGTCGTGAGCACCGCACGGGCGCCGACCGAAAAGCCGCCGGGCGGGACCCGAGCCGCGCCGGCCCAAGCGGTCCGCGCCCTAACTGAACGGCCTTGTACCTAGCGGATGAGGCGAATCGCGATGCCCAGGTCGAGCTTGTCCCAGGCCTGGTCGGCGGTGACGGCCTCGCCGTCCGGCGTCCGCTCGGTCACCGCGAGGCACGCGCGGCCGCCGAGGGAGAGCCCGATGTGACGGGTCTGCTGCCAGAGTAACCCGGCGCGAGCGGCATCCTGGCTGGTGAACGGCTCGATCCGGATGCCCAGCGAGCGGATTCCGTCGGTCGCGGCAACGGCGTCCGGCTGGCCGCGTTGCGCCAGCTTCTGGATCACCTCGGACAGGCTGACGCTGGACATCACCGAGCCGGCGAGGGCCTCGCTCACCAGCTCGTGGCCGGGTTCTCGGTAGAACAGGGCGAGCACCGCGCTCGCGTCGAGCACGGGGGTCATGTGTCGGCTTGCTCCCGGTCGGCTTCGGCGCGCCGGTCGGCGAGCAGCTCGGCCACCGCGCTGTCGGTGTGCCCAGCGGCCTGCGCTGCCGCGATCGCCTCGTCCTGCAGGCGGGTCAGCAGATGGGCGCGCTCCTCGAGGACTACGCGGCCCCGCTCGACGTAGACCACGAGTGTCTGGCCCGGTTCGATGCCGGCCGCACGCCGGACCTGTGCGGGTATCGTCACTCGGCCGTCTGAGGTGGCGGCAAGCTCCGCCTTCGGCAGGTCTTGCTGAACGTCCGCCACACTTGGTTGGTTCAGGACGCGGCGGCAAAGGGCGTCGCCGCCGCGGCCTGGTAGCGGTCCAGGACGACTTCGGCCACGGCCGGGTCGGCGCCCAGGGGGGATGCGACCAGCGCGTCGGGGTCGGTGGCGAGGGCGTCCTTCGCGACCCGGGCGGGGAGGAGGCCGGGGGCCAGGAACCAGCTGGCCACGGCGATGCGCTCGGCGCCGGCGGCGCGCAGCAGGCGGATCGCCTCGGGCACCTTCGGCGCGGCCATGGTGGCGAACGCGGCGCGTTCCCAACGCCAGCCGCGCCGCCGGCCGAGCGAACCGGCCAGCCGGCGGACCGCGGCGTTCGCCGCCGGGTGGGAGGAGCCGGTGGCCGCCAGCAGCACTCCCAGCGACGGGTCGTCCAGCGGCCCGGCCACCTCGGCCAGCCGGCGCAGTGCGGTGTCGGCCAGCCGGGGGTCGCCGCCCAGGACGTCGGCGACGGACAGGTGTAACCGGGGCAGCCGATGCGCGGCGCGCGCCACCGCGCCGGGAATGTCCACCCGGGCGTGGAACGCGTTGCCGAGCAGCAGCGGCACCACCACCGCGTGCCGGTGCCCGTCGGCGGCCACCGCGTTCAGCACGTCGGGCAGCCGGGGAGTGTTCAGGTCCAGGAAGGACAGCCGCGCGTCCAGGTCCGGCCGCTGCCGGCGCACCTCGTCCAGCAGCGCGGCGATGGTGGCCGCCGAGCGGGGGTCCCGGCTGCCGTGGGCCACCGCGATCAGGGCCGGCGCAGCCGGCCCGCTGGGTTGGGCGCCCAGTTTGGCGCCCAACGGGGACAGTGCGGGCGGCATCAAACCGCTGTGACCTTCAACGGGCTGCCCACCAGCCCGGCGGCCAGCGTGTTGCCGGTCGGCGGGTCGATCAGCAGGAAGGAACCGGTGGCCCGGCTGTCCGCGTAGTCGTCGGCCGGCAGCGGGTCGGCGGTGCGGATGCTCACCC
>NZ_BAABJP010000059.1:0-5713 GCF_039543365.1 Actinospineispora eucalypti
GTGACCCGCAGCCTGGACCCCACCGGGACAGGCCGCGCCCGATGGACGATGCGCTGGAAGCCCGGCCGGCGCGAGCCGGCTATCACGATGTGCTCACAAATCTGGCCACCGGACAAGACCAGCCGAAACGGCGCCGGGCGAGAAAGATCGACACCCTTAGTCAGCAGGTTGGGCAACCTCCCGCATCGAGGATGCGTCGGCAAGCTAGTCCTGCTGGTCGTGATCACTCCCCCGCACCAGCACTTCGGTTCCCGCATGGCTTCGACATGCACACGAACGCGTCCCTCGGGTCCGGATTCATCGGGCAAGACCTGAGCCCGACCATGGCCCAGCTTCACCGACACGGCGTCGGTGACGGGCCGGTGAACGCGCGGTCGACGCGGTGCAGGGCGTAGGCGCCGATGGCGATCAGGGCGGATGCGCCGATCAGGGTGGCCGAGTGGCTGCCGGAGACGGTGACGCCGAGCCCGGCAAGCAGCGGGCCCGCGGCGCGGGCGGCGACCAGGAAGATGGCGATGATCCCGTTGATGTGTGGGTAGTCGCACGGCCCGTAGTAGTCCACGAGCACGGTGCCGCGCAGCAGGTCGGGCAGCCCGTAGCCGAGGCCGAAGAACACCACCAGCGTGACGATCGCTACGGTGGCCGCCGGGGTGTGGCCCGTGCTGAGCAGCGGGGCGGGCAGGGCGAGGGCCTGCGCGACGAACAGCAGCGTTGCCGTGCGTTGCGCGGGCACCCGGGGCTGGAGTGCGGTGCAGGCCAGGCGGCCGAGCACCTGGAAGCCACCGACCGCGCCGGCCGCGAGGGTGGCCTGGGACAGCTGGTAGCCGCGGTCGGTGAGGTAGGCGACCAGGATGACGGTCACGGCGAGTTTCCCGGTGGTGTGGCTGACCAGGCCGAGGGTGAACCAACGGAACGATGCGCGCCGGGTGATCGCGGGCCCGGTGCTGGCCGGCTGGGCCGGCGGCCTTGTGTCGGCGGATCGTCCGTCGGGATGTGCTCCCACGTCGGCCGGCCAGCGCCGCAGCAACCCGGCGTGCAGCGGAACCGTGATCAGGCCCAGGGCCACGGCGAGCAGCACGAGGGTGGTGCGCCAGCCGTACGCACCGACGAGCAGGCCGGTGAGCGGGACGAACACAGTGCTGGACAGGCCGCCGGCGATGGTCAGCACCAGCACGGCGCGGGCGCGGTGGCGAGTGAACCAGGTCGCGGTGACAGCGAACGCAGGTTCGTAGAGGGTGGTGGCCATGGCCAGCCCGGCCAGCACGAACGCCGCGTAGAAGCTGACCAGGGAATGGGCCTGTGCCCACATCAGCAGTGCCGCGACGCCGAACAGGCTGCCCGCGGTCATGACCCCCCGGGCGCCGTGGCGCGCGAGCCGGCGTCCCACCGGAACCGCAACGAGCCCGGAGACCGCCACCCCCGTGGCGTACGCGCCGTTGAGCTGCGCGGTCGACCAACCGAGCTCGGTGTGCATGGGCACCACGAACACCGAGAAGGTGTAGACAAGTACGCCCCACGAAACCAGCTCGGTAACGGCGAGGCCGGCGACCATCCACCACCCGTAGAACACCCGCCGCCACGGCGCGGCGCAGGCACTCGCGCGGGGGCCGGAGGTCACGTGCGCGGTGCTGACGGGTCGATGGCGAGCAGTGCCCCGCGGAACGCGGCGGCCGGGTCGGCGTCCACCAGCGCACGGCGGTGGCTGACCCAGATCGTCTTGCGCAGTTCCGGTCCGTCGAGCGCGAGGGTGTGCAGCCGCCCGGCGGCCACCTCGGCCTCGGCGGCGGCGCCGAGCACCAGGGAGACCCCGAGCCCGGCTTGCACGGCCGTCTTGACGGCGGCGGTGCTGCCCAGGTTCACTGCGGCCGGCAGCCGGGCCGCGTCGGCGCCGAGCGTACGCTGGAGCAGCGTTCCGGTGCCGCTGGCCGGTTCCCCGCCGAGCAGCGTCTGGCCGGCCAGCTCGTCAACACTCACGCTCGTCCTTGCGGTCCACGGATGGTCCGGACCCACGATCACGACCAGGGGTTCGTCCCGCCACGGCGTGGCCTCGAACCCGGGCCGCCGGTCCCACCACTCGGTGAGCGCGACGTCGACCACACCGGCGCCCAGGTCGTCGAGGATCTCGCGGTTGGTACCCATCCGCTGCCGGATGCGGTAGCGCTCGGCGTGGGCCTGCCCGATCGATTTGATCACCGGTTGGAGCAGGTAGATGCCGATGTTCGAGGCGGCACCGACGACCAGCTCGGCATCGCTGAACAGCCGGGTCGCCCGGTCGGCGAGCTCCAGCATGGCGCGGGCATAGCGCTCGAACGCCGCGCTCGCCCCGACGGGCACGCACCTGGTGGAAGCGCGCTCGATCAAGCTGGTGCCCAGCTCCGCCTCGAGCCGGCGGACATGCTGGGACACCGCGCCCTGGGTGACACCGAGCCGGTCGGCCGCCGCGCGGAACCCGCCGGTGTCGAGCACCGCGACGTACGCGGCGACCTGATTCAGGTTCATCGCGGGGCCTCCCCGGCGCCCTCGACCCGACGCGGCGGAGTGACCGCGCCTTCGGGGTGCCTGCCGTCCAGCGCGGCACGGACCTGCTCGGCCGCAGCCAGCCCCATCTCGCGGCGCACGTCCTCGACCGCGGAGCCAAGGTGCGGAGTGAGCACGGTGCGGGGGTGCGCCAGCAGACCCGGCGGGACCTCTACCGGAGCCGCGCCGGGCGCGGCGGTGTCTTCGAAGGCGAACACGTCGGCCGCGTATCCACCGAGCCGGTCTTCCCGCAGCGCCTCGACCACGGCGCCCTCGTCGACGACGGAGCCGCGCGCGACGTTCACCAGGCACGCTCCCCGCCGCATCCGGCCCAACGCCGCCGCGTCGATCATCCGCCGGGTGCCGGCGGTCAACGGCACCAGCGGCACCACGACGTCACTGCCGGCCAGCAGCTCGGACAGCAGGACCCGGCGGGCGCCGAGCCGGTACGCCTCGGGCTCGGGCAGCGCGACCGGGTCGGTGTACACCAGGCTGGCGCCGAAGCCGAGCAGCCGGGCGGCCACCGCCCGCCCGATCCGACCCATCCCGATGATGCCGACGCATGCCCCGGCCAGGCCGCTGCCGTAGAAACGGGGCCGCCACCCGGCGTGCCGTCCCGAACGCACCCACGCGTCGCCCTCCACCAGACGCCGCCGCAGCGCCAGCACCAGCCCCACCACCAACTCCGCCGTGGGCACCGTGAGCAGATCCGGCAACACGGTCACCCACACCCCGCGCCGCACGCACTCCGCCAGGTCGACGAGGTCGGCCCCCTTGAACACCCCGCTGACCACCCGCAACCGCGGACAGGCCGCGAGCAGCTCGGCGTCCACCCGGTCGGCCATACACACCACGAGGCCGTCCGCGTCACGCGCCCTGGCCAGCACCTCGGTACGTGGCCACACCTCCCGCCCCCGCGACGGCGCCACCGGGTGACAGAACTCGGCCAGCCGCGCCGTCACATCCGGGTGGACCCAGTGCGTCACAACGACCAGCATGTGACGACAGTACCTCATCAAAATAGGGTTTAATGAGTTTTACGTCCAGGAGCGGTTCGTGCACGCCCCCCGGCACGACCGCCTGAACGGCCGTGCCGAGGGACGCCAACGGGCGCCGCCCTCCGATGTGATCAAGCCATCTCGGGGACCCGCAGGTGGGCCAGAGCCAGCTCGAACTCGCAGACATCGAGGACGTCCACACCCGCTTCCCGGGTACCGGACTCACGGATCGCCGCGGCCCGCTCCCGGCTGCCCTCCAGCGCGGCCGGACTATCGAACGTCACCGACGACACCGAACGCCCGCTACCACGGTTGATCAAGAGGCTGGAACTGCACATTCCGTCCATTGCCTCCAACGCGGGCAGCACCCGCGACCGGTAGACGTCCAACGCCCGGTCCGTGCCGGCCGGGTCCATGCGCACCCAGGTGGCGCGCACACACGCCCCGGGACCGGAGGTGTGGTCGCGGTGCAGCAGCGCGATCTCCCATTCCTCGACCTCGGGCTCACCGCCGCCGAGCAGCTCGGCGACCCCGCCGCGGACCGACCGCAGTCGCGCATCGCTGGCGCGCATCATCTCCTCGTCGCGCCACGCACTCGTCGCGATACAACGCCCGCCCTGCCGGTCAGCCAGCATGGACAGGCCGATGCAGCCGTCCATCTCCATCAACGCGGGCATCACCGCGTCACGGACATGCGCGATGCCCGCGTCGATCAACTCCTGACGTGCTCGAATCGTTGTGGAACGCGCAAACACGATCCACCCCCTTTCGAACTGCCGACACGCCTCATCGCGTAGCCGGTCGGGTCCCACCGTGCTCCGGGCAGGCACACAGGGCAATCGGCGAATCGGGGTGGAAGTAGCGCGAGGCGCGAGAGACACCAGCCCCGCCGGTGCACGTGCAACCAGCCGGATCGCTGTGGTGTGTCCCCGGCTGTCCGCGGCGGCGAAGACCATCGACAGCCACGCAGGCAGAGCAAGCCCTGCGCGGACCATGGCGTCTACGCCGCTGCCGGAATGGCCACCGCGCCTCGCCGTCGAGTCGGCCTTGCACTATTGCCAGCCGCACAGCGACGTGGCCGCGCTCTTCGACCCAGCCGGCCGGCGCACGCCAGGTCGGCGCCTTCCAGGCTCTTGTGACAGGCGAACATCGACACATCGAGCAGAGCCGATCCCGCCAGGCCAGCCGAGGTATCCCGACTGCGAGCACGCACGCTGGGGATGGCGCAGATCCGACGTACACGATTCCTCGAACCCGCGGCGGCGCCATGCCCGTCGCAACGCCGCCAGTATCCGTCAGCTGGCCCCGGCAGTGGCCCGCAATGTCGATCACGGCCATCCGAGAGTAGCGACACCCAAGCCAGACGAGTGCGCGGACGACGGGGCCGAACTGTCGCGACGAGCCCGACTCGACCTCCGGCTCCTCATTCAGGTCCCGAGGCTGGGCGTACGTGCTGGCCCATAGCCCGGATACAGGCCAGTGCGCAGGTCAGCGGGCCATTTCACGTCTACGGGACGTCGTGAGGCCGTGACAGCGAGCCGACAGGCGCGACGGTTGAAGCAGCGAGCACTGGCTCAATGCCGTCCGTCGCCAGGCCACGACCTCCGCCTCAGGCACTAGAACGCCTACCTCGCCCCCCGCTGCCGGCACCTGCTGTCCCGCTGCAGCCTCACACGCAGGCTCGTGGGCCTTGGAGCACTCCACGCCCACTGCTTCGATTTCGTGTCAGCTGGTTCGGACATGCCGGGCACGTGCGGCTCACCCAGGCGGCTCCGCCCTACGGGCGCCACGGCCGGGACGAATCTGTTCCGTGACTGTTCCGTGGATTCCCACACAAAGCCACCAACCAGACCCGGAGCCCCACAGAGGGCACCGAGGCAGCACAATAGCGTTTCCGCTGGTAGAAGCGCTTCTCCTCTTCTAGCTGCCGGAGAGTTTGTAGCCGGAGAACTTGTCCCGGAGGGTCTTCTTGGAGCACTCCGCACTCCGGTGCCGCGTACGACGCTGACCAGCAGCCATCGAGCCATCGACGGTCTTGACCGGCAGTACCGTCCAGGTTCCGCACGGAACGAAACCCCGCAACCGGTTTCGGATAACGAGCGAATTCGTGGACCAGATCGTCTTCCAGCGCCCGGGGTCTATCCCGTGATCGGTGTTTCCGGCGGTTCGGTTAGTAGCTCTCAGCTGCCGGCCAGCGG
>NZ_BAABJP010000060.1:0-533 GCF_039543365.1 Actinospineispora eucalypti
GCCGACCAGCGTGGACTTGCCGTCGTCCACGCTGCCGGCGGTGGCGAACCGCAGCAGGTCCTTGCTCATGACTCGACCCTGGCGAGCAGGTCTCGGGTGGCCATTTAGAAGTAACCCTCTCGCTTGCGGTCTTCCATGGCGGCTTCGGACAGCCGGTCGTCGGCCCTGGTCGCGCCGCGCTCGGTCAGCCGGGACGCGGTGACCTCGGCGATCACGTCGTCCAGGGTGGTTGCCGTGGACTCGATCGCGCCAGTGCAGGAGCCGTCCCCGACGGTCCTGTAACGCACTGTTTTCATCTCCAGCCGTTCGCCGTCCCGTGGGCCGCCCCACGGCCCCTCGGCCAGCCACATGCCGTCGCGGCGGAACACCTCGCGCTGGTGGCTGTAGTAGATGGACGGCAGCTCGATGTTCTCCCGCTGGATGTAGCGCCAGACGTCCAGCTCGGTCCAGTTGGAGATGGGGAACACCCGCACGTGCTCGCCGGCCGCGTGCCGGCCGTTGTAGAGGTTCCACAGCTCGGGCCGCTGCTTGCG
>NZ_BAABJP010000061.1:0-5418 GCF_039543365.1 Actinospineispora eucalypti
ATCGGGCGCATGAGAACAACTCCCGGGGTGCGGTGGATACCTTCCCCACCCTCAACCAAGTCCCCCATGTGACCCGGCCCGAGCCGGCCAGCCCCACGCATAACCGCCCGCCCACCGGCCCCGCCACGCCGTTCCCGCCGGCGTTCCCTGGCCCCAGCGGCAACCACAGCCCGTCCACGCCGCCCGCGGGCAGCTCGACCAGCCCGAACCCGCCGCAGGTAACGCCGCCACCCGCTCGGCCCGCTGAGCCGCCTATTTCCACCAGCCCCGGCCCGACGCCGCATCCAGCGCCCGGCCCCACGCCGCCGCCGGTACCGCAGCAGCCGCCGTCGGGTCCGACGGAGTCCACCAGGGTGACGCCAGCGCCGGACACGCCTTCCCAACCATGGCCATATCCGTCGCCGCGCTGGCCGTCACTACCCGACCGGTCCGCCTCCCCACCCGGCACAACGCCCCCACCTGGCCCCGGCACGCTGAGCCCCATGCCCGGACCAGGCCAGCCGCAGCAGCCCCCGATGGACAACCGGCCCGATCCAGGATTTCCGCAGCCGCCCGTTGAGCAGCCGGACATGAACGCCCTGCCGGCGCCGGCGCCGGAGGCGCCGGTAGTCCCGAAGCCGACCTCGGGCGGCGGTTACCTGTTCGGCGCGGGTGTATTCCTCGCCGCGTGCGTTGTCACAGCGATCGCTTTCGCGGTTACCCGGCGCAAGTTGCGCCACGCCAGCGGTTACGTGATCGGCAGCGGTGTCCGCGACACGCTGCACATCCCGACGATCGCCCAGCGCCTGCACGCCAGCAGAGCCGGCACGCGGAGCTCCGAGTCGGGCAGCGATCAAGAGTGGACGCCGCTGCCCGCCGGAGGAGTCCTCGACACCCCTAACCAGCAGCACACGGCAGGTAGGGACGGGTGGTTGGACCTTATCCGCACCAGCGACGCCAGGGAGACCGAGGAGGCAGGGTCAGGCACTCACGCGGCGGCGATTGCCTACGAACTCCCGCTCGGGGAACTCACCGGCCAATGCGTGCCGGTGCGCATCCTGGAGACCGGTGGGTTGGCCCTGCAGGGTCACGGCGCGGATGGTGTGGGACGCGCGCTGATCCTCAGCACGCTGTCCGGCGACGAGGACACCGGGCGGCCTGCTGGCCGCGTCCTTCTGCCGGCGGCGGATGCGTTGCGTCTGTTCGGGCGCAGTGACCTCGGCGACGACACGCCGGAGGGCCTGTGGATCGTCCCGACGCTCGATCACGCGGTCTCCGCGCTCGAGCACGAAATCAGCCGTCGCCAGCATCATCAGGCTCAGACCCATGACGCGCAATGGCCCGTGACGATGCTGGTGACCCGGACACCGGGCACGACCGCGTCGCACCGGGCGCTGCTCGAATTGATCCGCGCAGGCCGATCGTGGGGGATCACCGCGCTGGTGTTCGGCATGTGGCCCACCGGGCGGACCCTTAACCTAACGACCGTCCTCAATACCACCACAGGCGAAGATGAAATCGTTGTCACTCCGCCTGCCGGCTCGCTCACGGAGCCGCTGGAAGGGACCAATTGCTACGCGCTCCCGGCCGCCGATTGGTTCGCCCTGGCCTCCCAACTCGCCACGATGCTCGACAACCCGATCGACACCTCCCTCGCCCCGCCACCGTCTGACGGCCAGAACAGCCAGCCCGAGCCCGACGCACCCGCGGAACGTGTGCAGCTCGCCGGCGCCGTAGCCCAGCCCCAGCAAACGGACGGCACCCCAGAGCAGGGCGCCGCTGAAACGGCCGGTCGAAGCGTGCAAACCCACAATCAGAACCAGCTGGCTGACGATGATCCGGAACCGGTTCTCTACGCCGCTCCCGCCTGCACCGACGAATCCGCCGCATCGGACATCGCCGAGGACGCCTCCACCCCAGGCACCACCGCCCCGGGCGACGCGTCACCAGGCGTCCTGACCTTGTCCCTGTTCGGCCCGCCCCGAGCGATCTGGCACCCCACACCCACCACCGCAGGCGTTCAACCAGCCCCGGTCACCGTGCCATTGACGCCGAAGTTCCAAGAGATCTGTACTCACCTCGGCGTGCACGCCAACGGCGCCACCCGCGAGGCCATGGCAGAGGCCATCTGGCCGCGCAACAACCGCCGCGAGCTCCCCACCAACACGCTCAACACGAACTTCACCCGGTTCAAACAACGCGTCAATCAAGCCACCGGCGGCGCCATCGCCAACCCGATCACGATCATCGGGACCGGGTTGTGTCAGCTAGATACCGCCCACATTCGCATTGACTACCGCGACTTCCGCGAGGCGCTCGACCGCCGCCACCACACAACCGACCCGGATAAGGTCGCGCAGGTCTACCAGGAAGCGCTCAACCACTACACCGGCGAACTCGGCGAAGGCATCTACGCCGAGTGGATCGAACCCCACCGGCAAGACGCCAAACGCGACGCACTCGACGCCGCCTGTTACCTCGCGCGGCACTACGCCGACACCGACCCTCAACAAGCACTCAATGTCCTGGAGAAAGCCCGCGCCATCGACCCCGACAACAAATCAATCTACCAACACATCATCGAAATCCATCACAAGCTCGGCCAACCCGACGCAGCCGACCGCGCCGCCGAACTCTGGGAAAAACAAGTCGAGAAAGGCGCCGCTTTTGACCAATGACGGTCAGACGAGCCTAGTCTTGCCCGTTGTAGTGCTGATAGCCCTCGGCACCTTCCGAACACAGCCCCGGATCGAGCACGTCGTGCACCTCGTCAATGCCGACCTTGCTCAGCACACCGCTCTCTTCCCAAAGATCCGTGACCTCGTCCGGATACGTGGCCAGCAGGACTAAGATGTCACCCGGAGCGACGTGCGCCGCATCAGCCACTTCATCAACGGTTGCGCTCATGCTCTAAGCATCCATCATCGGGGTCGACCCCCGCTACGCGATGCTAGCGGAGCTACCAATGCTTACATGCTGTGCACGGTTGAACGTATGGCGTGATTCGGTCAAGCAGACCAGTCACTTCTCTTTGTCAGAAATATCTGCACCGGAAACGAGCGAGCGCGCGGTGACGGTGAATTGATTGATCACCGCGAGCATCTGCGGCGGTGACTTGCCGGCGCACGCACTCAAGAGCCACAGGCAGCACCACCCGAAAACACCCAAGTTCGCCCAACCCATGATCTGAGGATCAAGCAGCGGCTGAATCGACCGTAACCCCAGGAGAAGCCCCACCGGGATCACAGCAATGACGACGCTCCGAACGACGTTGAATAACCTATCGCGTGCAGCTTCCAATGAGTTCTTGCGGGCCTCCTCGCCCGAGAAGGCAATATATCCCAGGTGGCCAGTAAGAAGAGCGGCGACAATTTGGGACAAGTCGTCAACTAGCTTCTTCAGACCCTCGCGCTCGGGCAGTACGAGAGCTACTTTGAACTCTTCCATCGAGCGAGCTAGTCCGTAAAAGGCCGCACTGACCGCAGCGCCGGACCGCGCGCCAGCCCAGTCAGCCGAACAATTCCGCGCCAACATGTGGAGCGAGTCTGCCGCAAGGTCCAACTCGTACGCGATGTCCGCGCGATCACGCGTGTACTGAGGCAGCCAATATTCCGCTCGAACCTCTTCTTCAGATATTCCGCATTATCGTCGGAGATGTCGGATAAAATCTGGTCCGCGGCGCTCCTGATTGGCGGCCACGCGCAACTCAGGATCTGCACCAGCTTGTTCCGACTGTCATCAGAGATCTCACGTGACACGGCCACATAGCGGACAGCATCGCGCGCCATGGTCGTGACGAAGTCGCGGACGACTCCGTTCCGAGTATCAGTGATCAACAGAACCCTCTTGACAAACGCGCGCGTGAGATGCCAGTAGTATCGTGTTCAATATCTTGAACCGCGGCGAGGACGCAGTTCAGCGACCAGGTCCAGCCACCGGTCATAGAGCCGGCCGGAGTCTGCCGGAGAAACAGTCACAAATCCACCCCGCCGTAGCTGCATGAAATACCGGCCCTGGATACGGTGGAACCCGATCACCCAGGGTCCTCGTACAGTCCGCCCATTGGAGCGGCTGGTAGCGCCGAGCTGCCCACCGGCATCAGCGCCTGTGCACATTCGGGCCAGCACACTCGCATCGTGCGAGGAGACGCCGCGTCGCCGCAGCCCATCGGCGAGCTCAACAAAGTTGCTCGGGTCGGCCAGCTGAGCCGTCGCGTCGTCGAGCACGTCAGCGGGGATGTTCACCACCTGTCCGTACCCGGCTTGCATCTTCCCCAAGCTCCCGAGCAGCTCAGCGGCCACCCGGGCGCCGTCTACCGGACGCAGGCGGATCGGGCCAGCCCCGTCGTTGCTGACCACCACAACACCCTCAAAACCGTCCACCGCCCCGAACCCCAGGATCGGCCGGAGCGAACCGTCCGGATTCGTGTAGCGGATATCCAGCTGGTACTCCGCGCCGTCAATCAGCCCGAGCAACCGGGCCAGATGTGGCGACGGCCGTGCACCGTCAGATAGCCCGCGTTCAGCCAAACCCACCAGCGCGGACCGGAGAAGATTGTCGCTTTCGACCCGGTCACGCGCGGTCCAGCCTGGACGCCGCAGTCGGAACCACACTGGCGGATCGCCGAGCCTAAGCGACTCCCAACATGCCAACAGCTCCGTCGGCGACAACACGATCCCGCTCGGGGTCTGAACAATCACGGTTGCACCTCCTCAGGTCCGATCACCGGCGAGACCACGGCATCGTCTTCGGCGATCTCGAACGGATTCCCTGTACGCAGGAACAAATCCTCGTCACGCTCGCGGCGCCGCCCACCCCCTGCGCCACCGCCGCCCGCCGGCGTGACCAGCATCGCGCCGGGTCCCGACCCCGGGGACGGACCTTCCGCGGCTCGGGTCGGCATGGTGCCCGGCCCGCGCTCGACCGGAGCGGGAGAACTCTCGAATGGCCGAGGCAGCAAAGCACGTGTGCTGCCGCCTTGTCCGCCCGCCTGATATCCGCCCCCGCTCGGCCCGCCGGCAAGGAACGGCGGAACGGCAGGCGGTAGACCGGGCGAGATTCCCGGACCCAGACCTCCGGGTGCGCTCGGCGAACGGCTCACCCCACCAGCCGGGATCTCAGTGCCGCCCGCCTGGGGTAACGACGGAAGCGTGTACGCCGGCGCAGTGCTCGAGCTCGCGGCGGGAGGTCCAGCGGTGCCCGGCAACCCAGCACCAGTGTGGTCAGCGCCAGCAACGACATCGTCGGCGCCGGACCGACCCACACGGGGTACCGCGTTCGCGCCGGCATGGCCTGGAGCCGCGCGCCACCCCAGATCACCGTCCGAAACACCAGGGCCAGCAGGTTGTTTCGCTGGCTCAGCCCTGCTGAGCTGTGGGACTTGGTTGAGGGTGGGGAAGGTATCCACCGCACCCCGGGAGTTGTTCTCATGCGCCCGAT
>NZ_BAABJP010000062.1:0-192183 GCF_039543365.1 Actinospineispora eucalypti
TGTTCACCGAATGGTCGATGCGCAGCCGGGCACCCACCTTGGCCCGCATGTTCTCGATCATCTGGTCGTCGATCACTGCCTGCGGCATCACCGCGGCCCGCTCCTCCACTGCCATGGCTCGATCGTAGGCCAAAAATACTCTAGTGGTCGAGTATTGTGTTCTAGACTAAACTCGTCGCGTGGCCACGACTTCCACGGAGCCCGCATGGGGCACGACGATCAGCCGCCGACCGGGCGCCATTCCCTTCCGGTGCTACTCGCCCCGGCGCACGCAGGTGGCGCAGCTACTGGAGGACGCCGGTCGCTGGACCGACCGGACGCACCTCATCCAGGGCGACCGGCGGCTGAGCTTCGCCGAGATGTTCGCCGCCGTGGACCGCGTGGCCGGTGAGTTCCGCGCCGCCGGACTGCGGGCCGGGGACCGCCTGCTGCTGCTCGCGCCGAACTCGCCGGAGTGGGTGATCAGCATGTGGGCCGGCCTGCGGCTGGGCGCGATCGTGGCGCTGGGCAACGGCTGGTGGAGCGGGCCGCTGGTGGCGGGCGCGGTGGACGTGCTGCTGCCGACGTTGGTCCTGGCCGACGAGAAACGGGCCGACCTGGTCCCGCCGGCGTCCCGGGAGCGGGTGGTCGCGGTGCGGACCGTGCGCGAGTGGGTGGACGACACCGGGCGGTCGCCGGCGCCCCTGGCGCCACCGCCGGCGGCTGCCGAGGACGACCCGGCTGTGATCATCTTCACCGCCGGAACCACGGGCGACCCGAAGCCGGTGGTGCTCGCGCACCGTTCGGTGATCGCCAACCTGCACAACCTGCTGGTCATGTCCGGCCGGCTGCCCCAGGACGTCGACCCCGGCCGCCCGCCGGCGGTCAGCCTGCAGAGCGGGCCTCTGTTCCACATCGGCGGCCTGCAGTCGCTGCTGCTCGCCCTGCTCGGCGGGAACACCCTGGTGTTCCTGGAGGGTCGCTTCGACCCCGAGCAGGTGCTTGACGTGATCGAGCGGGAGCGGGTGACCTGGTGGGGCGCGGTGCCCACGATGGCCTCCCGGGTACTCGAACACCCGAGCGTGCCCGGGCGGGACCTGAGCTCGGTCCGGTCGGTGTCCATGGGCGGCGCCCCGGTGCAGCCGGCGTTGGTCGAGCGGCTGCGCACGGTGTTCCCGAACGCCCGGCGGGGCATGTCCACCATCTACGGCATGACCGAGACCGGGGGCACCGTGGCGGCCGCCTCCGGAGTCACTATGGCCGAGCACCCCACCACCGCCGGCGCCCCGCTGCCGGTGGTCGACGTGCGCATCGAGTCGCCCAACGCGGACGGCGACGGCGAGATCGTGGTACGCACTCCCGGGCAGATGACCGGCTACTGGGGCGGCCCGCTGGACGGCACGGGCTCCGCTGGTGGCCCGGACCTCATCGACCCCGAGGGCTGGGTGCACACCGGAGACCAGGGGCGGCTGGTGGACGGGCTGCTCTACGTCACCGGCCGGATCAAGGACCTGATCATCCGGGGCGGGGAGAACATCGCCCCGGCGCACGTCGAGGCGGTACTGCTGCGTCATCCGGCGGTGCGGAACGTGGCCGTGCTCGGGCTGCCCGACCCGGACCTCGGCGAGCGGGTGGCCGCCGTGGTCCAGCTGGAGCCGGGCGCCGGGGTCTCCGAGCCCGAGCTGGCCGAGTTCGCGGCGGCCGACCTGGCCGGCTTCGAACGGCCGGCGGAATGGTGGCTGCGCACCGAACCGCTGCCCATGCACGACTCGGGCAAGACCGACAAGCGCACCCTGCGCGCGGAGTGGCCGGCGCGGCGGTCCTAACGCATCGGGGCGTAGAGGGCGTTCCAGACCAGGCCGGCATAGGCGTCGACCAGGCGCTCGTCCTCACTGGTCGGCCGCGCGCGCACCATCCGGTGCAGGCCGCGCTCGGCCATCCACTGCAACCAGTACGCGGTCTCCGCCGGAGGCAGCGACGGGTCGATGAACCCCTTGGCCTGGCCGGTCTCGATGTGCGCCCGCAACCCACCGATGTACTGGTCCATGGCCTGCTCGACGGCCGCCCGCACCTCGTGGTCGTAGCCGACCGCCTCGTGCGTCGCGGTCATCAGCTCCGGGTGGGGGCGATAGGCCTGCACGATGCCGGCGAGCGCGGCCCGCAGCTCGTCCCTGGTCGCCGTGCCGTCCAGCGCCCACCAGACCCGCGCCGCTTCGAGGATCACGTCGGTGAACTCGGCGTACCAGGTGCGGAGCAGGTTGGCCTTGTCCACGAAGTAGGCGTAGAACGTGGACCGCGAGATGCCCGCCTCGGCGACCACGGTGGCCACGCTGATGTCGGCGAAGGTCGCGCCCGACCGCAGCTCCCGCTCGATGATCGAAAGCACCTGTCGCCGGAGGTCGTCCCGCCGCGCCTGGCCGGACTTCTGCGGCGACCTGGCTGCTGGCATGCCGGGCAGCCTCTCAGACGCCGGACTCGGCGGCGACGGCGGCGTGGTACTCGGCCACCACCTGTCCCGCCACCTCGTCGGCCGGCGCGCGGTCGGCGCCGTCGGCCGGCCAGCCTTCCGCCACCCAGCCGAGCGGCAGGCCGGTCAGCGCCGAGGCCAGGTCGGGGTCGGCGGCCCGTACGATGCCGCCCGGCACACCAGCCGAGCCGTCGACCAAGCCGTCGACCGAGCTGTCGACCGAGCCGCTGACCGGGCTGTCGACCGCGGCCTCCGCGCAGGCGCCGAACCGGCCGCCGACGTAGGCCAGGTCGGCGCCGAGCACCTCGGCCGCGCGCACGTCCCGGCCGGTGACGAACCCGCCGCCGACCGCCAGCGGGCCGGAGAAGAAGGTCCGCACCTCGTCGATCATCGCCAGCGGACTCGGGTCCTCGCTCCCGCCGCGCACCAGCACCAGGCCATCGGCCCCGGCGAAGGCCGCCTTGAGCGCCTGCTCCACCGAGATCACCTCGGCGAACACCGCGCCGCCGTAATCGCGGACGGCCGCCACCACGCGCCGGGGCGAACCCAGCGCGGTCAGCACGATCGGCGGCCGGTACCGGAGTACCAGCGCGAGCTCGTCCTCGAACCGGGCGTAGTCGCGCTGGACGATCATGCTTGCGGCCCACCGGGCGTGCACCAGGCCGGCCAGGCCGGCGTGGATCTCATCCATCCCGCTGGCCAGTTCCCACGGGGTCCGGGCGTTGCGCAGCGGGAAGGACCCGACCAGACCGGCCCGGCAGGACGCCACGACCAGCCCCGGGCCGGACACCGGACACATCGGCGCCACGATCACCGGCGCGCGCAGCCCGTCCGTCCGCACCGGCATCCTCGTCGACACCACCAGCGGAGTGTTCATACACGGGACGGTACACGTTTGTCTGGACACATGTCCAGACAAACGTGTGTCGGACGACCGTCGCATCACACGACTGAGATCAACTCAGGTTCCGAAGATAACCCGAAGGGTGCTCGAGTCGATACTCCGTGTGACGCCGACACTCTGTCGGTGGCGCTACCCAAGGAGCTTGCGCACATGATTCGACGATTCACCGTCACCGCGATGGTCGGGGCGGCCGCGGCGGTCGGCCTCCTCGCCGGCGTAGCCCCCGGCGACGGCGCGGCCGTGACGCCGGTCGCCTCGGCGACGTCGCTGCAGCCGGCCAACGGCCCGCACGGCGACGACCGCGGCCACGGACCGGGTTGGGACGGCCGGCACGGCGACTGGGACGGCCGGGGTGGCTTCGGCCGGGGCGGCGGCTGGGACGGGCACGGCGGCGGCTGGGACGGGCACCGCTGGTGGGTCAGCGCCGACCGCTGCAAGCGCGGCCACGGTCACCCGGACCGCACCCGCTTCGGATGGGTCTGCCGGGGCGGCATGTTCAACGACGCCCCCATTCGCTGAGCAACTCCGCGTGATGCCGTTGCCGGAGACCGCGTCCCCGGCAACGGCATCGCTTCCCACCAGCGGCGATGCCTACCGGGTGGGCCAGTCGGCCATGGTTTCCAGGTAGAGCCGGCGCACGGCGTGCACCTGCGCGTCGATGTCGGCGGGCGTCCACCCATCGGTGCTGATCGGGGGCAGCACGGCCGCCTGCACGGTGCCGGCGCGCGCGGTCCTCGCGTTGCGCCACATGATCTCGCCGGCGTTGCGGATCACGATGGGCACGATCGGGACCCCGGCCTGCGCCGCGAGGTGGAAGCCGCCCTTCTTGAACGGGCCCAGCCGGGGGGTGAGCGAGCGGGTGCCCTCCGGCGCCATCACCACGGAGGTGCCCGAGCGCAGCGTGCGCACCGCCGGCCGGAGCGCCTCGATCGCCCTGTCCCGGTTGGCCCGGTCCAGGAACGCCACGCCGGCCATGTCGAACAGCGCTCCGACCACCGGCATCTGCTTGACCTCCGCCTTGGCCACGGCGGTGAACCCGGTGCGGATCACCCTGGTGGTCACCAGGAAGTCGATCATCGTGCTCTGGTGGTTGATGAAGAATACCGCCGGGCGGTGCGACCAGGCGTGGCGCGCGCCGACCACCTCGACGCGGATGTCGGTGAGCGGCCCGGCGAGGGCGTCGAACATCGCGGTCGCGATGTCCACGCCCAGCCGGCGGTCGCGGTTGAGCGCCCCCAGCGCGATGCCCGCGCCGGCCGAGGCGAACAGGGCGCCGAAGAGGGTCGCGGTGCGCAGCGCCGGTGCCGGGTCGAACCGTCCGGTGTGGCCCGAATGGAAGCGCAGCGCCGGCCAGCCCCGCCGCGCCGCCTCCGCCGCCAGTTCCGGCCGCGGGTTCACCGGGTGGGGCCGTCCGACCCCGGCCAGCAGCGGTACGTCCTCGTCGCCGTTGGCGTAGGCGTGGCTGGCGGCGGCGTCGATTCCGTGCGCCTGGAAGAAGTCACGCACCGCGGCGATCTTGCCCTCGCCCCACGGCGCGGCGCCCTCGATCCGGCCGGTCAACCGCCCGTCCCGGGTGGCCAGGCGGGTGCACAGCACGTGCTCCACCCCCAGCTCCCTGGCCAGCGGGGCGACCTGCATCAGGGTGGCCGAGGTGGCGATCAGCACGGTGTGCCCGGCCCGTTGGTGGGACTCGACCAGCCGCCACGCCTCGTGGAACAGCGACCCGGCGATGCCCCCGGCGAACAGTCGCTCGCCCAGCTCGAGCAACTCCGACTCGGGACGCCCCACCCATCCCCGGATGCCGTCGTGGACCAGCCCGGTGAACTGCTCCTCGGTCAGCGTCGGGCCGGTCGAGGCCCGCACCATCCGCAGCAGCTCGCCGGGACCCAGCTCGAGGTTGCGGAACCGGTGCTCGTACAGCGCCGCGGCCGAGTACCCGTCGATCAGCGTCCCGTCGAAGTCGAACACGGCCGCGATCCCGGGTCCGGACGGGCCGGCCCCGATCTCCCGGATCAGCTCCTCGACGATCATGGCGACAACAGTGCCCGGACCTCGGCGACCGCGTCCACCCCGGCCTGCCAGCTGGGCGAGCAGGGCACCAGGGTGAGCGAACGGGCCCCCGCCTCCACGTAGGGCCGGAGGAAGTCGGCCACCTGGGCCGGGGTGCCCGCCGGGCACAGCCGCTCGAACTTCTCGAACGGCAGCTTGTACAGCCTCTGCATCTTCTCCGCGACCAGCTCGCGGGCGGTGGCCGGATCCTCGGCCAGCCCGCACCAGACCTCGAAGCCGTGCCGATCCGGCTCCGGACGGCCCAGCTCGTCCGCCCGCTTCCGGATCAGCTCGACGAACTCGGCGAACCGGCGCGCCGAGACGAACATCCCCAGCCAGCCGTCGCCGTGCTCGGCGGTGCGCCGGATGGTCGCCTCGGACTTCCCGCCGATCAGGATCGGCACCGGCGGCGACTGCGCCGGCAGCACCGCCCCGGCCGAGATCCGGAAGAACTCGCCGTCGTGGTCGACCACCTCGCCGGTGGCCAGCCGGCGAAGCAGCGTCAGGGCCTCGTCGATGCGCCGGCCCCGGGTGGCCGGGTCCACCCCGCAGTTGCTCACCTCGGAGCGGTCCTCGCCACCGACCCCCACGCCCAGCGTGAGCCGCCCCGGAGCCAGCTCGGACAGCGAGGCCAGCGCGCGGGCCACGGTCATCGGGTGCCGGAGCGCGAGCTGGTAGACGCCGATGAGCACCCCGACCCGGTCCTCGGTGGCCAGCGCGGCGGCCGCGCCGACCATGCCGTCGAAGCCGGTGCCGCCGTGGAAACTGACGTGGTCGGCCACCACCACGTGGTCCAGCCCCGCGTCGGCCACCCGGGCCAGCAGCGCGCGCCGCCCGTCTGGCGGCACGGAAAGCACCTGGTCGTGCACCGACGTGCCGACGGCGATCATGCCGGCACCACCGCCCGGAACACGTCCCTGGCGATGATCCGTTTCTGGATCTCCGCCGTGCCGTCGGCGACCAGGTAGGCCATCACGTCCCGGTAGCGCTGCTGCAGCGGGAACTCGGTGGAGTAGCCCAGGTTCCCGTGGATCTGCATCGCCGCCTGGATCGCCTCCAGGGCCACCCGGGGCGGCCACCACTTGCTCATCGCCGCCAGCGCGGTGTGCGGCTGGCCGGCCCGGCGCGCCCACAGCGCCCGGAAACACAGCAGCCGGGCCGCCTCCAGGTACGTGGCGTGCTCGGCCAGCGGGAACGACACCCCCTGGAACTCGGCGATCTTCTGTCCGAACGCCTCCCGCTCGGTGGCGTACCGGGCCGCCTCGTCCAGCGACGCCCGCGCCGCGCCGAGGCAGAGCAGCCCGAGCGCCGAGCGGGAGAAGTCGAAGTGGTGCATCGCGGCGGCGAAGCCCCGGCCCTCCTCCCCGACCAGGTTCTCCGTGGGCACGAACACCGAGTCCATGGCGACGGAACCCCAGCCCAGCGGCAGGCAGCCCATGCCCGGCATGTGCCCCACCGACACCCCGGGCTCGGACATCGGCAGCAGGAAACAGCTGATCCCCTTGGCCCTGGTCGAGCCCGGGTGCCGGGCGTAGACCAACATCGTGGCCGCGCAGGTGGCGTGGGTGATGGCGATCTTCTCCCCGGACAGCAGCCACCCGCCGGCCACCGGCTCGGCCACCGTGCGCAGGCCGGCCGCGTCCGACCCGGAGCCGGGCTCGGTCACCGCGATGCCGGACACCTGCTCGCCGGCCACCAGCTCGGGGATGTACCGCTCGCACACCGCGCGCGAGCCACCCTCGGCCAGCTGCGCGGCCACCAGCCCGGACTGCACCGGGGCGGCGGCCACGTTGACGTCGCCGTAGGCCAGCGTCTCGGCGACCATGCCCAGGGTCACCGGGTCCTCCGGGCTCACCCCGGCGCCGCCGAACTCCTCGGGCAGCCCGATCCCCAGCACGCCCAGCCCGGCCAGCTCCTTGTGCGCCTCCCACGGGAACTCCGCCTTCGCCGCGCGATCCCGGTACGCGGGCAGCAGCCGGGTCCGCGCGTACCGGTCCAGCTCGACCCGGAACGCCTCCTGCTCCTCGGTGAACCCGAACGCGTTCACAGCATCGTGAAGCCGCCGCTGACGCTGAGCACCTGACCGGTGACCCACGTCGACAGCGGCGAGACCAGGAACAACACGGCGCCGGCGATGTCGGCCGGCGCACCGAGCCGGCCCAGCGGGTAGGCCCGGGCCAGCTTGTCCGCGCCCCCGACCTGCTCGATGAACCCGGAGCTGCCCGGCGTGACCGTGGTGCCGGGGGCCACCACGTTCGCCCGCACGCCCTTGCGGCCGACCTCCTGGGCCAGGCTCTTGGTCACCGCGACCACGCCGGCCTTCGCCCCGGCGTACACGCTCATCGAGTGCTCGCCCACGCGCGCCGAGTCGGACGCGACGTTCACCAACCGCCCCTGGGTCGCCACCAGGTCGGGCAGCGCGGCGCGCATCATGTTGATGGTGCCGAGCAGCGTCACGTCCACCACCCGCCGGGCGTCCTCGGCGGACGTGTCCGCGAACTTCTTGATCGCCCACGCGGCGGCGTTGTTGACCAGCACGGACACCGGCCCCAACTGCTCGCGCACGGCATCCAGCCCCTGGCGCACCGACGCCTCGTCGGCGATGTCCACCTGGACGCCGATCGCCGTGCCGCCCTTGGCGGTGATCTGTTCGGCGACACTCTTCGCCGCCTCGGCGGACAGGTCCGCCACCGCCACCCTGGCCCCGGCCTCGGCCAGCAGGTGGGCGATTCCTTCCCCGATACCGCTGCCGCCGCCGGTCACCACCGCGACGTCGGAGCTCAAGTCGATCTGGATGCTCATGGTGTCCCTTCGGAACCCGTGAGTGATTTGTGTGGCTATAGCCACACAAATCACTCACGGGCCATGATCAGTGGCTTTGGACGTACTTGGCGAACTCGGGCTGGCGCTTCTCCGCGAACGCGGCCGCGCCCTCCTTCGCCTCGTCGGTCTGCAGGAAGGAGTCCAGCCCGGCGATGGCCAGCTGGGACAGCCCACCCTGGTGGTCGGTGTCGGCGTTGAACGAGTGCTTCAGGAAGCGCAGCGCGGTCGGGCTGTACCTGGCGATCTGTTCGCCCCAGGCCTTGGCCGCCGGCAGCAGCTGCTCCTTCGGCACCACCTTGTTCACCAGGTTCCACCGCTCGGCGGTGGCCGCGTCGTACTGGTCCAGCAGGAACCAGATCTCCCGCGCCCGCTTCTCCCCCACCACCCGCGCCAGGTAGGCCGAGCCGAAACCGCCGTCGAACGAGCCAACCCGGGGGCCGGCCTGCCCGAACGTGGCGTGCTCGGCGGCGACAGTCAGGTCGCAGAGCACGTGCAGCACGTGCCCACCGCCGATGGCGATGCCGTTCACCGCCGCGATCACCGGCTTCGGCACGTCCCGGATCAACCGGTGGAAGTACGCGGCCTCGAACAGGCCGTTCTCGGTCGGGCCGTAGTCGCCGGTCTCGTTGCGCTGCTTCACGTCGCCGCCGACGCAGAACGCCCGGTCACCGGCACCGGTGAGGATCAACGCGTGCACCGAGTTATCCGCCCAGGCGCGCTTGAACGCGTGGATCAGCTCCTCGATGGTCCTGGCCCGGAAGGCGTTCATCCGCTTCTCCCGGTCGATGGTGATGACCGCGTTCGGGCCGTCGACCTCGTATCGCACGTCTTCGTAGCTCATGGCTCCCTTTCGGATCTCAGTCGAGAAGTTCGAGCAGCGTTCCCGTGCCCAGCCCGCCGCCGCAGCACATGGTCACCAGGCCGTAGCGGCCGCCGGTGCGGCGCAGCTCGTGCACCGCCTTGGTGGTCAGCACACAGCCGGTGCCGCCCAGCGGGTGGCCCATCGCGATGGCCCCGCCGTTCGGGTTGACCTTCGCCGGGTCGGCGCCGACGTCGGCCTGCCAGGAGAGCACCACCGAGGCGAAGGCCTCGTTGATCTCGATCAGGTCGAGGTCGTCGATGCCCAGCCCGTTGCGCTCCAGCAGCTTCGGGGTGACGTCGTGCGGGCCGAGCAGCATCATCACCGGGTCCACCCCGGTCGTCGCGGTGTCCACGATGCGGGCCAGCGGCCGCAGGTCCAGCTCGGCGGCCGCCCGTTCGCTGGCCACCAGCACGGCGCTGGCGCCGTCGGAGATCTGCGAGGCGCTGCCGGCGGTGTGCACGCCGTTCGGCACCACCGGGTCGAGTGCGGCCAGCTTCTCCGCGCTGGTCTCCCGCAGGCCTTCGTCCCGGCTGATCTCGATGCCGTCCGGGTTGACCACCGGGACCACCTGCCCGTCGAACCGGCCGTCCGCCCACGCGCGCGCGGCCCGTTGCTGCGAGCTCAGCCCCAGCTGGTCCGCCTGCTCGCGGGTGACGCCCCACTTCTCCGCGATGCGCTCGGCCGCCTGGTACTGGTTCAGGAACTCGTAGCGGGCCAGGTACTCCTTGGGCACCGGGCGGCCCAACCCGAAGTCCTTGCGGAAGTTGGACCCGATCGGGATGCGGCTCATCGACTCCACGCCGCAGGCCAGCGCGAGATCCACCACACCCGCGCCGACCAGTGCGGAGGCCAGGGTGAGCGCCTGCTGGGAGGAGCCGCACTGGGCGTCCACCGTGCTCGCGGCCACCGACTCGGGCAGCCCTTCGGCCAGCCAGGCGGTACGCGTGACGTTGAAGGACTGCTCGCCCACCTGGGCCACGCAGCCACCGACCACCTGGCCGACCCGATCCGGCTCGACCCCGGCGACGTCCAGCGCGGCCCGCTGCACCAGGCCGAGCAGCCGGGCGGGATGCACCTCGGCCAGCCCCTTGCCCCGGCGGCCGAGCGGTGTCCGGACCGCTGATACGACGAAAGATTGCTCCACCTCTCGATAATAGAGTCTTAGAGCTTTTACACTCAACCGGTGACCAACACCGAAGCTGTCTCACACACCCGAATAGGCCAGGTGCTCCGGGTGACGCTGTACCGGCCGCCGGCCAACGCGCTGGGCCTGCCCCTGGTCGAGGGCCTGGAGCAGGCGCTGGACGAGTTCGAGAAGTCTGACGCCCGAGTGCTCCTCATCACGTCCGCGCTGGACGGGTTCTTCGCCGCCGGCGCCGACATCAAGCTGATGGCGGGCGCCACGGCCGACGAGTTCGCCGCCTACGGCGAGGCGCTGCGCGGCCCGCTGAACCGCCTCGCCACCGCCGACCGGCCGTCCATCGCGGCCATCGAAGGGCTCGCCCTCGGCGGCGGCATGGAGCTGGCGCTGGCCTGCACGCTGCGGGTCGGCTCGCGCTCGGCCCGCCTGGGCCTGCCGGAGTCGAAGCTGGGCCTGATCCCCGGCGCCGGTGGCACCCAGCGGCTGCCCCGGCTGGTCGGCCGGGCCCGCGCCCTTGACCTGATGCTCACCGCGCGCGAGCTGTCCGGTGGCGAGGCCTACGCCATGGGCCTGCTGGACCGGCTGGTGGAACGCGGCGCCGCGGCCGAGACGGCGATGGCGCTGGCCGAGACGCTGGGCCGCCGGTCGGGGGCCGCGCTCACCGAGATCATGCGGTGCGTGGACGACGTGTTCGACCGGCCGCTGGCCGACGGCCTCGCCCGGGAGACGGAGCGGGTGAACCGGCTGTTCACCGGCCGCGAGGCCCGGGAGGGCCTGACCGCGTTCCTGGAGAAGAGGAGGCCGGACTATGCCTGAGCGGACAGCCACTCGGGGCATCACGGTGCTGCGGGGCGGGGTGGCCCAGATCGCCGCCGCCGGAGCCGAGGCGGAGCGGCGCGGGTTCGACGCGGTCTGGTCGCCCGAGTTCTACACCCGCTCGGCGGTGGTCACCCTGACCCGGCTGGCCGCCGAGACCCGCCGGACCAGGGTGGGCAGCTCCATCGCCTACGGTGTGGGCCGCTCGCCGCTGACCATCGCCACCGAGGCGCGCAGCCTGGACGAGGTGTCCGGCGGCCGGCTGGTGCTCGGGCTGGGCACCGGCACGCGGCGGATGATGAGTGACTGGCACGGCGTCGACCCGGAGGGACCGGCCTCCCGGATGGAGGAGCTGGTGCCGCTGCTGCGCCGGTTGTGGCGGCTGCACGAGGCGCCGGTCCGCCACGACGGCCGCTTCTACCACGTGAACCTGACGCCGACCGCCGAGGTGGACGCGCCGGTGCGCACCGACATCCCGGTCTACACCGCCGGCGTGAACGCCCGGATGGTCGAGGTCGCCGGCCGGGTGGCCAACGGGTTCCTCGGCCACCCGCTGTTCTCCGCCGGGTACCTGCGCGGACCGGTGGCCGAGGCCATCGCCGCCGGGGCGGGCAAGGCGGAGCGTGACCCGGCCGAGGTGGAGGTGTGTGGCGTGCTGATCTGTGCCGTCGCCGACGACGAGGAACAGGCCCGCCGCGAGGTGGCCGGTCAGCTCGCGTTCTACGCGGCGCCGAAGGCCTACGGCCGGGTGCTCGCCGCCCAGGGCTTCGACGCCGCCGGGGCGGACATCCGGGCCGCGTTCGCCGCCGGCGACCACGCCGCGATGGTGGCCGCCGTGCCGGACGAGATGATCGACGCCCTGGCCGTTGCCGGCACCCCGTCCCAGGTCGCCGAGCGGCTGCGCCGCTACGACGGCGTACTCGACCACGTGATCGTCTATCCGCCCAGCTTCCGGCTGGACGCCCACCGCTGCGACGAGCTGGTCGCGCAGCTGCTGGAGCACGCGGCACCCCAGCCGAGGGAGAGACTGACATGAGCACGATCAAGACCGAGGTCCGCGACGGCGTGTGCTGGCTGCGCCTGAACCGCCCGGAGCGGCGCAACGCCTGGACGGCCGAGTGCGGGGCGGCGATGACCGAAGCGCTGCTGCGCGCCGAGGCGGATCCGGAGACGCGCTGCGTGGTGGTCACCGGCGAGGGAGGGGCGTTCTGCGCCGGCGTGGACCTGCGGGACGGGTTCGAACGCACGCCGGACGGCGCGCCCGATCTCAAGGGCATGCACCGGCGCCACTTCGTGCCCACCATCCTCGGCCTGCGCACCCTGCCGCTGCCGGTGATCACGGCGGTGAACGGGCCGGCGGTCGGGTTCGGCGCCAGCCTGGCGATGGCCGGCGACTTCTTGGTGATGGCCGAGTCGGCGACGCTGCGCCTGGCGTTCGTCTCGCTCGGGTTGAACCCGGACAGCGGCGGCACGCACCTGCTCCCCCGCGCGGTCGGGCGGCAGCGGGCGACCGAGATTGCCATGCTCGGCGAGCCGGTCACGGCGGCGAAGGCCGTCGACTGGGGCATCGCCCACCGGGCCGTCCCGGACGCATGCCTGGAGGACGCGGTGGCCGAGCTGGCCGGTCGCCTGGCCGCCGGTCCGACCAAGGCATACGCCGCGATCAAGCGGGCCTTCAACTCCGGGGAGCACCCGAGCCTGACCGAGCAGCTGGAGCTGGAGGGAGAACTGGTTCACGCGCTGGCCACCACGGCCGACTTCCAGGAGGGCGTCGGCGCGTTCCTGGAACGCCGCCCGGCCCGCTTCACCGGCGCCTGAACTCACGTATCCTCAATTATCTGAAGTTGGACGAAAGGCGTGTCTGGTGAGCGCGGAACAGGACCCGATCGAGTTCACCCGGGAGCACTGGGCCGACCAGGACCAACCGGGAGCGGAGTACTTCGCGGCCATGGGTGCGCTCATGCGCACCCACCAACTCATGATCAACGAGCTGGACCGGGAGCTCAAGGCGCACAACCTCAGCCGCACCGCGTTCCTGCTGATGGCCACGCTGCTCATCTCCCGCGAGCACACCCGCCCGCTCGGCCAGCTCAGCCGGCACCTGCTGGTGCACCCGACCACCATCACCCTGGTGGTGGACCAACTGGCGGCGCGTGAGCTGGTCCACCGTCGGCCGCACCCGACCGACCGGCGCACGGTGCTCGCCACCCTCACCGAGGAGGGCCTGCGCGCGGTCACCAAGGCGGCCGAGTCCCTGGCCGCCGCGCGGTTCGGGCTCACGTCGGTGAACGAGCCGCTCGCGCGGCGCCTCAGCGCGGTGCTCGGCGAGGTCCGGACCAAGATGGACGACGCGCCCTAACCCGCCCACCGCACGATCGGGTGGTAGATCCACCGGGTAGGCCCAGGCCGTGGGAAGTTCGGCGCATCGACCTGGAGGAGTCCCCATGCTTGCTCTCGCCGGAGCCGTGCTGTTCCTCATCGCCGCCGTCATCGATCTGCTCCAGGACCCGATCCAGCTGAACGTGGTCCTGAAACTGGTCGGGTTCGTGCTGCTCGCGCTGGTCCTCGGAGGAATCGGCTACACGTGGTCGCGGCTGGATGTGCTGGCGCTCGTCGCCGCCCTGCTGTTCCTCATCGCGCTCATCCTGGAGTTCACCGGCTACCCGGCGACCACGGACATTCTCCTGACGACCGCCGGATTCATCCTCGTGTCGCTGTTCCTCGCCGGAGTCGGCCCCAGGACACTGCGCCGCGTCTGAGTCAGTCCTTCGACTCGGTGGCCAGCTTCTCCCGGAGTACGAACTTCTGGATCTTGCCGGTGGCGGTCATGGGCATCTCGTCCAGGATCTCCAGCCGCTCCGGCAGCTTCACCACGGCGATCTTGCGCTCGTGGCGCAGGTAGCCGGTCAGCTCCTCGAAGGTCGGCGCCTCCCCCTTGGGCACCACGAACGCGCAGGCGCGCTCGCCGAGGACGCGGTCCGGCATGCCGACCACGGCCACGTTCGCCACCTTGGGGTGGGTGAGGAGGTGCTCCTCGACCTCCCGGGCGGAGATGTTGGTGCCGCCCCGGATGATCAGGTCCTTGATCCGCCCGGTGACCCGCAGGTAGCCGTCCGCGTCCACCCGGCCGAGGTCGCCGGAACGGGAGATGCCCCGCTCGTCGACCGCGTCGGCGGTCTTCTCCGGGTCACGCCAGTAGCCGAGCATCAGGCCGGGCCCGCCGTGGCAGATCTCGCCCTCCTCGGCGGCCGCCACCTCGGCACCGTCCTCGCCCCGGATCTCCAGCGTCACGCCGGGCAGCGCCCGGCCGTCCGAGGACAGGATCTTCGCGTTCTCGTCGTCGGGCCGGCAGCTGGTGACCAGCAGGCCCTCGCTGCGCCCGTACACCGGCAGCAGTGCGCAGTGGGCAAACTTGGCCTGCCAGTCCGTCAGCAGCGACTCCGGGATGGGCGCGCCGGCGCTGACCCAGCGGGTCAGGCCGGACAGGTCGTGCCGCCCCGGGTCGTAGCTGTCCAGGGCCATCCGCACGAACGGGGTGGCGGCCATGCTGGCGGTGCAGCCGTGCCGTTTGATCCGGTCCAGCGCGGCCGCCGGTTCCCAGGTGTCCATCAGGTGCGCCGAGGCGCCGAGCACCAGCGGCGAGGTCACTCCCATGGCCAGCCCGGTGGCGTGGGTGATCGGGGACGGCATGAACATCACGTCGTCCGGGCCCAGCCCCATCACGTCCGCGCCCAGTGAGTGCACCGTGTAGCTGACGGTGTTGAACGTGTGGAAGCAGCCCTTGGGCCGGGACTCGGTGCCCGAGGTGTAGATGATGCAGTGCGGCTCGTCCGCGGTCGGTGGTTCGCCCAGGACTTCCGGCCCGGGCACCTCGTCGCCGGCGATCAGGTCCTCGAGGCGCAGCTCGTCCTCGCCGGCCTCGGCGCGCACGGTGATGACGTGCCGCAGGCTCGAGCAGTTCGGCCGGATCTCCCGCACCATGGCCAGGTAGTCGAACTTCCGGTAGTCCCCGCAGACCACCGAGATCTTCGCCTCGGCGTGGTTGATCGCGTAGGTGACCTCGTCCCAGCGGTAGATCGGCATGGTGGGCACCAGCACCGCGCCGATCCGGGCCAGCGCCAGGTAGACCACGACGTACTCGTTCCAGCTGGGCAGCTGCATCTGCACCCGGTCGCCCCGCTGGATGCCCATCCCACGCAGCCTCGCGGCCAACCGGTAGGCCTGGCCCCGCAGCTGGACCCAGGTCAGTTCGGTGTAGCCGTCGGAGACCGCGATCTTGTCCGGCTGCACGCCGGCCCAGTGGTCCACCCGCTCGGCCAGCGACCCGTCCCGCCAGAAGCCTTGCGCGCGGAAGCCGGCGATGGTGTCGGCGTCGTACCGGTCCTCGGGGCGAATGAGCTGGGTCATGGCTGCCTCACTGCTCGACGCTGAACTATCGAGTGCTCGATATTCGCATCCTAGACTAAATTGGCTGCCAACCGAAGACCCTTGTCCCCGCCGAGATGCGTCTCGTGCAGCCACCGGGAGACCGCTTCCGCCCGGTTCGCCGAGTCGAGCTTGCGGAGGATGTGTTTGACGTGCGACTTGACCGTGCCCTCGGAGATCACCAGGCGTCGGGCGATCTGGCCGTTGGTGCAGCCGTTGGCCATCAACCGCAGCACGTCCACCTCGCGCCGGGTGAGCGAACCCTCCAAGCCCCGGGACGCCGTCCGCTGCCCGCCGAGCGTCCCGGGTTCGGGCCGGTCGGACTCCGGGGCGCCCCATCCCCACACTCCGGTCGCCGACCGCACGCCGGAGGTCAGCCGGTCCAGCTCGCCCCGCGCGGCGTCCACCGCATCCAGCGCCACGGTGCGGCTGACCAGGTAGCCCAGCCCGTCGCAGAACATCCACAGCAGGTCCCGGTCGCGGGCGTCCAGGTGCCGCGCCTGGTGGTAGCAGTCGGCGTGCAGGAAGCCGATCACCTCGTCCCACCCCACGATGGGCGCGGCGGCGTAGGAACGGGTGCGGGACGCGGTGATCATCGCGTCGTGCAGGTTGGGCCGGCCGGTCACATCACCGACCACCAGCGGGCGCCGCCGGCGCACGATCTGGGTCTCCAGCAGCGAGGAGTCCAGCACCCTGGGGTCGTCGCGCCCGGAGCGCACGATCTCCTCGCCCCACTTCTCGTCCCGGACCACGTGGGCGGTGGCCGGCACCCACGTCGAGCCCTCGATCCGGGACAGCACCACGCGGTCGAAACCGATCGCCGCGGCCGCCGCCGGCGCGATGGCGACCAGCTCGTCCACCGAGCCGACCCCGTGCAGCGCGGCCAGCGCCTCCCGGACGAGCTGCGCGGTCCGGGCCTGGTGCGCGAGCTGCTCGTCGCGCACCTCGTCCTCCGCCGCCTTGACCTGGCGGAGCAGCCCGACCAGCTCGGCCAGCCGGCGGGCGTCCGCCGGGGCACAGGAGGTGAGCGCGTCGGCGGTCTCCCGCCAGGCGCGGGTCAGCACGGCCCGGGCGGCGGCGTGGTCGGCGATGTCCGGGGGTCCCGGCGGGTCCTCCCAGTCCAGCACCTCGCCGGCCCGCCGAACGGCGCACAGCGTCTGCTCCCTGGACACCCTCGACAGCGGGTGACCCGTCACCCGCCACGGACGCGCATCCATCCTCGGCACCTCCATCGCTGCCCGGGGAGCACAGTACTCTACTACTCTACTATTGGTTGTTCGATCAACCCATGCTGCTGCCGCCGTTCACGCTGATCGCCTGGCCGGTGACGAACCCGGCATCCGGGCCGGCCAGATAGGCGACCGCCCCCGCCACGTCGGCGACCGAACCGGGGCGGGCCATCGGGATCAGCTCAGTCGCCCGTTCCAACACGTTCAGGTACTGCTCGCCGAACCTCCCGGCGGCCAGCGCCTCGGTGATCTCCGGGGTCTGCACGTACGAGGGCGCCACGGTGTTCACGGTGATTCCGGCGTGGGCGAACTCCCTGGCCAGCCCGGTACACATGGCGTGCACGCCGCCCTTGGCCGCGTTGTAGATCGCGTGGTCCACCAGCCCGTTGCGCACCGACTCCGCGCCGATGTTCACGATCCGCCCGTAGCCCCGCTCCACCATCGGCGGGAGCGCGGCCAGGGTGGCTCGGATGGTCGTCCAGAGGTTGTTGTCGATGGTGGCGCGCAGGGTCTCTTCGGTGTGTTCCAGGGTCGGCCGGATGACCCCGCCGCCCGCGTTGTTCACCAGGATGTCCAGCCGGCCGAACTCGCCCAGCGCGTGGGCCACCATCCGGTCCGCCTCGCCGGGGACGGCCAGGTCGCCGGCGAACCCGGCCGTGTCCGGAAGCCCTCCCACGGCCCGCTTCAGCTCCTCCGGGCCGAGCGCGGCGACCAGCACCGACGCACCGTCGTCCAGCAGCCGCCGCACGATGCCCAGCCCGATCCCGGTGGCCCCGCCGGTCACTATGGCCACCTGGCCGGCCAGGCGGCCTCGTGAGTGGCGAGTAGCGCTATGGCGCGACTCGCCACTCACGGGCGGCTCGGCCGCACTCATAAGATGATCGCCAGGTCGCCCGCCGGGCGCAGCTCGGTCATGTCCAGTACCGAGCGCTTGGACCGGATGCGCAGCCGGCCGTCCGAGGCGACCAGCCGGTAGTGGTACCGGCCCACGTAGTAGCTGGCCTTGCCGTTGCGGAAGCGCCAAACGGTGAACGAGGCGGTCACCGGCAGCTCGTCACCCGCCGGTTCGCCGAGCAGCACGTTGTAAACCTGGTGGTTGGTGCGCGAGTGCGGGTACTCGCGGTGCGCCTTGCGGCTGTTCAGGCGCTCCACCCGCAGCCGCATGCGCAGCTCGTTGTCGTCGATCAGCACCAGGTCCTGGGCCGGGTCGCCGTCCGGGGCGTCGTTGCACGGCACCACGTAGCTGGTCGGCCCTTCGGTCCACAGCGCCAGCCAGCCGTCCAGGTCCCACTCGTCCAGCAGCGCCGCCTCCCGGTAGAGGAAGTCCTCCACCTCGGCGCGGGTCACGGCGGTCATCGGAGGTCCTCCCGGTGGCGGCCCGCGTCCCCCATCTGCTCGGCCCAGCGCCGCCAGAACACCCGCATCTGCGCCTCGTCGTTGCCCTCCGGCACCCGGGTCATGCCCCGGGAGATGTCGTTCCACTCCACGCCGCCGCTGTCGAAGCCCTGCTGGCAGGACTCCAGCGCCTCCAGGTCGTCCGGGGTGGCGAAGCCGGCCGGGCCGAGGAACGTGAGGAAGCTGTCCAGCCGGCGCTGGCGCAGCTGAGGCAGCTCGCCGCGCGGCGCCATCTCCCACGCGGTGACGTCCATCCGGTTCGGCGCGGACGGCATGAAGGTGCGCACGGTGACCGCCATGATGTCGTTCACCACCAGGTTCGGGTAGATCAACATGTTGCGGTTGGTGTCGGCCATCCGGGAGGCGCGCTCCTCGCCGTGCCGGGCCACCAGGTCGGCGCGCAGCTTGGCAATCTCGTCCCGGGCGTGCTCGCCGAACAGTGGCTCCCACTTGGCGATCGGCCGGCCCCACGGGGCGGCGTACTCCAGCACCGCGTGCCCGTTGCCCAGGTCCTTGGCGGTGCCCCGCACCCCGCCCTTGAGGTCGGTGCCCAGCGCCACCAGGTACTTGAAGTAGGTGTCGTGGGTGGACACCGCGTGGTAGCCGTCGACGCTGTTCTCGGCGAGCAGCTTCCAGTTGGCGTCGATGCAGTACTCGTTGGTGCCCTTGATGATCTCCATGTCGCCGTCGGCCGAGTCGACGACGAGGTCCAGGTACTCCCGGGCGCCGGCCAGGTAGCTGACCAGGTCCTCGACCTGCTCGTCGAAGCTGGCGAACACGAAGCCCCGGTAGCTCTGCACCCGGGCGACCGGTTTGAGCGCCAGCGCGGCGAAGTCCAGCCGGTCGCCGTAGGCCTCGCGGTCCGGCACGCCCTTCAGGTTGCCCTCGGAGTCGAACGTCCAGGCGTGGTAGAAGCACTGGAAGACCTTGGAGTTGCCGGCCTTCTGCCGGCACACCGCCGCGCCCCGGTGGGTACAGGTGTTGTGGAAGACGTGCACCCGGTTCGACTTCACGCCGCGCACCATGAACACCGGCCGCCCGGCCAGCGGGCGGCGCACGTAATCGCCGGGGTTCGCCACCTCGGACTCGTGGCCCACGTACAGCCAACAGCGGTGGAAGATCCGCCGGACCTCCTCACGGAACACATCCGGCGAGGTCATCGTCGCCCGGTGCACCCGGAAGCGGTGGTGCTCGAGGTCCTCGTCGACCATCGGGAGGTCGGTCACCCGTTCCGGCGTGAGCGTCACGGCGTACCCCCGAGGAAGTCGGCCACCAGCTTGTTGAAGTCGCCGGCCCGCTCGATCTGCGTCCAGTGCCCGCAGCGGGCGAACACCGCCAGGTCGGCGTCCGGCAGCAGCCGCACCATGTTCCAGGCCACCTCGACCGGCACCACCTTGTCCTCCCGGCCGTGCACCAGCAGCGTGCGGTGGCCGACCGCCCTGACCTGGTCCTCGGTGATGCCCAGCTCGCTGCCGGCGTGCTCGGGGCTGAAGAACATCTCCCGGTAGGCCTCGAACGCGCCCGGAGCCACGCTCGCCTCGTAGCGGGTGCGCACCAGCTCGTCGGTGATGATCGACTTGTCCACGGCGAAGCAGTCCAGCAACAGCCGGCGCATGTTCTCCTCCGACGGCTGGTACGCCCGCAGGGCGCGCAGCCCCTCGGTCGGGGTCATGCCCACGCCGGGCGCACCCATCAGGACCATCCGGTCCACCCGCTCCGGGTGTAGCTCGGCCAGGCGCAGCCCGATCCGCCCGCCGAGCGAGTTCCCGACCAGCGACGCCCTCGGCATCTCCAGCGCATCCATCAGCGCGACGACCTGGTCGACCCAGGTGTCCAGCGAGTAGTACACCCCGGCGGGCCGCTCGGTGTCACCGAAGCCGACCAGGTCCGGGGCCACCACCCGGAACCGTTCGGCCAGGGCGGACAGGTTCAGCCGCCAGTTGGCCCATGCCGACACGCCGGGGCCGGACCCGTGCAACAGCAGCACCGGCCGCCCGGTACCCGCCTCGTGGTAGTGCGTCCTGATTCCGCGCGCGTCGATCGTGCTGGTCACCGGCCGTCCTCCCGGTCGAAGATGGCGAAGCACTTGTTGGAGTTGAACACGTCGCTGACCACCAACGTGGACCAGGTGAGCGGCAGGCCCAGCTCGTGCATCGCGCCGGCCAGGCAGAACCAGTTCAGCATCTCGTGCTGGCCGGCATCGACGACCTGCTTGCCGGTGGTGGCCGTCCAGGCGTCCCAGTCGCCGGCCACGAACGCGTCATACAGCCGCTGGTCGGCCGGGGTGTCCGGGCGCAGGTGCCAGTCCTTGTCGTTCAGGAACGCGTGCGACCAGCTGGACGAGGCGACCAGCGCCACCCGCCGGTCGGTCGCCGCCAGTGCCCTGGCCAC
The DNA here is from genome assembly GCF_039543365.1 of Actinospineispora eucalypti. NCBI lineage: Bacteria > Bacillati > Actinomycetota > Actinomycetes > Pseudonocardiales > Pseudonocardiaceae > Actinospineispora > Actinospineispora eucalypti. The sequence goes on from NZ_BAABJP010000062.1 coordinate 20,482, forward strand.
GGCGGCGCCGAGGGCGAAGCAGCGGGCCGGCGGCGGGCCGACCGGGTCCAACCGCTCCGCCTCGATGTCGGCGAACCGGGCCATCCCGCCGCGCCGGACGATCGCGTGCTGGCCGTAGCAGTTCACCGTGATCGGCAGGATCTTGTACGGGAACTCCCGCCCCGCGTTGTCGTAGTCCAGGAACAGCTGGGTGTTGGCGATGGCGTGCGGGAAGTGGCCGTTCTCCCGCTTCTGGTACGAGTAGGCCACGTCGAACCCGTCGTTGAGCAGGTCGTCGGCCAGCCGGCGGGCGCCCTCCGCATCGCCGTGCAGGGTGAAGGTCATGTCGTCGGGCAGACCCCACACGTTCGGCGCACCGCGCTCGTTCATGAAGGTGAACGGGTCCACCTCGGTCTCCCCGTAGGCCAGCACGCAGAACGGCGGCACGACCTCCTCGCGGAAGTTCTCGTACTGGTCGTCGCCCCAGACCACCACCACGTCCGGCCGGAAGTCGTCGAGCGCGGCCCGGCACCGCGTCAGGTGTTCCCGCAGCTCCTTGCGGTGTCCGGCTGCGGCTGCCGTGCCCCCGTCGTCCGCCCACTCCCGGCGCATCAGCGCCGGCCAGCTGGCCGGGTCCTTCTCCGCCTCGGGAATGCCGGGGTCGGTCAGTGTGTAGCGCAGCAGGTCGGCCATGCGGTCGTCGGCCACCGAGAGCAGGGGGTAGTGGGTCATACCCAGACCCAGGAACTCCGCCATGGTTCGCTCCTCACCTCGTGTGCAGTAGGTCGCTCGCGTTGCCGGCGCCGATGGCCGCGCGCAGTTCGGCGGAGATGCGTTCGGCGCGAAGGACGGCGCCCGCCGGCTCCTCGCGCGCCGCGAACGGGTAGTCGGTGCCGAGCAGCACGTGCCCCGGGCCGAACCGGTGCACCGCCAGCAGCAGGCTCTCCGCGTCGTAGGTCAGCGAGTCGCTGTACAGCCGCCGGGCCAGCGCGGAGGGCAGCAGCTCGGGAGGCAGCTCGGGGTCCTTCATCAGCTCGCCCTTGTCCAGCCTCGGGAGCAGCCAGGGCAGCGTCCCGCCGCCGTGGGCCAGGCACAGCCGCAGCCCGGGCCGGCGGGCCAGCGCGCCACCGACCAGCAACCCGGCGGCGGCGACCCCGGTCTCGGACGGCATGCCCGCCCCGAACGGGACGCCGAGCCGGGCCGGCCGGGGATCCAGGGTCACGTCGGCGGGATGCACGAAGACCAGCGCCTCCAGCGCCGCCGCCTCGGCGAAGAACCCGTCGAACGCCGGATCGCCCAGCTCCCGCTCGCCGACCCGGGTGCCGATCTCCACGCCGAGGAACCCCAGCTCGGTCACGCAGCGGCGCAGCTCGGCGACCGCCCGCTCCGGATCCTGCAGCGGCACCGCGCCCAGTGCCCGGAAGCGGTCCGGCCGGGTGCCCACCAGCTCGGCCAGGAACTCGTTCTGCGCGGCGGCCAACAGTGCGGCTCCGTCGGCCGGCCCGTCGTGACAGAAGGTGATCGGCGTCGGCGAGACGACCTGGACCGCGACGCCCTCGGCATCCATGTCGGCCACCCGGCGGGTCGCGGACCAGCAGCGCTCGTCGATCGGGCGGTACCGGCTCTCGCCGACCATGATCAGCGCACGCGCCTCGTCCAACCGTTCCACCGACGGCCAGCGGCCCCACGGCGCCGCCGCCTCGAGGTCCGGCAGGGCCGGCGCAATGGCGTGGGTGTGCAGGTCGACCAGGTCCACTCAGCCCGCCTCCTCGCGCGCTCGCCGGGCTTCAACCATAGGAGAACTTGGCGGAACGTCTCAAGCAGTTCCTGAAAGAATTTGCCCGTCGCGATCTAAATGCCCAGGTCGATTGCTTGATTCTGTAGTCAAGATTGCGTTAGATTGCCGTCGATCCCGGCGAAGGAGGGTTCGACAGGTGGCGGAGACCCCAGCGGAGGGCGGGCGGCGGTCGCGGGCCCAGGAGGTGGCGGCCGAGCTCGAGGCGGCCATCCTGAACGACCGCCGGCCCACCGGCACGCGCCTCGGCCTGCGCACCGACCTGATCGAGCGCTACGCGGTCAGCTCGGCGGTGATGAACGAGGCGCTGCGCATCCTGCGGGAACGCGACCTGATCGAGGTCCGGCCCGGCCCGAACGGCGGGGTCTTCGTGGCCAACCCGCCGCCGCAGGTGCGCCTCGGCGGGATCGACGTGTGGCACCAGGGGCTCGCGGTCGACCCCGAGCAGCTGTTCGAGGCCCGCCGACACCTGGACAACCTGTTCGCCACCGTGGCCGCCGCCCGGGCCACCCCGGAGGACATCCGGGACATGGAGTGGGCGATCGAGGAGATGCGCTCGGCCCGGGACGACGCGCACGCGATGCTCCGCGCCATCATGCGCCTGCACCAGGCCATCGCCCGGGCCTCGCGGATCGAGGTCCTGATCGGCATGTACCAGACCATCGTCACGCTGCTCGACGCGACGATGACCAAGGCCACCTTCGTGCCCGGTCAGGAGGAGCTGCGCCGGCACAACCTGGAGCTGCACGCCAGCCTGGTGGCCGCCATCCGGGACCGCGACAACGTCGCGCTGGAGAAGCTGCTGGTCCTGCACGCCCAGGACATGCAGCGCCTGGTCTAGGCGCGGCGCTCGGGGGTCCAGGTGGCGGGCAGGCGCTTCACGCCGTTCATGAAGTTGGAGAGCATGATGTCGCGCTCCCCCACCTTGAGGTCCTTCATCCGCGTGTAGATCTCCCACATCTCGGCGCGCAGCATCTGCTTGCCCAGGTGGCTGCCCAGGCAGTAGTGCGGACCGCCGCCGCCGAACGCCTGGTGCGGGTTGTACTTGGTGGGCCGGGTGACGTCGAACCGGTCCGGCTCGGGGAACACCTCACCGTCCCGGTTGCCGGACATGTACCAGAGCACCACCTTGTCGCCCTCCTTGATCGTCTCACCGCCGATCTCGTAGTCACTCAGGGCGGTGCGCCGGAAGTGCATCAGCGGCGGCTCGAAACGCAGGCACTCGTTGATCGCGTCCTCGGACCGGTTCTCGAAGTCCTCGAAGACGTACGCGAGCTGGTCGGGATGCTGTGCGAACAGCGCCAACACGTGGGCCATGGAGTGGCGCGTGGTGTCGTTCGCCGCGCCGGCCAGCAGCGCGAAGAACACCCCCACCTCTTCCACGGACAACTTCTGCCCCTCGTACTCCGCCGCCGCCACCCAACTCATCAGGTCATCGGTCGGGCGCGCCTTGCGTTCCTTGGCCATCTCCAACGCCAGCGCGCCCAACCTGGCCGAAGCGTCCGCGAACACCGCCAGCGGCGACCCGATGTGCGAGTACTCCGGGTCGCTCCAGCTACCCAACTGCTCGGCCAGATCCATCACGTACTGGATGCGTTCCCGGTCGATGATCCCGAAGAACGTGGCGAACACCCGCCCGGGCACCTCCTTGGTGATCAGCTCACACAGGTCACCCTCACCGCGCGGGGCGACCTCGTCGAGGATCTCCCGAACGGTGCGCCGGGTGTCCTCCTCCACCTTGCGGGTGTGCTTCGGGGTGAAGGCCACGCTCACGATGTTGCGCATCTCGGTATGCCGGGGCGGGTCGGTCACGATGAACGACAGCATCGTCTCCAACTGCGGAAAGTCGTCGACGAACACACCATCCGCCGAGCTGAACACATCCGCCCGCCGGGAGATCTCCCGGATGTGTGCGTGCTTGACCACCGACCAGAAGCCCCGCGCGTTGTCCAGGTTCGGGTCCAGCGCCTCGGGCGGGCCGTGCCAGCTGACCGGCCGGTTCTCCCGCAACCAGCGGAACGCCTCGTGATGAACCGACCGGGGCCTGGCCCAGAACTCCAACGAGCTCAGGTTCGTGTCCACCCCAGCCGCCATCTCCGCGGTCATCGAGCCACCTCCCGTACGCCGGCTACGCTCCGCACGACGCTAGGCCCGGCAACACCGGCCAACGTCCCACCGGAGGAGGACGTTTCAAGCCGTTCGGGAGAGCTGCCCGGCGCGCTCTCGCCGGTCCAGGAACCGTTCCCGGGTGACCAGGTAGACCGGGAAGGCCATCGACACCCCGATGTAGGACAGCGCCACGAACAGCCAGCCGACCTTGTAGCCCAGCCCGATGCGCCGGGCGTCGAAGACCACCCAGACCATGAACACCAGCCACGCGATGGCCATGTCGATGCTCAGGAACGCGGCCGTCCCACCGGCCGCTATCGCGTCGCCGAAGAACCGCACCGGGTTGAGGATGTTCCCGCCGGCGGCCATCCAGTCGAACGCGTGCGGCCAGGTCAACACCAGGGCAGCCGCCCCGGCGAGCAGGAAGAACGCGTGGCGGATATTGGTGTGCACGGGGCCTCCCGGTCAGGGCATCACGAGTACGAGCTTTCCCGAGGAAGTTCGGTTTTCGATCGCGTCCATGGCCTCTTTGCCGTCGGCCAGGTCATAGGTCTTGGTGACGATCGGACGGAGTCCCGTCGTGACCAGGTCGTCCAACTGCTTGGCGGTACGGCCGAAAAGTGAACGGTCACGTTTGAGCATCTCCGGCCACAACATACCCATCACCGTGGTGCCGCGCAGCATCAGGCATTCGGCGGGAGCCCGGGAGATCTCGTTTCCGGCGCACCCCACACTCACCAGCCGGCCTTCCGGGGCCAGGCATTCCAGGCTCTGCTCGAATGTCCGGCCACCCACCGGGTCGACAATTATGTCCACCCCGCCGGCGGCCTTCACCGCGTCACACCATTCATCCGGCCCGACGACGTGGGACGCACCGGCGGCCCGGGCCACCGCGCGGCGTTCCGCCGAGCCCGCCACCGCCACCACCCGCGCCCCCAGGGCGGCGGCGATCTGCACCATCGCGCTGCCCAGGCCCCCTCCAGCGCCGTGTACCAGCACCAACTCGCCGGCGCAGAGCTGCGCGCGCCGCCACAGGGCGACCAGCGCCGCGTGGAAGTTGACCACGATCGCGGCCCCTTCGGCGAAGGAAAGCTCCCGGGGCAGGGGCGCCAGCATGTCCGGGGAAACCCAGGCGTACTCGGCGAAGCCACCGGCGCCCACATACCCGACGACCCGGTCGCCCGCCGAATACCCGCATCCCTCCGGCGCCGAGGTCACCTCGCCGCTGATCTCCAATCCGGGCACGAATGGCAACCGCATTACGCAGTCGAACTCGCCCCGGCAGGAAAGCGTGTCGATATACCCCACCCCGGCGGCGCGAATGGCCACCCGGACCGAATTCCGGTCGTTCTTCCGGATTGACTCGGGCACCTCGTCCAGGCTGAGCCCGGCCGGTCCGACAAGTCTCCGTACGCGCAATGCAAGCATGGGCGTACCCGTCCTCTCAGGTACCATTACTCGATCATTACAGGATTCCGCGCCCGCCCCGAGGGACGCAACGGTCACGGCACCAGTCTTTCCGCCCACTCGTTGTTCGCGGGAACAACCGGCGATCAGGCGAGCGGCTGGACCCGGCCGCCGATGAGCCGCCAGGTGTAGAGCGCGGCGGTGAGCTCGCCGACCTTCGCCGGGTCGTCGATGGGCCGGCCGGTCCACTCGGTCAGCCGGTGCAGCCGGTGGCGCACCGTGTTGGGGTGGCAGTACATGCGCGCGGCCGCGTCGGTCGCCGAGCCGCCGCATTGCAGCCACATCTCGAACGTCTCGAGCAGCGTCTCCTGGTCCCGGGCCGGCTGGTCGAGGAACCGGCCCAGCACGTTGCGCATGACCGCCGCGGCCGCCTCGGGGGCCGCCGCCACCAGCACGGCGAACGGTGTGTCGTCGAACTGGCGCACCTTCACGTCCGGGTGCGGCGTGCTGCGCAGCGCGATCTCCGCGAGGTAGAAGGCCCGGGGCGCGCTCTCCAGGCTGGTGAACAGCGGACTCACCCCGACGTGCGCGGTGCTGCACGCGGCCAGCCGCTCCACCACCGGCGTGGGGTGGGGGTCGCGCAGCGACAGCACGCCGACCGCGTGGTGCGGGGACAGCCGCCACGCCGAGGAGACCTTGATCTGGCCCAGCCGGCTGGCGACCCCGGGTAGCGGGTCGCCACCCAGCGGGTCGGCCGCCGCCACCGCCACCAGGAAATGGCCGTTGTACGGGATGTCCAGCCGGCTGGCCGTCTCCCACACCGCCGGCTGTTCGACCAGGGTTCCGGTGATCAGTGCCTCCACCATCGCGGACCGCTCGTGCTCGGCCCGCAGCAGGATCTCCGTGGTCGCCTCGCGGTGGCCTTCGACGATCTCCTCGCCGAACTCGGCGGCCCGCCAGAACAGCGCGGTGGCCACGTCGGCCACGTCGGCCGAGGCCAGCCGGCCGTTGGCCACCAGCTCCCGGGTGATGGTCTCCCACAGGAGTGCGAAGCCGAGCTTGTAGGCGGACAGCAGGTCGGGCAGCGGCGCGCCGTGCTCCGCGTGCGCGCGCCCCATCTCCCGGGGCGGCGACTGCGAGGACGGGACTCGATCGGGGTCGTAACCGATGATGTGCTCGAAGTTGTCCTGAGCGAACTTCCGCAGCTCGTCCCGGCCGATGACCGTGGTGTCCCGGTAGAACGGAATTGTCTCGACGACCCGGTCGACGGTGTGTTCGACCAGCTCGTGCAGGTGCGGCCGCAGCAGGGGCGCGATGCGGATGAGGGATCGCAGCGCTCGGCGCGCGGACATAGGTGCGACCATACGACCCCCCACCGGCCCCCGAAAGGCGCCAAGTCGCAGGGAAGTCTAATACTCAGTATTTTTAAGTGCGACTATCACCCGGTAAAGACAGATTTGAAGGGACGACCGGTGGAGACCCTCACCATCGAGGAACGGGCGCCGGGCGTGGTCGCGCTGACCCTGCACCGGCCCGAGGCACTCAACGCGCTGAACGACCTGATGTTCGCCGAACTCGCCGCGGCCGCCGCCGAGCTGGCCAAGCGGGCGGACGTGAGGGCCGTGCTGCTGGCCGGCGCGGGCACCGGGTTCTGCGCCGGGTACGACCTGGCCGAGGCGACGGAACTCCCCCGGCGCACGCTGGGCGAGCTGTACCGCCTGCAGGATCTCGCCGTCGGCGCCATACGAGCGGTGTACGACCTGCCCAAGCCGGTGATCGCCGCCGTACACGGCCCGGCGGCCGGCGGCGGGCTCAGCCTGGCCCTCGCGGCGGACATCCGGCTGGCCGGCGAGAGCGCCCGGTTCCAGGCGGTCTTCGTCCGGTTGGGTCTGTCCGGCGGGGACCTCGGCGCGTCCTGGCTGCTGCCCCGGCTGGTCGGGCCGGGGATGGCGGCGGAGGTGCTCTACACCGGACGGCCGATCGACGCCGAGGAGGCCGTGCGCATCGGCCTGGCCAACCGGTCGGTGCCCGACGAGCAGCTGTTGGACCGGGCGACCGAGCTCGCCGCCGGCATCGCCCGGAACGAGCCGTTGGGCGTGGAGCTCACCAAGCGTTCCCTGCGGGCCAATCTGGACTCGCCGTCGTTCGCCTCGGCGCTGGAGCTGGAGAGCCGCGCGCAGGTCGGGCTGCTCCGCGAGCCGGCCACCCAGGAGGCCATGGCCGGCATCCGCCGCCGATGGTCGGACCGCCGGGCCGGTGACGGCCGATGACGGCCTATGCGTCGCCCATGCTCTCCCGGACCTGCCGGATCACCTCGGTCAGGGTGATCGCCATCCGGTCGCTCACGCCCTCCAGGCCGTAGTTCACCTCGCCCAGAGCCTCGCTGACGGTCGCCAGTGTGCGCGCGCCCTCGTCGGTGAGCTCGGCCAGGATCGTGCGCCGGTCGGTCGGGTGCGGGGAGCGCACCACCAGCTCCCGGGCCTGCAGCTTGTCGGTCACCAGGCTCACCGTCGTGGGGTGCAGGAGCAGGCGCTTGCTCAGCTGCCCCATGGAAAGGGTCCGGTCCTCCCGCAGGTACAGCGTGACCAGGATGAGGTAGCCGGTCCGGCTCAGGCCGTGTTCCCGGACCAGCCGGTCCAGCGCGAGACCCACCAGCTGCTCGAGCCGCAGCACGGCGGCCATGGCGGCGAAGTAGTCCGGTTCGGGCCCCTTGCCCGCCTCCCAGAGCCGCCGGGACCATTCGATGGGGTCAACGTGGTCAGACATGGCCTCCGCCGGGGTGCGTTGGCCCGATGGTACGTCAGCGGGGCCGGCCGACCTGATCAGCTCCGGGCGATCGCGTTGGTCGGCGTGCGCGGAAGCGGCCGGCCGGTCTCCTCGGCGACCATCGCCTGGGCCACCCTCCGGGCGCGCACCGCGGCGCGGTCGGCCTTCACGTTGATGTCGCGTCCTGGCTCGCCCTCCTCCGCCAGCTGGCGCTGGACGACCTCGAGCACCGCCGCGTCCCGGCCGATCATGTCCAGGAAGAACCCCCGCAGGTGGTCGGAGACCAGCGCGCGGTCCGTCGAGTAGTTGCGCGCCACCCGCAGGAACACGTGCGTGGTGGTGGGGGTCTCCGGGGTGAACCCGTGCATCCGCAGCTGCTCGTAGGAGTCGCCCTGCTCGGTGTCGATCACCCACCGCTGCACGTGCAGGGCCGGCGAGACGAAGGTGCCCTGCTCCCGGCGGTGGTACTCGGGACCCCGGGGCAGCCCGGTCGCCTCGGCCTCCCACGGCGCGAGCCGGGCCGGGGGCAGCGCGCGGGTGTACCGCACCGACATCTCGGACACCTCGACCTCGTCCAGGTAGGGCAACCGGTCGATGCCGGGCGGCACGTTCGCCGGGTGCATGGCGAACACGTTGGTCAGGTCCAGGTAGTGCTCGTGCAGCAGCAGGTAGTTGGCCCCGACGTGCAGCCGCTCGCCGAAGCTCGCCCACCCCGGATCGGTCAGCCACGGCGTGGCCGGCGGGGTGCGCAGCGCGGCCGCCCCCGGCTGACCGAGCCAGATCCACACCAGGGGCCCCCGCTCGAACACCGGGAACGTGCGCACCCGGGCGCCGATCGGCGGGTTCTCCTGCGAGGGCACGTCGACACACACGCCGTCCGGGTCATAGGCGAACCCGTGGTAGCCGCAGACGACCCGGTCGCCTTCCAGGTGGCCGGAGGACAGCGGGTAGGCCCGGTGCACGCACCGGTCCCGCATCGCCACCACCGCGCCCGCGCCGGTGCGGTAGAGCACGACGGGGACGTCGAGCAACCGGCGGCCCAGCGGCCGCCGCCCGACCTCCTCGCTGGTCGCGGCCACGTACCAGCAGTTGAACGGGTAGTTCGGCTTCATAGGTCGAGCACCAGCCTTTCCGAGCGCGACCGGGAAACACAGATCATCATGGCGTCGCCGGCGGCGCGTTCGGCGTCGGAGAGCACGGAGTCACGGTGGTCGACCTCGCCTTCGATCACCTCGCATTCGCAGGTCCCGCAGACGCCCTCCATGCAGGCGCCGAGGACGTCCAGGCCGGCCTCCTCGGCCAGCTCGTAGATCGTGTCGTCGGGGCCGACGGTCAGGGTGACGCCGGAGCGCTGGCAGACCACCTCGAAGGTGTCCAGCGCCTCCGGCGAGGGCTCGCCGACCGGCTTCGCGGAGAACCGCTCGATGTGCAGGCTGCCCTCGGGCCACGGACGGCAGGCGTTCTCCACCGCGGTCAGCAGGCCCTCCGGCCCGCAGCAGTACACCAGCGTGTCCGGGCGCGGGGTGCCGAGCACCGAGGGCAGGTCCAGCATACCGCGTTCATCCTGCGGGCAGACGGTGACGCGTTCCCCGTACCGCTCCAGCTCGTCCAGGAAACCCATCGACGCCCGCTCGCGCCCGCCGTAGAGCAGGTGCCACTCGGCTCCGCGCGCCTCGGCCGCCTCGATCATCGTGAGGATCGGGGTGACGCCGATCCCACCGGCGACGAACTGATAGCGCGGCGAGCTGACCAGGGGAAAGTGGTTGCGCGGCCCCCGCACCCGCAACGTGGCCCCCGGTTGCACCCGGTCGTGCACGAACTCCGAGCCGCCCCGGCTGTTGGGGTCGCGCAGAATCCCGACCCGCCACTCGGCGCGGTTGCCGGTGCTGCCGCACAGCGAGTACTGGCGCACCAGCGACTCGGTGAGCACCAGGTCGATGTGCGCGCCCGGGGTCCACTCGGGCAGGTCCGAGCCGTCCGGGTGGGCCAGGGTCAGGGTGACCACCCCGTCGGCGGCCACGTCCCGGCGGCGCACCTCGAGGTCGGCCTCGACCTCCCGGTACGTGGGCTTCCTCGCCGTGGCGAGGCTCATCTCGGTCACTGCGTCACTCCCCCGCTCGACGTGGCCTTCTCCAGTGCCACCTCCAGCTCGTCCAGCGCTTCCCCGGTGCCGACCGCGATGCGCTGCATGCTCGGCACGGTGTCCCGGCAGGCGGTGAAGCAGGCCGCGTACTGGCCGGCGTAGCTGAGGAACGTGATGTTCAGCGCCTGGCCGTCGAAGACCATCGAGATCGGGTAGAAGACCTCCATCCGCGCGCCGTTCAGGTACAGGTGCTGGCGCGGGCCCGGCACGTTGGAGATCACCAGGTTGTAGACCGGGGCCGAGCGGCCGGCCAGGTTCAGCGCGACCTGCCCGATGTACGGGCCCATCACCAGCGAACCCAGCGCCTCCTGGGTCACCCGGCTGGGCAGCTTCTTGAACCGCTCCTTGGCCAGCGTGGTCGAGTGGTGCACCGCCATGAGCCGTTCCACCGGATCGGCGATCTCGGTGTGCAGCTTGGCGATGATGAACGAGATCGCGTTGCCCACGCTCTCGTCGGCGCGCACCGAGACCGGTACCCCGGCGGTGAGGCTCTTCTCCGGCAGCTCACCCCGGTCGACCAGGTAGTTGCGCAGGGCGCCCGCGCACACGCTCAGCACCACGTCGTTCAGGGAGACCCTGGCCAGCTTGGCCAGCCGGGACAGGCGTGCCACCTCGAACCGCTGGGTGGCCACCCGCCGCGCCGCGTGCAGCCGTCCGTTGAAGATGGTCTTCGGCGACGTGAACGCGGACGCGTTGCCCGGGTCGCTGCTGGTCTGCAGGTCGTACAGCGCCTTCACCAGCTTGGCGGCGTCGCCGACCTTGTTCAGGTCGGACACCGTCGGCAGGCGAAGCCGCGAGCCGGCCCGCTTCGGCACAGCCTTCGGCGCGACCTCCCAGAAGGCCGGCATGTCGCGGGTCTCCGGGCTGGGTGACATGACCCGCTCGAGCAGCCGGATGGCGCCCATGCCGTCGATCTGCGAGTGGTGGAGCTTGAAGAACAGCGCGAACTCGTCGTTCTCCAGGCCCTCGATCACGTGCATCTCCCACAGCGGGCGGCGCCGGTCCAGCGGCGTCGAGTGCAGTTGGGAGGCCAGGATGCCCAGCTCCCGCTCGCCACCGGGTTTGGGCAGCGCCGAATGCCTCAGGTGGTAGTCGAGGTCGATCTGGTCCGGGGACAGCGTCTCCCAGTCCGGCACCAGCCCGGACCGGACCCGCAGGTTGAACGGCGGCGCGAAGTTCCGGCAGTTGGACCACCGCGCGACCAGCCCGCGCACGTAGTCGTCCCCGGCGCCGTCCGGCCGCGACCATCTGGTCAACATGCTGACCTGCGCGCCGCGGTCCGGCTTCTCGGCCAGCAGGAACCCGGCGTCGCCCAGCTTCATCGCGCGACTCCGGCGAACCGGACCGGCAGGCTGGTCAGCGAGTTGACGAACGTGGAACGTACGCAACCGGTCGGCCCCGCCACCTCGATCTCCGGCAGCCGGTCGATGATCCGCGGCAGCGCGACGGAGATCGTCTTGATGGCCAGGAACGCGCCGTGGCAGTGGTGCGGACCGCCGCCGCCGAACGCGTAGTGCGGAACGTCCCGCACCGGCCGGCCGAGGTCGAACCGGTCCGGGTCGTCGACGACGTCCGGGTCACGGCTCGCCGAGGCGTACCACATGACCAGCTCGCGCGGCGGGCCGTCCGCCCAGAGCGCCAGGTCAACGGTGCTGAGATCGCCAGGCATCGGACACCCCCGTGGTGTGGGCCGTCGGTCCGAGCAGAAGCTACCTAGAAATTTACTCGCAGTCTAGAGTAGTTTGTTCGCGCAGCAACGGCTCGACTCGCGATCGCAACCGCTCTGTCCAGTGCTATATCCGATGATTGGCATCTAGTCGAGCGCTCGACATTTTGCTGCTATGCATCGTGGGGAACAGGGAGAGGGGTCGTCGACGCCTGGGGCCTGGCGGCCCACCGCCGACCCGGCTACTCGGCCTCGATGGAGGTGCTGCTGATCGAGCTGTTCGCGCACCGAGCTCCGCGTGTTACTCTAATAGTAAAATATTGAGTCTCCGAGGAATGGAGTCCGCATGAGCACCTCGCCGCACACTCCCGAGACCGGTGAACTCAACCTGAGCACGCTGCGCTTCTGGGGGCTCCCGCGCCAGGTGCACCTGGACACGTTCAAGTGGCTGCGCGAGAACGACCCGGTCAGCTGGCACCAGGCCCCGGAGGCGCTCGACCCGGGCCTGGACAACAGCAAGGGCTACTGGTCGATCGTCAAACACGCGGACATCAAGGAGATCTCCCTCAACTCGGGGATCTTCAGCTCGGCCGAGGGCGTCTTCCTGGACGACTTCCCCCAGCTGGAGACCATGCTGTCGTTCATCGTCACGGACGCGCCCCGGCACCCGCGGATGCGCGGCGTGGTGAGCTCGGCGTTCACCCCGAGGCACCTCCGCAAGCTCGAGGCGGACACCGCGGCGACCGTGCGGGCGATCGTCGAGGAGGCGGCGGCCAAGGGCGAGGGGGACCTCTGCGCGCTGATCACCAAGGAGGTGCCGGGGCGGGTGTTCGCGTCGTTCTTCGGCATCACCGAACGCGACGAGGTGCAGTACGTGATGGACCTGGCGGAGCAGATGGGCGCCTGGGCCGACCCGGAGTTCGCGCACATCGGCTCCCCGCTGCAGGTGTTCGCCGATGCATCGGCCCGCCTGGGCGAGCTCGCGCTGCGCATGGCCAAGCAGCGCCGGGAGAAGCCGGGCGACGACCTGATGACCTGGGTCTCCCAGGCGCAGTACGAGGGCCAGACGATGAGTGTGGAGGAGGTCGGCGTCTTCTTCGCCCTGCTGGCCGGCGCGGCCAACGACACCACCCGGCACTCGATGGCCCACGTGCTCGCCCTGTTCGCCCAGCACCCGGACCAGCTCGCGTACGTGCTCGAGGACTTCGACGCCCGCGCGGATGCCGCGATCAACGAGTGCCTGCGGTTCGAGCCGCCCCTGATGCACTTCCGCCGCACCGCGACCCAGGACTACGAGTTGCGCGGAACGACCATCCGGGCCGGCGACAAGGTGGTGCTGTGGTACATCTCCGGCAACCGCGACGCCGACGTCTTCGACGACCCCGACGGGTTCGACGTGCGGCGCCCGCTCAAGCGGAACCCGCACCAGGCGTTCGGCGGCGGCGGCCCGCACTACTGCCTGGGCCACATGCTCGGTAAGCAGATGATCAAGGCGGAGATGCGGGAGATCTACAGCCGCATGAAGGACCTCCGGGTCGGCGAGCGGGAGCTCATGCTGTCCAACTTCATGAACGGCGTGAAGACGCTACCCGCAACCTGGACCCCCGCCTGATGGCCCGCATCCGCATCAACTGGCGAAAGGACACTCGGGACCCGAGTCGATCGGCCACTACCAGCAGATCCAGTCCATCTACACTTGACAATCAGCATGTATTGTCACACAGTCTCGGTGTATGAAGCTGGGCATCACCATGCCGACCCGCACCGTCGAGCTGGCCCGGGTCCCCGAGTACGCGCGCTGGGCCGAGGAGGCCGGGCTGGACTCGGCCTGGTCGTGGGAGCTCTACCGCAACCCGCTGGCCATGCTCGCCACCTCGGCGCTGGCCACCGAACGCATCGCCCTGGGGACCGGGCTCGCGGTGGCCGCCAGCCGCACCCCCTTCGAGATGGCGAACGCCGCCGCCGACGTCGACGAGCTGTCCGGCGGGCGGACCCTGCTCGGGCTCGGCTACGGCGTCGGCGAGTTCCTCACCACGCTGCACGGGGTGCCCGCCGACCGGCCGCTGCGCCGGATGGACGAGTACCTCGACGTGCTGCGGCTGTCCTGGGCCTACCTGGCCACCGGGCAGGCCGAGGAGTACCGGGGCGAGTACTACTCGTTCGCCGCGCCGCCGTTCAACCCGTGGGGCGTCCGGTCGCTGGCCCGGCCGTCCATCCCGGTGTACCTGGGTGCGGTGCGGCCGAACATGTTGCGGCTGGTCGGGCGCAAGGCGGACGGGTGGATCGGCTATCTCGGAACCCCGGGCGTAGTACGCGACCAGGTGCGTCCACTGATCACCGAGGGTGCGGCCGAGGCCGGCCGGCAACTCTCGGACGTGGACCTGATGCTGGAGCTGATCTGCTCGGTCAACGAGGACCGGGAGCTGGCCGTGGCCCGGGCCCGCAAACAGGTCGGGTTCTACGTCTGCCACCCCACCAGCGACCCCGTGGTGGCCGGTGCCGGGATGACCGACCAGGTCACCGCGCTGCGCACGGCACTGATGACATCGGGCCCCGCCGTGCTGGCCGACACCAGCGACGATCTGGTGAACACCTTCTCCCTCACCGGCACGCCGACGAGGTGCGCAAGCGGCTGGCCGAGTGGGAGGGGCTGGTGGACCACCTGGTGCTGCACACCCCCTACGTGCCGCCGTTCACCGCCGAGGAGAGCGAGGACTGCTTCCGGGCCATCCGCGACATGGTGAAGGGCTAGCGGGGTGCCCACGGCGGCGGTGGTCGGGGCCGGGCTGAGCGGGCTCACCGCCGCCCATCGGCTGAGCACGGCCGGGTGGTCGGTGCGGGTGTTCGAGGCGGCCCCCCGGGTGGGCGGGCGCACGGTGAGCGACCGGATAGGCGGCTACCTGGTCGACGGCGGCGCGTCCGCATTGGGCGCCAGCTACCGGGCCTACCTGGACCTGGTGGCCGAGGTGGGGCTCACCACCGTGCCTTCCTCGCCCTACATCGGCATCTACCGGGACGGGCGCATCCACCACCTGCGGCTGGACCGGCTGGTCCGCTCGGCGCTGGGCACCCGGGTGCTCTCCGCGCGGGCCAAGCTGCGCGCGGTGCGGCTGGCGGTGGACCTGGTCCGGGCCCGGGCGGCCGGTTACCTGGACTACAGCGACATGCGCCGGTCCGCCCCGTTGGACACGGAGACCGCCCGGGACTACGCGCTGCGGGCCCTGGACGCGGAGCTGGAGGAGTATCTGTGCGGTCCGGTGGTGCGCTGCATGCTCATCGCCGGCACCGACCGGGTCAGCCGGGTGGAGCTGTTCTCCGGGCTGGCCAACATCTTCTCCTCGCGCATCCACGCGCTGGTCGGCGGCCAGGGCCGGCTGGCCGAAGAACTGGCCGGTCGGCTGGACGTGGCCCTGTCCGACCCGGTCGAACGGGTGGCCGACCTGGGGCACCGGGTGGCCGTGACCCACTCCGGGACCGCCGACGAGTTCGACGCCTGCGTGGTCAGCGCCCCGCTGCCGGTGGCCCGGGAGATCTGCCCGGACCGGGCGGCGGTGCTCGGTCCCCTGCACGACGCGCTGGGCTACACCCAGGCCATCACGGTCGCGGTGGGTACCAGGATCGCCCCGGACTCCCCCGCGATGCTGGTGCAGATGCCCGCCAAGGAGGACCCGGACATCGCGCTGCTGTTCCTGGAACACCACAAGGCACCCGACCGGGCCCCGCCCGGACACGGCCTGATCGGCTGCGACTGGGATACCGCGGCGGCCGAGAAGTGGATGGGCGCCACCGACGAGGAGATCGTCGAGCACACCCTGGCCTCGCTGCGCCGGGTGTTTCCGGAGCTGTTCGCCGGCGCGGCCGACCCGGTGGAGCTGACCCACGTGACCCGCTGGCGCCACGCGCTGCCGCTCACCTCGGTCGGGGCCTACCGGCACATCGGCGAGTTCAACGCCGCGCTCGACCCGGCCGACCGCATCCAGTTCGCCGGCGACTACATGTCGGCGGCCGGCCAGAACACCGCCGTGGAGTTCGGCACCCGGGCGGCCCACAACCTGCTCTCGAGGTGAAAGTTCGTCCCCCGAACTTCTCCGCGCGCCCGGCCGGCCAGTACGCTTGCTGGTTCCCTCGGGCGAGACGGCGTACGAATGTGGTTGCGAGCCCTGACGAGATGGACGCCCGGCCGGCGTGACGCCGGCCGGGTCGACGAGTGCAGCCTCGAGCGCGCGGTGCTGCTCGCGGGCGGGCTTTCCGAGGAGGAGCACCGTCACCGGGCGTTCCGGGCCGCGCAGCTGGAGCGGGTGGCCGAGGAGACGCCGAGGGCGGCTTCGGCGGCGATCCGGCACGGCCACACCGAACCGGCCGACGAAACGATGCGCCACCGGGCGCTGCGGCGCCATCTCGGCACCACCATCCCGGCGCTGAACCTGATGGGCATCCAGACCCTCTGGCCCGGCGAGCCGCCCTTCGACGCGCATCGGGCCGTGATCGACGTGACCCGGGTCTACCTGCGCGGACCCGGCGACGACCAGGTGCACACCCGTGTCGGCGACAGCCTGGACGCCTTGGGCGGGCTGATCGGCGAGTTCCACCGGTCCACGGTCTTCCTGAACGGGCTGCGCATCGAACCGAAGGACCCGTCCAGCGGCGAGCCGCTGGTGCTGGTCGCCGCGCATCCGGCGATCATGCTGGCGTTCGGCGAGTTCCTGGCCCGCAAGTACGTGCTGGAGGGCTGGACCCTCTACGAACCCTAGGCTGCCCACCGCCGGTCCGAGGTGAACCCGCCCCCCGGGGACACCGCGTAGCCCAGTGACCGCGGCCGCCTTTCACCACGCTGGCCGGGCACCATCAGCGGGCCCGCCTGGGCGGCTCGGGGTCCGGCCGGCCCGCGATGGCGTCGAACAGCCGGTGCTTGAGCCGCTCCCACCGGGCCTCCTGGCGTCGTGTCCGGGTGGTGGCCCTGGCCGAGCGGCGGGAGCCCGGCCGGTAGCACCAGCGCGCCCACGGCGAGTCCGGCTTGCCCAGCCGGATCGCCCCCCACAGCGCCAGCGGCGGGAACAGCAGGCCGAAGACGCCCAGCCACACCCGCCGCTTGAGCAGCGCGACCAGCGCCAGCGAGCCGTTCAGCCCGATGGTGCCGAGGTAGGTCCAGCGGGAGCTGCCCGGATCCGCCTCGAGCCCGTCCACACCGAACGGCAGCGCTCCGAGCATCAGCAGCGCCAGCACGCCGGTGGCCAGCACCACCGCGTCGATGGAGCTGCGGCCCTTCTCCGACCAGTACACGTCGTCCAGGTGCAGGATCAGCGCGAACTCGTCCAGCACCAGCGCCGCGCCGACCCCGAACAGGGCACCCAGGATCTCCCACCACGGCGACCGCCAACCGGCGGGCGCGAACGCCATCACCCCGGCGACCAGCATGAACAGCATGCCGAACACCACGTGGTGGATGTGGGTGTCGCCCGAGGTGATGTTCCCCGGCCACCAGCGCACCCCGGCCCGGATCATCCGCACGCTGAGCCGGATGAACAGGAAGGTCACCACGAACGCCACCAGCAGCAGGAACAGCGCCTGCTTGCCCGGCAGGTAGATCAGGTCGCGGTACAGCTCGACCATCACGCTCCTTCGGTGCACGGCTCGGGGCACTGTAGGTTGCGCCCGCGGCGGTGCCGGTGGCCAGACGCCCTCCCCGGATGGCGTAATCGCCGGCGGCGGGATTTCCCGAGCTGCTTGGCCAGGGTTCACCTCACCCGGGTGATCTGGTGCGCCTGACCAGTTACTTTCCGTAAATGTCCGGTGACCTGGTCCCGGTGCCGGCCGCGCTGCTGCGGCCGTACGCCTCGGTGCTGCTGTTGCGCTGCCTGGGCGGCGACCCGGCCACGGCGTTCGGCCGGCTCCACGAGTTCCTGGAAGCGGCGCGCCGGACGTCCCGGGTGCGCGTCTCGGTGCCGGTAGCCTCGGCCGAGTTCGACTCCGCCGAGTTCGACCAGGTCACGATGGCCGTGCACCGGGTGGAGCAGCGGCCGGGCTGGCTCACCGAGGCGGTGTACCTGGACGTCAGCCACGAGCTGACCATCGCCGCCCGGCGCGGGAGGTTCATCGCGCTGCACGCACCCGGGCCGGTGCGGGACGCGCTGCGCCGCTGGCTGGACGGCCCGGCCGGAACCACCCTGCGCCGGGTGCCGGCCGCCGCGCTGGAGGGAGCCCTGCTGCGCGGCGAGGCGAAGAGCCTGTGGCTGCGTGGGACGCACCCCCGGCGCAGCACCAAGGTGGACAGCAAGGCCATCTCCGGCACCGACCTGCGGTTCGCGTTGTCGCCGTTCGACGACGCGACGTTCGCCGTCGCCTCGGCGCGCTCCGCGCTGGGCGCCGAGGCCTCCGGCGCGGCGTTGCGCGGAACCGTCGGGACCACGCCCCACCGGTCCCTGGTGTGGAACCGGCAGACCGAGAGCATGCCGGAGTTCCTCCAGTGCATCGGCGAGCTGATCACGGTGGTCGAACGGGCGCTGGACCGGCCGGCTATACCCGAGCCGGCCTTTCCCGTGCTCGCCCAACGCCTGCCCGACCTGACCGGCGTCGGCGGCGCCTATGACGCCTCCCGCGCCGACCTCGACGAGCGGCCCGATACCGCCGGCCCGCTGGACGGCCTGCTGCTCGAGGTGACCGGAACCCCCGACTCCGCCGACTTCGACCTCGACGTGACCGGCGACGGCGCGGAGCCGGTGCGGCTGCGCGGCGAGGTCGGCATCGGCGCCGGGCGCGTCCGGATCCGGTTCGGCTTCCGGGACGAACCGGCCGACCGGGGTCGGGGCGAGGAGGTCCTGGACGCCCTGGACCAGCTCACCGTGTACTACGCGAGCGGGCACGCGATCAGCGGCGGCGGGGTGTTCCGGCCGCGCATCTCCCGGCAGGCGTTCCCGAACTGGTCCTGGGCGGACTTCGCCGGCCGCGACATCACCCGGGAGAAGCCACGCGTGGCCCACGGCCGGCTCGACGAGATCCACCTGGCGATCGGCGCGGACGGCGATAGGTCACTGTTCGGGTGGGTGGTCGAGCAGTACGGCAGCGGCTTCCTGACCTGCGACGACGGCGCGGGCGAGGTGGCGGACTTCGTGCACGTCGACCACGACGGCACGCTGAGCCTGGTTCACGTGAAGAGCTCGGCCAGCCGGGCCCCGGGTCGGCACATCTCGGCCAGCGCGTTCCAGGTCGTGGTCGCCCAGGCGGTGAAGAACGTGCTGTTCCTGGAGCCCGAGCCGCTGGCCCGGCAGCTGCGGCGCCCGCCGGTGGCCTCGCCGGCCTGCTGGGTGGACGGCCGGCGGGTGCCGGACCGGGCCGGGCTCCTCCGCCGGCTCGCACGGCGGGATGCCCGCGACCGGGCCCGGGTGGTGATCGTCCAGCCGTCGCTGAGCAAGCGGCGGTACGACCGGCTTTACGCGGGCAACGGACGGCCGTCCGACGAGATGTTGCGGCTGCGGCGGTTGGAGAATCTGCTGAACAGCGCCCGGCCGACCGTAGCCGGCGTCGGCGCCGACCTCCACGTGATCGGCAGCGCCGGCTAGCAATATCCAGCGCGCGATGTCGAGGTTAATGCTCTATCTTTGCGGCAAACGGTCTTCATTCTGCGTTGATCGGCACTAATTCGTACATTGATGTCGCCTAAATGGACACTCGCGCCTACCAACGCGGCCATCTCGGCTACCTAGCGTTGACGTGCCGTAGCAGCGCGGAATCAGGCGGTCGCCGTGGCAAGCACGCAGAGGACCAGTCGCGACACAGCTCATCAGCTTGAAGTGATTGGTCACTGGGCACGGCCGCCCACAAGGCGGTCCAGCCTCGCCTCCCACCGGTACGAGCGTTGGGTGCGCACCCGGGCGGGTGGCCCACCCGACCTGGAGTTTGCCGTCACCCACCGGGACGGCAAGCCGATCTGGTTCGACGGGGTGCGCCAGGACGCCGACGGCCAGGTGCTCCTCGAGGCGAAGGGCCACTACGCCTGCTTCATCGATCCGGTCCGCGATGACTGGTTCCCCTGGTACCGCTGGTCGGAGCGGTCCGGGTTGCCCGCGTTGATCGGCCAGGCCCGCCGCCAGGTGGAGGCCGCCCAGGGCGTTCCGGTGGAATGGCTGTGCGCCGAACTCTCCGTGGCCGACCTGCTGGGTGACGAGTTCCGGGCGTCACCCGCACTCTCCGGTAGGGTCTCAGCGAGGTTCGAGCCGATGTCGGGCTAGATGCCTCGGGGCTCACGGCGAGGGGGGTGGCCTCGTGAGCGAGGACTGGACAATTCAGGCCCTCACCAGCCGTTACCAGAGTGACACGAGCGACTGGGCCGCGATCGCCGGGGGCCTTTCCGACGTCATTCACGCCATGGACGCGGCCGTCGAAGGGCCGGCGCCGAGGTGGCTCGACTGGTCCGGCGCCCACCACCCGACCGGCGACAGCCTGTTCACCCTCGTACTGGCGAAACGCGAACGGCACGACGACGGCGACCTGGTCGACGGCGGGGCGTCGGTCGGCGAGCTGCGCGGCCAGCTCCCCGACGGCCGGTGGCTGGCCTCGCTCGGCTGGGAACTGGGCGGGCAGCAGCGGGACGGCTCGGTCCGGGTCAGGTTCGAGGCGGATACGGCGGGGCCGTTGCCCGAGCAGCCGCCGTCACGGCTGGCCGAGCTGCTGTGTGCGGTGTGCGGAGAGCTGGGCGCCGACCGCGGCCAGGTCACCACGCGCGGACTGTCCCGTGCTCTGGGCCGGCGGAACGCGTCGCTGGCGGTGGGTGCGCTCACCCTGCTCCCCCGGGGCCTGCCGGACGGAATGGCCGGGCCACCGGGTTTCACCTCGGTCGACGCTCCCAGCGGCTACCCGGGCGGCCTGGTCCTCGTCGCTCCGCTGGACCGGGTCGCGGAACAGCCCGACGCGGTGGCCGAGGCGCTGAGCGAGATCGACGCACGGCTGGTTTCCCGCCCGGACGAGTCCCGTCTCCCCCCTCCGCGCTGAGCATTCCGCCCGTGTGAAGTTGCCGATAGTCCCCGGCGGGCCGGCCGTGCGACGTGCGCATCCACGATCACCCGCCCGCCGGGCTGAGGGCTGCTCAGCATCTCTGGATGTGGCCCGCCGTTCGGCACGGTACGAGAAATGGTGTGTCTGATACTCCGCCGCCGCGCGGGCGCGACGCCGAGCTGACAACCATCCACGACGCGTTGGCGGCGCTCGGCCCGGCCGGCGGCGCGGCGATCGTCGTCGACGGCCCGCCGGGGATCGGCAAGAGCCGGCTGCTGGCCGAGGCGGAGGCCCGGGCCCGTTCGACGGGAATCCGCGTGCTGCGCGGCGACGCCTTCGGCGGGCATCGTTCGGTGCCCTACGCCCCACTGCTCGCGGCGACGCTGGACGCGGAACCGCCGGTGGTCGAGCCCGGCTCCCCGTGGCCGCCGGGCGTGGCGGCCCACCCCCGGTTCCGGCTGGTGCACGAGCTGCGCGCGGGATTGGCCCGCGCCGCGCGCCGGTCCCCGCTGCTGGTCGCGCTGGACGACCTCCACGAGGCGGACGACGCCACCTTGTCCGTGCTGCCCTCACTGGTCACCGGCCTGGCCCGGCTGCCGATCCTGTGGATGGTGGGGTTGCGTGCCCGGCCGGAGCACGCGGCGGCGCGGGAGTTGCTGACCCGGTTGGAGCGCGCCGGGGCGGTTCGGCTGCGCCTGGGCGCGCTGGACGCCGACGCGGTCGCCGGGATCGTCACCGAGGTGGCGGGTGGCGACGCGACCCCCGAGCTGTTTCGGCTGGCCCGGCACGCGCAGGGGTATCCGTCGCTGCTGGTGGAGCTGCTCCGGGGGTGGCGCGAGGAGGACGGGCCGACGGGCGAGGCACTGCCCCGGCGCCTGGCCGCCGCCATGCGGGAACGCCTGGACCGGCTTTCCCCGGACACCCGAGAGCTGGTCTGCGTGGCCGCGGTGCTGCCGGAACGCTTCACCGCCGCCCAGCTTGCCCGCATGTTGCGCCGCCCGGCCTCGTCGCTGTTGGGAGCGTTCGAGGAGGCATTGCGGGCGGACGTGCTGGTGGAGGACGGGGACCGGCTCCGGTTCCGGCACGACCTGGTGCGGGCCGCCACGCACGCCGGGCTGCCCGAGTCCGTCCGGCGCGCCCTGCTCAAGGAGGCCGTCGCGGTCCTGTGGGAGACCGGGGCGCCGCCCGCCGAGCTCGCCGACCAGCTCGCCGCCAGCGCCGAGCCCGGCGACCGCCAGGCGGTGACCACGCTGCGCAAGGCCGCCCGCACACTGGCCGGCTCGGACCCGGCCGCCGCCGCCGAGCTGATCGTCAAGGCGATCGAGCTGTCCACCTTCGACGACCCCGAGCGCGGCTCGCTGATCGCCGACGGGGTGGAGCTGCTGCACCGGGCGAGCCGGGCCGAACAGGCGCGCGACCTCGCCGACACCGCACTCGGCGGCCTGTTGCCGCACCGGCAGGAGGCGCAGGTCCGGCTGAGCCTGTCCACCATGTCCGTCCGCTCGACCGCCGAGCGCGCGCGGGAGAACCGGCGCGCCCTGGAGCTCCCGGGCGTGGACCGGCTGACCCGGGCCCGGCACCAGGGGTGGCTGGCCTACAACCTGGCGATGAGCGGCGACACCGGTGCCGCCGAGGTCGCCGTCAACACCGCGCTCGCGGAGGAGATCCGCGACCCGCAGGCCCGCACGCTGGCCACCGTCGCCCGCTGCTGCCTGCTCGGGGCGCGGGGAGAGTGGTCCGGCGCGCTGGCCGAGTTGGAGCGCCTGCTCGTGGATGCCCGCGGTAAGCCGCGCGAGCCGTACCTGGCCGTGCCGGAGTTCCACCACGCGAACCTGCTCGCCGTCGTCGGCCGGCTGGACGACGCCCGCCGCGCGGTCGGCACCGGCCTGGCCCGCGCACGGCAGGAACGGGGCAGCCGCTCGCTGGCGTTCTGGCACCAGCTGGCCGGCCTGGTCAACCTGGCCGCCGGGAACCTGGCCGCGGCCCGGTCCGAGGCAGAGGCGGAAAACTCGCCGTTCGGCGCCGAGCCGCCCGCATCCGGCAGCTTCACCGGCACCGTGCGGATGCTGACCCTGGCCCAGGTCGGGACGCACACCGGTGACCGCCGGCTGGTCGGCGAGATCGCCCGGGCCGCCCGGGATGCGCACCGTCACACCAGCGGCTCGGCGCGCACGCTGGCGGCTCGCGTGCTGGCCGCCGAGGCGCTGCGCGCGGGCGAGCCGGCCGAGGCGGAGCGCTGGCTGGCCGACGATCCGGTACTGGGCGCCGGCCCCATGCTGCCGCTGGACCTGGACCAGCTGCGCATGCTGGCCAACGTGGCCATCGCCTGTCCCCGGTCGTCGCTCACCGAACGGATCGGTGCGGCGGTACGGGTTCTCGAGCGGGCGGACCCGGGTGCGCCGGTGATCGCCGCCGTGGCGGTGCACCTGCGGGGGCTGCTGGAGCGCGAACCCCCGCTCCTGGTGGACGCGGCGGACCGGCTGCGTGACACGTCGCGTCCGTTGCTGTTCGCCGCCGCAGCGGAGGATGCCGGTGCGGCGCTGGCCGCGGCGCGGCGCGGGGCGGCGGCGGTGGACCTGCTCAACCAGGCCTTCGACACGTACCGCCACTGCGGCGCGGAAGCCAGCGCCCGCCAGGTCGGCCGGGTCCTGCGCGGACTCGGCGCCGAGCGCCGGGCCGGCCCGAGGGACCGCCCACTCCAGGGGCTGTCCAGCCTAACCGAGTCGGAGCTGAGGGTGGTCCGGCTAGTCGCCCGGGGCGCCACCAACCGCGCGGTCGCCGACCAGATGGTGATCTCGCCGCACACGGTCAGCACCCACCTCCGCCGCGCGTTCGCCAAGCTCGACGTGCACTCGCGCACCCAGCTGGCGCACCTGCTGCACGCCGCCGAGTAGGCGGCTGCGTGTCCCGCGTGCGCCGAACTGGGCGAACGCTCGACAAGCGCGTCCCGCGCTTGCTACTCGCACGGGCCGCGCCGGATATCGCAGAAACGTGCGATGGGCAGCGACCGGGTGAGTTGACACTCTCGGGTCGAGGCAGACCGTCCGCGCCCGAGGAGATCCATGACACGCGCCATCGAACGCTCCGCCGAGACGGTCCGGGAAGCCCCCGGAGCGTGGCCGCTGCTCGGCCACATCGTGCCCATGCTGCGCCGCCCGCTGGACTTCCTGCCCGCGCTGGCCGAGCACGGCGACGTCGTGAAGGTGCGGTTCGGGCGGCTGCCGGTCTACGTCCTCGCCCACCCGGCCGCGGTGCGCGACGTGTTGGTGCCCGGCGACGTGGACGTCAAGCGCGGCCTGTGCTTCGAGAAGCTGGAACCCGGGCTGGGCAAGGGGATCGCCACCGCGTCGGGGGACGAACACCGCAGGCTGCGGGCACTGTTGCAGCCCGTCTTCGGCCGGGACCGCCTGGTCGAGTACTCGGCGGTCATGCGCGCGACCGCCGAGGAGGTCGCCGGGTCCTGGGCGGACGGCCAGGCCATCGCGGCCGACGAGGTGATGAACGACCTGGCGCTCACCGCGCTGACCCGCGGCCTGTTCCGGTTCACCCCGGACCAGGAGACCGCCGACGCGATCAAGGAAGGCATGCGGCTGCTCACCCACGGGCTGCTGGCCCGGATCGTGCTGCCCTCAGCGTGGGAACGGGTGCCCACCCCGGGCAACATCCGGTTCAGGCGGGCGATGACCAGGATGAACCGGGCGATCCGGGCGGTCATCTCGGACTACCGGGACGCCGGGCAGGACCGGGGCGACGTGCTGTCCGCGCTGCTCGCCGTCCGCGACGACGACGGCCGGGGGCTGTCCGACCAGGAGGTCCACGCCCAGGTGATGACGCTGGCATTGACCGGCGTCGAGGCCCCGGGGGCGGCGCTGGGCTGGGTCATGTACGAGATCGGCCGGAACCCCGAGGTAGCCGGCCGCATCGAGGCCGAGATCGACACCGTGCTCGGCGGCCGCCCGCCCGGATACGACGACCTGCCCGCGCTGGAGTACCTCGGCCGGGTCATCAACGAGGTCCTGCGGCTGCGCACCCCGCTGCTGTTCTCCCGGCGCACGCTGACCACCGTCCGGGCCGGCGAGACCACCATCCCCGCCGACGCCGAGATGATCTATAGCCCTTACCTGCTGCACCACGACCAGCGCTGGTTCCCGGACCCCGAGCGCTTCGACCCCGACCGGTGGCTGCCGGGGAACGCCCACCAGATTCCCCGGGGCGCCTACATCCCGTTCGCCGCCGGCGCCTACCAGTGCATCGGCAAGGTGTTCGCCATCATGGAGCTGACCATGGTCGCGGCGGTCATCTGCGCCCGCTGGCGGCCGAGCCTGGTTCCCGGCGCACCGGTTCGCGAGGTGGCCAGCGCGCTCATCCGGCCCAGCCAGCTGCCGATGACCGTGCACCGCCGGCCCCTCCCGGCGTAGCGGCGTGGATACCCGCCAGCTGCCCGACCTTCGGCTGCCGTTCGACACCGCCACCCACCCCGGCGCCGGGCGGGTCCAGGAACTGACCGAGGCCTGGT
Source organism: Actinospineispora eucalypti (assembly GCF_039543365.1). Taxonomy (NCBI): domain Bacteria; kingdom Bacillati; phylum Actinomycetota; class Actinomycetes; order Pseudonocardiales; family Pseudonocardiaceae; genus Actinospineispora; species Actinospineispora eucalypti. Next base: position 45,851 of record NZ_BAABJP010000062.1, read on the forward strand.
GCCGCAAGTTCGGGCTGCTGCGGTCGCCGGACGTGGCGGCCAAGTTCCGGGCGCTGGGCTACGGCCGCATCATGGCCACCCTCTGCCCGGAAGCCCCGCTGGCCGGCCTGGCCCTGGTCACCGACTGGAACAGCTTCTTCTTCATCGCCGACGACCAGCAGAACATCGCGGTCGACACCGGGCGGACCGGACGCTACGAGTCACTGGTCGCGACCCTGCGACAGGTCATCGCGGGAGCGCCGCCGGCGAATGGCCACCCGCTGGTCGTCGCGCTGCGCGACCTGCTCAGCCGCACGCTGCCGGACCGCCCCGCCTACTGGGTGGCGCGGCTGCGCCGCAACCTGGACCTGTGGCTGACCGGCCACCTGGCCGAGAACGCCTACCGCACCTCGGGGACGGTGCCCACGGTGGCGGACTACGTCCGGGTCCGCCGGGACGCCTGCACCGTACTGCCCACCCTCGACCTGGTCGAGATGATCGAAGGCGCCACCGTGCCGGATGCGCTCTACCGGACGCCCCAGTACGAGACCCTGGTCCTGGGCACCGCCGACATCATGTGCTGGATCAACGACATCCACTCGCTGCACAAGGAGCAGGGCGACCCGATCAACCTGGTGACCGTGCTGGACCACCACCGGCACCTGGGGGTAGCGGCAGCGATCGACGCGGTTGCCGAGCGCATCGCCACCAGGGTGTGGGAGCACCGCACGGCGGCCCGGGAGCTGCCGGGCACCATGACGCGCCTCGGCATCTCGCCCGCCGACCAGGTGCCGATCATGCGGTGCGTGCGGGACCAGCAGTCCTGGGCGGCCGGCATGGAGACCTGGGACCGCACGGACACCATCCGCTTCGCCGACACCGAGATGCCCGGCCCCGGCGGCACCGCGTCCTACGTGGAGGACCTGCTCGACGAAGGCGTGTCCCCATGACCATGCTCATGACCGGCAAAGCCCCCACCGCGCCGGGGGATCTCCCGCTGCTCGGGCATTCGTTGGCACTGCTGCGCCGCGACCGCATCGAGTACCTCGGCGGCCTGCGGTCCATCGGCGACATCGTGCGGATCCGGATCGGCACCCGGCCGTTCTTCGTGCTCAACTCCCCCGACCTGGTGCGCACCGTGATGCTCGAGGAGTCGAAGAGCTTCGACCGGGGACGCATCTTCGAAAAGGCGCGGCCCTACGTGGGCAACGGCCTGATCACCGCCGCCGGCACCGAGCACAAGCGGCAACGCCGCATGGTCCAGCCGGTCTTCCACCGCGGCCAGGTCGAACGCTCCGTGCGTGTCATGGGTGAAGTCGTGCGCGAGCACGCCGAGGCTTGGCCCGCCGGAAGCGCGGTGGAGATGGGCCGCGAGATGCACCTCCTGGCCAGCGAGATCATCGGCCGGACGATGTTCCGGTCGCCGGAGGCGCGCGAGGTCATCCAGCTGACCCGCGACGAGCTTCCGGCGCTGCTGCGGGGGCTTGGTCAACGCACCCTGCTCCCGGATGCCCTGGCCCGCCTCCCCAACCCGGTCATCCGCCGCTTCGACGCCGCCTGCGCCAACCTCCGCGAGGCGGCGGCGCGGCTGGTGGCGACCTACCGCAGCGACCAGGAGGACCTCGGCGACTTCGTGTCGATCCTGATGGGCGCCCACGACGCCCGGACCGGGAGCACGCTGACCGACACCGAGATCCGGGATCAGATCATGACCCTGTTGATCTCCGGCATCGAGACGCCGGCGACCGTGCTGACCTGGGTGATGTACCAGCTGGCCGGCCAACCCGAACTACAGGGTCGCCTCCGCCAGGAGGTCGACAAGGTCGGCCTGCCCTTCGAGCCGGCCGACCTGCCCGCCCTGCGCCTCACCGAGGCGGTCGTCCAGGAGGGCCTGCGCCTGCACCACCCGCTGTGGCTGCTCATGCGGCGGGCGGTCAGCCCGGTGACCCTCGGCGGCGTGCGCATCGCGGCGGGCAGCGAGGTCATCTACAGCCCGGTCGCCCTGCACCGCGACCCCGCCGTCTTCCCCGACCCGCTGCGGTTCGACCCGGACCGCTGGCTCGACGCGACCCCGCGGATGCGGCGGTCCTTCATCCCCTTCGGCCTGGGCGGCCGCCAGTGCATCGGCGACGGGTTCGGCATGACCCAGATGATGCTGACCGTCGCCGGCATAGTCGCCGGACGCCACCTCTCCCTGCCGCCCGGCTTCCGCCCCAGAACCGTGATCAGCGGCATCATGCACCTGGCCCGCTTACCCATGATCGTGGACGGCCGGGGCGACTAGGGTGCGCCGGTTGTGCCCTCCAGCTCGGCGAGCGCCTGGCCGGTGTAGACGGCGAGGCGTTGGAGGTGCGGGATGGCGTCCCGGTCGCCGACGAAGCCGAAGTTGAGGGTGTCGGCGTAGCTCATCATCGTGACGTTCAGCGCCGCCCCGTGCACCGGGATCGACACCGGGTACATCGCCTGCAGCTCGCTGCCCCGGAAGTAGTACGGCTCCCGGGGGCCGGGCACGTTGCTCACGATGACGTTGAACGCGAGCGGGATGGGCGAGGGCAGCTTGGCGTAGGAGAGGCCGACCTGTACGCCGGCCGGCGAGAGCAGCGCCGCGCTGTACGCGGTGATGGCGTCCTGCGACATGCCCTCCAGCTGCGCCTTGCCGGTGCGGGTCGACGCGGCCACCGCGGCCAGCCGGGCGACCGGGTCGGCGATGTCGGTGCCGAGGCTGGCCAGGATCGCGCCGACCGCGTTCCCGCCGCCGGCATCGCCCTTGGGGCGGATGTTGACCGGGACGAACGCGATCAGCGGCTGCTCCGGCAGCTCACCGAGTTCCAGCAGGAACCGGCGCAGGCTGCCACCCACGATGGTCAGGCAGAGGTCGTTGACCGTGGCGCCGTGCCGCCGGCCCAGCGACTTGATCTCCGACAGCGAGAACTGCTGGGTGGCGAACCGCCGGTTGCGGCCGATCCGGCGGTTGAGGATCGTGGCCGGCGCCTGGACCGGGCCGACCAGGTGCTCGGTCTCGTCGGTGCGCCGGATGTGCTGGCTGACCGCGTTGCCCACCTGGTACGCGGCCGAGGCGGCGGTGCGGATACCCCGGCCGATCTCGCTGATGCGGTCGAGGGTCTCGCTGAGGACCGAGGTGGGCTCGCTGGAACGCGGGGCCCGTTCGGCCGGCGGCACCGCGAACATCAGCGGCGTCTGCCGGTCGTCGGGGTCGGTCGACAGGCTGCGCTGGATCAGCTTCATGCCGGTGTAGCCGTCCACCAGGGCGTGGTGCAGCTTCGTGTAGATGGCGAAGCCGCCGTCTTGCATGCCCTCGATGAGGTGCATCTCCCAGGGCGGGCGGCTGAGGTCGAGCGGGTTGCTGTGCAGCCGGGAGACCAGGATGCCCAGCTCCCGCTCGTCGCCGGGGCTGGGCAACGCGGACCGGCGCAGGTGGTAGTCCAGGTCGAAGTCCTCGTCCAGGATCCACGCCTGCAGCGGCGTCGTGAGCGCGGCCGGGTGGCGCAGCTTGCGGTTCCACGGCCCGAAGACCACGGGCTCCCGGCGTACCTGCTCGACCAGCGCCCGCAGGTCGTCCGCCGCACCGGGTGACGGCGCGAACCGCAGCAGGCTGGCGACGTGCATCATCGTGCTCGGCGTCTCGCCGTAGAGGAACACGGAGTCGAGCAGGCTGATGCGACGCGGCTTCGACTGTTCACTCATGCGGCGGCTCCGATGGCGGTGAAGGGGTCAGGGCGGGCTGGGTGGGCTAGATCAACTCGGTGCGCAGCGCGCCGGGCGCTCCGGCCGGGACCGCCGGGTTGCGCGGGGCCACCGGAGCCACCGGGCGGTAGGCGGCGCCGAGCGCGGGGCGCGGGTCGGTCTCGCCCAGGTTGGGCCACAGGGCCATGGCCCGTTCGGCCTGGGCGGTGATGGTGAGCGACGGGTTCACCCCGAGGTTGGCCGAGATCGCCGAACCGTCCGCGACGTGCAGGCCGGGGTGGCCGTAGACGCGGTGGTAGGGGTCGAGCACGCCGGTCTCCGCGCTGTCCCCGATGGCGCATCCGCCGATGAAGTGCGCGGTCATCGGGATGTTGGCGATCTCCCCGAGCGAGCCGCCGGCGATCCCGTCGATCTTCTCCGCCACCCGGCGGGCGGCCTCGTTGCCGGCCGGTATCCAGGTCGGGTTCGGTTCCCCGTGCCCCCTGCCGGACACCAGGCCGAACCGGCCCAGCCGGCGGCGGCCGGACACCGTGATCGAGTTGTCCAGCGTCTGCATCACCAACAGGATGATGGACCTTTCCGACCACCGGCGCACGGAGAACCAGCTCAACTGCCGGGGATGGCGGATCAGCTGCGCGAGCCAGCTGAGCACCCGGGGGTAGGGCTTGCCGCCGTCGGTCAGCGCGGTGGCCAGCAGCCCCATCAGGTTGCTGCCCTTGCCGTAGCGCACCGGCTCGATGTGGGTGTGCTCGTCGGGGTGGAAGGACGACGTGATCGCCACGCCGTCGGTGTAGTCGACATCGGTGCGCCTGGCCTTCGCGCCCAGAATGGCCTCGGAGTTGGTCCTGGTCAGCAGGCCGAGCCGGGCCGAGAGGTTGGGCAGCACCCCGTCGGCCCGCATGCGGTGCAGCAGCTTCTGGGTGTTGTAGGTGCCGGCGGCGACCACCACGTGCTCGGCGGTGAACCGGCGACGGTTGCGCCGGCGTCGACCCGTCGCATGGGTCCGCACCGCGTAGCCGCCCCCGGGCAGTGGGCGGATCTCGGTGGCGGTGGTGAGCGGATGCACCCGGGCACCGGCCCGTTCGGCGAGGTACAGGTAGTTGCGGTCCAGGGTGTTCTTGGCGTTGTACCGGCACCCGGTCATGCAGGAACCGCAGGCGATGCAGGTCGACCGCTCCGGCCCGGCGCCGCCGAAGAACGGGTCCGGCACGGCCGTGCCGGGCGCGGTACCCGGCTCGCCGAAGAGCACCCCGACCGGCGTGGCATGGAACATCTCCCCCACCCCCATGTCCTCGGCGACCTGGCGGATCACCCGGTCCGGCTCGGTCGTCCGCGGGTTCTCGGTCACCCCCAGCATCCGTTTGGCCTGCTGGTAGAAGGGGGCCAGCTCGGACCGCCAGTCGGTGATGTGCGCCCACTGCGGGTCGTTGTAGAACGGATCCAGCGGCTCGTAGAGCGTGTTGGCGTAGTTCAGCGACCCGCCGCCGACCCCGGCGCCGGCCAGGATCACGACATCCCGGAGCAGATGGATGCGCTGCATCCCGTAGCAGCCCAGTGCCGGCGCCCACAGGAAGTTCCGCACGTCCCAGGAGGTGCGCGGCAGCGTCTCCGGCGTGAACCGGCGGCCCGCCTCGAGCACGCCGACCCGGTAGCCCTTCTCGGTCAGCCGGAGCGCGGTGACGCTGCCGCCGAACCCGGAACCGATGACCAGGACGTCATAGTCGAACCACATGTCGCGCCCCTCAGGCCGGGAACGGCCGGCAGGGCATGCGCTTCACCACGTGAAAGAAGCTACCCGGCGACAGGACCGGCTCCTCCGCCACGATGTCCGGGCAGCGGCGCATCAGCTCGATGAACAGCGCGCGCAGCTGGAACCGGGCCAGCTGGTTGCCCAGGCAGTGGTGGATCCCGCCGCCCCCGAAGGAGATGTGCGGGTTCGGGTGCCGCGAGAAGTCCAGCTCGTGCGGCCGCTCGATGGCCGTGTCGTCCCGGTTGGCCGAGCTGTAGAACATGATCAGCTTGTCGCCCTGGGTGATCTGGACGCCGTCCAGCTCGCAGTCCCGGGCGGCGGTGCGCCGGAAGGTCATGATCGGCGTCGCCCACCGGACCATCTCCTCGACCGCCGTGTTCACCCGGCCCTCCGGGTCCTCCCGCAGCCAGGCGCGCTGGTCGGGGTGCGTGGTCAGCGAGCGCAGGCCGTGCGCCAGGGACTGGCGGGTGGTGTCGTTGCCCGCGATGGTCAGCAGCACGAAGAACGAGCCGATCTCGTGGTCGGTCAGCTTCTCCCCGTCAACCTCGGCCTGGGCGAGCGAGGTGAACAGGTCGTCGGCCGGGTTGGCCCGCCGCTCGGTGACCGTGCGCTGGGAGAGCTCGTGCATGTAGGTCAGGGAGGTGAGCATCGTGCCGAGCTTTTCCTCGGTCGTACCACCGGAGACCTCGTCGTCGCCCCAGGACATGAACACGGTCATCTCGTGCGAGGTCTTCTGCCGCTCGCCGTCGGGCACGCCCATCATGTCGTTGAAGTTGTGCATCGGCAGCAACGTGCCGCACTCGGACACCCAGTCCACCCAGCCGTCCGGCGATGCCTTCGCTTTCTCCAGGAGGTTGTCCACCACCTTGGTGGCGTTCGCGTTGATCCGGTCCTCGATGCGGCGCATCTGCTTCGGGGTGAACGCCACGGACACCAGCCGGCGCAGCTTCGAGTGGCGCGGCGGGTCCATCGCGATGATCGACTGGGCCGACTCCAGCATCTCGACCGGCAGGTTGTCGCCCACGATCCCCGGCCCGGAGAGGAAGTCGTCCGGTCGCTTGGTCACCTCGACCAGGTGTCGATGGGTGGTGACCGCCCAGTAGCCGTAGTCGTCCGGGACCGGCAGCAGGTTGTCCTCCAGCGGCGGCTGCCAGGTGATCGGCCGCTCCCGGCGCAGCACCGCGAAGGTCCGCTCCCGCTCGTCCATCGTGGTCGCCCAGAACTCGCGCTTGGAAATGTTGATCTCGTCGTACGGGCGGTCCGGATTCCCGCTGGCCTGCCGGGTAAGTCCGGTTCCCTGGCCTTCGAACATGTTCGTGGTGGTCATGGCTGCGTCCTCCTCGTCGAGCGCTCCCCGCCTTGCACAGATGGTCGCATGGTATGTAGTGGATGCACAAGTCTCTGATTTTGTGCACCATGGACCCGATGCTTGCGCAATTGTGCATGGCGACCCCGAAACACTGTGACTGCCGTTACACACCTTGTCGCCGTGCGTCACGATCGGCAATGTCCGTGCACAACTAGATGAATCTGTGCACACAGGTAACTTCATGCGACATATTGGACACTCGTTGCGCGAGAGCGGGTTCGTGTTCAAGAATCGGCCCATGACGGCTACGTTCACCGAACGGGTCCGCGCGCAGCTGCGGGAGGAACTCCTCGACGCCGCCCAGGCGGCGGTGTTTGCCGGCGGGTGGCAGCGGCTGCGCATGCAGGCGATCGCCGATCAGGTGGGCGTCAGCCGGCGCACCGTCTACAACGAGTTCGGCAACAAGGCCCGGCTCGCCGAGGCGCTCATCCTCCGGGTCACCGAACGCTTTCTCGACGAGGTCCAGGCCGTGCTCACCAGCGCCCCGGACCTACCGGCCGGGTGGGAGCAGGCCGTGCTCGCCGCGTTGCGCGCGGCGGAGTCCGACCCGCTGCTCGGCACCGTGCTCGCGGGGACCGAGGCCGTCGAGTTCCTACCGCTGCTCACCAGCGAGGGAACCGCCGTCATCGACTACGCCACCGAACGCATGACCCTGGCCGCGCGGCAACGGTGGCCGGAGCTGTCCGAGCGATCCACCCGGCTCGCCGCCGAGGCCACCGTCCGCCTCACGCTCAGCCACATCGTGCGCCCCGGCCCCAGCCTGGAATCCGCCGCCCGGGACATCGCCGAGCTCACCACCGGCTACCTCGCTCCGGACCACTAGCACGCCGAGCCGCTCGCCAGCCACCGGGCGTGTCCGAGCACTCCCGTTTGAACGCGCGGATGAACGCGTTGACGTCCCGGTACCCGACCCGGTGCGCCACCTGGGCGACCGACAGGCCCGCGCACCGGGGATCGGCCAACAACCGGCGAGACCGGCGCAGCCGCTCGATCCGGATGTAGGCGCCGGGGCTCGATCCGGCCTCGGCGAACGCGAGCTGGAGGTAGCGCAGCGACACTCCCTGGGCGGCCGCCACGGTTTCCGGCGTGAGGTCCGGGTCGGCCAAGCGCTCGCCTACGAACGCCTTGGCCGCCGCCACCACGGCCCGCCGGCCGAGCGGCGCCGGCCCGGACGTGCTCAGTACGCTCACCGCCAGCTCGACGGCGGTGTGTCCCAGTTCCTCGCGCTCCCGCTCCGACAGTCCTGGCTCGACCGCGACGACCTCCGTGGCGAACGCGCGGAAGACCGAGGCCATCGCGCCCCGGGTGCCGCCGGCCTCCAGCCGCCGCCGGGCACTGACCAGTTCACCCGAGGGCACGATCCGCCGAGGCGCCTGCAGCACGACCACCCGGTTGGGCCGGTCGAACACCAGCTCGTAGGGGCGTTCGGCGACGTGAACGGACACCGCGCCCGGCGACACCGCCGTCTCGCCGCCCTCCTGCCGCACCAGTGCCGGCCCGAGGATGGGGGCCAGCAACAGCACGTCGTCACAGCCGTCGCGGCGTACACCGCGAGCCGTCCGCACGACCCGCGAGCGGTCCGTACCGACCACCGTCAGCCGGACCGAGTCGCCGAGATCGCATCGGCGCAGCGAGGCCCGGAACGCCTCCCCCGCGTCGCTGATCGACAGGGAGATGAAGTTGTCCGTGATCAACCGTGCCCAGGTCGACGGGGAGTCCGTGACGACGTCGATGGCAACCACTCCTCGGTGGGCGGAGGCGGCCAGGGTGCGCGGATTGCCGATGGCCGGTGCGCGAACGGCCGACCACGGCCGGCACATCCGCCTTAGCGTGCCCACGCCCGGCAAACCCCGTCAACCGTGGAGGCCCACCGTGGACACCATGACCCACGTCATCGCCAACAGCTCGGAGGCCGAGTTCGTCCGGTTCGACTACCCCGAGGCCGGCCGGACCGGGAGAACCTCGACGTTCGGCGAGATCGCGGTGCTGCGCGACACGTCGTACAACGGGACCCTTTTCGTCACGGCGTTCTGGCGGGTGGGAGCCGCTACCTCGCCGCTGTACGACTTCCCGCTCGGCGACGAGTCCGGCTACGTCATCCACGGCTCGGCGACGGTCGAGCTTCTGGACAGCGGGCAGGTCGTCCAGCTCAAAGCCGGTGACCTCTACTCCTTCCGGAAGGGCACCCTGAGCCGCTGGACCTTCCACGAGCCCTTCCAGAAGTTCGTCGTGGTCGCGGACGGCGCGCCCTGAGCCGGGTCAGCCGGCGCCCATCTCGACCAGGAGCACGCCGACGCTGATCAGCGCGATGCCGGAACCCATGGTCCGGGTGAGCGGGTCCCGGAAGGCCATCCGGCCGATGACCGCGGTGAGCGCGATGCCCACAGCGGCCCAGATGCCGTAGGCGACGCCCAGCGGCATTCCCGCGCGCAGGGACAGGGCGAGCAGCGCGAAGGAGATGGTATAGCCGCCGATCACGGCCGGCGCCCATCGCTTGTCCCGCAGGCCTTCGCTGACCCGCAGGGCCATGGTGCCGGCGATCTCGAACGCGATGGCCAGGCTCAGGTACAGCCAGCTCACGGGGCACCCCCGGCGTGGCCGGGTTCGGCCTCGGCGGCGCCCGAGCCCCACTCGACGAGCAGCACGCCGGCCACGATGCAGGCGAAGCCCAGTCCCATGACCCAGGTCAACGGGTCGTGGAACAGGAACGCTCCGGCGACGGCGGTGATCGCCACTCCGCAGGCGCTCCAGATCCCGTAGGCCACGCCCACCGGCACGCCGCGGCGGAGCAGCGCGGCGAGGAAGACGAACGACAGTGGGTAGCCGGTGAGCACCAGCACGATCCACGCCGGGTGGTCGAGCATCGCCCGCAGCGCGAGGGTGGCCACCACCTCCGAGGAAATCGCGCCGGCCAGGTAGAGCCACTTGGTCATGCGTTCCCCTCGATACCGATGCCGTTCCGGTTGAAGGCCGGCCGGGCCCCGTGCACCAGCCCGTCGGCGATCTCCGGCAGCTCCGCCGCGCCGACCGCCTCCGGCCCGATGGTGATCAGTTGCAGGATGAGCCCGTCGGCGGTGGCCACGGCCAACCGGGCGAGCTTGTGCAGGTCCACGTCGTGCTCGCGCTCGGTGGCGGCCGCCGCGAGCACCGGGAGCAGGCCGTCGAGGTAGCGGCGGTACGCCCGCCTCGCGGCTTCCGCGTGGCCGTCCTGGGTGCGCAGCATCCAGGTGAGCAGCGCGTACTGGGTGACCATCGCCTCCGGGGCGGCCAGCGCCCAGTGTCGGAAGGTCTCCAGGTAGTCGGTTACCGCCCGGCCCAGGCCGCTGCCCGGCGCGGCCGCGCGCTCGGCGATGAGCTGGTAGGTGCGGTCCACCGCGTCGTCGATGACCGCGACGAACAGCTCCTCCTTGGTGCCGAAGCTGTAGTGCAGCAGCCCCAGCGGGACGCCGGCCTCCTCGGCGATCCGCCGGGTGCTCGCCCCGGCGACGCCCTCCCGGCCGATGACCCGGCTGGTCGCCGCGATCAGCTGTGCGCGCCGTTCGGCGACCGGCATGTGGGCCATCGGCGGTCAGCGTACGTTGAGCAGGCCCGCCATGCCGAGCTGTTCGCGCTGGCCGTGCAGCAGGTCGTGCGGGTCGGCCAGCTCCACGTAGCCCAGGAACGGCGGCGCGACGTCGTAGCCGAGCAGGCGCTGGATGTCCTCCGGGTACTGGCGCACCACCTCCAGCGGGACGGCCAGGTACTGGTTCTCCTCCTGCCGCACGTTGGCGCTGTCCAGGCCGAAGGCCACCCCGGTGCGCGGGCCGCCGGAGTTGTTGGGCCCGCCGCAGTGGAAGGTGCTGCCCAGCCAGGCCACGGCCGAGCCGGCGGCCATCTGGGTGGGCACGGCCTCCTCCAGCTTCGGCCCCCGGTCGTCGTCCCACCGGTGGCTGCCGGGCACCACCCAGGTGCCGCCGTTCTCGGCGGTGAAGTCGCTCAGCGCCACCATCACCACCAGCCGGGTCTCCGGTCCGGGGTGGCGGTTGAGGTGCACGACGTCGTCCCGGTGCAGGCCCTGCACGGTCTCACCGGGCCAGATCTGGATGCCCTGGCCGAACCCGACCTGCATGGACGGGGTCAGCTCGATCCGCTCGTCGTTGATCCAGGTGGACACCGGCCGGCGCAGGAAATACTCGGCGGCGCCGTAGAACCGGCGCTCCTTGATCAAGGTGGCGGAGTGCATGGTCTTGGCGAACAGCGAGCACACCCGGCGGGTCCGGTTCCCGATGAAGCCCTCCTCGCCCCACTCCTGGGCCTCGAACCTCGGTTCCAGGTCGGCCCACAACCCGCGCAGGGTCTGCTCGTCGGCGAACTCCTCCAGGATCACCACGCCCTCGGCGTCCAACGCGGCGCAAACCTCGTCCACAGAGGCGTCCCGCGCCATCGAACGCACGGCCGTGCTCGGTGCGGCCATCCCCAGATCCTCCCGCCGATGACCATCTTGGTCGAACGACCAAGTTCGAGCATGGGCGACGCCGCGCGGGGTTGTCAAGCGTCGTTTGGTTTTGACTCCGAGGCCCCGGCCAGCTTGCGGCGCAGCGCCTTCAGCTCCTCGTACTTCGCCGTGACGTCCCGCATGATCGCCGCCATGCCGGCGACCCGGCCGTCGGCGTCCACCACTGGCACGATGGTGAACTCCACCGAGATGCGCGCGCCCGACTTGGTCAGGCCGGGAACGCTCAGCAGGTCGCCGTCGCCGTACCGGCTCACGCCGGTGCGCATCACCTGCTCGTAGCCACGCCAGTGCGCGGCGCGCAGGCGCTCCGGGATGACCAGGTCGAGCGAGCGGTCGACCGCCTCGGCGCGGCCGAAGCCGAAGATCCGCTCCGCCCCCGGGTTCCAGAACCTGATGATCCCCTCGCGGTCCGTCGCAATGATCGCGTCGGCGGGACTGGACAGCACGGCCGACCCGATGAGGTCCGCGAGCTCGGGCGCCGGGCTGCTCTGCTCTGGCATATACCGACGCTACGTTCGCACGCAAGGCTGTGCAGGCCTGGCCCGTGCGGTGACGGACCCGGCCGGCGGCCGGAAGACGGCTCGGACAGCGCGGGCTGAACGGTCTCCCGGGTGTCGCGGTCTTCGTCACGCAGCGTTGCCAACGGCCGAGCCTGCACGGGCAACTCCACGGCCAGCCCTCATCGAGTGCGACACCACTCTGGTTCGATCCGGAAAAAACCAGAACGGTGTCGACTTCGATGAGCCAGGGGTACCGAACCCGACCGACACCGGTCACACCCCGTAGCAAGGCTGGCAGCCGTGACGGGAACCGCGGCAGGGCGGGCCGAAACGGCCGGAGCGTGGGTCAAGCCCAGCGGAAACCGCATCGATCGCCAGATGCAATGGGCGCCGCCCGAGCTGCGGCAGACTGCCCAGCCCGCGCCGTCCAAGCCGATCTCTAATCCGCCGGATCCCCGGTAAGGGTGCTAAGCAGCCGTCGGCGCCGGCGTCGCCGCCGGTCCCGCGGAGAGCTGCCGGTCGACCTTGTTGACGACCTGGAAGGTGGTCACCGTCATCACGCAGATCCAGCCGAAGAACACCACCACCGGCAGCCAGAACGCGCCGATGCCGTCGTAGGCGAACAGGCCGGTCTTGAAGAACACGATCAGGCCGGCCGGGAAGATGAGCACCGCCGACCACAGGTTCAGGTAGGCCACCCAGCGCGGGTAGAGGGTGGGCACGTTGTGGTCGTTGAAGATGGCGAGCGCGATGACGATCATCCAGATGCTGAACGGGGGCCAGGTGAACAGCCAGTCGAACCACACCCAGTCGTTCATGACCTGGATGATGCTCGGGTCCAGGGTGTCTACCCGGAACGCGCACACCGCCCAGGTCATCGGGATCAGGATGAAGAACACGTAGCCGCCGCCGACCAGGGCGATCGAGGCGTAGGTCAGGATCGGGTAGCCGCGCTCCATCTTGCGGATGAACAGGGTCACCGCGATTGCCCAGGTGGCCCAGAACGACCAGCAGATGCACTGCAGCACCGAGCCGATCTGGATCTCGGTGCGCCGCTCCATGAACCGCGCGGCCAGCTGCTCCGGGCTCAGCGCCGGCGAAGGCCCGGGGATGAATTGCATCAGCAGCCCCTGCGCCACGACCAGCGCGGCCACCAGCACCGGCCCGGTCCACAGGAACCCCTTGACCACCCGCGTGTTCATCTCGGTCTGCATGGTCATCCGCTCCTCCTGGGAGACGTGCCGCGCTTGAGAGGGTAGGCAGCACGGCACCTTGAACGCAAGTGGCACTTTCGTCAGACGTTAGCGTCACTCACACCATCGGGATGAGTATCGTGATCGGCATGAGGCGTACCAGGCGCGGCCCGAGTGAGAACCAGGAGCTGCTGCTGAAGACCGCGCACCGGCTGTTCACCGCGCAGGGCTACCACGGCACCACCACCAAGCAGATCGCCGATGAGTCCGGCGTCGGCGAGCCCGTGCTGTTCCGTCATTTCGGCTCGAAGGCCGGGCTGTTCGAAGCGGCGATCCTCAAGCCGTTCACCGAGTTCGTCACCGACTGGGCGGCATCCTGGGACCGCAGGCCGCCCTCGTCCACCGACGCCCTGGTCATCACCCGCTCGTTCGTCAAAGGGTTCTACGCGGTCGTCGAGGACCACCGTGACCTGCTGCGCACGCTGGTCGCGGCCCGGGTCCAGGGGGCCGACCGGGAGCTGGAACGCATCTCGGCCGAGTTCAGCGAGCACTTCGCCGACGGGCTGCGGGTGATGCGCCGGATCCTGCTGCAGCACGGCGAACCCCGCGACTACCAGCACCTGGACCCGCCGCTCACCGTCGCCGTCGCCTGCGGTTCGGTGATGTCCCTGCTGCTGCTCGACGACTGGCTGTTCCCCGGTCACGAGCGCCGGCCCGGCAAGTCCCGCCAGATCAACGAGCTGACCCAGATGCTGCTGCACGGCATCGCACACCGGGCCGGCTGAACCGTCCCGCCGATCCGTCCCGCCGAGGAGCCACAGATGGAAGTTCCGGAGGCCGAACACCTGCACCGGCTGCACGCCGTGCGGGAGGAGCTGACCCGGGTGGAACAGCTTTACAGCGGCCAGGTGCACCCGCCCGCATGGCTGCGGGCAACCGAAGGGGAGAGCCGGTGGCCGGCCACCGCCGCGATCGTCCTGGCGATCGGGCTGCAGCTCGCCCTGCCGGATCGCCTGACCCTGATGTCCAAGTGGTTGCTGCCCGGCCTGGAGCTGGCGGTGCTGGCCGGGCTGGTCGTCGCGGCGCCGAACCGGTTCCACCGCGAGTCGCCGAGGCTGCGCGTCGCCAGCCTCAGCCTGACCGCCCTGCTCAGCCTGGCCACCGCGTGGTCGGCCGCGTTGCTCGCCGCCGAGCTGGTCACCGGGAGGGCCGGCGAGGAGGCCGGCCCACTGCTGTCCACCGGCGCCGCGATCTGGCTGACCAACATCATCGCGTTCGCCCTGTGGTACTGGCAGTTCGACCGGGGCGGACCCGCCGCCCGCGCCCACGCCCGCCGGCGCAACCCGGACTTCCAGTTCCCCCAGATGGCGTCCCCGGAGCTGGCCCCGAACGACTGGGAGCCCGGTTTCGTGGACTACCTGTACCTGTCCTTCACCAACGCCACCGCGTTCAGCCCGACCGACGTGATGCCGTGGACCCGCTGGGCGAAGCTCACCATGCTGGCCCAGTCGCTGGTCTCGCTGGTCACCGTGGCGCTGGTGATCGCCCGGGCGGTCAACATCCTCAAGTAGCCCGGGCCCGCCGGCGCAACGCGAACTCGGTCTTGGTGCCCTGGCGGGGCGACAGGGCCACGGCGCCGGCCTCGAGCAGGCGCCGCACCTGGCGGGCCACCCGGCCGGCCCGCTCCGGCCGGCACTTGGTGGACAGCTCCACCAGGGTTTCGCCGTTGGGGAACAGCCAGGACTCCAGGCCGAGCTCACCGAGCTTCGGCACCCGCCCGGTCAGCTTGCGCACCGAGATCGGCCCGAAGTTCCGGAGGTTGTCGATGTCCAGCGAGTCGGCCAGCAACGAGCGCAGGAACAGCCGCTGCTCGTCGGAGCACAGATCGCTCCAGGTCCGGCGGCGCTCGCACAGCTTTCGCACGCTGGTCGCCTTGACCTGCTCCTTCACCGACGCGCACCACAGGGTGTGGTGCGGCAACGCGTCCAGCTCGAGGTTCAGCCGGGACAGCCGGCGCACCGAGGAGGGCAGCCGGCGGGACCGGGGCAGCCGCAGCTTGCACACCAGATCCGCCTGCCCCGCCGTCTTGACCCGCGCCCGCGTGACGATGCCCTCGCGGTAGAGCGCCAGATCCGGGCGGTCGAAGTAGTAGATCTGCCGGGCCTGCGTCTCGCGGTCCACCACGCCGAGCGCGTCCGCCAGGTCGTCCTGGCTGCGCCCGGCGGCGGCGAGCTGGATCTTCAGCTCGATCCGGTCCAGCTTGCCGGCCCGGGCCATCATTGCGGGGAGCTCGGCCCAGGGCTTACCGGTCACTCGACCACATCGTCGAAGCGGAACAAAAGATGGCCTCTCGGTAAACAGTAGGTGACGAACTATCGACTGTACGCCACCGACTCCTCCGGCGTCGCCGGATTTGCGCGCGTCAGGCCGGCTCCTTGAGGAAGGTTACAACCGCGTCCAGGAACGCCTCGTGCTGTTCCACGTTCGACAGGTGCACCGCCGGCAGCACCCTGAGCCGTGCGCCGGGGATGCCGGCGGCGATCTCCTTGCCGTGCTCGGCGGAGGTGACGGTGTCGTGCTCCCCGGCGATGACCAGGGTCGGGCTGCCGATCAGCGAGATGGTCCGGCGCAGGTCGGCGTCGCGCACCGCCGCCCAGCTGCCGGCCACCCCCTCCCGCTTCGTGGCGCGCAGCGTCCGGCGGAACGCCTCGACCGCCGGATTGTCGGTTTCCAGCATTTGCGCGGGGAACCAGTTCCGCAGGAACGTCTCCGCGGTGGCGTCCATGTCCGGGGCGGCCAGCAGCTCGGCGATGGCGCCGTCGAAGTACTCGGGCGGACCGACGTGGGCAGCGGTGTTGGCGAGCACCAGGCGGTCCACGCGCTCCGGAGCGTGGATGCCCAGCCACTGCCCGACGAACCCGCCGAGGGACAGCCCGAGCAGGTGCACCCGCCGCAGGCCCAGCGCGTCCAGCAGCTCGAGAACGTCCCGGCCCAGGCGGTCCACCGAGTAGGCACCGGTGGGCACGCCGGAGTCGCCGTGGCCGCGCCCGTCGTAGCGCAGCACCCGGAAATGCTCGGACAGCGCGGGGACCTCGGCGTCCCACATGTGCAGGTCGGTGCCGATCGAGTTGGACAGCAACAACACGGGCAGTTCGCTGGGGCCGTCGAAGCGGTAGGCAATCCGGACACCGTCGCCGGTGGTGATGAAGGAGGTTTCCATGACGTCCATGCTCGGCGGCCGCGCGTCCGATTTCCATTACAAAGATCGGACAGACCTTGTAGTCTTGCCCGACAATGCCTGACTTCACGCTGCACGAGCTGCAGTGCTTCGACGCCGTGGTGACCGCCGGCGGTTTCCAGGCCGCCGCCGAGCGGCTGCACCGCTCGCACCCGTCAGTCTTCGCCGCCGTCGGCAAGCTCGAACACCAGCTCGGCCTGGCGCTGCTGGACCGCTCCGGCTACCGGGTACGCCTCACCGAAGCCGGCCGGGTGTTCCACCACCGGGCGCGCCTGCTGCTGAACCAGGCCGACGAGCTGCACACCTACGCCGAACAGCTGGCCATCGGCGAGGAGGCCGAGCTGCGGGTGGTGCTCGGCGACCTGTGCCCTCTGCCGCCGGTGCTCGAGCTGCTCGGCCGGTTCTTCGCCGGCTGCCCGCAGACCCGGCTGCACCTACAGTTCGAGGCGGTCACCGGCCCGTGGGAGCGGCTGCTGGAGGACGAGGCCGACCTCATCGTGCACCGGGTGCCGAAGAGTGACGTGCGGATGGAGTGGATCGACCTCGGCCGGGTGGCCATGGTGCCGGTGGTGGCTCCGGGCTTCCTGCCCTTCGAGCCCACGGCCGACATCACGCCCCAACGGATCCGGGCGTTCACCCAGTGCCTGATCCGCGACACCGCGCACCGGCCCGCCGAGCCGGGCCATTTCCTGGTGGAGGGTGCGCCCCAATGCTCGGTGCCGGACCACCTCATGAAGAAGGAGCTGATCCTGCGTCGCATGGCATGGGGACACCTGCCCCGGTTCCTCATCGAGGCCGAGCTGAAGGACCGGCGCCTGCTCTCCATCGCCGGCCGGCACTTTCCCGGGGTGACCGAGGAGCTCGTCGCGGCCCGCCGGCGGGACCGGCCGCACGGTCCGGTCGCGGGCCGGCTCTGGGACTTCCTGGCGGAGAACACGCCGGTGGTGCGCCCGGCGCTGGGCCGGGTGCCCAAGGCCAGATAGCTACCCGCGCGCCATCCGGTAGACGCCTACCCCACCGAGCAGCGCGCACGCCGCGTAGCAGGCGACCAGCGGCAACGGGGTGGACCCGGCCAGCGCGTCGCCCAGGGTCACCACGGCGACGGTGCCGGGCAGGCTGCCGACCACGCTGCCCACCAGGTAGGGGCGCAGCCGGACCGAGGAGACCCCGCAGCAGTAGCTCAGCGGGGCGAACGGGATCACCGGGATCAACCGCAGCGAGGTGATCCCGAGCGCACCGGACGCGGTGATCCGCTGGTCCACCGCCTGGACGGGCAGCCGGTCGCGGTAGCGCAGCATCAGGTCGCCGCGCAGCCGTCGGGCCAGCAGGAATCCCAACAGGGCCGCCAACGCGGTTCCCGCCATGGCCACCAGCACGCCCAGCGCGTTGCCCAGCAGCAACCCGGAGGCCAGGCTGAACGCGGTGCGCGGCATGGGGAAGGTGACGCACAGCGCGTACACCGCGAAGAACACCAGCGGCATCGCCGGGCCGGTCGCCTCGGCCAGCTCGCGCAGCCGGGCCGGACCGGGCACCGGCGTCAGCAGCGCCGCGGCGACGCAGGCGAGGACCAGGGCCGCGAGCAGATAGGGCCGGGCGCCCCGGCGCACCACCGGCTCCCGCCCCGTCCCGCGCGGGAAACCCAGGCCCATGCCCGCAGACTAAATCAGCCGGCCGGCCGCGCCCGAACTGGCATGCTCACCGACCATGATGATCAGTCGACACAACCCGCCGGACGCTCCCCCGGTCGCCCGGTACAGCCAGGTCGTGCGGGTCGACCTCGGCATCGCCGCGCTGCTGTTCGTCTCCGGGCTGGTCGCGGTGAACGGCGACGGCGAGCTGGTCGGCCGGGACGACCTGGCCGCGCAGGCCGGGCAGGTGTTCGCCAACCTGCGCGCCGTGCTCGCCTCGGAGGGCGCCGGGCTGGAACACGTGGTGAAGCGGACCACCTTCCTCAGGGACGGAGGCGATCCGGCGGTGTTGCGCCGTCTCGACCCGTTCGACGACTCCGCCCTGCCCAGCGCGACCGGCGTGGTCGTCAAGGCACTGTTCCACCCGGACTGGCTGGTCGAGGTGGAAGCCGTGGCCGTGGTTCCGACTGCCTGACGGCCCGAAATTGTCCGCCCGGTGCGGGAAGCTGGTGCCATGAGTCCAGTCCGCGACGTGCAGATCACCTTCGACAGCGCCGACCCCGCCCGGTTGGCGGCGTTCTGGGCCGAGGTCCTCGGCTACCGGGTGCAGCCACCGCCCGAAGGCTTCGAGACCTGGGACCAGGCCCTGGAGGCGTTCGGCGTCCCGCCCGAGCGGCGCAACGACGCCTCGGCCCTGGTGCACCCGGACGGCACCGGCCCCCGCGTCTTCATCCAGCGGGTGCCGGAGCCCAAGGTGGCCAAGAACCGCCTGCACGTCGACGTGCGGGCCGCCCCCGGCCGGCAGGGCGACGCGCGGATGGCGGCGCTGGAGGCGGAGGCGGAGCGGCTGGTCGGGCTCGGCGCCACGCGGCTGGAACGCCACGAACCGGAACCCCCACTGGGGGCCGGCCACATCGTCATGGCCGACCCCGAGGGCAACGAGTTCTGCCTGGACTAGGCCGCGTTCTCCTTGTGGAACCGGCCGTCCTTCATGATGTAGTGCAGGCGGTCGTGGTCCTGCAGCACGGTGATGTCGGCCAGCGGGTCGCCGTCCACCAGCAGCAGATCGGCCAGGTAACCGGGGGCCACCTTGCCCAGCTCGTGCGGGCGCAGCATGATCTCCCCGCCCCAGGCGGTGGCCGAGGTGATCGCCTCCATCGGGGTGAAGCCCAGCCGCTCCACGAAGTGCTGCAGGTCCCGAGCGTAGGTGCCGTGCGGGGTCCAGGCGAAGCCGTAGTCCCCACCGGGCAGCAGCTTGACGCCCCGCCGGTGCATCTCCCGCAGACCCTCGGTGGCGATCTCCAGCTCCCGCTTGTAACCGACCGCCTCGGCGGCCGCCTGCGGGAAGCCGAAGGCCTCGGCCTCATAGAGGGTGGCGACCAGCCAGTTGATCCCGGGCGCGACGAACACCCAGTCCTTGGCCGCCTCCAGCATGTCCATGCCCTCTTCGTCGGTGAAGCTGGCGTGATAGATGATGTCCACCCCGTTGCGCAGGCACATCTTCACGCTCTCCGCGCTGCGCGCGTGGGCGCACACCCGCTTCCCCCGCCGGTGCGCCTCGGCCACGCAGGCGGCGGTCTCCTCGTCGGAGAAGTAGGTGTCCTCGGCCCGCTGGGTACCGGTGATCTCCTCGCCGGTCATGGACAGCTTGATCTGGTCCACGCCTAGGTCGATCAGCTCGCGGACCGCCTTGCGCATGCCCTCCGGGCCGTCGGCGAACTTGGTGATCGACTTGATCAGCGCGCCGCCAGTGACGGCGATCTCCGGTCCGTTGGCCAGGTACCGGGGGCCGGGGATGCGCCCGGCGTTGATCGCGTCCCGGCAGACCACGTCCAGCCGGTCCTTGGCCGACGCCGCGCCCAGGCACATGGTGTAGCCGGAGTCCAGGTAGGTCTTCGCCGACTCGAGGCAGAACAGCAGGTGCTCCTCCACCGGCATGGTGCCGAGACCGTCCAGGTCGGCGGAGTTGTTCCAGCTGAAGTGGGTGTGCGCGTCGCACAGCCCGGACATCAGCGTGCGGCCCCGGCCCTCGATCACCCGGGCGTCCACGCCCGGCCCGACGGTGCCGACGGCGGCAATGCGGTCGTCCTCCACCAGTACTTCGCCCCGGTACGGGCCGGCACCGGTGGAGTCGAGGATGGTCACGTCACGGAACAACACCTTGCTAGCGGCCATGGCTGCCACTCCTCCACGTTGAGGGTCACAGGAACTTGATCAGGTGGTCGGTGGTGGGGCCCGCGGCCTCCAGGGCGGTCCAGTGCCCGACGCCCGGCAGCACGTGCACCGCGGCGTCGCCGTGGGCATCGGCCAGGCCGTAACTGACCTCGGGCGGACCCACCTTGTCGGCGTCGCCGGTGATCAGCAGCAACGGCAGCGAGCCGGGGACCGGTCCGGGGTCGGTGGCGGCGGCAAGCGCCTCGCAGTTGCGGGCGTAGCCCTCCGGGTCCTGCCGCATGACCAGCTCGCGGACGAACGCCGCCACCTCCGGGCGGTCCCGCCGGGTGGCCTCGGACAGGGCGTTGGCCACCACGCCGGGCGCGACGGCGGCGGTGCCCTCGGCGCGCAGCAGCGCGGCCCGGTCCCGCTGCGCCTTGCGCACCGCGTCGGTGGGCGGCGCCACCGCGCCGAGCAGCGCCAACGCGTTCACCCGGGCCGGATGGCGAGCGGCCAGCGCCCGGGCCACCAGGGTGCCCATGGAGTGCCCGACCACGGCGGCCGTGTCCACCCCCAGCTCGTCCAGCACGGCCGCCAGGTCGTCCGCGTGCGACTCGATGCTGATCCCGTCGGTGGCCGGGGAACGGCCCGCGCCGGCCGAGTCCACCCGGATCACCCGGTGCCGGTCGGCCAGCGCGTCGGCCTGTACCTGGTAGAAGTTGCTGGTGCCGCCGAGGCCGTGCACGAACAGCACCGCGGGCCCCTGCCCGTCCACCTCAACCGCGAGTCCCTTCATGTCTTCTCCACTCCTCCGACGCGGTTGGCCAGTCGGCCCAGTCCGGTGATGGTGATCTCGACCAGGTCTCCCGGGGCCAGGAACCTGGGTGGGTCGAAGCCGATACCCACGCCGGCCGGGGTGCCGGTGGCGATCAGATCGCCCGGCAGCAGCGTGATGCCGGCGGACAGCGTGGCGATCAGCTCGGGGATGTCGAAGATGAGGTCCTTGACCGGGGCTCGCTGGCGCGTTTCACCGTTCACCTCGGTGCACAGCTCGCAGGCGGTGATGTCGGTGATCTCGTCGGCGGTCACCGCGTACGGCCCCATCGGGCAATGCGTGTCCAGCGACTTGCCCAGCAGCCACTGCTTGTGGTCCCGCTGCAGGTCACGGGCGGTGACGTCGTTGAGGACGGTGTAGCCCCAGACGTGCTGGTACGCGTTCTCCCGGGTGATGCCCCGGCCGCCCGGGCCGATGATCACGCACAGCTCGCCCTCGTAGTCCAGCTCGCTGGTGACCCCCGGGTGCGGGTCGATCACCGCGTCCGGGCCGACCACCGAGGTGGTGGCCTTGCTGAACATGATCGGCCGCTCGGGCAGGGCCTCGGACCGGCTGGGCGTGTCGTAACCACTGCGGCCGAACTCGGCGGCGTGGTCGCGGTAGTTCTTGCCGACGCAGAACAGGTTGCGCCGGGGCACCGGGATCGGCGCGCGCAGCGTCACCTCGGCCAGCGGGATCGACGGCTGCCCGGCGACCCGCGCCGCCAGCACCGGCCCGACAGTGGGCCACAGCTCGATCACTTCCAGCAACCCGGCCCCCGGCGGGAGGAGCGCACCGACATCGCGCACCAGGCCGGCCTCGGCGTCGACCACGCCCACCCGGTCCGCGTCACCGGCGGAGAACGTCACCAGCTTCATTCGGAACCAATCGTGACCAATTACGACCAATCTGACTGGCCTGAACCGTACGCTCTGCCCGCAAATTTGGCTAATTGGTCTCGATTGGTCCCAGCTGAGCTACACTCCGCGCCATGACCGTGGAGCGCTCGTTGCGCGCCCTGCTCGCCGAGGGCGGCGAACGCGGCGCCTTCACACCCGGCGCCAAGCTGCCCCCGGAGCGGGACCTGGTGCGCCTGCTCGACGCGCCCCGCAGCGCGGTCCGGCGCGCACTGGACTCCCTGGAGCGCGAGGGCACCGTGATCCGCCAGGTCGGACGGGGCACCTTCCTGTCCGACACCGCACCCCTGCGCTCCGACGGCGCGCCGGCCAACACCAGCCCGGCCGAAATCATGCAGGTGCGGCAACTGCTGGAACCGCAGGTGGCCACGCTGGCCGCGCGCGTGGCCACCCAGGCCGACCTGGACCGCATCTCCGAGTGCCTACAGGGCGGCGCCGGCGCCGACAGCTTCGAGAGTTTCGAGCGGTGGGACGCCAAGCTGCACCGGGCCATCGCGGCCGCCGCGCACAACGGGCTGCTGATGAACATGTTCGAGGTGATGAACACCGCCCGCGCGCTCCCGGTGTGGGGCAGCCTCAAGCGGCGAACCTCCACCCCCGAGCTGCGCCTCTGCTACCACGAGGAGCACACCGCGATCGTGTCCGCGCTGCTCGACCGGGACCCGCAAGGCGCCGGGGAGAACATGCGCGTCCACCTGCAACACGTCTCGGACAGTCTCCTGGGACGTCACTGAGCGGGTAGTTGCACCGTGACGCGGAGTCCTCCGGCGGCGCGGGGGGCGAGGGTGAGGGTTCCGTCGTGGGCCTGGGTGATGGTCTTGACGATCGCCAGGCCGAGGCCGACACCCGCATGGTCGGTGCGGATGCGTTCGGTGCCGCGCTGGAACGGCTCGGCCAGCGTGGAAACCAACTCCCGCGTGAGCTTCTCGCCGGTGTTCTCGACGGTGAGCACCACGCACTTGGGGTAAACGCTGGTGGTCACCCACACGGCGCCCTGGTCCGACTGGTTGTGGGCGATCGCGTTGTGGATGAGGTTCGTGGTCAGCTGCAGCAGGAGCGCGGGTGAGCCGGTGGTGGGGGTGATGTCGCCGGAGGTCTCGATGGTGACGCCGTGCTTCTCCGCGAGGGGGAGGAGCGTTTCGGTGGCTTCTTCCGCGATGAGGGACAGGTCGACGGGTTCGCGGGTGAAGGACCGCTGGTCGGCCCGGCTGAGCAGGAGCAGCGCTTCGGTGAGGTCGATCGCTCGGGTGTTCACGGCGTAGAGGCGGTCGACGAGCTCGCCGGCGTCGGGGTTCGGGTCGTTGCGGGCCACGTCGAGGAGTGTCTGGGTGATCGCCAGCGGGGTGCGCAGTTCGTGGGAGGCGTTGGCGGCGAACCGCCGCTGTTCGGCCACGTGCGCCTCGAGCCGCCCGAGCATGGTGTCGAAGGCGTCGGCGAGCTCGCGGAACTCGTCGCGGCGCCCCGGTAGCCGGATCCGGTGGGAGAGCGACCCGTTCGCGGCCACGCGGGTGGCATCGGCGATGCGGGTCAGCGGGGCGAGCATGCGGCCGGCCAGGAACCAACCGCCCACCAGGCCGAACACCAGCAGGAACGCCAGCACCGCCGCGGCCGCCTGCCCGAAGATGACCGGGCCGTAGTTGGTCGGGTCGAAGGCGCGCAGCAGGTCGGGGAGGTAGGGCACGAACACGCGGGCGGACGCGTCCCGCATGAGGAACACCCAGGCGGCGGTGAGCAGCAGGGCACCGGCGAGCATGAGGAACCCGGCGTAGCTGAGGGTGAGTTTGAGGCGGACGCTCAAACCGGGTTGCCGGTTCACGGTCTCTCCTCGCTGTCGTCTGCTCGCTCCGGCAAGCTTCGCTCGGTGTCGTCTGCTCGCTCCGCCAAGCTTCGCTCGGTCTCGATGCGGTAGCCGGCGCCGGCGACGGTGGTGATGATCGCGGGTTCGCCGAGGCGTTTGCGCAGGGCCGAGACGGTGATGCGCACGGCGTTGGTGAAGGGGTCGGCGTTCTCGTCCCAGGCTCGTTCCAGGAGATCTTCGGCGCTGACTACCCCGCCTTCGGCGGCCACGAGGACCTCGAGCACGGCGAACTGTTTGCGGGTGAGCGCGACGTACCGGCCGGCGCGGTAGACCTCGCGGCGGAACGGGTCCAGACGCAGGCCGGCGAGCTCCCGCACGGGTGGCCGGTTGTGGGCGCGCCGGCGGTCCAGCGCCCGCAGCCGGAGCACGAGCTCCCGGAGCTCGACGGGTTTGGTGAGGTAGTCGTCGGCGCCGAGCCCGAACCCGCTGGCCTTGTCGTCGAGCCGGTCGGCGGCGGTGAGCATGAGGATCGGCGTGCCGCGGCCGGAGGCGACGATGCGTTCGGCGACCTCGTCACCGGAAGGCCCGGGGATGTCCCGGTCGAGCACGGCGATGTCGTAGGCGTTGTAGCCCAGCAGCTCCAGGGCGGTGTCGCCGTCACCGGCGATGTCGGCCGCGATCGCTTCCAGGCGCAGCCCATCGCGAATGGCCTCGGCCAACAACGGTTCGTCCTCGACGATCAACACCCGCATAGGCCCGGGATGCTACGAGGCGGCGCATATCGCCGGCATATCAAAAAGCGGATACGGGCCGGCAACACCGCGCCGCCTTGACTGCGGGCATGACCTCCAGCCAACCGGCACGGCTCCTGACCGCCATCGCCCTGGTCGCCCTCATCGGCACGGGCTGCTCGACCGCACCCGCCGCGACCGGCGGCCCCACCGGCGACATCGGCGACCGGACGGGCCCCCAGGGGCCCGCCCCGAGCCCCGCCGAGCTGCAAGTACTGCTGAAGGAACGCCGCGAGTCCGCCAGGTGCATGCGCGAGAACGGTGTGCAGGACTTCCCGGACCCCGACGCCAACGGGCACATCCTGTACTACGGCGACGACCCGGACATGAAGTCCGCGAGCGAGAAGTGTGACGCCCTCGCGCACCCGGGCCAGGCCCCGAAGTGAGCCGGACGACCTGGCCGCCGGCCCGTAGCCGCGACCATTTAGCCGCGACCGGCGGCGACGACGGGTTCGGCGACCACTTCCCGACGCAACCCATTGCGGTCGGTCGACGCCAGGTAGGGCTCATCCTCGACGCGCGGCACGCGCGTCCTCCGTCCCGCCGCGCGGCAGTCCGCCCCGGGCGATCGACGGTCTTCGTAGCGATGGCTTTGGTCATCGCAGCGATCGTCGGGGTCCTCGGTTACCAGACGTGGCCGACCTCGTCCGGCGCCCCACGCTCCGACCGCGCCGCCGGCAAGGCCGACGGTGTCGTCCCCGAGGGCGTGACGGTCTTCGACGACGAGTTCCCGGCCGTGGCCGAGCTCGACCCGAGCCTGCTCAAGGCGCTGCGCCGGGCCGCGAAGGAGGCCCGGAAAGACGGGATCACGGTCTACGTCACCAGCGGCTGGCGTTCCCGGGAGTACCAGAACCAGCTGCTCCGCGAGGCCGTCGGCAAGTACGGCACGGCGAAGGAGGCCGCCCGATGGGTGGCCACCGCGGACACGTCCCGGCACGTGTCGGGGGACGCCGTCGACGTCGGCCCCACCGAGGCCACCGTCTGGCTGTCGCGGCACGGCGCCGAGTACGGGCTGTGCCAGATCTACCGCAACGAACCCTGGCACTTCGAACTGCGCCCCGACGCCGCCCGCCGCGGCTGCCCGCGCCCGTACGCCGACCCCACACACGATCCGAGGATGCGCAAGTGACCAGAATGCTCGGCACCCCCCCGCCCGCCACCGCGCCGATCCTGGCGGCCAGCGCGCGCGGGCTGACCAAGACCTACGGCCGGGGCGACACCGAGGTGCACGCCCTGCGCGGGATCGACCTCGACCTGCCCCGGGGTAGGTTCACCGCGGTCATGGGGCCGAGCGGGTCGGGGAAGTCCACGCTGATGCACTGCCTGGCCGGGCTCGACCAGGCCACCGGCGGCACGGTCACCGTGGCCGGCACCGACCTCGGAGCGCTCGACGACGACGCGCGCACGATCTTCCGCCGCGAGCACATCGGGTTCGTGTTCCAGTCGTTCAACCTGCTGCCGATGCTCACCGCAGTGCAGAACATCCTGCTTCCTCTGGAGCTGGGCGGCGACCCGGTCGACCAGGCCACCCGGGAGCGCGCGCACACCCTCGCCGACACCCTCGGCGTGGCCGACCGGCTCGACCACCGGCCCTCGGAGCTGTCCGGCGGCCAGCAGCAGCGGGTCGCTATCGCCCGCGCACTGGTCACCCGCCCGGACCTGCTGTTCGCCGACGAGCCCACCGGGAACCTGGACAGCGCCAGCTCGGCCGAGGTGCTGGAGCATCTGCGCCGGTCGGTGCGCGAGCTCGGCCAGACCGTCGTGATGGTCACCCATGACCGGGTCGCGGCGAGCCAGGCCGACGATGTGGTCGCCATGCGGGACGGGCGGATCGCCTGATGCGTACCGTCTTCCGCGCGTCGCTGCGCCTCTACGCCCGCCGCTACGTCGCGGCGGCGGTCGCGGTGACCGCCTCGGTCGCCTTCATCGCCGTGATCGGCGTGCTCACGTCCGGGGCCCGCGCCGGGTTCATGGAGAACTCCGGGGCGCCGTACCGCGGCGCCGACCACGTGGTCCGGGCCCCGGAGGACGGGCACTCGCGGGGCCCGGCATGTTGCCCCGACACCCTGGACCTTTCGGACGCGATCGAGCTCGTCGACCGCCTCGGCGAGAACGCATCCGGGCTGGGCCGGGTCAACCTGCCGGCGCACCGGGAAGGCGGCGCGCCGATCGGCTCGGGCGGCCGCCGGGGCGAGACGACCGTGGGGCCGATCGCCGCCTCCGAGGACCTGCGCTGGCAGCGGCTCGTCTCGGGCCGCTGGGCGGAACGCACGGGCGAGGCGGTGATGCACGTGTGGGACGCGCAGGCCCAGGAGGTCGCGGTCGGCGAGCGGATCCGGGTCGGGGAGGGCGCCGCCGCGACCGACCTGGAAGTGGTCGGCCTCGTGGTGTCCCCCACCACCTGGACCCAGGCCTCGATGTACGTCACGTGGCCGCAGTACCTGCGGTGGCGCGACCAGCCCACATTCCACGTGGGCAGCGTGGCGGTGCGCGGGGAGGTGGGTCCGGTCCCGGAAGGCATGCGGGTGTGGAGGGCGGACGACTACGTCAGGGAGGGCCTGACCAGGCTCAACAACAAAACGGACATGATCACCTTGATGATGCTGCTGTTCGCCGGGGTCGCGCTCGTGGTCTCGGTCCTGGTCGTGGCCAACACGTTCTCCATCCTGTTCGCCGGGCGCCTGCGCGACTTCGCCCTGCTGCGCTGCGTCGGCGCGACCCGGCGGCAGGTGCTGGGTTCGGTACGCCGAGAAGCGGCCGCCGTCGGCGTGCTCGCGTCGCTGGCCGGGACGCTGGCCGGCACCGGGCTCGGCTACGGCCTGCTCCCCCTGATCAACACCCTTGCCCTCACCACCCCACTGGCCGCCCCCGCGCCGCCGGTGCCCTGGCTGCTGGGCGGGTTCGCCGGCGGCCTGCTCGTCACCGTGGTCGCGTCCTGGCTGCCGACCCGGCAGGTGGTCGGGGTGAGCCCGCTGGCGGCGCTACGCCCGAGGGCCGCACTCCACGCGCACACCTCCACCGGCCGGGCCCGGCTGGCGCTCGCCGCGCTGCTGTTGGTCACCGGGCTGGCCCTGCTCGCGGTGGCAATTGTCGGCCACGGCACGGTGTTCATGGTGGCCGGCGGAGGATCGGTGTTCACCGGTGTGCTGCTGCTCGGGCCGGTGCTCGTTCCCCGCCTGGTCCGGGTCGCCGGCGCGCTGCTGGGTCCGCCCGCGCGGCTGGCGACCGAGAACGCCGTGCGCAACCCGCGCCGGACCGCCGCCACCACCGCCGCCCTGCTGGTCGGGGTCACCCTGACGACCGCCGTGCTCACCGGGATGGCCACCTGGCGGGCCGGAATGGACGAGGTGCGAGTCCGGCACAACCCCATCGACGCCTCGCTCACCTCGCTCGACAAGCCGGTCACCACCGACCTCCTCGACCGGGTGCGTCGCACCCCCGGGGTCGAGCGGGCCATCACCGTGGACGGCGCCGTGGCCCGGATCACCGGGTTCGACACCCCGATACCGCTGCTCACCGCGCCCGACGCGTCGCGGGTGGCCCGCGACGGCGGGTCGTTCGCCCAGATCGAGCAACCGGGGACGATCAGGCTCGACCTGGGAGCCTTCGTGGACCCCCGCGTCAAGCCCGGTGACCTGGTCACCGTGGGCGTCGACGACCGCCACGCCCAGCTGAAGGTCATCTCCCTCTCCGGCTGGGGGCAGGCCGGCATAGTCGCGCCCGAGACGCTGGCCCGGCTCACCGACGCCCCCGAACCGAGGGTCATCTGGGTCCGCGCCACCGAGGGCGTCGACCCGCTCCGGCTGGTCGACGACCTGGACGGGCTGGCCGATGCGGCCGGCGCGAAGCTGGAGGACCGGCTGCAGGCCCAGGCGGCGGCGAACCGGGAGCGAGACATCCTGGCCGGCGCGGCGCTCGGCCTGCTCGGCATCTCCGTGGCGATCGCCCTGGTCGGGATCGCCAACACCCTGGGGCTGTCCGTGCTCGAACGCGCCCGCGAGCACGCGCTGCTGCGCGCGCTCGGGCTCACCCGAGGCCAGCTGCGGCGGATGCTGGCCACCGAGGCGGTGCTGCTGTCGGTGGTGGCCACCCTGCTCGGCACCGCGATCGGCATCGGGTTCGCCTGGGTCGGCTACGAGACATTCGTGAAGCGGGCACTCCCCCGCGCCACCATGCACATCCCCTGGCCGTCACTCGGCGCCGTCGTCCTCATCGCCGCACTGGCCGGGCTACTCGCCTCGGTCGTCCCGGCCCGCCGGGCCGCCCGGGTGACCCCGGCCGAGGGGCTGTCCCTCGATTGACACCCGCGCCACGTGGACGAGGGCTTATGAATCCGGGGTTCTCAGCTATGGAGGGTCTGGCCGCGAGCGGGTTGGCTGAAGCCATGACTAACGGAGGTACGCCGGAACCGCGCGGGCGGCTGAGATCCGCCGGCCTGTTGCTGGCGACGGTGGCCGCGGGGCTGCAGGCCGGCACCTACTTCATCTTCGGTTTCGGGGTGATGCCCGGGCTGGCGCTGGGCGACGACCGCACCTTCGTCGCGGCGATGCAGCAGTTCAACGTGTCGTTCATGAACCCGTGGTTCCTCGGCAGCTTCCTCGCCGCGCCGCTGCTGGCCCTGGTCGCGGTCGTACTCCACCTGGGCACGCGGTCGGCGACACTGCACTGGGCGGTGGTCGGGTTCCTGGGCGCGGCGGCCACCTTCGTGGTGACCGGGGTGGTGCACATCCCGCTCAACGAGGCCATCGACGCCGCCGGGCCACCGGACCGCATCAGCGACCTGGGCGCCGTCCGGGCGGCGCACGAGGCCACCTGGGTCTCTTGGAACCTGGTGCGCGTCCTGACCTCCACCGCATCGCTGGCCGCGCTGGCCTACGCCTCGCTCAGGTGCCGGCCCAGCACCAGTTCTTCCTGAGCAACACCGCCCGCGACCTGACCGACGAGCAGGAAATCCCGGGTACTGACCCAGCAGGTCGCGAGGGCGCTCAGCCCCGGCTCCCCCGACGGCCGCCGGGGCTGAGCTGTCCGTGGGGGTACGACCGAGCCGTTCGGCGCGGCGTCACCAGGCCGGGCGGCCGATGGACCTGGACGGTCGCTCCGATCGGGGCGCGCTCCGGCGGCCCAGTAGCCGAACCGCCTGCTCGGCCACCCGACGCATATTGCAGGGGTAGACCTTCCCGCAGTACGCGCACTCCTCACCGGGCAGAAGGCGAACATGATCGCGGAGCAGCTCGGCGATATGGCCACCGCTGGCGATGTAATAGATGAACTCACTCGCCGGGGAACTGGGTCCCGGCGAGGTTGTGGAACTCTTTGTTGAACGCGACGTGATTCACCCCAAACATGCGCCAATCCAGTTGAGAAAGTTGTATATTGCGGAACACTCTCATAGATTTCGGTGATGCGCAACTGGGAAACTCCACAGGTTCGGACGTTAGCCAAGGCTTAACGATAAACGTTACACTTATATACGAACCTGCTGGTAGAGCCGGGTGACATTCGACATGAGGAGGCACTAAAGAGGTACTTCTTTTATTGCTCAACAACTTCATGTGGACACTTACGCAACGTGCGTGCGGAATTTAGAACACGTTACCGGTTTGCCGCGGCGCGGCCGCGGATGTTCGGCGCCGGCCTTGTGCCCGTCGCCCCCGGTACTACCACCCGTTAGGGACTGGGCTAATCTCCTGTCGATCTTGGGCTAACTGGCTGCCTTCGAAATGTCGACAGGCTCGGTCGAATGTGGGGACGCGTGTTTCATCGGACCTCTGTGAAACTCGGTCTTGGCATGGCGGTTGTCGTCGCGCTCACCTCGGGCACGGCTTCCGCCGTGGAGGTGCCGGGCGGCCCGGAGATCCCGATCGAGGTGCCGCCGATCTACGTCCCGGAGCTGGGCAGCCTGCCGCTCGGCCCGACCCCGCTGGGCGCCAAGGGTGCCCACCGGCCGGTGCCCGCGCCGTCCGGGTGCGGCGTGCGGGTGAAGCCGGAGGATGCCGGCGCGGCGGTCAACGCCGCCAAGCAGGGCGACCGGATCTGCGTGGTGGGCGGCTCCGAGCGGCGTATGGACGTCTTCCGGACCGAGGGCAGGGCCCAGCCGAACGTCACGTTGACCGGCGACGGCAGCCCGATCAAGGGCATCATGGTGGTCGGCGACAACATCGTGGTGGAGAACTTCGACTCGATCGACGCCACCGCGCCCGGCGTGCTCGTCAAGGGCAACGACATCACCCTGCGCAACATGGTGATCGACAACCCCAGGGACGCGGACAACGACGGCATCCGCTTCTTCGGCAGCCGCATCCGCATCCTGAACAACACCATCACCAACGTGCGCAACACCGGCGGCGCACACGCCGACTGCATGCAGACCTACACCAAGGACGGCGACCCCAAGCCTCCCGTGGTGATCACTGACACCCCCAGCGACCACGTGCTGATCGACAGCAACCGCTGTGAACGCATCGACAACCAGTGCCTGATCGCCGAAGGCCCGAACGACGGCGAGGGCAGCGGGAACGGCCACAGCCACGACATCATCTTCAGCCGCAACCTGTGCGACGCGGCCGGGCTCGCTTACCAGGCGGTCATGCTCGAGGACATCCAGCGCGTGACCATCGCGTTCAACGACATCCAGGGGCCGATCCGCAAGGCCTTCGCGTTCGACATCGGTTCGACCGAGGGCAAGGTGGTCGGCAACCGGCTCGACCCCCGGATTCCCTGCCATGTCGGGATGGACCAGAGCTCCCGGCCGGGGTACGTCGGCCCCGAGCCGACCTGCGAACCCTGACGCGAGAGCCCCGGCCGGGAGATCGTCCCCTCGCGGGTCAGTCCGAGCAGCCGCGTTCCCGCAGCAGGACGCGCCGCCGCTCGTGGTCGTGGGCGTACTTCTTCCTGATCTCGCGGATCTCGTCCGAGTCGCAGTGGCGGTGACGGTGCCGGTCATCGGCCGGGGCGAGCGAACTGGCCGCGCCAGTGGCGAGTGGCTCGGCGGCGATCGCGGAACCAGGTCCGACCACCATTGCGCCACCCGCTACCGCGGTCATGAAAGTCGCCGCGGCGAGCTTCTTCGCAAAGAGACGGGGCATTGCGATTCTCCATTCTTCGGTTGGGTACTGCTCAGCCGTTCTTCCGCCTCGGCGGGGCCAAGCCGGCGCACGCCTGGCGGGCCCGGTCCCATGCCGCCTGTTCCACCCCGGGCGGCGGGTGCTCCGCGTCGAGCTTGACTCGCTCGCCGCCGGAGCCGGACCGCTCCGGCAGTTGGACGCCGTTCTGGGCCAGGCAGGCCGCATAGGCCTGTCGTTGCTCGGCGTTCTCCGGGCTGGCGGGACTTCTGCGCTGCTCGGAACCGCAGGCGGCGGTGCCGAGTGCGCCGGCGACCGCGATGAGAAGGACGGTCCAGCGCAGTCCGGCGTTGGTGGGGGTCAAGGCGTAGCTCCTGTCGTCGTGTCGTGTCGGGGGTTCGGTCAGGCCTTGGTGATGAGTTCCTGCACCTTGTCGACGATCGGTTTGACGCCGTCGACGCTTCCGCGCTCGTGGACGTTGCACAGGGCCGCGAGCGTGAAGCCGTCGTCGGGATAGATCCGCAACCACGCGTTGGCGCCGGGCGAGCCGCCGTTGTGCTCGACCACCCGGTGGCCCTCGAGGGTCTTGGTCGAGCAGCCGTAGGAGTAGAGGCCGCCCCTCCCGCCGCGCACCCCGTTCCGGCCGCCGATGACCTCGTCGGTGTGGCGCTCGTCCAGCAGGCGGTGACCCAGCAGCGCCCGCGCGAACGCCACCAGGTCGGTCACCGTGGTGTAGTAGCCGCCGGCGCCGGTGGTGACGGCCCGCCGCACCGGCCGCCCGGCCGAGGCGTACCGGATCGCCACCGGCGTCCCGGGCGTGTCCGGGTGCACCACGATGGTGTCGCGCATCCCCGCCGGGGTGAAGACGTGGTCGCGGACCACATCCGCGAACGGCCGCTTGCCATGGTCGGCGTGGCCGTAGGCGGCGCTGACCACGGTGCAGCCGCGGTGCTCAAGCAGCACTGTGCCGGAGAAGCCCCGGTCGTCGAGGAACTCGGTCAGCTCGTCGGTCATCGACCCGAGGCCGTAGTGCTCACCCACCGTGCTCGCCGACCGGGTGGGCGCGCAGCTCGCGGCGCCGACCCCGGCGGCCAGGCAGGTCCCGGCCAGGGCGACCGTGTGCAGCAGTTTCCGTCGGGTGATCACGGCCCGCTTTCTACCGGCCGGTGGCGATGGGCGACCGAACCCGGCGCCATACCTGATCCATAACTCGGAGTTGGCACACTCGATCGCGTGCGGGTGCTGCTGATCGAGGACGAACAGCCGCTGGCCGGCTACATCGCCGCCGGTCTGCGCAAGCACGGGTTCGCCGTGGACGTCGCGTACGACGGCCGGACCGGCCTGGAGAAGTGCCAGCTCAACCCGTACGACGTGGTGGTGCTCGACCGTGACCTGCCCGGCGTTCACGGGGACACCGTCTGTCGGCACCTCGCCGCCGAAGGCACCTCGCGGGTGCTCATGCTGACCGCCTCCGGCGCGGTGGCCGACCGGGTCGACGGGCTGAGCCTCGGCGCCGACGACTACCTGGGCAAGCCGTTCGCGTTCACCGAGCTGGTGGCCAGGGTGCGGGCGCTCGGCCGGCGCAGCGCGCCGGCGCGGCCACCGATCCTGCGGGCGTGGGATGTGGTGCTGGACCCGGCCCGGCGCAGCGCCGAACGCGGCGGCCTGCTGCTGAGCCTCACCCCGAAGGAGTTCGGCGTGCTCGAACAGCTGCTCGCCGCCTCGGGCGACGTGGTCAGCGCGGAAACCCTGCTGGACAAGGTGTGGGACGAGAACGCCGACCCGTTCACCCACGCGGTGCGGATTACCGTCGGCACCCTGCGCCGCAAGCTGGGCGACCCGCCGATCGTGGAAACCGTGATCGGCGCCGGCTACCGGATCGCCTCGTGCCCGTCCGACTGACCGCCCGCGCCCGGCTCGCCGCCGTCTACATCGCGCTGGTCGCGGTGGCCGGCCTGGTGTTGGTCGCGCTGACCTACCTGCTGGTGCGCAACCGGCCGGGCAACCGGGTCACCCGCCGGGGCGGCCCGCTCGAGGTCCGCCCGCCCGCGCTGCCCACCCTCGACCAGCTGCGCCAGGAGACGCTGAACCTGCTGCTCACCCAATCGTTCGTCGCGCTGGCCGTGGTGGTCGTGCTGGCCGGCGTGGCCGGGTGGCTGGTCGCGGGCTGGCTGCTGCGGCCGATCCGCGCGATCTCCGCGACCGCCCAGCGGGTCTCGGCCGGCAACCTCACCGAGCGGGTGCCGACCACCGGACCGAAGGACGAGCTGACCGCCCTCGCGGGCACCTTCAACGGGATGCTGGACCGGGTGCACCAGGGCATCGGCGAGCGGGAACGCCTGCTGGACAGCCAACGCCTGTTCGTCGCCAACGCCGCGCACGAGCTGCGCACCCCGCTGACCACCATGCGCACCGCCATCGACGTCACCCTGGACGGAGATCCGACCCGGGCCGAGCTGCAGGCCATGATCGCCGACATCTCCGCCGCCGTGGACACCAGCCGCCACACGCTCGACGGCCTGCTCGCCCTGGCCCAGGGGCAGGCCGGTTCGATCCGCCACGACCCCCTGGACCTCGCCGAGATCGCTCGCGCCGTCGTCGGCCAGGCCGGCGCCGAGGCCCGGCGGCGAGACATCCACCTGGTCGCGGACCTGCATCCGGCGCCGACCCGGGGCGAGGAAACCCTGCTGCACCGCCTGGCCGGCAACCTGGTCGACAACGCCCTGCGCTACAACCACCCACGAGGGCGGGTCGAGGTCACCACGCAAACCGACGGCACCTCGGCCGTCCTCCGGGTCGTGAACACCGGGCCGCCGGTTCCGCCCGGCGACCTGGCCCGGCTGTTCCACCCCTTCGTCCGGGGAACCGGGGCCCGGGTCCGCGCCGGCAGCGGCGCCGGACTCGGCCTGTCCATCGTCGCCGCCATCGCCACCGCGCACGACGGGGCCATCACCTCGTCCACCCCGCCCTCGGGCGGACTCGACCTCAGCATCCGCCTCCCCCGCTCCACGCCGTAGGGGCCGCCGGCGTGGAGCACGAGACAGGAGTGAACGCTAGAACAACCCCAGCGGGTCGAGCAGGCCGTGCCGGTGCTCGCTCCGGTGCCGCGGGTAGTCGTCCCGGTCCTTCGCGCCCTCCCGGGCTCGCAACGTGGAAACGCTGTCCGACGAGCCCGATCGCGCCCGGTGCCGGGTCGGCTGTGGCTCTCCCCCGCCGACCAGACCAACCACGTCACCCGCCGTCCCGGTCACGTCACTGAGCGTCCCGGTAACCCCGTCCAGCGGGCCGACGCTCCGCTTCGTCACCCGGCGCGGGCGCGGAAGCTGGTCCTCCCGGACGGGCCACGAGCGGGCCCGGTCCGGCTTGTCGGCCTTCGGCGGGGTCACTTTGACCGCGTCGTCGGTGGGCGCGGCCAGCACGGCGAGTACCGGGGTGGCCCCCGCGCGCCGAGGTGCGGGTCGGGCACGCTTGCCCGGACCGGCCGGCGGCGGCGCCGCCCGAGGGACGGTGTTCCCCCCGGACGGGCCGGCTGGGTACGGGTCGGTGTCACCGGCCGGGCCGTGCTCGACGTGGCCGAACAGCGCCGCCGCCGCGCCCACCGAGCCGGCGGCCACGAGTGCCCCGGCCGCCACGGCCAGCCGCTGGCGTGCCGACCTCCTCGGACTCAAGTCCGGGAGCTCCACCGTTGTCGTCAATCCTGCGCCCTCGGCCGCGTCACCGCGACCAGAGGAATCCCCCACCACTTCCGCCAACTCCCCCTCGACGAGAACTCGATCCCCACGTATGTCTAGCTGTCCGTAGTCAATTCGGACGTGTGCCACTCGGATGTCGGCATCAGTAACCCTCAAGTGAGTGACTAAAGTAACGATCCGTCATCAATGTTACGCGTGTGGTCAAAGGGTGAACCAGAGGTGAACCGACACTTGTGGCGGAATACCGATCGGCACGAGGATCAAACGGTGACCAACGGCAACCGGCGGTTCAGGAAACTCCTTGTCATGGCGGCCGCGGCGGGCGTGGTGCTCAGCGCCTGCACCAGCGCCCCACCGCAACAACAGCCCGCCCCGGTCGACACCGGTCCGGCCAAACAGGCCGAGGCGATCGGGAACGGCGGCGTGGTCGCCAGCGTCGACCCGTACGCCAGTGCGATCGGCCTGGAGGTGCTGCGCTCCGGCGGGAACGCGGTGGACGCGGCCGTGGCCACCGCCGCCGCACTGGGGGTCACCGAGCCGTATTCCGCGGGCATCGGCGGCGGCGGGTTCTTCGTCTACTACGACGCGGCCAGCGGCAAGGTCTCCACCCTGGACGGCCGGGAGACCGCGCCGGCCGCCGCCGACGCGAACTACTTCACCGAGAACGGCAAGGCGATCGACTTCAACGAAGCGGTCTCCAGCGGGCTGTCCGTGGGTGTGCCCGGGACCCCGGCCACCTGGGACGAGGCCGCCCGCCGCTGGGGCACCAAGCCGCTCGCCGACCTGCTGAAACCGGCCGCCAAGCTGGCCGGCGACGGGTTCGTGGTCGACCAGGAGTTCCGCTCGCAGACCGAGGAGAACGCGCAGCGGTTCGCCTACTTCCCGGCGACCGCGCAGATCTACCTGCCGGGCGGGGCGGCGCCCGCGGTCGGCAGCACGCTGCGCAACCCGGATCTCGCCGCCACCTACGACCTGCTCGCCCGCGACGGCGTCGGCGCGATCTACAACGGCGCGATCGGCGCGGAGATCATCGCCGCCACGAACACGCCCAAGACCGTGCCGGGCAAGACCGTGCGCGCCGGCAAGCTGGCGCCCAGCGACCTGGCCGGCTACAAGGTCGAGCCCCGGGACCCGACCCACGCGCAGTACCGGGGCCTGGACGTCTACGGCATGGCCGGCTCCTCCTCCGGCGGCATCGCCGTGGCGGAGGCGCTGAACATCCTGGAACGCGGCGAGCTACGCGGCCAGCCCAAGGTCGACGTGCTGCACCGCTACCTGGAGGCGACCAGGCTGGCCTTCGCCGACCGCAACCGGTGGGTGGGCGACCCGACCGCGAACGACGTACCCACCGCCCAGCTGCTCTCCCAGGAGTTCGCCGACTCCCGGTCCTGCCGGATCGACCCGGCCAAGGCGGCCGCGAGCCCGGCCGGACCCGGTGACCCCAAGGCGCCCGCCGCCTGCCCGGCGCCGCTTGCACCGGCCGGCGCCGAGGGCAACGAGGGACACAACACCACGCACCTCACCGTGGCCGACGCCAAGGGCAACGTGGTCGCCTACACGCTGACCATCGAGCAGACCGGCGGCAGCGGCATGGTCGTGCCCGGGCGGGGGTTCATCCTCAACAACGAGCTGACCGACTTCAACTTCGTACCGGTCACCGCGGGCGTGCCGGACCCGAACCTGGCCGGTCCGAGCAAGCGCCCGCGCAGCTCCATGTCCCCGACCATCGTGCTGGACAAGGGCCAGCCGCTGCTCGCGGTGGGCTCGCCGGGCGGCGCGACCATCATCACCACGGTGACCCAGACCCTGGTCAACCGGGTTGACCTGGGCATGTCACTGGTGGACGCGATCGCCGCCCCGCGCGCCTCGCAACGCAACGGCGCGAAGACCGAGGCCGAACCGGCCTTCCTGGCCCAACCCGAGCGCGCCGACCTCGAGGCCCGGGGCCAGGCGTTCACCCAGGTCAAGGAGATCGGCGCGGCGGCGGGCGTGGAACGGTTGCCGGACGGGCGCTGGGCAGCGGCCGCCGAGAAGGCCCGCCGGGGCGGCGGTTCGGCCATGGCGGTCAACCGGTAGCGGCCCAGTACCTGGCCGGCTGAGTCAGCCCTCGCGGGCGGCGCGGGCCCGGCGTTTGCCCTCGTGCATGGCCTGGACCCGGGCGATCGGGATGGCCCGGCCCTCCTCGACCAGGTCGGCGGGGAGCGGCACCGGGTCCGGCATCAGCTCGCCCCAGGGGTCGGCGTCGCCCAGCAGGGCGGGGGCGGTGTGCACCGTGAAGTCGGCGGGGGTCACCCGGTCCAGCTCGTCCCAGGGCACCGGGAAGGACACCGGCGTACCCGGGCGCACCCTCGGGCTGTAGGTAGCGACCACGGTCGCGCCGCCGGCCCTGGTGGAGTCCAGGAACACCTTGCCCTCGCGGTCCTCGCGGATGAACGCGGTCGTGGCCAGTGCGCCGTCCAACCGCTCGGCCCGCGCCGCGATGGCCCTGGTGGCGGCGGCCACCTCCTCGACGGTCGCCTCCGCCGCAACCGGGGTGAACACGTGCAGACCCTTCGCCCCGCTGGTCTTCACCAGGCTGGGCAGGCCGGCCTCGTCCAACACCTGCCGGACCAGCTTCGCGGCGGACACGGCCAGGCCGAATCCGCTCCCCTCCGGCGGGTCCAGGTCCAGCACGGCGAAGCTGGGGTGGACCGCGCCGGCCGGGATCAGCGTCGGGTGGTACTCGATGGCCCGTTGGTTGGCGAACCAGAGCAGCGTGCGCCGGTCGTTGCACAGCGCGTAGATCACCTCCCGGTGGGAGCTCTCCGCCCACACCGATACCCGCTCGACCCACTCCGGGGTGTACTTGGGCAGGTTCTTCTGCATGAACGGCTTCTGCCCGCGCAGCACCCGCAGCACGGTCAGCGGGCGATCCCGCAGCACCCCGAGCACCCGCTCGCCCAGCGCGTCCAGGTAGTCCACCAGGTCCCGCTTGGTGGCGCCCGCGCCGTCGAACAACGGCTGGTCCAGGTTGGTCAGCTTTACCCCGTCGCGCTCCTCCTCGGCCACCGGGCCACTCTGCCACGGCGGATAGGGTCTGCGAACGTGGTTGCCGCGCAGATCGTCGCCGAAGTCGTCCGGAGCGGGTTCGTGGAGGGGCGCCATCACGGTTCGGTGGTGGTTACCGAGCCGGACGGGTCGGTGGGCTGGTCCCTCGGTCAGGTGCGCGAGCCGATGTTCCCCCGCTCCTGCCACAAGCCGCTGCAGGCGCTGGGCATGCTCCGGCTCGGCCTCGACCTGGACGGCGAGCTGCTGGCGCTGGCCGGGTCCTCGCACTCCGGCGAGCCGTTCCACCTGGAGGGCGTGCGGCGGATCCTGGCCGGCGCCGGGCTGGACGAGTCCGCGCTGCGCACCCCGCCGGCCTATCCGATCGACGAGATCGCCCGCGACGACTGGATCCGCGCCGGGCACCGGGTCTCCCCGATCACCATGAACTGCTCCGGCAAGCACGCCGCCATGCTGGCCACCTGCGTACACAACGGCTGGCCGACCAAGACCTACCGGGACCCGGAGCACCCACTGCAGCTGGGCATCCGGGTGGCCATCGAGGACAGCGCCGGCGAGGTGTGCACGGCCACGGCGGTGGACGGCTGCGGCGCGCCGCTGCTGGCGATCAGCCTGGCCGGGCTGGCCCGTGCGTTCGGCCGGTTCGCCGCCGCCCCCGGGGGCACCCCCGAGGGCCGGGTGGCGGACGCGTTCCGCGAGCACCCGGAGTGGGCCAGCGGCACCCGCCGGGACGAGGCCGCCCTGATGCGGGCCACGCCCGGGCTGATCTGCAAGGGTGGCGCCGAGGCGGTGTTCGCGGTGGGCCTGCCGGACGGCCGGGGCATCGCGGCGAAGATCGAGGACGGCGCCTCGCGCGCCCGGGGCGTGGTCATCGCCTCGGTGTTGCGCCGGCTCGGCGTGGAGAACGAGACGATCCGCCGGCAGGCGGAGTTCCCGCTGCTCGGCGGCGGGCAACCGGTCGGCGCGG
This sequence comes from Actinospineispora eucalypti, assembly GCF_039543365.1. Taxonomy (NCBI): domain Bacteria; kingdom Bacillati; phylum Actinomycetota; class Actinomycetes; order Pseudonocardiales; family Pseudonocardiaceae; genus Actinospineispora; species Actinospineispora eucalypti. Next base: position 84,947 of record NZ_BAABJP010000062.1, read on the forward strand.
TCCGCCCGGCGGCGGCACTGCGCTGACAACTTGACACGGCCCCGTGTCAACTACTAAAAACTGCGAGTGACACGGAGCCGTGTCACTTCCGTCGGAGGAACCGTGACCGTCCGCGCCTACCGAGGCATCAGCGCCGAGGAGCGCCGCGCCGAGCGCCGCGCCCGGGTCAAGGACGCCTGCCTGGACGTGGTCGGCGAGGGAGGCGTCGCCAAGGTCACCGTGGAGGCGGTGAGCGCCAGCGCCGGGCTCACCAAGCGCTACTTCTACGAGAGCTTCCCCGACCTGGACACCCTGCTGGCCGAGGTCATCGACGACATCTTCACCGGGCTGCTCACCGACATCCTGGCCACCCTGCCCCGCATCGACTCGATACCGGAGCGCGCGCACACCATCGCCCGAATGCTGATCGAGTTCTTCCAGCGGGACGCCCGCCGGGCCCGGCTGTACGTGGAGGCGCCCGGCCACCCGACCCTGCGCGCCCGCCGGGAGGTCGCCTTCCAGACCTACACCCGGCTGCTGGTCGAGCACCTGCAGCCGGAGGGCACCCCGCTGGACCGCCGCCGCGAGGTTGCCGCCCTGATCATCGTCGCCGGCGTCACCCAGGCCGCCTCCGAGTGGCTGCGCGGGTCGGTCGAGCTCACCCGCGACCAGATCGTCGACGAGATCGCCCGAGTCATGATCGCTGCCCTGGATTAGACCCCACCACTCCCCGAGGAGACCCCGTGACCGCCGTTGCCGCCGGAATCGATCTGCTCAGTTCCAAGTCCTTCGCCGACGGACACCCCGTGGACCAGTACCGCTGGCTGCGCGAGAACGCGCCGGTGTACCGGCACGCGGAGCCGGATGGCCCCGGATTCTGGGCGGTCACCGGCTACGACCAGGTCCGCCAGGTGAGCAAGCAGCCCGACGTGTTCTCCAGCGCCGAGGGCGGCATCATGATCAACGATTTCCCGGCCGAGGAGCTGGCCTTCTTCCGGACCATGATCCTGGTGATGGACCCGCCCAAGCACTCGTTCTACCGGCGGCTGGTCAGCGGCCTGTTCACGCCCAAGCGCGCCGAGCTGTGGCGCGACTCCATCGGGGACACCGTGCGCGCCATCCTGGACGAGGTGTGCGAGCGCGGCGAGTGCGACCTGGTGGAGGACATCGCCGGGAAGCTGCCGTCCTACGTGATCGCCGAGCTGCTCGGCATCCCGCGCGCCGACGGCGAGCGGCTCTACGAGCTCACCGAGGTCATGCACTCCGCCCCGGACACAGTCAGCGACGAGCAGCGGTTCGCGGCGATGCGGGAGATCACCGGCTACGCCGTGGAGGTGCGCTCGGACAAGCTCGCCAACCCGGCCGACGACCTGGCCAGCCGGCTGGTCACCGCCGAGGTGGACGGCCGGACGCTGGATGAGCACGAGTTCACCTCGTTCTTCCTGCTGCTGGTCAACGCGGGCGGGGACACCACCCGCAACCTGATCGGCGGCGCCACGCTCAGCCTGCTGGCCCGCCCCGCCGAGCTGGCCCGGCTGCACGCCGATCTGCCCGGCATGTTGCCGGCCGCGGTGGAGGAGCTGCTGCGCTTCCAGAGCCCGGTGATCTACATGCGCCGCACGGCCCTGGCCGACGTGGAGCTGGCCGGGCAGCGGATCTCCGCCGGCGACAAGGTCGCCGTCTACTACGGCGCGGCCAACCGCGACCCGAGCGCTTTCGAGGCGCCGGAGGAGCTGCGCCTGGACCGCACGCCCAACGAGCACGTGGCCTTCGGCGCCGGCGGCCCCCACTTCTGCCTCGGCTCGCACTTCGGCCGGATCGAGGCCGGCGAGATGATGGGCCAGCTGCTCACCCGGTTCCCCGACCTGGAGCTGACCGGCGCGCCCACCTGGCTGGCCTCCAACTTCATCTCCGGCCCCACCCACGTCCCCGTCCGCTTCACCCCCACCGCCCCCCTCGGCGCCTGACACCCCCACCCCCAACCTGATTCAGTGCCTTCAGCACGCTGATTCAGTCGAATCTGGCGAACGCGCCCTGCCAGAGTGACTGAATCACCGTGCCAAACCCACTGAATCAGCGTGCCAAACCCACTGAATCAGGTATTGTGGAAGATGACCGGTCGTCTTACATCCACGGAGGTAGCTGTGCCCAGGCCTAGTTCGCGGGAGGAGGTTGTCGCGGCGGCGCAGGATCGGTTCCATCGGAGGGGCTATCACGCGAGCGGAGTCAAGGACATCACCGACGCCGCCGGCCTGCCCAAGGGGTCGTTCTACAACTACTTCGCCAGCAAGGAGGACATGGCGATCGAGACCCTGCGCCGGTACGGGCAGTCCCGCCAGCTGCACCGGCTCGGCGACCAGGCCGTTCCGCCGCTTCAACGGGTGAGTGAGCACTTCGAGTTCCTCCGCGCGGACGTGGTGAACTTCGGCATCGGCTACGGGTGCATGTTCGGCAACTTCGCCATCGAGACCTCCGAGCACAGCGAGGCGCTGCGCACCTTCGTGCGGGAGGCCCTGGGCCGGTGGGTCGGCGCACTGGCCGGCGCGCTGCGGGACGCCCAGGCGCGGGGCGAGCTGCCGGCCGGGCGGGACGTGGACCTGTTGGCGGCGGCCCTGGTGCGGGCCTGGCAGGGCGCTCTGCTGCACGCGCGGGTGCTGGGCGATCCGGCGCCGCTGGACGAGTTCGAGACGGGAACCCTGGAACCGCTGCTCGCCAAGGAGAAGGCATGACCACCACCGAGCTGACCCCCGAGCAGACCGGCCACCTTCGGCATTTCGCCAACCTGCTGGCGCAGCCGGCCAACGACTGGTCGTTCATGCAGGGCAAGGCGACTGGCCAGGACGACTTCGGCGGTTACCGGTTCCAGTTGGCGTACATGACCTACGCGATGGCACTCGCTCACCAGCACCGCCTGCCGGCCGCCCCGGGTGTGTTCAAGCCGCTGATCGCCAGGGCCATCGAGAAGATGCTCCTGCCCGAGGTGTGGATCTACTGGAAGGACACCAGCCGGGGCGGCGCGGCGTTCAACGCGCATCTGAGTGACAAGTACCAGGAGGAGTACGACCCGGTCGGGCGGGACAACATCATGTACAGCGCGTACGTGCAGTCGATGGCGCTGCTGTTCAACTATCTGTTCGACGACGACCGCTATGCCCGGCCCGGAGCGCTGAGCTTCGAGTTCTTCACGCCGTTCTGGGGCGGTGAGCGCAAGCGGTTCGCCTATGACCAGAACTCGCTGAACGAGCATCTCTACTGGTTGATGGTGCGGAACGGCTTCCTGGGCGTGGCGTGTGAGCCCAACTGCATCTACCAGATCTGCAACCAACCGGCGATCCTCGGGTTCCGGATGCACGACATCCTCACCGGGGGCTCGGTGGCCGAGGAGGTCACCGAGGGCTACGAGCGGGCGTGGGCCGACTTCGGCCGGCTGGACGGGGACGGGCGCTACAACATGTTCGTGTTCGAGGACAACAAGGCCCTGGTGCCGAACGCCGGCCGCTGGCCCTGGGTGGACGCCTGGTGCGGCGCGCTGATGAACATGTGGAACCGGGACTTCGTGCGGTCCAACTACCCCCGCCAGATGGCCGACCTGGTCGAACCCGGCCGCGACGGGACCATCTCGGTGAACCCCGGCGAGCCGTTCCTGCTGGCCGGCAACCCGGTGATCGGCGACGCGTGCGATCACGGGTGGGCCAGCGTGTGGGCGTCCGAGATGGGCGACACCCACACGCTGGACGGCCTGCTCGCCCACGCCGACCGGTACATGAACCCCACCTGGATGCGCGGCGGGCTCTACTACCCGCGCAACGACCGGGTCACCGACGACGGCGGGAACCGCACCATGATGGAGCCGGTCACCGGCAACGTGCTGCTGGCCTACGCCCGGCTGAACGTGCCCGACGGCCTCTGGAAGCTCTACAACCAGCCATGGGACCGCGAGCACCACACCGAGCCGGCCCTCACCGAGGTGGATCCGGGCGTGGACGTCACCCTGGCGTACTACGACCGCACGGCCGGCGAGCTGAACTTCGCGGTCACCGGCGAGGGCCGGGTAGTGATCGGCAACCTGGGCCACGCCGACCTGGTCGTGCGGGAGGGTGACACGGTGCTCGGCCGGCGCGCGGGCGAGCTCCGGTCCGAGCACCCGGGCCTGCGCGCGAACGCCGAAGGGCTGGAGCTGACCGTCCGGGACGACCGCCCGCACCGGTACACGGTCACCCTGGGCGGGACCCGCTGATGGCTCCGCACCCGGTCGGCGCCCGGTTCGACCTCATCGACCACCACGGCAACCCGGTCACCAACGACACCTACCGGGGCCGCCACCCGCTGGTGTTCTTCGGGTTCACCCACTGCGCGGTGGTCTGCCCGAGGGCACTCGGCAAGCTCTCCGCCGCGCTCGACGAGCTGGGCGAGCTGCGCGAACGCCTGGTCCCGCTGTATGTCACCGTGGACCCGGAACGGGATGACCCGGACCGCATGAGGGAGTTCCTGGAGACCAACTACCCGCTGTTCACCGGGCTCACCGGCAGCCCGGAGGCGCTGGCGGACGCCCGCCGGGAGTTCCGGGTCTTCGCCGTGCGCAAGCAGGACCCGGACGCCGAGGGCGGCTACCAGGTCCCGCACTCCGCCATCACCTACCTGCTGGACACCGACGGCACCTACCTGGCGCACTTCACCGACGCGTTGGACGCCAGCGAGGTGGCCCGCCGCCTCACCGGCGTGCTCAACCCCGGCGGATAACCACTACCGAGGCACCTCCGGGTGCTTCTTACCGCAACTTAAGACGACCGGTCATATTTACCGAGAGGAAGCAATGTCCACGTATCGAGCCGTTCAGGTAATCGGCAGCCGGGAGTTCTCCCTGGTCGAGCGGGAGCTGGTCGATCCGGGGGTCGGCCAGGTGCGGTTGCGGGTGCACAGCCGCGGGGTCTGCCACTCCGACGCGCTGGCCGTCGAGGGGATGCGCCCGGACCCGTCTACACCGGTCGTGCCCGGCCACGAGATCGTCGGCGTGATCGACGCGGTGGGCGCGGGCGTGACGGCCTGGCAGGTGGGTAAACGGGTCGGGGTCGGCTTCCTGGGTGGCCAGTGCGGGCAGTGCGAGTACTGCCGGCGCGGCGACTTCGTCAACTGCCTGGACCAGCCACAGACCGGCACCACGGTGGACGGCGGATACGCCGAGTACACGGTGGCTAGGGAGATCTCGGCATGAGTGGCGAACTGCTGGCCGAAGTGCTCACCGCGCACGGCGGCCTGGACCGGTGGCGCGGCTACCGGGAGGCCACCGCGACGGTCACCTCGGGTGGGGAGTTCTTCGTGCTCAAGGGCATGCCGCAGGACCCCGCGCCGAGGCGGATGCGGGTGGCGCTGCACGAGCAGTGGGCCTCCGCGCACCCGTTCGGCGCCCCGGACCAGCGCTCCGACTTCACCGTCGGGCGGGTGGCGATCGAGAAGCTCACCGGCCAGGTGGTCGCGGAGAACTCCGACGTCAGGGGCATGTTCACCGGGCACGGCCTGGACACCCCGTGGGGCCCGTTGCACCGGGCGGTGTTCAACGGCTACGCCATGTGGACCTACCTGACCACGCCGTTCCTCCTGGCCATGCCCGGATTCGTCACCACCGAGACCGAGCCGCTGGAGGTGGACGGCGAGACCTGGCGTGGGTTGGAGGTGCGGTTCCCGCCCGAGGTCATGGGCCACTCGGAGACGCAGGAGTTCTACTTCGGCCCCGATCTGCTGCTGCGCCGCCACGACTACCGGGTGGATGTGGCCGGCGGGTTCCGGGGCGTGCACTACGTGTACGACTACGTGGAGTCCGGCGGTATCAAGCTGCCCACCCGCCGGCGCGCCTACCAGGCCGACGAGCGGAACCGCCCGATCTTCGACCCGGTAATGGTGTCCATCGACATCCTGGACATCGCCTTCACCTAGGCGCAGCGGGTTACGCTTCCCGTCGGCGCAACGAGGGCCGCTAGCCCGCGCTCACGGTGCCGGCTTCGGCGCCTACCCAGTAGGTCAGGTGGTGGGTGTCCAGGCCGGCCCAGGCGCGGCCCGCTCCGTCCCGCACGGCGGTTCCTTCGCCGCGCAGCAACACGCCGCGCTTGCTGGCCAGGCGGTACTCCCCGGTGCTCAGCGCCAGGCCGGCCAGTCCGCTCGCCTTGGCCCCGACGACCTTGAGCAGCTCGGCGTTCACTTCGGCCGGCCGGTCCGCGCCGGGCCAGTGCGCGGGCAGCGGTATCGGGCCGTGCACGGTCGGCCACGCCAGGCAGGCCGGGCCCGGCTCGTCCAGCAACGGGGTCACCTCGTCGGGCAGCCCGTCCCTGGTCGGGACGGAGATCCCGGCACTGGACGACTCGGTGCCGGCGCCGAGCAGCCCGGCCTCGGTCCAGCTCCCCCACACCCGCAGCACCTCGCCGTCGTCGCCGGACGCCAGCACCGCGCGGCCGGGCTCGATGCGCACCACCAGCCGGTCCAGCACCAGGCCGGGGCCGGCCGCGTCGCGCACCATGGCCAGCGCGTGCCGGGAGTTGCGGCCCAGGTAGCCGAGCCCGGCGAACGGCAGCTCCAGCACGGTCATCGGGTCGGTGATGCCCCGGCCGTGCAGCGGGTCAACGATCGTCGCCTCGCCCTCGACGACCAGGTCGTAGCGCCGGGACCGGATCAGCACGCCCGCCCTCGGGCGCCGGCGCAGCGCCCGCACCTTCACCGAGTCCCGGGTGGTGATCATCCACAGCGCGCCACCGCTCCAGTCGTACGCGGCCGGGGTCACGTGCGGGCCGCGCGAGGTGTCCACGGCGGCGTGCAGCACCGCACCGCGGGCCAGTACCTCGCGTGCCCGGCGGTCGTCCCCCAGCCGAGACACTAGATCGCGCCGGTCAGCTCGAGGATCCGCGACGGCGGCAGGTGCTGCTCCCGGATGCGCACGCCGAGGTGGCCGAGGGCGTCCTCGATCGCGTTGGTGATCGCCGCCGGCGAACCGATCATGCCGCCCTCACCGACCCCGCGGTAGTTGAACGGGATGTCGCTGGGCGTCTCCACGTGGTAGATCTCGATCTCCGGGATCTCCGCCACGGTGGGCACCAGGTAGTCCATGAACGTGCCGGCCACCATCTGCCCCTGCTCGTCGTAGGCGGACTTCTCGTACAGCACCGCCCCGACGCCCTGGGCCACCCCGCCCCGGACCTGCCCCTCCACGATCGCCGGGTTGATGATCTTGCCGCAGTCCTCGACCACCGCGTACCGGGTGATCTTCACGAACCCGGTCTCCAGGTCGACCTCCACCCAGCACAGGTGGGTGGACTGCGCCCAGCCGCCCTCCCCGCCGTCCCAGCCCCGGGACACCCGGATCGCCTCGTCGCCCACGGTGCGGGTGTGTTCCCGGTCGCCGAGGCGCTGCCGTTTCGCCTCGGCCGCGATGTCCGCCATGGTCAGCCCGGCGGACGGCACCCCGCGCACGTGGGCCAGGCCGTCGGTGATCTCGATGTCCGCCGGGTCGGCCTCCAGCAGCCCGGCGGCGAGCCGGTCGATCTCCTGCCGCATGGCCCGCGCGGACAGCGTGCTCGCGCCGCCGAGCATGGCCGCCGAACGGGAGCCGCCGGTGCCGTTCAGGCCGAACGGGGCGACCCGCGAGTCACCGAACCGCAGCCGCACCGCCTCCACCGGCACGCCCAGCTCATCGGCCGTGACCTGGGCCATCGTGGTCTCCATGCCCTGACCGTGCGGCACCTGCTGGGTGTGTACGGTGATCGACCCGTCAGCCTCGAGCACCGTCTGGGCCGGCTCCGCGCCGATCATTTCGGCCATCCCCGGCACCGCGCTGTTCAGGTAGCCCGGCGGACCCGGGGCGGCCTCGATGTAGGTGGCCACGCCGAGGCCGACGCAGCGTCCCTCCGCCCTGGCCTCCGCCTGCCGCCCCGCCCAGGTGTCGAACTCCGCCACCCGCAGCGCCCGTTCCAGGGTGGCCTTGGCCGACATGCGCACGTCCAGCGCCGGACCGGTGATCATCCGGTTGGGCAGCTCGTCCGGGCCGAGCATGTTGCGCAGGCGGACCTCGGCGGCGGTGAGACCCAGCTCCCGGGCCACCACGTCGAGCATCCGCTCCCTGGTCCAGCACTCGGTCGCCCACGGTCCCCGGTAGGTCACGTAGGTGGCCTTGTTGGACGACACGATGCGGTTGTCGAAGCGCATGGTCGGGACGCGGTAGGGGCCGGGATACATGGTGCGCACGATCCGGGCCACCAGCGAGGCGCCGAACGGGAACGCCGGGTACGCCCCCTGGTCCAGCACCATGGACGCCTTCAGCCCGAGGATGATGCCGTTCCCGGTCACCGCCAGCTGGACGTCCACCGACTCCTCGCGGGCCTGCCCGCCGCAGATCAGGTGCTCGTTGCGGTCCTCGATCCACTTCACTGAACGGCCCAGCTCGCGGGCCGCCGCCGCGACCGCCACCTCCTCGCGCAGCACGGTGACCTTGGTGCCGAATGCGCCGCCCATGTCCGCGATGTCCACCTCGGGCAGCGCCGCCGGGTCCTGGGCCAGCAGGCTCACCATGGACCGGGTGCTCCACGCCGCCCGGCCGGGGTCACGCAGGTTGGCCCGCATCATGATCGGCAGGCCCTGGTTCAGCGTGGCGCCGAGGCCGGGGCGCTCGCGCAGGTAGTCCCGCGCGCCCCGCACGAACCGGCGCACCCGGTCCCGCCGCCGCCACAGCTCGGCCGGCAGCCGGTGCACCGGCGTGCGGGCCAGTGCGGACGCCACGCCCCACTTGAGCAGGTGGGGGGCCTGGTGGCAGGCGTGCAGCAGCAGCGAACCCCCGGGGGTCACCTCGGCCACGATGCCCCGGGTCTCCATCGGCTGGTTGGCGTGCCGGTGCACGTCGAAGCTGGCCCGGATCACCCGGTCCGCGCGGGCGAACGCCCCGTCCACGTCGCCGATGGTCTCGCTCTGCCGGAACACGGTGTTCCCGCCGGCCAACGGCCACACCGCCGGCTTGGTGTCGTCCAGCGCGTCCGCCCGGGTGGCGATCGGCTCCAGCGGCCGGTACTCCACCTCGACCAGGTCGCAGGCGTCCTCGGCCAGCGCGCGGGACTCGGCCACCACGATCGCCACCGGATCGCCCACGTGCCGGACCCGGCCCACCGCGAGCGCCCAGAACCACGGGTCGTAGAGGCCCTCCATGGCCATCATGCCCATGATCGGGTTGGTCATCCGGCGCATGTCCTCGCCGGTGAACACCCCGATCACGCCGGGGACCCGCAACGCCGCCGAGGCGTCCACCTCGCCCAGCTCGGCGTGCGGGTGCGGGCTGCGCAGGAAGGCCGCGTGCAGCATGCCCGGCACCACCACGTCGTCCACGAACCGCCCTCGGCCGGTGAGCAGGCGCCGGTCCTCCAGCCGCTTGACCCGGGCACCTACCAGCTTGCGGCCCACCGCGTCACGCATCCGGCGCCCCCTCGCCCCGGGTGGCGGCGACGGCCGCGCGCGCCCCGGCCAGGATCGAGTGGTAGCCGGTGCAGCGGCAGAGGTTGCCGGAGAGGGTGTCCTCCAGCTCCGCCGCGGTCGGGTCCGGGTTCTCGTCCAGCAGGGTCTTGATGGTCATCAGGAAGCCCGGGGCGCAGAAGGCGCACTGGAACGCGTGGTTGCGCCACATCGCGTCCTGGATCGGCCCCATCTCGCCATCCGGCCCGCTCAGGCCCTCGACGGTGACCACCTCACCGCCGTCCGCCTGTACCGCCAGCACCAGGCAGGAACGCACCGCGTCGCCGTCCAGGCTCACCGTGCAGGCGCCACAGACCCCGTGCTCGCAGCCCAGGTGCGTGCCGGTCAGGCCCAGGTCCTCACGCAGCACCTCGGCCAGGTGCCGGCGGCTGTCCACGCGCAGCGTGTGTTCGGATCCGTTCACCGTGAGGGTGATGTCGTGCGGGTCGCTCACCGGCCGGCCCCCGCCCGCTCGGCCGCCTCTTTAAGGCAGCGCCGGGTGAGCACCCCGGCGACGTGCTTGCGGTACGCCGAGGAACCGTGCAGGTCCTCCGGCGGCTCCAGCGCCTTGGCCACGATCTGACCCGCCTCCTCGAACAGCGCGGCCCCCGGCCGCTCCCCCAGCAGAACCTGCTCCGCCTCGGCCACCCGCCGGGGCACCCCGGCCACCCCGAAGAAGGACAGCGCGGCCGACTCGACCGCCCCGTCCCGGTCCAGGTCCAGCACGGCGGCCAGGCCGGCGATGGCGAAGTCCCCGTGCCGGCGGGACAGCTCGCGCACCGACCACCCCGCGCCGGCCGGCCACGGCGGGAAGCGCACCCCGGTGAGCAGCTCGGTCTCGGCCAGGTCGGTGGTGAACACGCCCTGGAAGAACTCACCCGCCGGCACCAGCCGCTCGCCGGACCGGGAGCGCACCACCAGCCGCGCGTCGAGCGCGAGCGCCACGGCGGGCAACTCGGCGGACGGGTCGGCGTGGGCCAGGCTGCCGCAGGTGGTGCCCCGGTTGCGGATGGCCCGGTGGCCGACCAGCGGCATCGCGGCGGAAACCAGCGGCGCGGCCTTCGCCACCGCCGGGTCGTGCTCGACCTCGGCGTGCCGCACCCGCGCGCCGACGGCGATCCCGTCCCCGTTCCGATCGATCCGGTCCAGGCCGGCGACCCGGCCGATGTCGATCAGGTGGGCCACGCTGGACATGCGCAGGGCCAGCACCGGCAGCAGGCTCTGCCCGCCGGCCAGCACCTTGGCGTCGTCGCCCAGCTCGGCCAGCAGCGACAACGTCTCGTCCAGCGACTCGGGCCGGTGATAGGTGAACCCGGGCAGCTTCAAACCTGTGAACTCCTCCCCCGGCCTACCGGCCAGGAGTGGAAGTCTAGAGACAAAGGATCCGCGGTGGCCCCGGCGCCCTGGTCAGCGCAGCACGAAGATCAGCGCGAGCACTCCGACCACGGCGGTCAGCGCGGCCAGTTGGGCCAGCGCGGCGCCGCCCGGCGGCCGGGACGGCGCCGTCGCGCGTTCCCGGCGGTAGCGGTGGCCGCCGACCAGCCACAGGCCGACGGCGAGCAGCACGCCGACCGCCGCGGCCAGCAGGCCGAGCGCGTGGAAGGTCAGCTTGGCGGCGAGCGCACCGGCCACCGCGAGCCCGAGCGCGGTCCGCCGCCAGGCCAGCGCGGTGCGTTCCAGCTGCAACCCGGGGCGTTCGGTGGTCACGTCAGCAGCAGCCCGGCCAGCACCACCACGGCGGCCAGCGTGGAACCCAGCGCGACCACCACCGCCGGGCCCGGGCCGGGCAGCGGCGCACCGGTCCGCAGCGCCCGCTCGGTGCGCACCCAGCCACACCACGCGGTGATCGGCACCACCAGCCCGACCAGCACGAACGCCACCGCCGCCAGCAACCGGGGGAGCGGCGCGATGGCCACCGGCAGCGCCCGCACCGCCACGCCGGCGGCCAGGAACGCCAGTCCGGTGCGGATCCAGGCCAGGAAGGTGCGCTCGTTGGCCAGGCTGAACCGGGGATCCGGCTCCTCGCCGACCTGGAAGACACCCCGGGGAAACCGCCGGCTCATGCGGTCACCGTACGGAACCCGGCGTTGGCCATCGACGAGTCGGGGGTGTTCGAGGAGCGGGCGGCCAGCCGGTACCGGTTGCAGTACGAGTCGTGGCAGAGGTAAGACCCGCCGCGCAGCACCCGTTCGCCGCCGCCCTCCGGGGAGAACGTGTCCGCGCACCACTCCCACACATTCCCGATCACCTGCCAGAGCCCGTAGTCGTTCGGCCGGTAGCTGCGCACCGGCGCGGTGGTGAGGTAGCCGTCGGCCAGCGTGTTCCGCCGGGGGAAGTCGCCCTGCCAGATATTGCACGGCCAAGCATCGCCCAGCTCATCGCCCCACGGGTAACGGGTGCCGACCCGGCCGCCCATTCCCACTCCTGGTCCTCCCCTCGGGACTCCGCACGGCCCGCCTGATCAGCGCCGAGCTCGGCGGATAGCCTCGCCAACGAGCGGTTTGTTCAAGACGCGCGGGGGTCACGCGGCGCAGGCTTGCGGGCATGAGTGAGCGAGCCTTCACCCCGGCGCTGGGCCGTTTAGCGCCCACCCGCTTCTACGACTCGGTTACCGCGCTGACCCGGGAGCGGCGGTGGCGCGGCCTGGTCGTCACGCACCTGGCGCCGCGACCCGACGACGTGATCGTGGATGTGGGCTGCGGCACCGGCTCGCAGGCGCTGCTGCTGCACCGCGCCGCGCCGGGGGCCCGGATCATCGGCGTCGATCCCGACCCGGAGGTGCTGGGCATCGCGCGGGCCAAGGCGCGGAAGGCTGGTGCGGCCGTGGAGTGGCGGCCCGGTATGGGCGATGCGTTGGCGGACGTCGTCGGCACCGGCGCGGCGAGCGCGGTGGTGTCCAGCCTGGTGCTGCACCAGTGCCCGATGGCGATGAAGCGGGCGATGCTCGCGTCGATGTACGCCGCGCTGCGGCCGGGCGGGCGGCTGGTGATCGCCGACTTCGGGTGGCAGCGCACCCGGCCGATGCGGCTGGCCTTCCGCATCGTGCAGCTGGCCGACGGCCGGCGGGACACCCAGCCCAACGCCGACGGGGTGCTGCCCGGGCTGATCGCCGGCGCCAGGTTCCGGGACGTGCGGGAGGCCGAGGTGGTGCCGACCCCGGGCGGATCGATCTCGATCTACACCGCCCGCCGGTCCTGATCCCGCAGGACGGACAGCGCGGCCGAGGGGGTCAGGCCCATCATCTCCCGCATCCACCGGGTCAGGTGCGCCTGGTCGGCGAAGCCGGCGGTCACCGCGGCGTCGGCCACCGAGTGGCCGTCCCGCAACGCCTCGGCCGCCCGGCGCAGCCGCATCCACACCCGCCAACGGGCCAGCGGCATGCCGAGCTCCCGCCGGGCCAGCGCGCGCAGGCGCTGCGGGGACAGGCCGACCCGTTCGGCCAGCTCCGGCATGGGCAGCTCCCAGGCCGCCATGGTGGCGTCCATCGCCGCCACCAGCCGCGGATCCAGCGAACTGGATGCGCGGGCCGAGGCGCGGCGGACGTCTTCCTCCCGCAGGCCGCGCAGCTCGGCGGCCGGGGTGATGCCGGAGCATCCGCGCAACCGGTCGGCGAACGCCGAGCTGGCATCCACGAAGTAGGTGTGCACGTCGGCCGCCGGTAGCAGCTGGTGCCGGGTCATCGGCGGCACCACCAGCACCTCGGCCCGGTGGCACACACCGGAAGCATCCAACATGGCGACCTCGCCGTGCCCCGCGACCGCGACCTGGAACGCGGCATGGCGATGCGCCGGACCCTCGGTTACCCGACCCCGGTAGCACGCGTAGCCGTCGCCGATCGCGAACCGCGCCGCCATGGCATGCCCTACCGTCGCGGGCGGGCGAATCGGGTGTTCAGGTCCTCGCCGCCGGGCAGGTCCGCCATCGCCCGGACCATCAGCAGGATCGAGCCGGCCAGCAGGTCCTCGCCCGAGGAGAGCCGGAGGGCGTCCTCCGAGGAACGCGACTTGAACATGTACCCCTGGGTCAGCGCGTTGAAGATGATCGCCACGTCGTCCCAGGTGGTGCCGGACCGGAGCCCGAACCCGTACGCCTCTCCGATACGCCGGTAGATGGCCGCCCAACGGGGCAGGATCAGGTCGTACTGGGCCTTGGAGAACTCCTGTACCTGGGGATGCCTGGGCAGCGCGGTCTCGATGCTGTGCTGCAGCGCCGAAAGTTGGTCGTTCACCAACGTCGTGCTGACCGCCGTGGACAGCCGGCGCACCAGCTCGCCCAGGCTCACCTCGCCCATCATGGCCAGGCAGGCCCGCTCGAAATGGTCCAGCCGCCGCTGCTGCGGTGCGAGCCGGAACAGGTAGGCGATCAGGTCCTCGGTGAACCGGTTCTTGTGCTCCCACCGGCCCCGGTACATGTTCACCGTGAGCAGCTTTTCCCGGTCTTGTTCCTGCCATTGCGCCGCCCGACCCAGAATGCGTTCCCGGGACAGCGACTCGAACAGCCGAGATCGGTCTTCCGAATCCAGGTCCGGACCCGAATACTCGAGCAGATCCTCCCGGAGCAGCTCAAGGCCGATTTCCAGAAATGCCCGGGTCTCCCAGCTGTTGGCCAGTTTCCGCCGCGTACCGGCCAGTCGTCCGGCACCGATGTGGCGGAGCACCTCGGAAAGGTCGCCGCTCGGGTCCGAGAGTTCCTCGTTCGACTGGAACGTGCTGATCGCGGACACCCCACTGCGCGGCTATGCGGACCTCGACGACCGATCAGCCTAGTCCACCCGGACGGGTCCACCAGCGCTGGTGGTGCGCACCTGGCCGTCCAGAGATTTCGGGCTTGGCCGCGCCTTCGGCCCTCGTGATTCACTGTTATTACCAGTGAGTAACAAGGACGGGACCATGCATCTTCTATCGGATTGGGCGATCGCCGCACCGGCCCTTTCACTGGTTGTTTGCGGCATTCTGCGTTTCTTGCGGCTGTGGCTGGTCACCAAGTTCCTGGCCAAGATTTACCGCGCGAGTGGGTTCGACCCCGCGCACCTTCGCGCCGCCGCCGAAGCGGTGCGCACCACGCAACGGCCGCCCTACTGAATGGCGGGCAGCACCTTCTCCGCGAACATCTCCAGCTGGCGGCGCTGCGCGTCCAACGGCGTGGTGCCCTGCTGGAAGAACTGCCACACCAGCCACTCCAGGTCACCGGCCTCCTCGCCGTCTCCCGGGTAGCAGGCGCGCAGGTCCTCGAGCTGCCGTTTCACGTCGTCCGGGGTGCCGCACAGCAACTGGTGGCACTCGATCAACCGGGTGGCCAGCGCCGTCTCGTCGGCGAACGTCACGGGCTGGGACGGGTCGTCCGCCTCGGTGCGCCACATCTCGGCGAAGCCGAACTTGTTGAAGTAGTTGTGCCACTCGAAGGCCGCGGTGCGGACCGCCAGGTGGAAGGCCTCCTCGCGGGTCTCGCCGAGGCAGATCGACCGGGTGGCGCCGAACCGCTGGCCCAGCCCCAGCTCGTGCCCGTGCTCGGCGGCTTCCGCCCGGTAGGTCAGCGCGTGCTCCCGGAAGACCGCCGGCCGGCCCTCGGTGGCCAGGCAGGAGAAGCCCCGTTTGGCCGCGTTCAGCAGGCTGGCCATGGACACCGTGTTGGGCACCCAGATCTCCGGGTGCGGGCGCTGGTAGGGCGGCGGGGTCACCCCGATCTTCCGGATCACCCCGTCCGCGTCCACCTCGTCCGGCGAGCCGAACTGGCGGGTCCACTCGACGCCGGCGAAGCCGCGAACCCCCTCCTCGTAGGGGTAGGGCACCTGGTAGTGCTTGCCGTTGTGCTCCCAGGAGTCCTCCGCCCAGGCCTTCTGGATCACCTCGATGTGCTCGTCGTAGATCTCCCGGTTGCGCCGGTCGGAGTCCGCGTCCACCAGCGATGTGGCACCCCGGCCCTGGGACAGGATCTGGATCCACCGCTTCTGGTAGCCCCGGGCGAACGCCAGCCCGACCCGGCCCTGGGTGAGCTGGTCCAGCAGCGCGACCCGTTCGGCCATCCGGATCGGGTCGTCCGCCGTGGGCACCAACGACATCGGGTAGAAGTGGATGTGCTGGGTGCGCGCGGCCAGGTCGGCGTAGAGCATGAGCGGGTCCGGCATCGCCTCGCCGCCCTCGGAGTGCAGGTGGTGCTCCGTGGTGGAAAGCGCGTCGTAGCCCAGCTCGTCGGCCAGCACCGCGATGGTGCGCAGCTCCTCCAGCATCATCTGGTAGCGCTCGGTGTTGCGCCCGACGGGCCGCAGCCGGTCGCGTTCCTCGAGCGTCGCCGGGATGGTCGGCATGGCGAACACGCTGACCTTCATGGGGTTTCCTCCAAACTGGCCACGAACTTGCGCAGGGGTTCGGCCAGCGCGTCGGGGTGGGTCAGCGACAGGCAGTGCGAACCGCCCGGCACGGCCACCACGCCCCGGCTGGCCGGCAGCAGCGAGCTCATCTCCTCGGCGATGCTCAGCGGGAAGGCCGCGTCGGTGGTGCCGTGCACGAGCAGCGCGGGGCAGGCGATCTCGGTGAACCGGTCGGTGATGTCATCGCGGCC
The DNA here is from genome assembly GCF_039543365.1 of Actinospineispora eucalypti. Classification (NCBI taxonomy): domain Bacteria; kingdom Bacillati; phylum Actinomycetota; class Actinomycetes; order Pseudonocardiales; family Pseudonocardiaceae; genus Actinospineispora; species Actinospineispora eucalypti. The sequence goes on from NZ_BAABJP010000062.1 coordinate 100,961, forward strand.
CAGGATGGTCTCCCAGACGTCCCCCCACTGCTCCGGCGGCTTGGCCCGCCAGCGGTCGGTGAAGTACCGGCCGTCGTAGTCGGTGGGGGCGAACTGGATGTCCAGCACGGCGTCGGCCACCGCACCCACCGGCCCCTCGGCCAGCCACCCGGCGGCCAGCTGCGCATATCCGGCCTGTTCGACCTCGCCGAGCAGGCGCATCGACGTGCCGGTGAGCAGCAACCCGCTCACCCGGTCCGGGGCGGCCAGGGCGGCCCGCTGGCTCAGCCAGCCGCCCTGCGACATGCCGACCAGGACCGCCCGGTCCACCCCCGCGGCGTCCAGCAGGGCGATCACGTCGCGCGCGGCGTCCCAATAGGAGAACGGCCCGTTGCTCTCCGACATGCCGTGCCCGCGCTCGTCCCAGGTCAGGCAGCGGTGGTCGGCGGAAAGCCGGTCCACCACCGGCGACCAGATGGTGTGGTCCAGGAACGCGCCGTGGCTGAACACCACCACCGGCCCGCCGCCGGTGTCCTCGTAGTAGATCCGGTTCCCGTCATTGGTGAAGAACGGCACGTCAGTCCCTCCGGGCTACGTCGATCACCCCAGCTGACGGCGGACCGTACAGCGCCTCGATCGCCGCCGCGTGCTTGGTGGCGATCGGCCCGCGCCGGAGCTTCATGGTGGCGGTCAGCTCGCCCCCGGCCGGCGTCCAGGTCTCTCTCATGATCACGAACCGGCGCACCCGCTCGGCGTCGTTGAGCGCCTCGTTGGCCCGGCTCACCGCCTCGGTAAGCGCCTTCACTAACGCCGGGTGGCCGGCGTTGCGCGCCGGGTCGGGGTCGCCGGTCAGCGCCGCCGCCGCGTCCGGCTCCGGCGAGATCAGTGCGGTCACGTAGGGCCGGCCGTCCCCGACGGCGGCCACCGAGCCGGCCAGCGGACCGGCCGCCGCGACGGTGTTCTCCACGTGCACCGGGGCGACGTTCTTCCCGGTGGAGGTGACGAAGATGTCCCGTTTCCGGTCGATGATCCGGTAGTAGCCGGCCTCGTCGGTGTCGAAGATGTCCCCGGTCCGCAGCCAGCCGTCCGGGTCGAAGGCAGCGGCAGTCAGCTCCGGCTTGTTCCGGTACCCGCGCATCACCATCGGGCCGCGCAGCAGCAGCTCCCCGTCCGGTTCGAGGCGGGCGGTGACCCCGGGCAGCGGCAGGCCGTTGGTCTCCGGGCGGGGGCGGTCGGCGGGGTTGCACAGGACGATCCCGGCGGTCTCGCTCTGCCCGTAGCACTCGCACAGGTCGGTGCCGATGGCCGCGAAGAACCGCAGCGTCTCCGGGGGCAGTGGAGCCGCGCCGGTGAACAGCAGCTCGCCCGCGTCCAACCCGATCGCCCGGCGCAACGCGGCCAGCGCGTCGCCGTGGGACCGCCAACGCCGTTGAAGGTCCGGGGCCGCCGGGCGGCCGACCACCCGGTCGTCGTGCAGCCGCCCGCCCAACTCGACGGCCTCCTCCAGCCGCGCCCGGTCCGGGGCGGCGGCGACCAGGTCCAGCGCCAAGACCCGCAGCCGGTTCCAGATCCGGGGCACCGCCATGTACAGGGTCGGCCGCAGCCACGGCAGCAGACCGGCCGCCGTCCGCGGGTCCGGGTGGTAGGTGATCGTCGCGCCGGACACGATCGGCATGTAGTAGGCGCACAGCCGGTCGCCCATGTGCGCGAACGGCAGGTAGGACAGCGCCCGGCCGTCCTCGGGCAGCCGCCCGAGCGAGTGCAGGCCCCGGATCTGCTCGAGGATGTTGTGGTGGGTGAGCTCGGCGCCCTTGGGCTCGCCGGTGGTGCCCGAGGTGTACACCACGGTGACCAGGTCGTCCGGGCTCAGCTCCGGTCGGGTTTCCAGCGGTTGGCCGGTGGTGCGCAGCGTCCCGAGGTTCGGTTCCGGGCCGTCCAGCACCACCAGCCGGGGCGGGCGGTCCAGCCCCGCGACGGCGGCCCTCGCCGCGTCCGCCATGGCCAGTTCTGTGACCACCACGTCGGCCCCCGAGTCGGCGAACAGGTAGGCCAGCTGGGGCACCGGCGTGCTGTTGTAGACCGACAGCGGTACCGCGCCCAGGTGCAGCGTGGCCATGTCCACCACGGCCGCCTCGTACCGGTTGGTCAGCAGCATGGCCACCGTGCCGCCCCGGCCGACCCCGAGAGCGGCCAGCCCGCCGGCCACCGCTCGCATCAGCGCGTCGTACTCCCGCCAGTTCAGCTCGACGGCGCCGTCGGAGGAACGCAGGGCCGGCGCGTCCGCCCGCCGCCGGACCGTGTGCGCGAATGCCTGGCACAGGTCACCGGCGCGGACGGCGTCGATCACGACAGCTCCACCACGGCCGAGACCACGTCGCCCCGGCCGAGCGAGGCCAGCCCTTCGTTGATCTCGTCCAGGCCGAACCGGTGGGTGACCAGCCGGTCCAGCTCGAGGTCGCCGTCCTGGTACGCGCGGACGATGCGCGGCACGTCCCGCCGGTTGTCCGCCGCGCCGAACAGCACCCCCCGGAAGGTTTTCGCCCGCCCGACCAGCCCGCTGAACTGCGGAACGTCCACCCGCACGCCGGGGCCACCCGCGCCCACGAAGACCACCTCGCCGCCCTTCGCGGTCATCGCGATGGCCTGGTCCACCGTGGCCTGCGCGCCGACGCACTCGATGGCCACGTCCACCCCCCGCCGGCCGGTCCGGGCCCGCACCTCGGCCACGACGTCGGCGGCTTCGCCGGCCGGGATCACGTCGGTGGCGCCGAGCGTGCCGGCCAGCTCCAGCTTCCCCGCGACCAGGTCGATGGCCAGGATCTGGGCCGCGCCGGCCAGCCGGGCGCCCTGCAGCGCGGCCAGCCCGACACTCCCGCAGCCGATCACGGCCACGGTGTAGCCGGGGCGGATCGCCGCCGCGTTCATCGCCGCGCCGAACCCGGTGAGCACCCCGCAGCCGATCAGCGAGGCCGGCGCGAACGCCACCTCCCCGGGAATCCGTACCGTGGAGATCGCGGAGACCACCACCTCCTCGGCGAACGTGCCGGCCGCCACCATCTGGGCGACCGGGGTGCCGTCCGGCGCGCCGAACCGGTGGGTGCCGTCCCGCAGGGCCCCGGACCGGAGCACCACGTCGCCCACCTCGCACAGGCTCGGCTGGCCGCGGGCGCAGCGGTAGCAGCTCCCGCACTGCGGCATGCCGGTCACCACGACGTGGTCGCCCGGCCGCGGGTCGGTGACGCCCTCGCCCACCGAGACCACGGTGCCCGCACCCTCGTGGCCGAGCACCACGGGCAGCGGGCTCACCAGGTCACCGCTGCGCACGGACGCGTCGGAAGCGCAGATCCCGGCGGCCCCGAGGCGTACCCGTACCTCACCGGCGCGCGGCTCGGCCAGGTCCAGGTCCATGACCCGCAACGGCTGGCCGAGGGCGGTACACACGGCGGCCCGAGGCAACGTCGCCCCCCGTCTGATTTTTGAACCAAGGCGTCTCAATTATGTCGGCGCCTCGGGGGCTGTCAAACCGACCCTCGCCGGGCGGGAGGTCCGGCACGCCCAGTGGTAGCCGGGTCTGGCACGGTAGGAGGCGTGACCGAACCGGGTGCGAAACCGCGCCACCCCGGGGCGGCGCGGTGGCTGTGGTACTCGGTCAGCGGGCGGCTCCCGGACCGCTACCGGGACTGGGTGCTGTACGACCTCACCTGCCCGACCTGGCCGCTGCGCCACCTGGCCCGCCTGCTGGTCCCGCTGGTCCCGGTGATGGCGGTCCTGCTGCTGGTGCTGCCCGGCCCGTTGTGGCTGCGGGCCATGGCCGCCGGGCTGGGCGCGGTGATCGGCCTGCTCTACTCGTTCGTCTTCCTGCACGACTCGGCCGACCGCCGCGCGGCCCGCTTCGGCTACCCGCCCGGCACCCTGCAGGCCGTCCGGGGACAACGCCGCGAACGGCCCGGCTAAGCGCCACGCCCGCGCGATTGGCGTACTGTGATGAAAGTGCCCGCCACCACGCTCTATCCCCTCGTCATGCGGGACTCGGCGGGTCCGAGCGGCACGCCCGGTCGCCCTCGGTGAGCGACTCGTCGTACCGACGTCAAGCTCCGGCCGCCTCCGCCGACCCGGTGCAGGACTACTTCCTGCGGATCAAGCGGGTGGCGCTGCTCGACGCACGGCAGGAGGTCGACCTGGCCAAACGGATCGAGGCCGGGTTGTACGCCGCCGAGCGGCTCGCCGGAGTAGCGCCCCAAGCAGCCGCGACCGGACAGCTCCAGCTGGACCTGAGCTGGATCGTCCGCGACGGCGAGCGCGCCAAGAACCACCTGCTCGAGGCCAACCTGCGCCTGGTGGTCTCGCTGGCCAAGCGCTACACCGGTCGCGGAATGGCCTTCCTGGACCTGATCCAGGAGGGCAACCTGGGCCTCATCCGCGCGGTCGAGAAGTTCGACTACACCAAGGGCTACAAGTTCTCCACCTACGCCACCTGGTGGATTCGCCAGGCCATCACCAGGGCCATGGCCGACCAGAGCCGCACCATTCGCATACCGGTGCACATGGCGGAGATCGTCAACAAGCTCAGCCGGTCTCAGCGCGAACTGCTGCGGGATCTCGGCCGCGAACCCACCGTCGCGGAGCTGGCGAAGGAAATGGACCTCACCCCGGCGCGCGTGCTGGAGGTCCAGCGCTATGCCCGCGAGCCGCTCTCCCTGGACCAGACCATCGGCGACGAGGGCGACAGCCACCTCGGCGACTTCATCGAGGATTCCGAGGCCGTGGTAGCGCTGGACGCGGTGTCGTTCACCCTGCTGCAGGACCAGCTGCGATCGGTGCTCGCGACGCTGTCCGAGCGGGAGGCCGGCGTGGTCCGGCTGCGATTCGGGCTCGTCGACGGCCAGCCGCGTACGCTCGAGGAGATCGGCCGGGTCTACGGGGTCACCCGGGAGCGCATCCGGCAGATCGAGTCGCAGACGATGTCGAAGCTGCGCCACCCGTCCCGCTCCGAGCCGCTGCGCGACTATCTCGACTGAGCGGCTCGGGAGCGTTGAGCTTGCCCCGTTCGCCGCCGCCTCGAGCACGTTCACCCCACAGCGGTGCCGCCACCAGCCGGACCGGACGGTGGTCAGCGCCCCCTTCGGGCGCCGACCCGGGTGCGGGCGGACAGGTCGGCCGCGCCGCCCCGCCGGGTCGCGGTGCCAGCGGTGCCACCCTGACCGCTGCCTCCGTGACCGCTGCCTCCGTGACCGGCCCGGTGTCGGCTCTTCGACCGGCCCGCCGAGCCGCGGGGGGACTTGGGCTGCCGGCCCTCGGCGGCGTTGGCCGGCGGGTTCGCCTTGCGGCGGCGCCGGGCCGGCTTCACCTCGGGCGCCGGCGCGGTCGCGGTGTAGTGGCGGGTGCCCGGCGCGAGCCGGGTCAGCATGGCGTGCCCGGGCCCGACCTCGGTGGTGGTCGCCGCGATACCGGCCCGCCGGAGCAGGGTGGCCACCTCGCGCGCCTGGGTGTTGGTCATCAGGGTGACCACCGTGCCCTCGGCGCCGGCGCGGGCCGTGCGGCCCGACCGGTGCACGTAGGCCTTGTGCTCGGCGGGCGGGTCGGCGTGGATGACCAGCTCGATGCCGTCGACGTGGATCCCCCGCGCGGCGATGTCCGTGGCCACCAGCGTGCTGGCCGCACCCTCGGCGAACGCGCGCAGGTTGCGTGAACGGGCCTGCTGCCCGAGGTTGCCGTGCAGCTCCACCGCGGCCACCCCGGAGGTGGCGAGCTGGCGGGCCAGCCGGGCCGCCCCCCGCTTGGTGCGAGTGAAGACCAGGGTTCGCCCCGGCGCGGCGGCCAGGTCGGTGAGCACGGGCATCCGGTCCTCGGCGCGGACCCGCAGCACGTGGTGGGACATCGTGGCGGTCGGCGAGGGCGTCTCGTCCACGCTGTGGGTGATCGGATCGTTGAGGAACCGCTTGGCCAGGACGTCGATACCGGCGTCCAGGGTCGCGGAGAACAGCAGCCGCTGCCCGCGCGACGGGGTCTGCGACAACAGCTCCCGCACCGCCGGCAGGAACCCGAGGTCGGCCATGTGGTCGGCCTCGTCCAGCACGGTGATCTCCACCGAGGCCAGGCTCGCGTGACCGCTGGACAGGTGGTCGAGGAGGCGGCCGGGGCAGGCCACCAGGATGTCCACGCCGGCCGCCAGGGCGGCGACCTGCTGGCCGGGGCGCACCCCGCCGAACACCGTGGTGGCTCGCAGCGCCAGCGCGTCGGCGAGCGGCGCCACGGCGGCGTGGATCTGCGTGGCCAGCTCCCGGGTCGGCGCGAGGATCAGCGCGCGGGGCCGGCCCGCTCGGCGCGGCCGGGCACTGGCGACCAGGCGGGCCAGCACCGGCAGCAGGAACGCGTAGGTCTTGCCCGAGCCGGTCCGACCCCGGCCGAGGACGTCGCGCCCGGCCAGCGAGTGCGGCAGCGTGGCGGCCTGGATCGGGAACGGCTGCACCACGCCCTGTGCGGCCAGCGCGGCGATGAGCGGGGCCGGCACGCCGAGCTCGGCGAAGCCGTCATCGAGGGAGTCGGCGGAACGGGCAGGGTGGGCGGGGTGGGCAGGGCGGGTTGAGACAGTCGTGGGGTATCGGCGGCGGTCCGCCATCAATTCTCCGAACGTGGAAGGGTCGTCCTGCCCGGCGCGAGCCGTGTGGTCGCGGCACATGGGGGCCGACATGGAAAACGCGGCCCGAGGCAGAACAGACGGACCGCTCGTGCTTAGTTTACCTGGCGGACGTCCCCCGGCGTCACGCGACCGGCCGGCATGGCGGGAAAGCCGTCGCGCCCGGGCCGCCGGCCTGACAGTGTGACCATCCGTGAGCAGCGCCGAGATCCCCACCGACCCGGTCGACGTGCCGGAAATCGTCACCAAGCTGGCGGACGGCGCCACCCTCACCCCGGTCTGGCGCAACGAACTGGGCGGCCTGACCTTCCGGGCGGACGGCGGGCCCCACGGCACCAGATACATCAAGTGGGTGCTCGCCGGCACCCCGGAGATCGACCTGCCGGCCGAGGCGGCCCGCCTGGCCTGGGCCGACAGTCGGGCCGCCGTGCCGAAGGTGCTCGAGCACGGCGCCGACCAGCGGGAGCAGTGGCTGGTCACGGCCGAGGTGCCGGGCACGTCGGCGGTTCTGCCCCGGTGGAAGACCGAACCGGCCACGGCGGCCGCCGCGATCGGCCGGGGCCTGCGCCGGCTGCACCACGCGCTGCCGGTGGACGACTGCCCCTTCGACTGGGGCGTCACGCGCCGGCTGGTGCGCGCCGACCAGCGCCTGGCCGACGGCGAAGGCCCCGCCGAGTGGTCGCCCGAGCACCAGCACCTCGATCCCGCGGAGGCCCGCGCGCGGATCGGCGACCCGCCGCCGGTGGACCGCCTGGTGGTCTGCCACGGCGACGCCTGCGTGCCGAACACGCTGCTGCGCGAGGACGGCTCGTTCGCAGCGCACGTGGACCTCGGCTCGCTCGGCGCGGCCGACCGCTGGGCCGACCTCGCGGTCGCGGCGTGGAGCACCGAGTGGGACTACGGCCCCGGCTTCGACGAGGTGCTCTACCGCGCGTACGGCGTCGCCCCGGACCCCGGGCGGATCGCCTACTACCGCCTGCTCTGGGACCTCGCCTGATTCGATGCGATTATAGAGACCGTGCAGCTCAAAAATGACCTGACCGGCCGGGTTGCCCTGGTCACCGCCGCCGCGGGCCCGGGGATCGGGCGGGCCACCGCCGGGCTGCTGGCCGAGCACGGGGCCACCGTGGTGCTCACCGACCGCGCCGGTGACCGGGTCGCCGAGGCCGTGCGGGACCTCGCCCGAACCGACGTGCACGGCCTCACCCTGGACGTGACCGACGAGCAGCGGGTGGCGGAGGTCTTCGAGCAGGTACTGCGCGACCACGGCCGGATCGACATCCTGGTGAACAACGCCGGCACCTCGCTGCCCGCACCGATCTGGGAGATCTCCACCGCCGCCTGGCGGAAGGTCGTCGACGTGTGCCTCACCGGGGCGTTCTTCACCATGCGCGCGGTACTCCCGCACATGATCGCGCGCGGGTCGGGCTCGATTGTGAACATCGCCTCAACCGAGGCCTGGACCAGCCGCACGCCGGGCAACACCGCCTACCACGCGGCCAAGGCCGGGCTGCTGGCGCTGACCCGGTCAACCGCCGTTCAGGTCGGCCCACACCAGGTCCGGGTGAACTGCGTCGCGCCCGGCCTGACGCCGAACCCGCTGCTCAGCAGGGTCATTCCGGAGCAGGATCTCCGGGAGATGCGGGACGAGATACCGCTCGGCCGGCCCAGTACGCCGGAGGACATCGCGGACTCGGTGCTGTTCCTGGCCGGCGACGCCAGCCGCTCCATCACCGGGGAGACCATCGCGGTTTGTGGCGGATCCGCAATGCGACCCTGAAACGATTGTTTCTCTGTCGCTATATACCAGGCGTACCGTCGGTAACGGGATACACGTTTGGGGGACGGCCACAGATGTCCATTCGGTTCTTCTTCGCGATGGCTTTCTCGGCGGCGCTGGTCGTCGCGGTCACGGTTCTGGTGCTGATCTGGACCGAACCGCCGACGGCCACCTCGCAGCCCGAGGACCGTCCGTCTCCCGACGGGCCGCCGGTGGCCGGCGGGAGCGCGGGTGGGGGGAGCGGGCCGGCGGCGACCGACACCGCCTGCGGCGACGACCAGCGCGTGCCCCGGATCGGGCTGCCCTGCTCCCCGCTGGGCAACACCAACCGCTAACCGACCTCGGCCAGGTAGCCGGCGAGCGCGCGGTCGAAGCGCTCGCCGGCCTCGAACATCGGGTAGTGCCCGCACTCGGCCAGCACCGTGAGGTGCCCGTCCCCGCCGGACGCGGCCAGCCGCCGGCGCACCCACTCCGCGCCGTCGGCCGGCGTCACCGGGTCCGCCGCGCCGACGATCTGCCGCACCGGCAGCCCCACCCCGTCCAGCGCGGCGGTCAGGTCGGTGCGCAGGTAGGTCCGGTAGCACTCGATGGCCGACCAGGTCGGCATGCGCAGCTGCATGCCGACCAACCAGTCCACCAGCCCCGGCTCGGGCACGGTGCCGAACGCGCCCCGCACGTTTGCCCGGCGCGCCGCCTTCCGGTCGGTCCGTTCGGCCGTGAGGAGGGCCGGCTCGAGTCGGTCGGCGTCCCGGCCGAAGGGGAACCGGGCCGAACGGGTCGCCCGCACCCCGTTGGAGCACACCAGCACCAGCTGGGCCAGCCGGCGCTCCCCCGCCGCCGCGACGGCCAGCCCGACCTGCCCGCCGAACGAGTACCCGACCAGCGAGACGTCCCGCAGGTCCAGCCGGTCCAGCACCGTGCGCACGTCGGCCACCAGCCGGTCCATCCCGTACCCGCGCACCGGCTTGTCCGAGCTGCCGGTGCCGCGCAGGTCCAGGCCCAGCACCCGGTAGCTGGGCGCCAGGTCGCGCAGCTGCGCGTGCCACACCTCGTGGTCCAGGCCGAACCCGGCGATCAGCAGCACCGGCCGGCCCCGGCCCACGTCCCGCACGTGCAGCCGGACCCCGGGCTCCACCTCGACCACGGTCATCCGGCGGCTCCGCCGGCGAAGCCGGCCTGGGGCGGGCGGCCAGTTCGGCGCCCGCCGGGAAGCTCGAGCCCGAGCTCGGCGTGGAAGTCGGCCAGGTCCGGTTCCTGCGTCAGCTCCCGGAACTCCACGTTGGTCCAGGGCATCGTGGTGACGACCCGCCCGGCGCCGTTGCGGTAGTAGGTCGTCATGCCCGGATGCGCCCAGATGGTGCGCTCCAGCGCGGCGTCCAGCCGCCGGGTGTACCGGTCGTGCACCTCCGGCCGGCACTCGACCACGTCGATGCCCTCGGCCAGCATCCGGGCCAGCAGCTTCATCACGTAGCCCAGCTCCATCTCGATGCCCAGCGCGGCGCTGCCGCCGTGCCCGGCGATGGTGTTCGGGCCGAGCAGCATGAAGAAGTTGGGGAAGTCCGGCACGGTCATGCCCAGGTAGGCGCGGGCGTCGTCCTCGCCCCAGGTCTCCCGCAGCGTGCGCCCCGACCGGCCGCGCACCTCGATCGGGGCCAGCAGGTTCAGGTTCTGGAAGCCGGTGGCCAGCACCAACACGTCCGCCGGGATCTCGCGGCCCGGCTCGGTGACCACGCCGCCCGGGGTCACCTTGGCCACCGGGTCGGTGACCACCTCCACGTCGTCGCGGCGCACCGTGCGGAACCACCCGGCGTCCAGCAGCGGGCGCTTCCCGTAGGGCGGGTAGTCGGGCAGGCAGACCGGCAGCAGCTCGTCGGCGCGGTCGCCCAGCTCGCGGGCGATGTACTTGGCCAGGAAGGCCCGGTGGCGGTCGTTGACCGCGTTCACCGACCGCCCCGGGTGCGGCCACTCCGGGTCGACCTGCAGCGCGGGAAACAGCCGGTCGCCGAAGTTCCACACCAGGCGCAGCCGGTACCAGCCCAGGTAGTGCGGCACCTCCCGCATGAGGTACCTGGTCGCCTCGTCGACCGCGCGCGGCTGGTTCGGGTTGGGCAGGCCCCACTGCGGGGACCGCTGGAACACGGTCACCCGCTCGGCGACGCCGGCGATGGCCGGCACCAGCTGCATCGCGCTGGCCCCGGTGCCGATCACCGCCACCCGCCTGCCGCGCACGTCCACCGCCGGGTCCCACCGGGCGGTGTGCATGCACGGGCCGGCAAAGCTGTCCAGTCCGGCGATGTCCGGGTACTTCGGGCGGTTCAGGTACCCGGTCGCGGTGATCACGATGTGCGCGGTCAGCGTCTCCCGGCGGCCGTCGCCCGCGCGCAGCCGCACCGACCAGCGGCGCTCGCCGGCCCGCCAGGCCATCGACTCGACCTCCAGGCCGCCCCGGATGTGCGGGCGCAGCCGGTACTCGTCGGCCAGGTCGTTCAGGTACCGGTGCAGCTCGTCGCGGCGGGCGAAGTAGCGCGACCAGTCGGCCCGCTGGGCGAAGGAGAACGAGTAGAGGTGGCTGGGCGTGTCCACCCCGCAGCCGGGGTAGGTGTTCTCCAGCCAGGTGCCGCCGACGTCCGGGTTCTTGTCCACGATGGTGAACGCCACGCCGGCCTTGCGCAGCTTGATCCCCGCGCACAGTCCGGCGAACCCGGCGCCGACCACGAGCACCCGCAGGTCCGCCGGCACATCGGGGAACTCGACGTCCCGGCTGGCCACGCCCAGCTCCTCGGCGAGCAGCGGCCCGATGCCCGCCGGCAGCGAGTTGCCCGGGCCGAGGGAGATCTCCAGCATCTCGGCCAGCTGGTCCGGCGTCGGCGGCGGCGCCGGGGGCAGCCCGCCGGCCCAGCGCCGGGTGACCAGCTCCTCGGCGGCCGCCCGGATCTCCCGCTGTGTCTCCGCCGGCAGTCCGCCGGTGTCGTCCTCCCCGGCGCCCCTCGGCGCGGCCGGCCGCCACTCCGGGCGCAGCCAGCCCGCGCGGTCCCCGCTGAGCGTGGCCATGGCCATCAACAGGGTGGGCAGATGCGCCCCGGCCAGCGCCGCGCGCAGCTCGGCCGGGCTCCGGTCGGTGGTTCGGGGGTCGGTGGTCCGGGCTTGCGCCACGCCGCACGCTCCATCTTTTTGAACCTGGCCGTCTCAAATACTATAGGCAACCCGCCGGTACGATCGAAATGACATGACCTCCCAGATTGCCGACGGCGCCACCGTGACGGCCGCGTCGACAACCCAGCGCAGGCGGGGCCGCCCGCCGCGCAACATCGACGACGGAGCGGTGGTGGCCGCCATCGAGCGGCTGTTCGCCGAGGGCGGGATCGACGCGGTCACCATCGAGCGCACCGCCAAGGAGCTGTGCGTCTCCCGCGCCACGCTGTACCGCTCGGTGCCGGACAAGGCCCACCTGCTGGGCATCCTGTTCGTCCGGATGACCGACGAACTGGACCGCAACGCGGCGCGCGCCATCCGGGCGCCGGACGCCACCCCCAAGGAGCGGCTGACCGAGCTGATCCGGGTGCAGATCGACGCGGCCGTACGGATGCGCGACTACTTCTTCGTGTTCTTCGACGGTTCCCGGCTGCCGCGCACCGTGCACCGGGAGTGGCGGCGCTGGACCCGGCGGCACGAGCAGGTCTGGATCGACGCGGTGGCGGAGGCGATCGACGCGGGCGCGCTGCCGCCCGGCGACCCCCGGCTGACCACCCGGATGATCCTCGGCATGCTGATCTGGATCGCGCACTGGTTCCGCGCCTCGGAGGGCATCACCACCGAGCAGATCCAGGCCAAGGCACTCGAGCTGGTGGGTTTCACCCGGGAGCAGAGGTAGGTCCGGTGGCGACGACGACCCGTGAGAACCGACCGTCCCGGTCGCGGCCCAGCGGCCGCACCTTCTTCCTGATCATCCTGTTCGTGGTGCCGGTGCTGCTGTACGCGGTCCCGGCCTGGCGGCTGCTCGGCGCGGGCGCCGACTGGCCGGCGCCGGTGGTCACCGTGGGCGCCGCGTTGTTCGCGCTGGCCCTGGTGGGCGTGCCGGTCGGCATGTTGCTCGGCCACGGGCCCCGGCAGCTCGACGCCGCCGCCCGGCTGGGCGACCTGTTGCTCGGTTCGGGCTGGGTGCTGCTGGTCTGGACGCTGTTCGGCGAGCCGGTCCGGCTGGTGCTGGCGCTGGCCGGGGTGCCCGATCCCACCCGCGCGCGGATGGTGGCCGTACTGGTGCTAGCGGCGGTCGCCGTGCTGCTGGCCTACGGCTACCGGCAGGCAACCCGGGTGCCCCGGGTCGTGCCGGTCGAGGTCCGGCTGGACCGGCTGGGCGCGGGCCTGGACGGGTTGCGCATCGCGCTGATCACGGACACCCATTTCGGCCCGATCGACCGGCGCGGCTGGGGCGAGCGGGTGGTGGCCGAGGTCAACGAGCTGAACGCGGACATCGTCTGCCACGCCGGCGACCTCGCGGACGGCCTGCCCGACCGGCGCGCCGACCAGGTGGCCGCCTTGGCCGACGTGCGGGCCGAGCTCGGCCGCTACTACATCGTGGGCAACCACGAGCACTTCGCCGAGGCCCAGGCCTGGCTGGACCACATGCGGCGGCTGGGCTGGCACACCCTCCACAACCGGCACGACGTGGTGGCGCGCGGCGGTGACCAGCTGGTGGTGGCCGGGATCGACGACCCGACCGGCGTGGGCAGCGGGCGGGGACCCGACCTGCCGGCCGCGCTGGCCGGCGCCAACCGGGAGCTGCCCGTGCTTCTGCTCGCCCACCAACCGAAACAGGTCGCCGAGGCGGCCGAGGCCGGCATCGACCTGCAACTCTCCGGGCACACGCACGGCGGCCAGATCTGGCCGTTCCACTACCTGGTCCGCACCGACCAGCCGGTGCTGGCCGGACTGAGCCGGCACGGCGCGCGCACCCAGCTCTACACCAGCCGGGGCACCGGATTCTGGGGGCCGCCGCTGCGCGTCTTCGCGCCGAGCGAGATCACCCTGATCACCCTCCGCGGTCCCGCGCCGGAGGCGCTGGGCTGAGGGCACGCCCGGTTTGGCGCGTGCGGGAGATTCAGCCGACTGACCGATCGGGCGACCACCGAGCTCAGCCATCCACCCATCCGTGTGCGTGCGCCATGCGCACCAGGTGCTGCCGCACGCGCAAAATCTGTTCCCCGGTGAGTCCGGGTGCCGACGCGAGCAGTAGCTCCGTCACTTCTTCAGTAAACTCTTTTGCCGTCAGCACATCGCACAGGCCGTCATCCGCACTGCGTGTGGCGCCCGTTCGAGGGGGTGGCACATATTCCGGCGCCTGCTCCAACAGCTGAACCGCGGAAGCTTTCAGGCCGCGCCCACTCTCCTCTATTTCGAACTCCACCCGGGCGCCGGTGGCTAACAGGGATTTGTCGAAGTCCAGGTCATTGACGTGGATGAACACATCCTCGCCACCGTCCTCCTGGCCAACGAACCCGTAGCCCCGCGCCTCGTCGAACTTCAGTACCCGCCCCACTGCCATAACTCCGCCTCCACAACAAGTCTGACTGATCCGTAGGTCGCGCCGCCACAAACAACCCCGCTTGCCGCAAAGATCCGCATACTCTTTTCCGTCTGAATCGCGGCCCGATCTTCTTGATCACTCCAGTTCTGGATGTTAGCACTGAGGAAATTCAGCATTTATTGGTGGAAGACTCGGCGGCATTCTTGCCGTAGCAACCATTCCCTACCCAACCGATCAGCGTTCGGTTAAGCTTCGCGCGGTGGACCTCAGGACCCCGAACCCGATGCACCACCGCTGCGCACCCCAGGACGCCTGGTCGACCGTCAACACCAGGGAGAACTATCCCGGCGTGATGAGCCCGCTGGGCGCCACGCTGTGGCTGCCGGTGTCCGACCTGGCGGTGAACGGAACCTTCCACGACTTCGGTGTGCTGCCCGCGTCGGAGATCCGGATCGCCGCCAACCCGGGCCAGGCCACCTCGGCGGTGTTCTTCGGCCGCTACACCGCGAACCTGAACTACTTCCGCCGGATGTGCGACCTGATGCCGGGCACCTCCGGGGCGGTGTTCGAGGAGCAGATCTTCGGCACGGTGCGGACCGACGCTCCCGACTACTCGTCCCGGCGGCGCTACCCGGTGATCGCGGTCAAGGCGCCCCTGCTGGTCGCCCGGCTGCCCCGGCGGATCCGGCGCATGTCCGCCCGGCTGAGCGGGTGGTGGCGCTGGGCCACCTCGCCGGCGGGCCTGGCGCGGCCGGCCGGCGTGCAGCTGCGGCAGGCCCGGCTGATGCTCGAGTACGCCATGCGTGAGCACGTGTCGGGCACCCTCGTGGCCCAGGCGGTGTTCGACAAGCTCGGCGGGCTGGCCGAGCGGGCCGGGGAGCCGGGGCTGCACCTCGAGCTGTCCTCCGGGCTCGGCCAGATGGTGGAGGTGGAGCTGGTCGCGGCGCTGCACCGGGTCGCCCGCGGCGAGCTGGGCCTGAACGGCTTCCTGGCCGACTACGGGTTCCGCTGTGCCGGCGAGGTGGAGATGTCCAACCCGTCATGGCGGGAACGTCCCGAACTGGTCGAGCGGCTGGTGCGCAAGTACCGCACCGCGCCCGAGGCGCCGGACCGGGCGGAGCGGCGCGAGGCCGACCGGCGAGCCGCGCGCCACCGCCTGCTCAGCGCCCTTTCCCCGGCCGACCGGGCGCTGGCCCGGATTCTGCTGCGGGTGGCGGCCGTGTTCATCCCCCTGCGCGAGGAGGGCAAGGCCGCCCTGGCCCGCGCGTTCGACGGCGCCCGCGCGGCCTCTCACGCCCGCAGCCGGGAGCTGGTGGCGGCCGGCGTGCTGGACGCCGAGGACGACATGTTCTACCTGACCTTCGAGGAGATCACCGGCACGCCGCCGGCCGACGCGAAAGGACTGGTGGCGGCCCGCCGGGAGCTGCGCGCGGCCTACGAGAAGATCGACGTGCCGGACTTCTGGCTGGGCAACCCGGAACCGGTCACCCCGGCCGCGCGGCCCGAGGAGCGGGCCGACCGGCTGACCGGCATCGCCGCCGCCTCCGGGGTGGTCCAGGGCCCGGCCAGGGTGGTCCACGACGCGGACGGCTGCGACGAGCTGGAGCCCGGCGAGATCCTGGTCTGCCGGGCCACCGACCCGTCCTGGGCCTCCGCCTTCCACCTGGCCGCCGGGGTCGTGATCGACATCGGCTCGGCCTCCTCGCACGGCGCGATCGTGGCCCGCGAGATGGGCCTGCCCTGCGTGATCAACACCGGCCGGGGCACGGCGGCGCTGCGCACCGGCGACCTGTTGCGGGTGGACGGCACGCTCGGCGAGGTCACCGTGCTCACCCGGGTGGAGGGGACGTAGCGGTTCCGCCCAGCCCTACAGCGGGTCGGTGACCCCGAGCGCGCCGAGCAGCGTGCGCAGCTTCGCGCTGGTCTCGGCCAGCTCGGTGACCGGGTTGGAGCCGTCCACCACGCCGGCGCCGGCGAACAGCCGCAACGCGCGGTCCCTCACCTCCGCGCTGCGGATGGTCACCGCCCATTCCCCGTCGCCACCGGGGGCGGACCAGCCGACCATGCCGGTGTAGTAACCCCGCTCCACCGTCTCCAGGTCGCCGATCGCCGCGCGCGCCTCGGCCAGCGGCACCCCGCACACCGCCGGAGTCGGGTGCAAGGCCTCGGCCAGCTCGAGCGCGGACACCTCGGGGTCGGCCAGCCGGCCGCTGATCCGGCTGGACAGGTGCCACATCGAGCCGGTGCCGATCACCGACGGCTCCTGGGGCACCCGCAGCCCCACGCAGTACCGGCCGAGCACCTCGGCCACCTGGGCGGCGACGAACTCGTGCTCCCGCCGGTCCTTGCCGGACGCCGCCAGCCGGTCCGCGCGCCGGCGGTCCTCCACCGGGTCGGCCGCCCGGGCCTCGGAGCCGGCCAGTGGGTTGGCCACCACCTGGTCCCCCCGCCGGCTCACCAGCAGCTCCGGGCTGGCCCCGAGCAGCGTGCGGGTGGCGTGGTCGCCGGGCTCGGAGACGTCCACCGCGAACACGTGCGCGCCCGGGTCGGTGCGCACCAACCGGGCCAGCACGGCCGGCACCGACACCCCCGACTCGGCGACCAGCTCGACGCAGCGGGCCAGCACCACCTTGCGCAGCGACCCGGCACCGATCAGGTCGAGCGCGCCGCGAACCGCGGCCAGGTACTCGTCGGGGGCGGTCAGGTGCCGGACCCGCCAGCACCCCGGCGACCAGCCCGGCTCGGCACCCGGCTCGAGTCCACCGGCCGAGCCGGCCCGACGCACCACCGACGGCACCACCAGGCTGGCCGGCGCTCCCGGCCCGAACCCGAGCGCGCCGACCACCATCGGGTCCGGCAAGCCGGCCGCCACAGCGTCCGCCAGCGCCCGCCGAACCGCCGCGACCCGGGCCCGGCAACCGCCTCCGGCGTCCACCACCGAGTGAACGCCGTCCGCGAGCAGGCTGCCGCTGGCCGAGGAGTAGAAGAACGAGCCGGGTAGATAGGCCCTGAGCAGGTCGGACGGGCTGTGCACGGGTCGCGGCCTGACCAAAGCCGAGGTGGACACACGTACTCCTTTCGGCCGGGTCGACGACTGGCCAACACCTACTTAATTAGGTAAGGCATACCTATCTGAACACCCTCGTTCGAGTGATGGCAAGGTGACTCGAGGAAGACCCGAGCCGATGTGCCCGCCGACACACGAGCCGAGAAACACCAGAGAACAGCAACCACACCGGTCACAGTGTCTCCGTCGGGCGCCAAATTGGGCGCCCAACCCAGCGCGCCGGCCCCGCCGGCGACGTCTCCGTCGGGCGCCAAACTGGGCGCCCAACCCAGCACGCCGGCTCCGCCGGAGTACTCAGACCGGCGGCACCATCCCGGAGATCCATCCGGTGGCGCCGCAGGTCGAGCAGGGCCGGGTCTCGAAACCGGTGACGAACTCCCCGCCGCCCATGGCCTCGGTGAGCGTGGCTCCACCGGACAGCACGGCCATCCTGGGCAGCACGCGCAGGCCCTTGCCGTCGCAGTCCCGGCACCAGGTACGCGGCACCCGGTGGCCCTTCGCGCCGCCCGCCTCGGCGCCCGGGTCGTCGGTCTCGTCCGGTTCGTCCGCCGGCATGGTGCCCCCTCCGCTAACCGTGGCGGGCGAGTCTAGCCCTTTCGGCATGCGTCACTCTCCGGACGGGCGGCGCAAATGAGGTACTAGTTCGTGATCAAACAATTGATTTAGTGTGCTCTTCCGTGAGAAGTTCGCAATACCATGGATGTATCGCCTAGCTCGGGTGCCAAGCTCGCCGCCCGGGTTGCCCGCCAGATCGAGGCCGAGGTCATCGCGGCGGGCTGGCCGGTCGGCCAGATTTTCGGTTCCGAGGCCGAGCTGATGGCGCGCTTCCAGGTCAGCCGATCGGTGTTGCGCGAGGCGATCCGCCTGGTCGAGCACCACCGGGTGGCGGTGATGCGGCGCGGGCCGGCCGGCGGGCTGGTCGTGCAGGCCCCGGACGCGCTGCCCTCGGCCCAGGCCCTGGTCATCTACCTGGCCCACGCGCACACCACCATCGACGACCTGATCAGTGCACGGCTCGTGCTGGAGCCGGCGACCGCCGCGATGGTCGCCCGCACGGTGACCGACAACGGGATCGCGCGGCTGCGCGCCGCGTTGGAACGCGAGGCAACCCCGCCGGATTTCCCCGGCTTGGAGCTGTTGGACGTCTCCGACGAGCTGCACGTGCTGCTCGGCGAGCTCTCCGGCAATCCGGTGCTGGCCCTGTTCATCGAGGTGCTCACGCTGCTCACCAGGCAGCACACCGAGGCCCGGACGGGCGGGCGAGCGGTGAGCGAGCAGGCCTCCGAGGCGGCCCGCAGGACGCACCGGGCCATTGTGGAGGCCACCGCCAGCCGGGACGTCACCCGCGCGGAGCAGCTGCTCGCCGCGCACCTGAGCGCCCTGGGCATGTGGCTGCGTGAGGATGTCCAGCAGAACGGCCACCTGCGCCAAGCCGGCGGGGTGGCCGCCGGCAGCCGGCACAACCAGCTCAAGCTGGCCGAGGTGGTCGCCGACCGGATCCAGCGCAACATCGCCCGGGAGATGCTCGCCGAGGGCGACCTGATCGGCACCGAGCAGGAGCTGATGAACCGGTACGGGATCAGCCGCGCCGTGCTGCGCGAGGCGGTACGCCTGCTGGAGTACCACTCGATCAGCGAAATGCGCCGGGGACCCGCCGGCGGCCTCTACGTCACCCGGCCGACCCCGGACGCGAGCATCGAGGCGATCACGCTCTACCTGGAGTACCAGGGCATCGACGCCCAGTCGCTGCGCGCGGTGCGCAACATCATCGAGCTGGGCTGCATCGACAGCGTGGTGGCCCGGCGCAACGTGGACGGGGTGGCGCGTCGGCTGCGCGCCACGGTGTGCGCCCGTCCGGCCACACCGGACGCGATGCTGGAGGAGGTCGGCTTCGAGTTCCACGCCGACCTCGGCCGGCTCACCGGAAACCCGGTGCTCGCGCTGTTCCTGCAGATCGTCACCGCGATCACCGCGCGCCTGTTCAACCCGCCGACCGGCGTGGCCTCCGCGCCGGAGCGCCGGGCGTTCGCCAACGAGATCGACCTGGCCCACCGCGGCATCGCCGAGGCGATCCTGATCGGCGACACGGCGGTGGCCAAGCGCCGCATGATGCTCCACCTGGACTCCGCGCCCGCCGACTGGTGGCAGCTCACCTGAACTTGCGGAACGCGGCGAGCTTGGCCTGGTGCTCCGACGACGCGATGAGTGCGCTGTTGGCGATCCGGTCCAGGTCCCGGGCGGTGGTCCGGTCGGCGGTGGCGGCCGCGTCGACCAGCAGCTTGGCCAGGCCGAGCGCCTCCCGGGGTTGCCCCGCCAGGTCCAGTGCGAACTCCCGGACCCGCCGGTCGAACTCGTCCTCCGGGTAGACCGCGTGCACCAGCCCGGCGGCGAGCGCCCGCTGCGCGTCCAGGGTCTGGCCGGCCATGGCCACCCACTTCGCCCAGTGCGGGCCGATCAGCCTGGTCAGCCGGCTGATCCCGCCGGAACCGGGCAGCGCGGCCAGGTTGCGCACCTCGGGCAGGCCGAAGGTGGTCCGCTCGGTGGCGAACCGGAAGTCGCAGCTGGCCGCCAGCTCCACGCCGATGCCCAGGCACGGCCCCTGGGCGGCCAGGATCACCGGCTTCTCCACCGCCTCGATCCGGTCGAACAGCTCGTGCAGCCCCCGGTAGGCCCGGCGGAAGTCGCTGCCCCGCACACCGGGGCCGGTGTCCCCGACAGGCAGCGCGGTGATGTCGGCGCCCGCCGTGAAGTACCGCCCCGCCGCGGTGATCACCAGCGCTCCGGCGTCGTCCCGATCGGCCAACTCGGCCACCGCGGCCCGCAGCCCGTCCAGCATGTCGCCGGTCACCGCGTTGAGCTTCCGGTCACGGGTGAGGCGGACGGTGAGCACACCGCCCGCCTCCTCCCGCGCGAAGTTCACTTCGGGGGCATGCGGATCGCGCCGTCCAGGCGGATCGTCTCGCCGTTCATGTAGTCGTTGGTGAGCACCTCGACCGCCATCGAGGCGAACTCGTCCGCCGTGCCCAGCCGGTTCGGGTAGACCACGCTCTGCCCGAGCTGCGCCTTGAACGCCTCGGCCTTCTCCCCCGTGCCGTAGATCGGGGTGTCGATCAGGCCCGGGGCGATGGTGTTCACCCGGATCCCGTGCCGGGCCAGGTCGCGGGCCATCGGCAGGGTCATGCCGACCACGCCGCCCTTGCTGGCCGAGTACGGGGTCTGCCCGATCTGGCCGTCGAAGGCGGCGGCCGATGCGGTGTTCAGGATGGCGCCGCGCGAGGTGCCGTCCGCGAGTGGTTCGGTCTTGGCCATCGCCGAGGCCGCCAGCCGGGCGCAGTTGTAGCTGCCGACCAGGTTCACCCGGATCACGAACTCGAACTGCTCCAGCGGGATCGGGCTCAGGTCCCGGCCGATGATGCGCGCGGCCCGGCCGAGGCCGGCGCTGTTCACCAGCACCCGCAGCGGACCCATCTCGGAGGCCGCCTCCACCGCCGCCTGCACCTGCGCCTCGTCGGCCACGTCCGCCTTGACGAAGTCGCCGCCGATCTCCTGGGCGACCGCCTTGCCCGCCTCCTCGTTCAGGTCGAGCACCACCACCTTCGCGCCACGCCGCGCGAGCAACCGCGAGGTCGCCTCGCCGAGGCCGGAGGCGCCACCCGTGACGATCGCCGAGGCACCCGAAATGTCCATGGCCGAGGATCCTTTCTCCGAACGTTCGTTAAACCCGGGTCAGCTCACCACACCCGGCCCGATCTTGCGCGGCGACTCCCACCGTTGGGCGGCCGGGGTACACCGCTGGGCGCGGACACGCCCTCGGCGCCGCGTCCGTCACACCGGTCGACGTACGTTCGGCGAGAATTTCGTCACGGCGCGTTAGTTCAGCGCCAGAAATGGGCACCCTCGCGGTGATGCCAACAGGCAGACACGGTGTCGATGTTCCCGGGAGGCCGCGTGACCGCGCTGACTTTCCACGATGTGTTGCCCGCCGACGCGTGGGCACCCCGCCGGGTACGGCACCGCCTGCGCGCCTGGCTCGAGGAGCTGTGCTGGCCGGGCGACGACGCCGACGACCTCATCCTGGCGGTCAACGAGGCGGTCTCGAACGTCGTCGACCACGCCTACCCCGCCGACGAGATCGGCTTCGTGTGGGTGGACGCCAGCCTCACCGACGCCCCGGACGGCTCGCCCCGGCTGTCCGTGATCGTCGCGGACAACGGCCGGTGGCAGGAGCCGGCCAGCGACCCCGGCTACCGCCAGCGCGGCATCCGGCTGATGCGCGGGGTGACCGAGTTCCTGCACATCGACGGCGGCCACCGCGGTACCCGGGTGGAGATGACCAGCCAGCCCAGCCAGCGGGTGGACCTGCCCGACCCCGCGCCGCTGACCAGCTCGGACGAAGTTTGGCGCAGCACGTCGTCCGCGTGAGACAAGCCACAGCGGCATCAGTACCCTGGAGACATGGGACAACGAGAACACATGACCGTGGTCCCCGCCCTGGTGGGGCTACCGGCCACGGCCGCGCACGACAAGGCACTGGACGCGCATCTGCTCGCTGTGGACCAGGACCCCAGCCACAAGGCCTCGGTGGTCGGCACGGTGACCGCACAGGACCCGGCGGCGGGTAGCTACCTCGAGCCCGGACACAAGGTGCTGATCTGGGTCAGCACCGGCCCCTCCGACGACGGCGGAGGCGGCGGCAACCAGCCATTACCCACCGGTCCCGCCCCGAAGGCGCCGGCCGGCGCCAAGTAGCGCGCGGGTCAGGGCGCTTCCGCGACCGCCTTGATGCGTTCCAGGGTGGCCTGGATGTTCTTCCGGTTGTAGCGCCCGCGCCGGCGTCCCGCGAGCGCCCAGTACGCCTTGGTGAACGGCGACTCGACCAGGGCGAAGGACTCGGTGACGTCCGCCCCCTCGCCGCTCGGCTCGAACCGGTAGTGCCAGGTGTTGATCGGTTTGTCCCCACCCAGCACGTCGAAGCCGAACTCCCGGCCCGGCTCGCAGGCGGTGATCCGGCAGACCGTCCAGTACACCGGCCCCCGGCCGTTGCGCTTCACGTGGCCCCGGAACCGCACCCCCACCGCCGGCCCGGTCGCGCCGTCCAGCCACTCCGCCTCGAAGGTCTCCGGGCTGAACCTGCCCGTGTTGGTGATGTCGGAGACCAGCTCCCACACCCGCTCGGGCGTCGCCGCCATGTGCATGGTCACCGAGTCGCGCACCCTGCTACCTCCTGTTTCGGGTCGGGTCAGTGGGGAAGCACGAAGCCGCCGCTCTCCTCGCCGGCCGGCGCCCGGCGCTGTTCGGGCACGGCCGGCACCGGTCCGCTCAGCGCGCGGTCCCGACGCACGACCAGCACCGCGGTCAGGTATGCCTCCGGCGGGGTGTCGCCCGGCGGGGGCGGGCTCACCACTGCGGCCACCTGGCTGGCCAGGTCGTGGGCCAGCGCGTGCCGGCGGCCCGGGTCCAGCTGTCCGGCCCGGCCCAGGAACTGGCGCACCCGCAGCGCCAGGGCGTCCGGCAGGCCGGCCAGCTGCAGCGCCTTCGCCCAGTCGGCCAGCGGTGCCGGCATGACCAGCTCCGCCTGCTCCGGCATACCCTGGCGCTCGCGCACGACCAACGTGCCGGCGAGCATGTCGCCGACCCGCCGGCCCCGTTCGGAGAGCAGCGAGGTCAGCACGCCGATCACCCCGGTGGAGCCGCTGGCCACCCCGAAGTCCACGATCAGCCCGCCCAGGCCCCGGGCCAGTGCCTGGCGGAACCGGATCGGGCCGCCGTCCTCGCGCACCACGCGCAGGCCCATGGCCATCTTGCCCAGGGTGCGGCCCCTGGTCAGCGTCTCCATGGTCACCGGGTAGCCGACGAAGACCCCCACGTACACGGCCAGGCCCACCGCGGCGGCCATCGCCGGGTCCCCCTCGATCCCGGGCAGCGCCACCAGCAGCAGCGCCACGACCACGGGACACATGACCAGCAGGTCGATGCCGAAGGCGACCGCACGGCTGGGCAGCTTGGCCGGCCGCAGCTCCAGCACCACGGCTTCGCCGGTGACGAGATCACTCACGCGCGCTAGTGTGCCCGCTCGGAAGGGTTGGCGGAATGGATATCGACGCGTATGTCGCGCGACACCGCCCCGACTGGGGACGGCTAGACGAGCTGCTCCGCCGCCGGTCGCTGACCGGCGCCGAGGCCGACGAGCTGGTCGCCCTGTACCAGCGGGCCGCGACCCACCTCTCCACCGTGCGGTCCAGCTCGCCGGACCCGGCGCTGGTCGGCTGGCTGTCCTCGCTGGTCGCCCGGGCGCGCGCGGCGGTGACCGGTGCGCACAGCCCGGCCTGGCGGGACGCGGCCCGGTTCTTCCTGGTCGGGTTCCCCGGCGCCTGCTACGCGACCCGCCGCTGGGCGCTGGCGGTGGCGGCGGTGATGCTGCTGGTGGCCTGGGTGGCCGGCGCCTGGGTGGCCGGCGACCCGCGGGTACGGTCCAGCCTCGCCACCCCGGAGCAGATCCGCCGGCTGACCGAGCACGACTTCGCGGCGTACTACTCGTCCGCGCCGGCCGGCTCGTTCGGCGCGCAGGTGTGGACCAACAACGCCTTCGTCGCCGCCATCTGCCTGGTCTCCGGGATCCTGCTGCTGCCGGTGGTCTGGGTGCTGCTGCAGAACGCGGTGAACGTCGGCGTGACCGCTGGGCTGATGGCCGCCGCCGACCGGCTGGACGTGTTCTTCGGCCTGATCACCCCGCACGGCCTGCTCGAGCTGACCATGGTGTTCTTCGCCGGCGGCGCCGGCCTGCGCCTGGGCTGGACACTGGTCGACCCCGGGCCGCTGCCCCGGCGCGCGGCGGTGGCGGCGCGCGGCCGGGCCACCGTGGGGATGGCGCTGGGCATCGGGCTGGTGTTGCTGGTGGCCGGTGCCATCGAGGCCTTCGTGACCCCGTCCGGCCTGCCCACCTGGGCGAAGATCGTCATCGGGGCGCTGGCCGAAGGTCTCTTCCTCGGCTACGTCCGGGTGTTCGGCCGGCGCGCGGCGCGGGCCGGGGAGACCGGCGACATCGCCGCCGAACAACGCGGCGACACGGTTCCGACCGCTGGTTAGGGGCCTTCCGCCACGGCCGACGACCACGTCCTTGGAGCACGGCCGCGACGCCTCGGGCCTGTGACAATGTGCGCCTCGGCGAGCGTCGGCGCGGTTGGTCGGCGGGGCGTTTCATGGTCAAGTAGCGGTGAGAGACAGTTTGACGACCGGAAACGTCTCTTGCTGCGACATGACCATGAACCCGGGGCCGAGCACATCCCGGCCACCGCGACCAGACTGAAGCCTGACCACACGAGGCCGTTCGCCGACAAACCTCACGTTAGAGCTTCCCCGTGGACTTCAGGTCCAGGTAGGCGTCGGCCACCCGGGGCGCGAGCTCTTCGGGTGGTGCGTCCACCACGATCACGCCGCGCCGGCCGAGCAGCCGGGCGGTGTGCGCCCGCTCGGCCAGCGCCCGTTCGGCGGCGGCCGCCTGATACACCGACGCGAGGTCACCCCGGCCGGCGGCCAGCTCGGCCACCGAGGGATCGGCCACCGAGGCCACCAGCACCCGGTGCCGGTGCACCAGCGCGGGCAGCCCGGGCAGCAGCCCGGCCTCCACCGGCGCCGGGTCCAGCCCGGTGAACAGCACCACCAGCGACCGGCGCGGCGTCCGCGTCAGCACGGTGCTGACCAGGCCGGACACGTCGGTCTCCACCAGCTCGGGGCGCACCGGCGCCATCGCGTCCACCAGCGCCGGCAGCAGTGCACCCCGAGCGACCCCGGACACGCTCGCCCGCACGGCCCGGTCGTAGGCGAGCAGGTCCACCCGGTCGCCGGCCCGGGAGGCCAGCGCGGCCAGCAGCAGCGCGGCGTCCATCGCGGCGTCCAGCTTCGGCTGGTCGCGCACCCGGCCGGCGGCGGTGCGCCCGGTGTCCAGCACCAGCAGCAGGTGCCGGTCCCGCTCCGGGCGCCAGGTGCGCACGACCAGGTTGGTGGACCGCGCGGTGGCCCGCCAGTCGATGGCCCGCACGTCGTCGCCCAGCACGTACTCCCGCAGCGAGTCGAACTCGGTCCCCTGGCCCCGAACCCGCACCGCCGAGCGCCCGTCCAGCTCACGCAGCCGGGCCAGCCGCGACGGCAGGTGGCGCCGGGATGTGAACGGCGGCAGCGCGCGGACCGTCCACGGCACCGCCCGGCCGCGCTGCCGGGCGGCCAGCCCGAGCGGCCCGACCGACCGCACGGTCACCCGCGACGCTTCCCGGTCTCCCCGGCGGGTCGGCCGCAGGGTCAGGGTGAGCCGGCGGCGCTCCCCCGGCGGGACGTGCAGCCGGTGCCGGTCCTCCACGACGCCCGCGCTGGGCGGCCAGGCGTCCCGCAGCACGCCGCGCAGCGGGCGCCGGGACGGGTTGCCCACGACCAGGTGCACGGTGGCCGTCTCACCCAACCGCACCGAGGTGTCCCCCGACCGGCTCAGCCGCAGCGCCGCCACCGGTGCCGCCAGCGCGACGTCCACCAGCACCGCGAGCAGCAACAACGCCTGGACCGCCGCGAAGGCCGACCACCCCGGCGCCGCCCCGGCCACCAGCGCGCCGAGCACGGCCAGCAGCGCGGTGCGCCCGGTGACGGCCACGGCTAGCGGGGCACCGGGACGGCGCCGAGCACCCCGTCCAGCACACCGTCCGCGCCCACCCCGTCCAGCTCGGCCTCCGGGCGCAGCCGCAGCCGGTGCCGCAGCACCGGCCGGGCCAGCGCCTTCACGTCGTCCGGGGTGACGTAGTCCCGCCCGGCCAGCCAGGCGGCGGCGCGGCTGGCGGCCAGCAGCGCGGTGGCCGCCCGGGGCGAGGCGCCCAGCGAGACGGCGGCGGAGCCCCGGGTCGCCCGGCACACGTCGACCAGGTACCCGAGCACCTCCTCGGCCACCGTCACCCGGCGCACCGCATCCCGGCCGGCGGCCAGCTCCGCCGCCCCGGCCACCGGGCCCACCCCGGCGGCGGCCAGGTCGGCGGGGTCGAAGCCGGCCGCGTGCCGGCCCACGATGTCCAACTCCTCGTCCCGCTCGGGCAGCGGCATGGTCAGCTTCAGCTGGAACCGGTCCAGCTGGGCCTCGGGCAACGGGTAGGTGCCCTCGTACTCCACCGGGTTCTGCGTGGCGACCACCAGGAACGGGTCGGGCAGCGGCCGGCCGACCCCGTCCACCGACACCTGCCGCTCCTCCATCGCCTCCAGCAGCGAGGCCTGGGTCTTCGGCGGGGTGCGGTTGATCTCGTCGGCAAGCAGCAGGTTGGTGAACACCGGGCCGGCCCGGAAGGAGAACTCGGCGCCCCTGGTGTCGTACACCAGCGACCCGGTGACGTCCCCCGGCATCAGGTCGGGGGTGAACTGGACCCGCTTGCTGTCCAGCGTCAGCCCCCGGGCCAGTGCCCGGACCAGCAGGGTCTTCGCCACGCCCGGCACGCCCTCGATCAGCACGTGCCCCCGGCAGAGCAGCGCGACCACCAGTCCGGTGACCGCGGCGTCCTGCCCGACGACGGCCTTGCCCACCTCCTGGCGCAACGCGTGCAGCGCGTCCCGCGCGGCGTCGGTCGAGACGGTCTCGGGTGTCACCTCTGGCGTACCTCTCGCTCTAGGGCGTCCAGCTCGTCGGCCAGGCGGACCAGGGCCGGGTCGTCCGTAGGCGCCGCACCGTACAACAGGGCTCGCAGGTCGGCCGTCGGACGGCCGGTGCGCCTGTGTACGGCGTCGACCAGCACCTCGGCTGGCTCGTCCCCGCCGGCCAAGGCGAGCCGGGCGCGCAGCCGGGCCCGGGCGGCCGCCCGCAACGCCCCGGCGGCGTGCCCCCGGTCGCCGGACCGGCGGTACAGCCGGCCCCGGCCCTCCACCACCTCGACCGCCCGCACCGCCACCGGCAGGGGCTCGCCGACCACCGGCCCCAGCCGCCTCCCCCGCCACAACGCGGCGACCACGGCCGCCATCGCCAGCTGGGCGGCGGCCCACAGCCAGCCGCTCGGGAGCAGTTCCAGCAGGCCCCGGCGCTGGTCCACCGGCGCGGCCTCCGGCATCGGCAGGTACCACAGCAGCGTCGGCTTCCCGCCGAGCAGCCGCATGGCCAGCGCCGCGTTCCCCTCCTCGGCCAGGCGGTCGTTGGTCAGCGGGACCGGGGTGCCGATCACGGTGATCGTCCGAGCCCCCTCGGTGACCTGGACCAGGGCCGCGCCGGCCTCGCCCGGGTAGCACCGCACCCCCGCCGCCGCGGCGTACAGCACACCACCCAGCTCGGCCGGGCCGGCCGGCTCCGCCAGTGCGCACGCCGGGGGCACGGTGTCCACCGGCGCGAACAGGGTTTCCTCGGTCACCCCGGGGGCCAGTCCGGCCAGCACCTCCCGGCCCGGGTCCACCAGCAGCAGGTTCGCGGCGGACCGGCGCACCGCGTCCACCTGGTGGGCCGCCAACCGCCGGGGCGCCGTCACCAGAACGGTGGTGTCCGGCCCGGCGGCGGCTACCTCGGCGCTGGTCCGCACGGCGGTCACCGCCACGCCCTCGGCCCGCAGCAGGCGCACCAGCGCGAGCGACCCCTCGGGCCGGGCCGCCTCCGGGTTCAACAGCCCGGCCGCCGGCCGGTGAGCCAGCGCCGCGACCACCAGCCCGGTGACCAGCACCAGCAAACCCACCGCGACCGGCCCCCGGGCGGATCGCCAGAGTTCCGCGCCCGCGCGCCGTGCACCGTGTCCCCCGCGCGCGCCCGCTCGGCCAGCGCGTTCCGCATTGGTCATCCGACGGCGCCCACCCGTGCCTCGGGCCGGGCCCGCCGGACGGCCGCGTCCACCTCACGCAGCCGCTGGTCCATGTCCGCGGTGGCCGGCCGCCCGCCGTACCAGACCTCGTCGAAGGTACGGGACGCCGAGCGCATCGCCTCGGCGCACTCCGGCAGCTCCCGGCCCGCGGCCTCGGCTACCTCGTCGGCGGTGCGACCCGCGCGGTACGGCACGAGGTCCCGCTCCTCCAGCTCCCGCACCACCGCCCGGAACCGCTCCCGCACGGCCAGCGCCCACTCCCCGGCGGCGGCGTACCCGTCGGCCGACGCCCGGTGATCGGCGGCGGACCGCCGGGGCCGGTCGAACGGCCCCTCTCCACCGGCCACCGCGCGGCCCAGCCGGCCGGCCACCACCCGCACCGCCACCGCGACCAGCACCAGGACCACGACCAGCGCGAGCAGCCCGAGGTAGCCCCCGGCCGCGTGCGCCGCCGCGCGCTCGAACAGCTCGTCCAGCCGGTCGAACAGCCAGGTCAGCACCCGCTCCGGCAGCGAGGGCCCTTCGACCAGGTACTCGGGGCGGGCCAGCTCCCGCGCCGCCGCCTCCGCCGCCGCGTCCCGCCCGATGTCCACCGGGACCTCACTCATCGGGCCGGGCCTGCGCCATTCGGGCCAGCTCCAGGTCCAGTCCCTCCCGGCGGATCCGCTGGTCGATGTACAGCAGCCCGGTCACCCCGGCGATGAACGGCGCGGTCACCGTGGTCGCCAGGATCGTGCCCACGGTGGACAGCAGCAGCATCGGCAGGGGGACCCCGACGCCGTCGAACGCCTGGCTGAAGCCACCGGAGGCGAGCATGCCGGCGAGGGTGAACGGC
Source organism: Actinospineispora eucalypti (assembly GCF_039543365.1). Classification (NCBI taxonomy): domain Bacteria; kingdom Bacillati; phylum Actinomycetota; class Actinomycetes; order Pseudonocardiales; family Pseudonocardiaceae; genus Actinospineispora; species Actinospineispora eucalypti. The sequence continues at coordinate 129,582 of NZ_BAABJP010000062.1, forward strand.
ACGGAGAGGATCATGCTGAGTACCACGGCGATCAGCTGGGCCAGAAGCACGATGCCGAACACCCGCCACCACTGGCCCCGGACCAGCCGTGCGGAGCGCACCAGCGCGCCGGGCACCGTGCCGGGTTCCAGCACGTACACCGGCGCCGCCATCACCCAGCGCGTCATCAGGTAGACCAGCGCGACGAACGCACCGAGCGCCCACAGCACGCCCACCGGCACCGCCACCGCGGGCGGCGGGCTCAGCGCGGCCAACCCCACCAGCGGCATCACCGCCAGCAGCACCAGCCCGAACGCGGCGAGGGCGAGCAACACCACCACGCCGAGCAGGCCGAGCAGCCGGGGCCGGGTGGCCGCCCACACCTCCCGCATGGACGGGCGCTGGCCGAGCACCGCCCGGGCCAGCACCGAGATCAGCAGGCCGTTCAGGATGGTACCGACCACGAAGCTGACCAGCACGGCGAACATCGTCGCGCCCAGCGTCCCGGCCATCGTCTCCCGCAGCGACCGCGCCGGTTGCATGTTCGCCATCAGCACGGTCGCCGGCGCCTGCACCAGCTCGGACAGCGAGGTCACGATCGCCGCCAGGCCCAGCGTGACCTTAGGGTTCGCCCGCACGTAGGAGATCGCGCCGTCCAGGATCTCGCCGATGCCGAGCGGGCGCAGCGGGATCACCCCGGGCTTCGGCGCGGCGGCCGGCGGGCCCCAGCCCGGGTAGTTCGGCGGCTCGGTCATCGGTTCCCCCCGATCCGACATCGCGATGACCTGGTCATGGTGGCAGAGCGGAGACCCCGGACGCCGGGATTTACTCCGCCGCGCGGGCCAGCACCGCGTGCGCCATGCTCACGTGCACCGCATCCACCATCTCGCCGTTCACCAGGCCCGCACCGGCCTCGGCCGCGCGCAGCACCTCCCGGGCGTGCTCGATCTCGGCCGGAGACGGCGTGAACACCTCGTGTGCGACGTCGACCTGCAGCGGGTGCAGGCACATCTTGCCGGGGTAGCCGAGCTCCCGGGCCCGCACCGCGTCGGCCCGGAACGCCTCCGCGTCCCGCACCGCGGTGACCACCTGGTCCAGCGCGCTCACCCCGCCGAGCCGGGCGGCCAGGCTCACCTGGCTGCGGGCGTAGAGGACTTCGGTGCCTGGGTCGGTGCGGCGGCCGCCCAGGTCGGCGATGTAGTCCTCGGCCCCGAAGTACGCGCCCTCGGGTCCCTCGGCGAGCAGCGGACGGGCGTCGGCCACGCCCAGCCCGCTCTCCAGGCCGACCACCACCACGGTGCCCTCCGGCAGCGCGGCGCGCAGCGCGGCCAGCTGCGGCGGGTGCTCGTACTTGGGCAGCAGCACCCCGTCCAGCGCACCGGCCCGCACCGCGTCGGCGGCGGCGGCCACGTCGGCGGCGTACCAAGGGGTGTCCGCCCCGTTCAGCCGGACCAGCACCGCGCCGGCGGCCGGGCGCTCGGCGGCCAGCGCGGCCAGCGCGGTGTCCCTGGCCTGGTCCTTGGCCGCCGGGGGTACCGCGTCCTCCAGGTCCACGGCCAGCGCGTCCGGCCGGCAGCGGGCGACCTTGGGCAGCATCTCCGGCCGGTGGCCGGGCAGGAACAGCAGGCTGCGGGGGCGGAACCCGGTCACGACGCCCCCTGGGGCCGGCGGTGCATCAGACCGGTGCGCCGGGCCACGCAGACCAGCTCGTCACGCTGGTTGAACGCCCGGTGCTCGAACACCACCAGGCCGGTGCCCGGCCGGGACTTCGACTCCCGCGCCTCCACCACCTCGGTCTCCACCCGGACGGTGTCGCCGTGGAACACCGGCGCGGGGAACTTCACCCCGTCCAGGCCGAGCTGGGCGACGATGGTGCCCAGGGTCAGTTCCGGCACGGACAGCCCGACCACCAGGGCGAGGGTGAACATGCTGTTCACCAGTGGGCGGCCGAACTCCGTGCCGGCGGCGTAGTCGTGGTCCAGGTGCAGCGGCGCCGGGTTCATGGTCATGGTCGTGAACAGCACGTTGTCGGTCTCGGTGACCGTCCGCCGGACGGCGTGCTCCACCACGGCGCCCACCGGCAGGTCCTCGAACCAGCGGCCCGTCACCGCGCGTGCGCCACCCATTCCGGCTCCTTCACGTCGTTTCGTTCTTGACCAGGGTTATACGCGCCTGATCAGGTGGACCGGGCAACCGGGAGGGGAATCGACGAATGGCGTTGCTGGGTGACTGGGCGGATCTCGGTGGGGTGCGGGGGATCGCGGAGGGAGTCCGCGCGGGACGCCTGGACCCGGTGGAGCTGACCGAACGCGCGCTGCGCCGCGCCGACGAGGTGGCCGGGCTGGGGGCGGTGGTGCACCTGGACCGGGACGGCGCGCGCGAGACCGCGGCCCGGGTCGCGGACCGGCCGACCGGAGAGCTGGCCGGCGTGCCGGTGCTGGTGAAGGAGATCATCCCGGTGGCCGGGATGCCCTTCACCTGCGGCTCCGCCGTATTCGCCGGCCGGGTCGCGGACGCGGACGCGGCGGTGGTCGCCGCCGCCCGGGCCGCCGGCGCGGTGATCATCGGGTTGAGCCACAGCCACGAGTTCGCCTACGGCGCCACCGGTCTGGTCAACGCCGCCGGCCCGTGCCACAACCCCCACGACCCGGACCGGATGCCGGGCGGCTCCAGCGCCGGCGCGGGCGCCTCGGTGGCCGCCGGGATCGTGCCGCTCGCCCTGGGCACCGACACCGCCGGTTCGGTGCGCATCCCGGCCGCGCTGTGCGGGGTGGTCGGCACCAAGCCGTCCCGACACACGCTGCCCCTGGACGGGGTGTTCCCGCTGTCCGCGAGCCTCGACCACGTCGGGGTGCTCACCGGCAGCGTGACCGACGCCCGCCACGCCATCGCCGCGCTGGGCGGAGACCTGGGCCCGGGGCTCGACGGACCGCCCCGCCTGGGGCTGTTGGAGCACCCGCCGCCGGCCGAACCGGTGGCCGAGGCGCTGCGGGCCGCGCTGGCCCGGGTCGCCGCGCGGGGCGCCGAGCCGGTCAAGGTCCGGTTGTCCGAGTGGGACGAGCTGAACACCACCGGGCTGGACCTGCAGGGGTCGGAGGCGGCCGCCGTGCACGCCGACCTGCTGCCCCGCGGTGGTTACCAGGACGACGTGGCCGACCGGTTGCGGGAGGCCGCCGAGGTCCCGGGCTGGCGGTACGTGCGCGCCGCCCGCCGCGTGGCCGCGCTCACCGCCGCCGTGGACGCGCTGTTCACCGACCTCGATGCGGTGCTGCTGCCCACGGTGGCCTGCGCGGCTCCGCGCGCCTCGGACGCCGGCGTGGATCTCCCGGACGGTCCGGTGTCGGTGCGAGGGGCGCTGCTGCGGTACACCCGGGCGGCGAACGTGACCGGCCACCCGGCGTTCAGCCTGCCGCTGCCGGGTGCCGGCCTGCCGCTGGGGCTGCAGATCCTGGCCGCCGACAACCGGCGAGGGTTCGCCGCCGCCGAGTGGGTAGCCTCGGCAATCGCTTAACTCGGTCGCGCCGGGCCCGGAGGCGTGCGAGGCTCGTGTCACTGTTACCCCACGACTCGGAGGCCACCATGGCGGAAACACCGGAAGCCGGTCAGGCCGACGAGCAGCCCACCGACGCGGCCGAGGACCTCAAGAGCCAGTTCCGGGCGGCCCTGGAGCGCAAACGCGGCGCGGACGAGGCGCGCGCGGTGCGGGGGCACGGCGGCGCGGCCGGCAAGGTGCACGAGCACTCCCGCCGGGCCGGCGGCAAGCGCGCCTTCCGCCGCAAGAGCGGCTGACCCAGGCCCTCAGGGCTTCACCGCGGTGACCAGCACCGCCTTGCGGGAAAACGTACCCTGGGCGGCCAACGGGCGGCCGTACCGCTCGGCCACCACCCGGGCCGGCAGCTGGGTAACCCGCCAGCCCAGGGCGGCCAGTCGCTTCCCCGGATCCGGCCGGTCGTCCCGGTAGACCAGCTCCCGCACGTCGACCCCGAGTACCGGCGCCGCCGGTCGCTCGGGCTCGTCGGCCAGCCGGGCAAACCGTTCCAGGGCGCACCGGCTGGCCGGCGCGGACAGCTCGTGGATGCGGTCCAGCAGGTCCCGCTCGGCCCAGGCCGGCAGGTACGGCAACAGGCCCTCGGCCAGCCAGGCGGTCGGCAGCTCCGGGTCGAACCCCCGGGAACGCAACGCGGCCGGCCAGTCCTGCCGCAGGTCGACCGGCACCGGCACCCGCTCACCGCCGCCCGTCCGGGGCACCGGCAGGCCGCCGGCCAGCGCCCGGTCCTTGAAGTCCAGCACCTTGGCCTGGTCCAGCTCGTAGACGGTATGCCCGGCCGGCAGCTCCAGGCGCAGCGCCCGCGCGTCCAGGCCGGCCGCCAGGATGACCGTCTGACCGATCCCGGCGGTGGCGGCGTCCAGCACGAACCGGTCGAAGAACCGGGACCGCACGCCGATGTAGCTGGTCCGGGTGCGCACCTGCCCGGCGTCGGCCGAGACGTCCAGCGCCCCGTGCGACTCCCGCTCGGCCGTGGTCACGAACAGCTCGGCGTAGGGGTCGGACACCAGCGGCTCGGCCGCCCGCGACTCCATCGCCCGCGCGGCGGCCACCGCGAGCGCGGTCGCCCCCACCCCGGTGGTGATCTCCCACTGATCGTCGTCACGCCGCATACCGGCAGAGTAGACCTCTTAGTTTGGCTAAGTAAGTCACTGTTGTGGGTGAGCCGCGCCACCCTGCGCCCGGGGTCACGGACGTTATACTGACGGCAATCGTCTAGTAATCACGGAGCCGCCCAATGCCCCCAGCCACCAGGGCACACGCTCCGGCCGGCCGGCCGAGGGACCCCGAGGTCGACCGCCGGATCATCGACGCGGCGGTGCAACTCTACGGCGAGGCCGGATGGGCCGGCTTCAGCCTGGAGGCGGTCGCCCGGCGCGCCGGGGTCGGCAAGGCGTCCATCTATCTGCGCTGGTCGGGCAAGGAGCAGCTGCTGGCGGACGCGCTCGCCGCCCGGGTGGCCAACGTGGCGGACAGCGACACCGGCACCCTGCGCGGCGACCTGATCACCCTGACCCGCCAGCTGCTCCGGGTTTATCTGGGCGACGCGCGGCGGGCCGCGCACCGCATCGCGGTGGAGGCCCCGGGCATCCCCGAGGTGGCCCGCCGGTGGACGGAGCTGCGCGAGTCCCAGGTGTTGGCCGCGCGGGCCATGGTCCGCCGGGGCATCCGGCGCGGCGAGATCCCCGAGAACACCTCGGTGACCCTGCTGCTGGACACCCTCTGCGGCGGCGCGGTGATGCACATCATGACCACCCCGGACGGCCTGGTCGGCCAGCTGGTCCGGGACGCCGACCGCTACGCGGAAGAGCTCGTCGACTTTCTGCTGCACGCCGTCAGGGAGGCCAACCGGTGACCGGTATCGACCCCCGCACGCCCGTTCTCGTCGGCGTCGGCCAGGCCTCCGAGCGCGTGGACAGCGAGGACTACCGGGGGCTGTCGGCCGTGGAGCTGGCCGCCGAGGCGGCCCGCCAGGCCCTCGCCGACTGCGCGGCCGCCGACCCCGGGCGGCTGGCCGCCGAGATCGACACGGTCGCCGGCATCCGCCAGTTCGAGGTCTCCGTGCCCGGCGCGCACGCGCCGTTGGGCCGCTCCGACAACTACCCGCGCTCGGTCGCCAACCGGATCGGGGCCCGGCCGGCCAGGGCGATCCTGGAAGTCGCCGGCGGGCAGGGGCCGCAGCACCTGGTCACCGAGCTGGCCGGCACCATCGCGGCCGGCGGCGCCGAGGTGGTGCTGGCCTTCGGCTCCGAGGCCATCTCCACCGCGCGCAAGCTGGCCGGCGCGGAGGACAAGCCGGACTTCTCCGAGTCGGTGGGCGGCCAGCTGGACGACCGGGGGTTCGGGCTCACCGGGCTGGTGAACCGGCAGATGATCGCCCACGGGCTCACCGAGCCTTCGCTGCAGTACGCGATCTGTGAGAACGCCCGCCGCGCCCGGCTCAAGCAGTCCCGGGAGGAGTACGCGGCCGGCATGGGCGAGCTGTTCGCCCCGTTCACCCGCGTGGCGGCGGCCAACCCGCACGCGGCCGCGCCGACCGAGCGGGACGCGACCGAGCTCGCCACCCCGACCGACCGCAACCGCCTCATCGCCGACCCCTACCCGCGCTACCTGGTGGCCCGTGACCAGGTCAACCAGGGCGCAGCGGTGCTGCTGATGTCCACCGGGGCGGCGGACCGCCTCGGCGTGCCCGAGGACCGCCGGGCGTACCTGCACGGCCACAGCGACCTGCGCGAGCGGCGGCTGCTGGAACGGACCGACCTGAGCGCATCGCCGGCCTCCGTGCTGGCCGTGCGGCGCGCGCTGGACATGGCCGGCGTGGGCATGGACGAGCTGGCCTGGTTGGACCTCTACAGCTGCTTCCCGATCGCGGTGGCCAACATCGCCGACGAGTTCGGCCTGCGCGCGGACGACCCCCGAGGACTGACCGTGACCGGTGGCCTGCCGTTCTTCGGCGGCGCCGGCAACAACTACTCGATGCACGCCATCGCCGAGACCGTGCGGCGGGTCCGCGCGGAGCCGGGCCGGTTCGGCCTGGTCGGCGCCAACGGCGGGGTGCTCAGCAAGTACTCGGTCGGGGTCTACGCCAGCACGCCGGCGCCGTGGCGCGCACCCGAGGACGACGGGCCGCAGGCGGAGATCGACGGCTGGCCGGCCGTGGTGCGCGCCGACTACCCGGACGGCTGGGCCACCGTGGAGACGTACACGGTGAGGTACCGGGGTGACCGCCGCACCGGCATCGTGGTCGGGCGGCTGGAGGCGGACGGCCGCCGGTTCCTGGCCACCACCGAGGACGCCGACACCCTGGCCCTGCTCACCGAGGGCGACCCGATCGGCGCCCGCATCTACGCGCGCTCGCTCGGCCACGGCAACCGGGTCGCGATGGACCAGGCACGGATGAACCGGCTCTTCCCGCCCCGACCGGCCGGGCTGCGCGAGGACTACGAGCACGTGCTGGTGCGCCGGGAGGGACACCTGCTGGAGGTCACCATCAACCGGCCGGACGCGCACAACGCGCTGCACCCGCCGGCCAACGTCGAGCTGGACGAGGTGTTCGACGCCTTCTTCGCCGACCCGGACCTGTGGGTGGCCATCCTCACCGGCGCCGGCGAGCGGGCGTTCAGCGCCGGCAACGACCTCGCCTACACCGCCAGCGGCAAGCCGCTGTGGGTGCCCAAGAACGGTTTCGCCGGGTTGACCAACCGGGCCGAGATGCCCAAACCGGTCATCGCGGCGGTCAACGGCTACGCCATGGGCGGCGGCCTGGAGATCGCGCTGGCCTGCCACCTGGTGGTGGCCGACGCGGAGGCCAAGTTCGCGCTGAGCGAGGTCAAGGTGGGCCTGGTCGCGGGGGCCGGCGGGCTGGTCCGGCTGCCCCGCGCGGTGCCGGCCAAGCTGGCCAACGAGATGATCCTCACCGGCCGGCGGCTCAGCGCCCCGGAGGCGCTGGAGTACGGCCTGGTGAACCGGGTGACCGAGGCCGGCGGGGCGCTGGCCGCCGCCCGCGAGCTGGCCGCCGAGATCCTGGACGGCTCGCCGACCTCGGTGCGCACGTCCCTGCGCATCATGGCCGAGACGGCCGGCATCGCCGACCCGGTGGCGGCGGTCAACCACCCCACCGACGCACTGGACGACCTGATCGTCAGCGAGGACACGCTCGAGGGCGTCACCGCGTTCGCCCAGAAGCGCAAGCCGGTCTGGCGCAACCGCTGAGCTGGGCAGCGGCGCCGGTTCTAAAGATGCTTGGACGGCGCGGATGGGTCGATCTTCCGCGGGTTCTGGCCGGCCCGCTGCGTCTGGGTCCGGGTCGCTCGTCCCGGTGGTCACTTCTGTTTCATGAGCGAATCGTCATGCGGGTGGCGGCGAGATCAAATCCCTATGGTGTTCCGGTCATGCAACCAGAGTGGCGCCTGAGGCGACCGCCTCGGGGTGATCGCCGTTTCCGGCGGTCTAGCCTCGAATTTCGACGCTGAATCGCCACAGACCGCGATCATGCCAGGTGGGCAACCCTGGACGCACCAAGGGAACGGAACCCCCCATCAACAGCGACAGGCCAGCCAAAGCCGGGGAAGACCGACCAAACCGCCGACTCGGTGTGCTGAGAACGCCGACTCGCCGGGATGGGGGAAACGGTTAGTCGATGCGTTCCAGGTGGATGGGCATGCCGTCGCGCCAGATGGGGAGGCCGCGCCAGTTGAGGGACGGGGTGGGGCCGGTGGCCAGTTTCCAGCGGTAGCGGCGCAGGACCTGGTCCAGCACCGCGATCACCTGCATGGCGGCGAACTGCATGCCGATGCACTGGTGCACGCCGCCGCCGAACGGCAGCCAGGCGTAGGGGTGCGCGGCGTCCTCCCGGCGCTCGGGCGCGAACCGCAGCGGGTCGAATACCTCGGGGTCCGGCCAGTACTCCGGCATGTGGTGGTTCACGTAGGAGGACATCATCACCATGGTGCCCTGGGAGATCTCGAACCCCAGCACCTTGACGTCCTCCACCGCCTCGGAGAACAGCGTCGGCACCGGGGGCACCAGCCGCAGCGTCTCGCGCATCACCAGGTCCAGCGAGCCCAGCCGCTGCAGGTCCTCGAAGGTGGGTGCGGCGGTGTTGCGGGCGAACGACTCGGCCCGGCACTGCCGCTGCCAGTCCTGCCGCTCGGCCAGGAACCGCATCATGCTGGTCAGGGTCACGGTCATCGGGTCGTGCGCGGCCATCATCAGGAAGATCATGTGGTTCACGATGTCCTCGTCGGTGAACCGGTCCCCGTCCGACGTGACGCTGCGGCACAAGACCGCGAACAGGTCCGAGCCGCCCCGGGTGCGGACCACCGGGATCCGCTCCATGAACAGCTCCTCCAGCAGCCGCCGGCCGGCCAGCCCGCGCGCCCACCGCCCGCCCGGCACCGCGAACCGCAGCGAGGACCCGGTGGCCGCGACACAGTCCAGGAACGCCTTCACCGCCGCGTCGGTCTCGCCGCCGAGCCCGCCGCCCATGAACACCCGCACCCCGGTGCGCAGCATCAGCTCCCGGAACGCGTCCTGCACCCGGAAGCTCATCCCCACCGGCCACTCCGCGAGGTCCCGGGTGAGGATCGGGAGCAGCTGCCGCAGGTACCCCTCCACCCGGTCCCGGGTGAACGCCTGCTGCATGAGGCCCCGGTGGCGCAGATGCTCCTCGAAGTCCAGCAGCATCAGCCCGCGCCGGAAGAACGGGCTGATGAACGACGACCACGCCGGGCCGTTGGCGAAGGCGCGGTCCCGGCCACCCAGCACCGCCTCGGTGCCTTCGGCGCCCACCACCAGAACCGCCTCGCGACCGACCGCGGTGAACCGCGAGATCGGGCCGTAGCGCTCGTACCGACGGGTGCAGAACCCCGGTGGGTCGGCCACGACCTGCCAGCTGTGGCCGATCACGGGTGGGCCGCCGTCGCCCGGTGGCGGGTCAAGCATTGAATGGGCCCCTGAATTGCATCGCTAAACGTTAATTGGTTCCCCCGCAACCCGCCACAGCGGGTTCACTCTCAGGATTGCCGCGGGTCCGAGGCGGCCAGCTGGCCGGCGATGAACGCGCGGGCGTGCCGGGCCAGGTCGGCGCCGTCGGACCACAGGTTCCGCCAAATGGCCAGGTCACCGGTCAACCCGGCGGAGACCACCGCCGAGGAGAACGACTCGAAGGTGATCGGCCCGCCGTACCGGATGTCGGCCAGGGCGTGGAAGAACGCGCCGAAGTCCAGGTGCCCGGAGCCCAGGTAGCCCCGGTGGTTCTCCCCGATGTGCACGTAACCCAACCGGTCCCCGACCTGGTAGACCGGCCGGACGAGGTCGTCCTCCTCGATGTTCATGTGGTAGGTGTCCAGGTGGACGAACACGTTGTCCGCGCCGATGTCGTCGGCCAGGCGCAGCGCGTCCCGGGCGGTGTTGATCACGTTGGTCTCGTACCGGTTGCAGATCTCCAGGCCCAGGGTCATGCCCAGCCGGGCCGCCTCGCCGGCCAGCTCGGTGAGCACCGAGACCACGTTGGCCCGGCCGGCCGGGGTGAGCGGCGCGCCGTACTTGCCGAGCGCGCTGTACAGCGCCCCGGTCAGCACCGTGCCACCCAGCTCGTGGGTCACCCGCAGCGAGTCGCGCAGCAGCGCCGCGCCCCGCGACACCACCGCCGGGTCGTCGCTGGACACGTCGGCGTCGAAGGCCAGACCCCGCGAGCAGGCCACCCCGAGGCCGGCCCGCTCCAGCTCGCGGCGGGTCTCGCCGGTATCCAGGTTCAGCGAGTCGTGCAGCGAGAACTCCACCAGGTCGTAGCCGGCGGCGGCGGTCTCCGCCACCACCCGGCGCACCGAGGGCGCCGAGGTGTCACCGGCCCAGACCAGGGCGTGCACGCCAATCGGATTCGTCAACTCAGCTCTCCCCCTTCAGGCCAACTTCGCGCCGGTGATCAGCGCGACCAACTCCTCGCCGGTGGTCTCGGCGGTGCGCCGGCCGGCCACGCAGCGGCCCCCGCGCATCACCCAGACCTGGTCGGACAGCCGGGTGACCTGGTCCAGGTTGTGGCTGACCAGGAGCACCGATCGCCCCTGCTCGCGCAGCAGCATGATCAGGTCCTCGACCCTGGAGGTCTCCCGCACGCCCAGCGCGGCGGTGGGCTCGTCCATGATTACCAGTCGGGAGCTGAAACCGGCCGCCCGCAGGATCGCCACCGCCTGCCGCTGGCCGCCGGACAGCCGGCGCACCCGGGCGGTCACCGCCGGCACGTTCACCGACAACCGGGCCACCATGTCGGCCGCCCGGCTCTTCATCTCCGAGCGGTTCAGCCAGGCCAGCGGGCCGATGCCGCGCACCAGCTCGCGGTTCAGGAACAGGTTCTGCCACACGGTCAGGTCTTCCACCAGCGCCAGGTTCTGGTGCACCGTCTCGATGCCGGCGGCACGCGACTGCTGGGCGGTCTCGAACCGGACCGGCTCGCCGTCCAGCCGGAAGCTGCCCTCGTCGGGGTGGTAGATCCCGGCGATGCAGCGCACCAGGCTGGACTTGCCGGCCCCGTTGTCCCCGACCAGCGCGGTGATCTCGCCTTCCCGCAGGTTCAGCGACACCTCGCGCAGCGCCCGCACCCCGCCGAACGCCAGCGAGACGCCCTCCACCTCGAGCAGGGGCGGCGTCATTTGCGGAACCGGGTGAGCAGGGCGGCGGCCACCACCACGACGCCGACCGCGACCGGTTGGTAGTACGGCGAGACGCCGAGCAGAGTGAGCCCGTTGGCCAGCGCGGTGAGCAGCAGGGCGCCGAGCACCGGCCCGAGCACGCTGCCCCGGCCACCGGTCAGGCTCACCCCGCCGAGCACCACGGCGGCCACCGAGTTGAGCAGGAAGGACGTGTTAACCGCCGGTTCCGCCGCGCCGACCCTGGCCACCAGCAGGATGGCCGCCAGCCCGGCCAGGACTCCGCACAGCGTGTACACCGCCACCTTCACCGCCGGCACGCTGATGCCCGCCGCCGCGGCCGCCTCCGCCGACCCGCCCGCCGCGAACACCTTGGTCCCCCAGCGGGTGCGGAACAGCACCACGTGCGCGACCACCGCCACCGCCGCCGCGATCAGCACCGACCAGCCGATCATCCCGACACCGCCGGTGGCCAGCTTCAAGAGGCTCACGTTGACCACGGTGACCGGCTTGCCGTCGGCAACCACCAGCGCGGCCCCGGACGCGGCGGAAAGGCCGCCGAGGGTCACCACGAAGTCGGTGATCCGGCCCTTGCCGATGAGCAACCCGTTCAGCACCCCGACCAGCCCGCCGCCGACCAGCGCGAGCAGTCCACAGGTCACCACTCCCCACCCCCGGGAGATGCCGAGGCCGAACAGCACCGCGCCGAAGGTCATCGCGGCGGCCACGGAGAGGTCGATGCCGCCGGTCAGCACCACGAAGGTCTGGCCCACCGAGAGCACCACCAGGATCGCCGACGCCACCAGCATCGAGCGCACGTTCCCCTCGGAGAGGAACGCCGGGCTGGCCAGGCTGAAGATCACCACCAGTGCGACGAGGCCCACCGCGGCCGCCCAGTCGGCCCAGAACCCCGCGTCGCGCAGCGGGCCGGGCACGGCGAACCGGCCCGGGGCAATGCTGTGTGTCACTGCTCTACGTCACTTGCCGATCAATGCCGGGAACGGATTCGGGTAGTCGCCGAGCGGTCTCGGCGCGGCCGCGATGGCCTGGTCGGCGTTGTCCTTGGTGATCAGCATGATCGGCGCGTTCACCTTGGCCGGCAGGCTGGCGCCGGCCGCCGCCGCTCGGCAGGCCTGCACGCCCATCTCGCCGATCGCGTACGGGTACTGGGCCACCGTGGCGGTCAGCTCGCCGGCCTTCACCGCGCGCAACGCATCCGGGTTGCCGTCCACACTGATCACCCGCACCTGGGCCGTCTTGCCGGCGTTGGCCACCGCGCGGGCCACGCCCAGGCCCATGTCGTCGTTGGCCACGAAGAACGCGGCCAGGTCCGGGTTCGCGGTGAGCACGTTGGTGGCCTGGGTGAGCGCCTCCTGGCGCTCCCAGTTGGCCGCCACGCTCTGCGCGACCACGATGCCCGGCCCGACGCCGGAGATCAGGCCCTGGATGCGTTCGCCGCTGGTCACATCGCCGGTGACGCCGCCGACCACGGCGATCTTGCCGCCGCCGGGGAGCATCCGGGTGATCTCGGCGGCGGCCATCCGGCCGGCCGCCAGGTTGTCCGTACCGATGTAGGTGGCGATCTTCAGGCCGGCCGCCTCGGCCGCCTCCGGCGCCACCGGACGGTCGATGTTGACGACCGGCTTGCCGCTCGCGGTCACCTGCGCGATGCCCTGCACCAGGTTGGTCCCGGTGATCGGGTTCACCACGTAGCAGCCGTAGTCCTGGCCGGCCAGCCCGGTCAGCTTGTCGGTCTGCCCGGTGGTGTCGGTGATCGACGCCGCCGCCTGCACGGTGGTCGGCACCCCGCCACCGGCGCTGGCGTCCTCGATGCCCTTCTGCATGGCCTGGAAGAACTGGTTGTCCAGGCCCTTGATCACGGCGGCGATCTTCAGCGGCTGCGCCGGCTTGGCCGGGGCCGGGGCCGGGGCACCGCCACCGGCCGGGGCACCGCCGCCACAGGCGGCCAGGGCCAGGCAGCCGACCGCCGCGACCGCCCCCAGGGCCAGCGTGCGGCACGTCCTTGTGGTCACGGGTTGATTACAGGGCGACTTATGTCGACTGTCAAGCAAAAGTATTAGAACTTTTGTCTAGTGAAGCTCCAGAACCTACTCTGAGTGGGTGTACCCGGCCGCCACCGAGAGGATCAGCGCCGCCGCATCGCCCGGCGAGCTGCTCGCGCTGCTGCGCGAGCACAGCCCGCTGACCAGGGCCGAGGTCATGCGCCGCACCGGCCTGTCCCGGTCCACCGTGGCCCAGCGGCTGGACGCGCTGCTCGGCGCCGGACTGGTGGTCGCGGCCGGGGAGGAGGCGCCCGGCCGGGGCCGGCCGGCCGGGCAGTTCGCCTTCCACCGGGACCGGGGTGTGCTGCTGGTCGCCGACGTCGGAGCCACCGCCGTGCGGGCCGCGCTCACCGACCTGACCGGCGCCATCCGGTTGGACCGGACCAGCCCGATCGACGTGGCCAGCGGCCCCGGACCGGTGCTGGGGCTGATCGCCGACTACTTCGAGCAGCTGCTCACCGAGGCCGGCCGGGCCGCCGATGACGTGTACGGCATCGGGCTGGCGGTGCCCGGACCGGTGGACTTCGCCGGCGGCCGGGTGGTCAGCCCGCCGATCATGAGCGGCTGGGACGGCTTCGACATCCGCGCCTGGTTCCGGCCCCGGTTCGGCTGCCCGGTGATGGTGGAGAACGACGTGAACGCGATGGCGTTCGGCGAGCAGCGCAGTGCGCACCCGGACACCGAGGCGCTGCTCATGATCAAGGTGGGCACCGGGATCGGCGCCGGCCTGGTGGCCGGGTCGGCCGTGTACCGGGGCGCGGACGGGGCGGCCGGGGACATCGGGCACATGCGGGTGGCGCTGCCCGGCGAGGTCGAGCCGCCGCTGTGCCGGTGCGGCAGCCGTGGCTGCGTGGAGGCCCGGGCCGGCGGCTGGGCGCTGGTCCGGGACCTGCGCGCCGCCGGCTACTCCGGGGTGGACTCCGTGGACGACGCGGTGCGCCTGGCCCTCACCGGCGACACCACCGCCGTCCGGATGGTGCGGCAGGCCGGACGGGTGCTCGGCGGCGCGGTGGCCGACGCGGTGAGCCTGCTCAACCCCCGGGTGGTGGTGATCGGCGGCCAGCTGGCCGACGCGGAGGAACAGCTGCTCGCCGGCGTCCGGGAGATGGTCTACCGCCGCTCGCTGCCCCTGGCCACGACCCGCCTGCGCATAGTCCGCGACACCCTCGGCCGCCGCGCCGGCCTGATCGGCACCGCCCTGCTGGTGGCCGACCTGGTCCTGGCCCCCACCCGCGTGGACCGCCTCCTCACCGCCGCCCGCTGCTAACCGACTGGCCCCGTGCGGCTGGCCTACCCCGCCTCGCCGGGGCTATTCGCCCGCAGCCACGCGCCGATCGCGGTGACCGACGCGCGGGCCTCGGGCAGCAACATGCCGAACGCCTGGAACACGTGCAGCTGTTGGTCGTAGGTGCGCAGCGTGCACGGCACGCCGGCGGCGTCCAACCGGTTGGCCAGCCGTTCGGAGTCGTCGTAGAGCACCTCGGTGTAGCTGGCGGTCAGCAGCGCCGGGGGCAGGCCGGCGAGGTCGGCCCGCAGCGGGGACACCGAGGGGTCGGCGACGTCCAGCCCCTCGGTGATCGCGTCGACCAGGCGCTCCAACGCCCGCATCTCGACCGGCTCGCGCCGGGCGTTGGCGTGGCTGCGTTTGGTGGCCATGTCCAGGTCGTAGCAGCCGGAGATGCCGACCAGGCCGGCCGGCAGTGGCAGGCCCCGGTCCCGGGCCAGCAGGGCGGTGGCGAAGGTGAGGTGACCGCCGGCGGAGTCCCCCATGATCGTGACGTGCTCGGCGGCCGCGCCCGAGTCGAGCAGCCAGCGGTAGCCGGTGAGGCAGTCCTCGGCCTCCTGGCCGAACGGCACCGCCGGGAACATCCGGTAGTCCACGGCCAGCGCGGGCACCCCGGACGCCGCCGAGATCCGGGCGATGAGCTGGCGGTGGGTGTTCAGCCCGCAGGTCACCCAGCCGCCACCGTGCAGGTAGAGGATCGCCCGGTCCCGGGCGGCCGGCACGCCCGGCCCGTGCACCCACTCGCCGCGCACCCCGTCGCCGAGGGTGACCGGCTCGGTGCGGGTGCCCCGGACCGGCCGTGCCCGGCGCGCGGCGAACTCGTCCAGCCGGCGCAGCCGGTCGAACGTCTCCGGCCCGAAGTCCCGCTCCAACCGGGTAAGTGCCCGGATCACGGCCCGCTTCGTGGCCGCGTTGAGCACCCGGGAGCGCAGGCTGCGCGCGGTGTACCGGTCAACCACCAGCATGCTCGACATACACCGTACGTTAAGCCACCAACCAGGCCGCCGCCTCCCGCGGGCGCCTAACTGGGCGCCCGCTCAGCAAGCGCGTTCCGCGCTAGGCGAACCGGGCGTGCACCCTGGCCAGGGTCTCGTGCACGTTCGGCTCGTGGTTGCTCTGCCGGGCCTCGTCCAGGGTGAGCCAGCGCAGCGGGGCGTCCGGGGTCTCCGGGCGCGCGGCCTCCGGTGACCCGGTGGCCAGCACGAACCGCAGGTCGGCGTGCTCGTGCGCGGGCTCGTCGCCCTTGGCCGGCACCGACACGATGGCCAGGTGCGCCAGCTCGGCGTCCGGCCACGGCTTCAGGTCGGGGAGGCCGGTCTCCTCGGCCGCCTCACGCAGCGCGATCTCCAGCGGGTCGGTCTCCCCCGGGTCACCGTGCCCACCCACCTGCAGCCAGGCCCGCTGCCGCGCGTGCCAGCGCAGCAGTACCCGCTCGGTCTCCGGGTGCACGATCATCGCCGAGGCAGTCACGTGCAGCGGAATGGCCCGTGACCAGGGGTCCTCGGTGACCTCCAGCATCGCCCGGAGGCGGGCCAGGTCGGCGGTTTCGATCGGGTCGTGCGGCCGGTACCCGGCCAGCAGCTCGGCAACTCCCACAACACCCACCCTAGGTAGATCCCACGCTGGCCCGGAACTTGCCCATCAGGTGCGGGCCGGCCAACACCGCCGGGTACTTCGGCCTCTCCCCGGTCAAGCTGGAGACCTCGGTGGACCAGTTGGCGTTGCCGAAGAACGCCATGCTCTGTCGCCGCGTCGGCGCCCCGGGCGAGCGGGGCGGGTTCACCACCCGGTGCAGGGTGGAGCGCCAGCGGTCGTTGGTCCACCGGGCCAGCAGGTCGCCGATGTTCACCACGAACGCCCCGGGCACGCTGGGCACGTCCACCCACCGGCCGTCCAGCGCGCGCACCTGCAGCCCGCCGGGGGCGTCGTCCTGGCGGAGCACGGTGAGCATGCCGTAGTCGGTGTGCGCGCCGGCGCGCAGCTGCCCGGGCGCGGGCGGGTGCGGCTGCTCGGGGTAGTTCAGCGCGCGCAGTGAGCCGGCCGCCCGGTCGATCTTGTCGGCGAAGAAGTCCGGCCGGAGCCCCAACGCCGTCGCGGCCAGCGACATCAGCCGGCCGGACAACGCGTGCAGCTCGCCGTGGTAAGCCCGCCAGGTGGTCCGCAACGACGGCAGCGGCCCGTCCGGCCAGGGCGTCGGCGCGTACGCCTGCGCCTCCCCGGCGTCGGCGAACCCACCGGGTGGCACCCCGAACGGCCCGGCGTTGAACGACTCCTTCAGGTCCGCCGGCCCCGCCTCGCCGAGGGACCGCGCCAGCGACTCACCGGAGACCGGGCTGTAGCCGTAGGGATAGCCTGGCGAAGGCATGGCCACCGCCATCCGCTCGGCCAACGGCAGGTCGAAGAACGCCCGTGCGGCCCGCCAGGCCGCGTCCGCCACGCGCGGAGGCACCCCGTGCCCGACCACCTGGAAGAAACCGATCTCCCGGCAGGTCCGGTCCAGCTCGGCCACCAGCCGCTCGCGCGGCGCGGCCAGGTCCAGGACGGGAACGCCGGTCACGCCGCCCGTCCCCGCTCGGTGAGCACCGCGATCGCATCCACCATCAACTCCCAGAACCGGTCCGCGTCCAGCTCGGTGGCGACCAGCGCGTTCGGCTCGAGGCCGGTGCGCCGGTGCAGGTCGACCGACGTGGCGCCCCGGGTGTGGGTACCGGCCAGCTCCACGTCCACCCGGCTGGGCACGCAGCCCACGATGCCCGGGTCGATCACCCGGGCCACCGCCACCGGGTCGTGCACCGGCGGTGCCGGGAACCCCCACAGCCGCTGGTAGGTGTCGCCGAAGAAGTCCAGCAGCTCCAGGCAGGCACCGGCCAGCGGGCCACCCACCTCGGCGATCCGCCGCCGCACTTTGGCTCCGGCCAGCGCCTGGTGGGTGACGTTCAGCCCGCACATCACCACCGGTAGGCCGCTGCCGAACACCACCGCCGCCGCCTCCGGGTCCGCGTAGATGTTGAACTCGGCGTACGGCGTGCTGTTGCCCCGCTCGGTGCTGCCGCCCATGATCACGATCTCCGCGATGTGCCGGCCGACGTCCGGCGTGGAGAGCAGCAGCGCGGCGATGTTGGTCAGCGGTCCGACGGCCACCACGGTCACCGGCTCCGGCGACCCGCGCAGCAGCTCGCGCAGGTAGCCCACCCCGTCGGTGGAGGTCACCGGCACGCTCGGCGGGCCGAAGTTCGGGCCGTCCAGCCCGGACTCGCCGTGCACGTCGGCGGCCAGCTCCACCGGGCCGACCAGCGGCCTCGCCTGGCCGGACACGATCGGCACGTCGGTGATACCGGCCAGCGTGCACACCCGCCGGGCGTTCAGGGTGGTCTTGGCCAGGGTCTGGTTGCCGGCCACGGTGGATATGGCGAGCAGCCGGATCGCCGGGTGCGCGGCCGCCAGGAGGATGGCGAAGGCGTCGTCGTGACCGGGGTCGCAGTCCAGTACGACCGGTTTCACTCCACCACCGCCCCGACCGCCCGGTCGCCACCGCTGCCGCCGGCGGCCCGCACCCGGGGCCAGGCCAGCAGCACGAACAGCGCCGCCGAGATCAGCCCGGCGACCACCGGGAGCGGCGCGATCTCGTAGGAGAACCGGGGCAGGAAGTCCTGGCCGAAGAACCCGATCAGCGCACCGACCACGGCGGCCACCACCGCGTCCAGCCGCCACCGCTCCCGCCAGTTCGCCGGCGGCCGGAAGAACTCGCCGGCCGGGGTTCGCCGGCGCGCCACGAACAACCAGTCGGCCAGCATCACGAAGGTGAACGGGATGACCACGTTCCCGCAGGCCACCAGGAAGGCCTCGGCATTTTGCAGGATTCCGGCGACGGCCAGCAGCACGCCGCACACGCCGAGCACCACGGTGGCCACCGGCTGCTCCCACCGGCGTGGCTCGCGCACGGTGTTCATCGCCACCAGCAGGTCCACCATGGCCGGGTAGAGGTTCATCGCGTTGGTGTGCAGGACCGCCACCGCGACCCCCACGGCGGCCACGATGCCCCAGCCGGGGATGTCCTTGGCCAGCAGGGCGACGTTCCACTCGCCCGTCGCGGCCTGCGAGTACAGCCCCACCACGCCCATGCCGATCAGGGCCAGCATGATCCCGGCCGACGGGGCGAGGAAGTAGGACGGCCGCTGTCCGCCGGTGCGCTCCGCCGGGACCGCGAAGCGGGAAACCGTGGACAGCTTGTAGGTCCAGGACAGGATGGAGAACGACAGGATGATCGTCATCGCGCCGCCCCAGTCCATCGCCTTGGTCTGCGCCGGCGCGACCAGCCCGTACCGCATGCCCAGGTAGACGAACAGCGCCCCGTAGCAAACGATCATGAGCAGCGCGGTGTACCGGTAGAACCGCTCCAGCCACTTCATGCCGAACAGCACCAGCACGATCTGCACCCCGCCGACCACGATGTTCCACAGCAGCAGCGAGGAGTTGGTGATCGCGGCCAGGATCACGGCGCCGACCGCCGTGTTCAGCCCGAACCAGCCCAGGTTCACCACGGTGAACAGCGCGGAGAAGCCGAACGCGCCGTGCCAGCCGAACGTCCCCCTGGCCACCACCAGGCCGGACAGCGGCACCTCCCGGCCCATCTCCGAGAACAGCCCGGCCGGGATCAGCGCGATCAGCCAGGCCACCAGGCAGGCGATGACGAAGTTGGTCAGCCCGTAGTCGAACAGCAGCTGCCCGATCAGCGGCGTGGTGGCGGAGCTGGCCGCCATCAACCACACCAGGAACATCCGCCACGGCCGCATCACCCGCTGGTCGTCCGGCACCGGCAGAACGCCCACCGTCTCCAGCTCGGCACCCACCCGGTCGGACCATCCGCGCCGTTCGGTCATACCGCCACCCCTCCCGCCGTGAAGCTGACAGTAGTTAAGCCCTTAACGGGTCACAAGAGGGTGGTCGACGGGCCGCACACGGGCCGGTGCGCCGGTTTCGGACCGACCGGTCACGAACCGTAGCCGTTCGGTCCTGGCCGACGGACGTTCCTTCGACGAGATCCACCTGAGCGGGGTTTGATCTTGGACCGTACCCCACTCAGGTGGATCTCGTGGAGCGGAACCCTGTCTGCAGCTCGCCAGAGACCCCCGACCGCCACGCCGCGTAGCCGCACCCAACGCGATAGGTGCGACCGCGCGACGAACCCAAGGTCCCGGGCGCAGGCCGAACCGCGGGAGACCGCCCGACCGCGCCGTCCCGACCGCGCTTCGAACCGGCACCGCGACCGAACCGCGCCCGGCGCCCTTACCGGTTGGTGACGGCCCGGGCGAGCAGCCCGTGCAGCGCGGCCTGCTCGTCCGGAGTGAGGCCGCCGAGCGGCGAGTCCTCGGCGAGCAGCTCCAGCAGGCGCTCCCGCAGCCGCGCCCCCTTGTCGGTGAGCACCAGGCGCTTGGCCCGCCGGTCCACCGGGTGCGGGTGTCGTTCGAGCAGGCCCTGGCGCTCCAGCCGGTCGATCACGAAGGTGGCATTGGACGGCTCGCAGGCCATCCGGTCGGCCAGCTCGCGCATGGTCAGCGGGCCGGTCAGCTCGCGCAGCGCGATCGCCTGCGGGGCGGTGAGCCCGAGCGCACCCGCCCGCTCCCGCACGTGCTCACCGATCTGCCGGGACAGCCCGTTGACCAGGCCGCACAGCTGCCGCTCCGGGCTCATCTCGGCATCCGCGCTCACGGGTCCATCCTAGCCGGATGCATCAAGCCAACATATTTATAGCTTGAATCATTCAAGCTGGAACTTTACGCTCGACGGCATGGCGAACGGCATCACGGACACGGCGCGCGAGCGCTACCGGCGACCGGCGGAGACGCGCTCGGTGCGGATCGGCGAGCTGACCATCACCTACCTGCCCGACGGCGCGGTCGGCCTCGATGCGCGCGGGTGGCTCCCGCACAGCTCGGACGCCGACTGGGCCGCGCACCCCGAGCACCTGGACGAGCGGGGCCAACTGGTGGCCAGCATCGGCGGGCTGCTGGTGGAGGCGGACGAGCGGGCGTTGCTGATCGACGCCGGCATCGGCCGGGTGGAGGCCGGCCCGGTGGCCGGCACACCGGTCGGCGGCGCCACGGGCGGCGCGCTGCTGGACAGCCTGGCCGCGATCGGCCGGGACCCGGCGAGCATCGAGGCGGTGGCCTTCACCCACCTGCACAGCGACCACGTCGGCTGGGCCGGCGTCGCCGACACCTTCCCCGGCGCGAAGTTCCTCGTCGACCAGCGGGAATGGGCCGAGCGGGAGCTGGCCGAGCGGGCCGGCACGCCCCGTGAGGCGCTGGACACCCTGGCCACCTCGCTGCGCGGGATCGAGGCGGGCGAGGAGGTCTTCCCCGGGGTGCGCGCGCTGCCCAGCCCGGGCCACACCGTCGGCCACACCGGCTTCGTCATCGCCTCCGGCGGGCGCCGGCTGATCGCCTTCGGGGACGCCCTGCACACCGCCGCGCAGGTGGACCGCCCGGACTGGCACGCCTGGCCGGACTACGACCCCCGCCAGGCCGTCGAGTCCCGCCGGCGACTGATCGCCGAGCTGGCCAAGCCGGACACCCTCGGGTTCGGCGTGCACTTCGCCGACGTCCAGTTCGGCGAGGTCCACCCGGCCGACGACCGCCCGGCCTGGCGCCCGATCGCGGGTTAGCGTCGCGCGGCCAGCGCGAGCGCCACCTCGGCGGCCACCTCGGCGTTGTGCTCGGCCAGTGCCAGGTTGGCCGGCACGCTCGCCCCGTCGGTCTCCGCCTCCAGCCGGGCCAGCACGTACGGGGTGACCGCCGGGCCGGTCACCTTCGCCGCATCGGCGGCGGCCAGCGCGGCGTCCAGGTCGGCGGCCAGCGCGGCGCCGTCCAGCTCCTCGGCCTCCGGGATCGGCACGGTGAGCAGCACGCCGGTGCGCGGCCGCGCGCGGTGGGCCAGCACCGCCGCCACCTCCTCCGCGCTCTCCACCCGGTGTGGCACCCGAAGCCCGCTGGACCGGGTGTAGAAGGCCGGGAACTCGTCGTGCCGCCAGCCCAGCACCGGCACGCCGGCGGTCTCCAGGTACTCCAGCGTGCGGGGCAGGTCCAGGAAGGCCTTTGCCCCGGCACACACGGTGACCAGGGGGTGGTTGGCCAGGGCGTCCAGGTCGGCGGAGACGTCGCCGGTGAGCTCGGCTCCCCGGTGCACGCCACCGATGCCGCCGGTGGCGAACACCCCGATGCCGGCCCGCTCGGCCACCGCCAGCGTGGCGGACACCGTGGTCACGCCCACCGGCCAGGCCTGGGCGGCGGCCACCGCGAGGTCCCGTTCGGCGACCTTGTGTTCCCCGTCCATGATCAGTTTCTCCTCGGCGGGGCTCAGCCCCACCTGCCAGGCGCCTTCCAGCACCGCGACCACGGCGGGAACCACCCCGCGCCGGCGCAGCGTCTCGGTGCACCGGCTCAGCGCCTCGGCGTTGTGCGGGGCGGGCAGGCCGAGGGAGGAGAAGATGGTGGACTCCAGTGCCACCACCGGCGCGCCCTCGGCGACCGCCGTGGCCACCTCGTCGGAAAGGTTGATCGGACCGCTGGTCACGAGACCTCCAGGCTGAAGTTGGCACCCGGCGCGTCCAGCACTCGGGCGGCGTGGTGGTGGCCGGCCCGGACCGAGTTGGCGACGTTCCGCCCGGCCATGGCGGCGGCCAGGTAGCCGGCGGCGAACGCGTCACCGGCCCCGGTGCTGTCCCTGGCCGCGCGCCGGGCGGGGACCGGCAGGCGGAGCGGTTCACCTCGGTCGCGCACCACCACCGTGGGGTCGGCGGCATTTTTGATCACGAAAACGGACCCGGCGGGTGGCCGCCGGTCGGCGAGGCCCAGTACCGCGGCCTCGGCCGCATTGGCAAACAGCACGGCTGGTCGGATCTCCGCGATAAGATCACGATATCGGCTGGCGCCGTACTCGACCAGGAACGCCGTCGAGGATGCGTCCAGCGACACAGCACACCCGGCCGAGGCGGCGGCGCGCACCGCGGCCAGAGCGCTGCCGGCCGAGGGTTCGGCGCTCAACGCGTACGCCGGCAGATGCAACCAGCGGGCATCCCGCAGCCAGTCCACCGGGACGGGGCCGAGGTCGGCGCTGGCACCCCGGTCGGGAAACATGGTGCGCTCCCCGTCCGGGTGCACCAGCACGACGATGCTGCCGGTGCGCCCGCCGCGCTGGACCCGCGCGTCCACTCCCCCGTCCCGCAGCCGGTCGACCAGCGCGTCACCGAGCGGGTCCGCCCCGACCCGGCCGACGAACCGGGTGGGCACCAGCGGCGCGGCGAACATCGCCACGTTGGCCGCACTGCCGCCCCGGGTGCGGTACACCCGCGACGGGTTGTCGGTGCCCACCCGCGGCGGGCCGGCCAGCCACACCACGACGTCCTCGACGAGATCGCCGAGCACCACCAGCGGGCCACTCTCCAGGTTGGGCACGGCACCGAAGTTATGCGCTTAACCTGAGGGTTGCAACCGCGCCCGCCCCAGCGATGCCCGCTCGACCAGCGAGGTGCCCAGCGCCCGCACCCTCGGCCGGTCGCCGCCCCCGTCGGCGATCAGCTCGCGCAGGATGCCCGCCGACGTGTACCCGAGGTCGAACGCCGACAGCCGGACCGTGCTCAGCGGCGGCGAGGTGATCTCGGAGAACGGCAGGTCGTCGAAGGAGCCGATGGACACCTCGCCGGGCACCGCGACCCCGAGGCCGGTGAACGCGCTCAGCGCGCCGTAGGCCAGCAGGTCGGCCGCCGCGATCATCGCGGTCACCCCGGCCGCCCGCCAGCCCGGCCACTCCTCGGCGACCAGCGCACGGGCCGCGTCCACCGTGATGTTCGCCCGCGCCTCGATCACTTCCGTACCCGGAGTCGCGGCCAGCCGCGCACACACCTGCGCCCGCCGGGTGGCGAAGGTCTGTCCCTCCCGGGTGGCGTCCAGGTAGACCACCCGCCGGTGGCCGAGCTCGACGATCCGGTCCACCAGCGCGCACGCGCCGGGGGCGGTGTCGAAGTGCACCCGGGACAGCTCCGGCGGAGCGACCGGCTCGTCCAGCAGCACCACCGGGCAGCCGATCTGCCGGGTGTCCACCCGGGTGCCGGGGAACTCCAGCAGGATCCCGTCCACGCCGAACCCGACCAGCTGGGCCAGGTCCGGCTCCTCCCGCTCGGGGCCGGAGACCGCGAGCAGCAGCCGGTACTCCCCGCCCAGCGCCTTGGCCACGCCGGCGGCGACCTGCGTGAAGAACGGGTTGCCCAGGTCCGGCGCGACCAGCGCGATGCACTGCCGGCGGCCGGTGACCAGGCTGCGGGCGGCCGAGTCCACCACGTAGCCCAGCTTGTTGATCGCCCGCCAGACCCGTTCCTGGGTCCGCGTCGCCACCCGGCCCTCGGCCTTGCCGTTGATCACCAGCGACACGCTGGCGATCGAGACGCCGGCCTCGGCGGCCACGTCCGACGCGGTCGGGCGCCGCCCCTGGACCCGGGGCGACGGGTTGTTCGCCGCCACCGGGCGCCTCCCGTTCCTCACTGGGCAGATAGGTTATGTGGTCCGTCGGCGGGCCCGCCAGGCGACCACGCCGATGATCGACAGGGCGGCCAGCCCGAGCACCACCAGGTCCGGCACCCTCGACCCGAACCCGCCCACGGCCCGCTGCGCGGCCAACTCGGAGTCCGCCCCGAGGGACAGCCCCAGCACCTCGCCCAGCGTCCCGGTGCCGTCGAACAGCAGGAACAGCACACCGATCGCCACGAACAGCAGCCCGGACACCAGGCTGGTCGTGTGCAGCCGCACCGGTCCGACGGCGATCTCCCGCCCGCGCAGCCAGCCCCGCTCGCCGATCCGCCACCGCTCCCACACCACCGCCAGCAGGAACAGCGGGGCGGCCATGCCCAGCGCGTACACCGCGAGCAGCGCCGCACCGCGCGCCGGCTGCCCGCCGGCCGCCGCGATGGTGAGCACCGCACCGAGGATCGGGCCGGAGCAGAACCCGGCCAGCCCGTAGGTCGCGCCCAACCCGAACACGCCCAGCCAACCGCCGCGCGAGGCGAACCGCTGCTGCAACCGCACCGCCGGACCGAACACGAACCCCCGGCCCAGGATCATCGCCACGCCGAAGATGATGATCACCCAACCGGCCACCCGGATCAGCGTCTCCCGGTGCGTGGCGAACAGCCCGCTCAGCGCCCCGGACCCGGCCCCCAGCGGCACCAGGGTCGCGGCCAGCCCCAGGTAGAACACCCCGGTCCGGGCGACCAGCCGGCCGCCGCCGGCGAACGCGTACGCGAAGAAGGACGGCAGCAACAGCGCGCTGCACGGGCTGAGCAGGGCGAGGACCCCACCGAGCAGCGCGGCCAGGTAGCCGACGTCGGTCAACGGTTGGTGCCGGCGTGCGCCAGCAGCGTCTCGATGGCCCGCTGGTACTCGGCGACCGACAGCGAGCCGGACATCAGCTTCCCGTTGATCAGCACGGTCGGTGTGCTGTTCACCCCCAGCCGCACGCCCTCCGCCTTGTCCGAATCCACCTGGGCGGAGAGCGCCGGGTCGGCCAGGTCACGCTGGAACCGCGCCTTGTCCAGGCCGAGCTGTTCGGCCAGGCCGATCAGCGTCGCGTGCGACCACACCACCGTTCCCTCGCTGTGCTGCGCGAACAGCGCATCGTGGAAGTCCCAGAACTTCCCCTGGCGCCCGGCGGCCCGGGCCGCCACCGCGGCCAGGGTGGAGTCCGGGCCGAGGAAGCTGAAGTCACGCCACTCCACCCGGACCTTGCCGGTCTTGACGTACTGGTCGATCAACGGTGGCGCGACCCGCTCGGCGAACACCGCGCAGTACGGGCACTTGTAGTCGGCGAACTCGACCAGCACGACCGGCGCCGCCGGGTCCCCCAGGGCCAGTGGGTCGCCGGGGATCCGCCGGGCCGCCTCCGACCTGGCCTTCGAAGCGTCGCTCATCGCATGGGCGCCGGCGGCCGGTTCGGCCGGCTTGCCGCTGGCGAAACTGATCACCCCGAGGAGCAGCACCACGGCCAGCGCGATGCCGATCCCCAGCCCCGCCCGGTTGGTTTCCGTACCCGTCATCTCCGCACCGTCCTCCGCCCCGGGGCCACCTACCGGGCAGCATTCCCTGTTCGCCCGGGCCCGCCGAACCCGGTCCCCGTCTCAGGTCACTTCGAAATTTTTCCTCAGAACCGCAACCTCCCGGCTTCCCGCGCGTCAATCCATGTAGAGAAGGTGAGAAGCGACCCCCGGGACGGACGGGGCAGAGGGGCAGGAATGACCAGAAGTCGGCGATTGGGCACACGCGCGCTCATCGTGCTCACGGTGAGCACGGTGGGTCTGACCACCTATTTTGCTGGTGCGGCGCTGGCCGACGACTCCGAGTTCTCCGACGCGGCGAAGCAGGCCCACCAGACGGCGCTGGTTCCTGGGCTCGCCTGCACGGTCACCACCAAGGCCTGCGTCGACCTGGAGTCGCAGAAGGCCTGGCTGGTGAAGGACGGCAAGATCATGCGCGGCCCGATCAAGATCTCCTCGGGCGGGAACGGCAAGGAGACCCCGATCGGCCACTCGCTGCGGGTCTACAAGAAGGAAAAGGACTACAAGAGCACCGAGTCGCGCATCCAGTCCGGGCCGAAGAAGGGCCAGCCCGCGCCCATGCCGTGGGCGGTGTTCTTCGAGGACGGTGGCATCGCGTTCCACGGCGGCGACCCGGCCCGTTCCTCGGCCGGCTGCATCCACCTGCCGGTCGCGGACGCGCAGGCGTTCTTCAACTACCTGCAGGTCGGTGACCAGGTGCAGGTGGTCAAGGGCTCCCAGGAGCTGGCCGCCCGCAAGGGTGAGTACTCGCCCAGCGACGACGAGGACGACGGCGACCACGACAGCGACGATGACGACGACAGCGACGACTGACCGGGGCTGACCCGGGAGCACGCATGATCGGGCTGGCCCAGCAGGCCACGGCGGCGGTTCCGACCTGGTTCGCCATTGCGACCGGGGTCGGGGCCCTCGTGCTGCCGCTGCTCGGCGTGTTCATCGGGCACCGGGTGACCCGGGTGGGCGCCCGGGAGCTAGACGTCCGGGCCCGGCGCGAGGAGCTGTTGCGGACCGTCCGCTGGGCCGCCGAGCTGGCCGTCGACCGGGAGAACCCGCGCGCCGACGAGCTGGGCATCGCCACGCTGCGCGCGATGAGCCGCCTGCCGCTGCTGCAGACCGAGGCCGACCTGGCGTTCATCCAGGCGGTGCTCAGGGCGGTGCTGGCCGAGCCGACCGAGCTGTACCGGGAGCTGGAAAAGAGTCGTACCATTGAGTTCGAGGTAGTCCAGGAACCGCCGTCGGAAGGGCAGTGATGGCCAAGGAACGCGTCGCCGACGTGAACCGGACCCACGCACGCATCCGGGTTACCCAGGCCGAGAAGGACGCCGCCGAGTTGCTCGCGGAGCTGGCCGAGAAGAACGGCCAGGCGGTCGACCCGGTGGTCCAGGCGATCGCCAAGGCCAAGCCGCGCATCGCCTGACCCGAGGCCGGTAATGCCTGGCCCCGGGTCAGGCGAGCATTCACGGGCGCGGGCTCACTTCTTCTTCTTGCCCTTTTTGCCCTTCTTCTTCTTAGCCATGTCCGCCTCCCTCCGGCCGGCCGGGTCAACTGACTGTTGACCAACGAACGTCAACCTAGCATTGACGGAGGTCAATGGGTGGTTGACCCCCACCAATAGGGTTAGCATTCCCGGCGTGGCGGCGAAGGGGTCCCTGAAGCAGGTCCGGCGGGCTTTGGAAGCGGTGGAGTCGACGGAGGGCGCGGTCGACCGGCTCGCCGCCGCGCGGCGGCTGCGCGAGGCGGCCGAGCAGCTGGAGCTGGCCGCCGTGGCCGAACTGCGTGACCAGGGCGGCACCTGGGCCCAGATCGGCGGCGTCTACGGCACCACCAAACAGGGCGCCCAGCAGCGCTTCCGCTCCGCGCTGCGCGAGGACTAACCGCCGCTCACCCACCGTTCCGACCACTCCCAGAGGCGGTCCGCGTTGGTGGGGTCCAGGGCGTAGCGGGCGACGCCGCCCAGGTCGCCGGTCCGGCGGTCCACCGTCTCCGTCTCGTTGCAGTCCACGAAATAGCGCCCGCCGATGCCCGCCACCAGCGGGGACACCGCCAGCAGCACCGAGGTGGCCGCGCCCTGCTCGACCGTCTTGAACCACTCCGCCGGCGTGCCCCCGCTGCCCACTCCCCCGGTGTGCCGCTGCAGGTTGGTGCGGATCGCGCCCGGCATGAGCGAGTTGGACGTGATGCCGTCGCGCGCCCAGCGCCGCGTGGCCTCCACCGCGAACAGCACATTCGCCGTCTTGGACTGCCCGTAGGCCAGCCAGGGGTCGTAGGGGCGGAACAGGAAGTGCGGGTCGTCGAAGATCAACGGTGACAGCTGGTGACCGCTGGAGCTGACCGAGACCACGCGGGCGGCGCCGTCCGAGGCCAACGCCCGGTGCAGCCCCAGGGCCAGGGCGAAGTGGCCGAGGTGGTTGGTGGCCAGCTGCATCTCCCAACCGGCCGCGGTGCGCTGTTCCGGGCAGGCCATCACGCCGGCGTTGTTCACCAGCACGTGCAGCGGGCCGTCCCAGCCGGCCACGAAGGCCGCCACCGACTCCGGTTCGGCCAGGTCCAGCGCGGCCACGCCGGGCGCCGGGTGCCCGCCGTCGGCGATCTCCTTGGCCACCCGCTCGCCGGCCGCCACGTCGCGCACCGCCATGGTCACCTCGGCGCCGGTGCCGGCCAGCGCCCGGGCGGTCTCCACGCCGATGCCGGAGGCGGCCCCGGTGACCACCACCCGGCGGCCGGTGAGGTCCGCCCCCTCGGCCACCTCGGCGGCGGTGCTGGTGAAACCGAACGGGGTCTTCACGAGACTCATGGCCAAGACACTAGATCAGGCCAGGGTCAGGTAGCGGTCGATCTCCCACTGGGAAACGGTCGCGTGGTAGGCGTCGAACTCGGCCTGTTTCACCCCGCCGTAGTAGTCGATGAAGTCGGTTCCGTCCGGCAGCTTGCCCAGGGCCGTACGCAGCACCGGGTCGGCCACCAGCTCCCGCACCGCGTGGTCCAGGGTCTTGGGCAGCGCGCTGATGCCCCGGGCGGCCACCTCGTCGGGGTGCAGGGCGAACAGGTTGTCGGTGACCTGCTCGCCGGGGTCCAGGCCGCGGTCGATGCCGTCCAGCCCGGCCGCCAGCATCGCGGCCGGGGCCAGGTAGGGGTTGGCCGAGCCGTCCACGCCCCGGTGCTCCACCCGGCCGCCCTCGGGGACCCGCAGCATCAGGCTGCGGTTGTTCCCGCCGTAGGCCACGTAGGCCGGCGCCCAGCTGGCCCCGGAGTTGGGCGCGCCGGCGCCGATCCGCTTGTAGGAGTTCACCGACGGGCAGATCACCCCGGCCGAGGCGCGCCCGTGGTCCAGCAGCCCGCCGATGTACTGGTAGGCCAGCTTGGACAGGCCCAGCGGGTCCGAGTCGCTGTCGAACAGCGGCTCGCCTCCGGTGGTCCACAGGCTCTGGTGGGTGTGCAGGCCGTTGCCGGTCACCGAGTTGAACGGCTTGGGCATGAAGGTGGCGGTCATGCCGGCGTCGTGGGCCAGCATGTGCACCATGTAGCGGAAGAAGACCGTGCGGTCCGCCGTGGTCACCGCGTCCGAGTAGTCGAAGTTGCTCTCGAACTGCCCGTTGCCGTCCTCGTGGTCGTTGGCGTAGTTGCCCCAACCCAGCTCGTTCATGTGCTTGGACAGGGTGGACAGGAAGTCCCACATCCGGGTCAGTCCCTTGACCTCGTAGCAGGGCTTGTCCGCGCGGTCCAGGGCGTCGGCGAAATCCAGCCCGCCGTCCGGCGTGCGGCGCAGCAGCGAGTATTCCGCCTCCACGCCGGTCTTGAGCACCCAGCCCCGGTCCCGCTCCAGGTCGGCCAGCAGCCGCTTCAGGATCACCCTCGGCGCGTACGGCCACGGCTCACCCGCCACATAGGGGTCGCAGTGCAGCACCGCGATGCCGTCCTTCCACGGCACCCTGGTGTAGGAGGCGGGGTCCGGCAGCACGTTGATGTCCGGGTCCGCCGGCCCCTGTCCCAGGTCCCCGGCGGCGAATCCGGCGAACCCGGCCCCGCCGTCCATCAGCAGGTCCAGGCTGGCCCGGGGCACCGCCTTCGCGCACGGTTTGCCGTGCAGGTCCACGAACATGGCCAGGAAGAACTCGATGCCATCTTCGTCCGCTCGCGCTGCAAGTTCTCCGCGGCCGTCACCCATGGCTGCTCCTTTGCTGTCCTGGGATCCAATCAGTGCCTGCCAGTGGAACCCCGGCCATCGCCGCCGCCTCGATGGTCAGCGCGACCATGTCCTCCGGCTCCAAGTTGCGCAGGTGGGCCTTGCCGCAGGCCCGGGCCAGGGTCTGCGCCTCCATGGTCAGCACCCGCAGGTAGTTGGCCAGCCGCCGGCCGCCCTCGATCGGGTCCAGCCGGGCGGCCAGGTCGGGGTCCTGGGTGTTGATGCCGGCCGGGTCCCGGCCGTCCTGGAAGTCGTCGTAGTAGCCGGCGGCCGTGCCGAGCGCCCGGTACTCCTCGTCGTAGCGCGGGTGGTTGTCGCCCAGGGCGATCAGTGCGGCGGTGCCGATGGCGACCGCGTCGGCACCCAGCGCCATCGCCTTGGCCACGTCGGCCCCGGTGCGGATGCCGCCGGACACGATCAGCTGGACCTTCCGGTGCACGCCCAGCTCGTCCAGCGCCCGCACGGCCTGCGGGATCGCCGCCAGGATCGGGATCCCGACGTGCTCGATGAACACCTCCTGGGTGGCGGCGGTGCCGCCCTGCATGCCGTCCACGACCACCACGTCCGCGCCCGCCGCGACGGCCAGCTTCACGTCGTAGTAGGTCCGGGTGGCGCCGATCTTCACGTAGATCGGCTTGGCCCAGTCGGTGATCTCCCGCAGTTCCAGGATCTTGATGGTCAGGTCGTCCGGCCCGGTCCAGTCCGGGTGCCGGCAGGCGCTGCGCTGGTCGATGCCGGCCGGGAGGGTGCGCATCCCGGCCACCCGGTCGCTGATCTTCTGCCCGAGCAGCATGCCGCCGCCGCCCGGCTTGGCGCCCTGGCCGAGCACCACCTCGATGGCGTCGGCGGCGCGCAGGTCATCCGGGTTCATCCCGTACCGGGAGGGCAGGTACTGGTAGACCAGGTGCTTGGAGTGGCCCCGCTCCTCCGGGGTCATCCCGCCGTCGCCGGTGGTGGTGGAGGTGCCCATCTCGGTCGCGCCCCGCCCGAGCGCCTCCTTGGCCTGGGCGGACAGCGCGCCGAAGCTCATGCCGGCGATGGTGACCGGGATGTCCAGGTGCAGCGGTGCGCCGGCGTGCCGGTCGCCCAGCACCACGTCGGTGTCGCACCGCTCGCGGTAGCCCTCCAGCGGGTAGCGGGACATGCTGGCGCCGAGGAACAGCAGGTCGTCGAAGTGCGGCAGCGGGCGTTTCGCGCCCCAGCCCCGGATGTCGTAGACGCCGGTCTCGGCGGCGCGCTGGATGCCGGCGATGGTGGCCCGGTCGAAGGTGGCCGACTCGCGCCGGCCGTACGGTGCGGTCAAGGTCGCCCTCCTTCAGTAGGTGTTGTGCGCGGCGAAGTGGTAGAGCCGGCGGGCCGAGCCGAAGCGGCGGAACTCGTCCGGGTCGTGCGCCAGGCCGGCCGCGGCGAGCAGCCCGGCCAGCTCCTTGCGGTGCTCTTCGCGCATCGGCTTCTCCACGCAGTCCGCGCCCAGCGTGCCGACCCGGCCGCGCACGTACAGCCGGGCCTCGTAGATCGAGTCGCCGAGCCCGTCGCCGGCGTCGCCACCCACCACCAGCCGCCCGGCCTGCGCCATGAACGCGCTCATCGGGCCGACGTCCCCGCCGACCACGATGTCCACCCCCTTCATCGAGATGCCGCAGCGCATCGATGCGCCGCCGTGCACCACCAGCAGCCCGCCCCGCCCGGTGGCGCCGGCGGACTGGGAGGCGTCGCCGCGCACCCGCACCGTGCCGGACATGATGTTCTCCGCCACCCCGGTGCCCGCGTTGCCGTGCACGGTCACCTCGGCCAGCTGGTTCATGCCGGCGCAGTAGTAGCCCACGTGGCCGTGGACGTCCACGGTCAACGGGTGGCGCAGCCCGGCGGCGACCGCGTGCTCGCCCCGCGGGTGGTGGACCTCGTAGCGCTCGGCGGTGGGCGCGTGCAGCTGGGCGTTGAGCTCGCGCACCGATGAGCCGGCGGCTAGGTCGATCCGCACCACCTGGTCCGGCAGCGTTTCCCGCCGGGCCGAGTTCAACGCCGAGTTCACCGCCGCCATGCGTACACCGTCTCCGGCTCGGGCTCGCGGATCCGCGCCTGCTCGATGCCGGGCAGCTCGGCCAGCGCGTGGTACTCCGAGGCCATCGCCACGTAGTCGGCGGTCTCCGCGATCACGGCGGGCTTGCAGGCGAACGAGTCGCGCAGCACGGCGAACTCGTCGCCGGTGGTCACCAGCAGGGTGAAGAAACCGTCGAACTCCTTGAGCACCATGCGCATGGCGTCGCCGAGGTCCGCGCCGGCGGTCACCTGCTGCCCGATGAACCGGGCGGCCACCTCGGAGTCGTTCTGCGTCTCGCAGTGGATGCCGGCTCGGGCCAGCCGGCGGCGCACGGTGGCGTAGTTGGAGAAGGACCCGTTGTGCACCAGCGCCAGGTCAGGCAGCGGTGTGAACGGATGAGCGCCGTCGGTGGTGACGGCGGACTCGGTGGCCATCCGGGTGTGCCCGACGGCCTGGTAACCGGCGCGGTCCACCACGCCGTACCGGGCGCAGATCTCCGCCGGATGCCCGACGTCCTTGATCACCTCCATGCCGGAGTCCCCGTAGAGCGCGACGCCCGCGCTGTCCGGCCCTCGGGCGGTCATCGCCTCCAGCATCGGAACCAGCAGCTCGCCCAACCTCGGATACAGCTCCGATTTCTTCAGGTGCAGCCCGACGATCCCACACACGTGCCGCGCTCCCTCCGGCCTCCGAGCATTGGTCCTAGGTTCGAACCTAAGACCTTTTCTGTCAATACCGCCGGGTGAACGACTGGTGTTAACTCTGGGTGACCGCGTATAACTCGGGGCATGCCCACCGAGGTGACCTCGCAGACGCTGACCCAGGCGGTCGCGGATCATCTGCGGCGCCTCATCCACCTCGGCGAGGTCGGCCCCGGCGACCGGCTGCCACCCGAGCGCGAGCTCGCCGAGCAGCTCGGCGTGGCCCGGATCAGCCTGCGGGAAGCCCTAAAGATCCTGCAGCGGGACGGATACGTGCAGGTCCGGAGGGGCGCCCAGGGTGGTACCTACGTGACCGAACTGGAGGAGCCGGTCGCCCGGTGGCGGGCCAAGATGCGCACCGAGTCCGGCGAGTTCGACGACATCATCGACTTCCGCATCGCGCTGGAGACCGACAGTGCCCGGCTGGCCGCGCTGCGCCGGGACGAGCGGGACCTGGCCGCGCTGCGCACGGCGATCGAGGAGCTGGAAAGGTCCGAGGGCCGGGCCGCCTTCCGGCTGACCGACTCCCGGTTCCACACCGCACTGGCCCGCGCGGCCCGGAACGCCCGGCTGGAGGCCGGCATCGAGGCCGCCCGGGGCGAGCTATTCATGGCCCACGACCTGCTTCCGTTCATCGACCCGGTGCAGGAGTCGGTGCGCGACCATCTGGCCATCTACCAGGCAGTACTACGACGCGACCCGGAGGCCGCCTCGGCGCGGATGCGGGAGCACATCGAGCACACCCGCGCCCAGCTGCGGGACATTGTGTTCGGCTCCGCCCCCACCGAGTGATCGCGTCTCCGAGCGTGCGGCTAACTCGGCGCACGCTCGGCAAGCAGGCTCCGCGCGCTTGACACGCTCCGCGTCGCGGTGGTCCCATGTGCCCGGTGGTCCGAGGTCTGGACCTCGGACCAATGTCGTAAGGAACCGCACCTCGAGCAACGGCGCGCGAGTGCATCATGTGGAACTCGGGCGCCGCCGCACCCCGGCATCCGGAGGCGCCCGTGCCACCCTCCCTCAGCTCGCGGATCGCCCAGCTGGCCCGGCGTGACCGGGTCCTGGCCATCTCGTTCACGGTCCTCATGTGGGCCGTGCTGATCTTCCTCTGTGTGGTGGCCAGTGCCACCGCGCCCAGCCCGGCCATCACCGTCGTCCTGCTCGCCTCGGCGCTGCTGCTCGGCGCGTTCAACACCGCCTCGGTGCTGGCCATGCTGCGCAGCTACGCGGCGAACCGGGAGGCGATCTACCGGGATGACGTGCTGCTGGCCGACCGAAGGCGCGAGCTGCGCGCCCAGGGCCCGTGGTGAGCCGTGTACCAGCCACCGGTGCAGTCCAAGCGCGGCCAGCTGATCGACGCGGTGACCGTGCTCGTACTGATCTTCGCCACCCTGTTCGGCACCACCTACCTGGTGCAGGAGGCCGCGTCCGGCGACACCGCCGCCCGCCCGCTGGCCGAGCTGCCGATCAACGACGCCGAGCGGGCGCAGTACCAGAAGATGATCGACTCGGGCACCGCCGACCTGGCCGCGATCAACGCCTCGGTGGAGTCGCACCAGAACAACGCGGACAAGTACGCGATCGACGTGTGGGCGCTGCTCGGCACCGCCGCGCTGCTCGCCGCCTACCTCGGCTTCGTCTACCGGGCCTCGTTCCGGGAGTACCGGGAGGTCGTCGAGGAACGGTTCGGCCCCCGGGAAGGAGCACGGGAATGAGTGCCGAGCCGAGCTTGCGAGGCGAGAAATGAGCGCCGCGGGTGTGCTGGAACTGATCGCCTGGCTGCTCAGCGCACTGATCGCCGGGTGGCTGCTGCTGGACATGGTCCGGGTGGGCCGCCGGTACAGCGAGGACCAACTGATCAACGTGGCCGAACCGAGCGAGGAGCCGAAATGAGTACCGACGCTCCCGGCGCCGAGCCGACCGCCGGGCCGGCCACCGAGCAGCGACCGGCGCTGCGCAAGGTGCTCTCCCCCATGCACATCTGGGCACTGGGCGTGGGCATCGTGCTGGTCGGCGAGTTCATGGGCTGGAACTTCGCGGTGGAGAAGGGCGGCATGTACGGCGCCCTGATCGCCGCCTGGGTGGTCGGCCTGCTCTACACCTGCATCGTGATGATCAACTCCGAGATCACCTCGGCGATCCCAGCGGCCGGCGGCCAGTACGCGCAGGCCAAGCACACCATCGGCCCGCTGATGGCGTTCAACGTGGGCCTCTACCTGACCCTGGCCTACACCATGCTCGAGGCGGCCAACGCCAACGTGCTCAGCTACCTGCTGACCACGCTGGGCAACCTGATGGGCAGCGCCGAGGAGCTGTCCCCCTACCCGTTCGCCACGCTGGCCATCCTGGCCCTGGCCTGGCTGAACTACCGGGGCGTGCAGGCCACGCTGACGCTGAACTTCGTGATCACCGGCCTGGCCTTCGTCACCATCATCGTGCTCTTCCTCGGCGTCCAGGGCTGGCAGCCGGAGGGCCAGCTGCACCTGTCCGGGCTGATCGGCAGCCTGGACAACGGGCTGCCCTACGGCTGGATGGGCGCGATCGCCGCCTGCCAGTTCGGCATGTGGTTCTACCTGGGCATCGAGGGGACCGCGCAGGCCGCCGAGGAGTGCCGCTCGGCACCGCGCTCGATCCCGATCGGCAGCATGGCCGGGATGATGACGCTGATCGTGGCCGCCGGGCTGACCTGGTACGTGTGCGCCGCGCTGCTGCCCTGGCACTACCTCGGAACCGCGATCACCCCGCTGTTCGACGCGGCCCGGGTCAGCGGCAGCGGGCTGCTGGTGGTGTTGCTGCTGATCGGTACGCTGTTCGCCACCCTCGCCTCGGCCAACGGCTGCATCAACGACGCCTCCCGGGCCTGGTTCTCCATGGGCCGGGACCGCTACCTGCCGGAGTGGTTCGGCGCGGTGCATCCCCGCTACCACACGCCGTTCCGGTCCATCGTGTTCCTGGTCCCGGTGGCGATCGCGTTCGCGCTGCTGCCGGTGCTGCTGAACAAGCCGACGCTGCTCGCCACGGTGATCACCTTCTCGATCCTGTCCGGGCTGCTGATGTACAGCTTCATGGGGCCGAACTTCATCCGGTTCCGCCGCCTCTGGCCGCTCGGGGAGATCGAACGGGGTTACGTGCTGCCGATGCACCCGGCGCCGGCGGTGGCCCTGATCGCACTGTCCGGGCTGGTCTTCTTCGCTACCTTCCTCGGCTACGGGACCGCGCTCTTGTCTATCCTGGCGTTCTACTTCCTCGCCTCGGTGTGGTTCGTCCGGCGGCGCTACCGGTTCGTCCGCCGGGGCGCTCAGTTCACCGCCGACCTGCCGAGGCCCCGTGGTTACTAAACCGTTTGTGGTGCTCGGCGTGGCGATCGTGCTGCCCGGCATGGGGCAGGTGCTGAACCGTGCGCCGGTGCGCGGGCTGGTGTTCGTCTGCTACATGGTGCTGCTCGGCGTGATCACCTATCACCTGACCACGCCGGAGCACTCCTTCCTCGGCCGCTACGCCGGCGGGCTGTTCGTCTACGCGATCAGCGTCATGGACGCCTACCGCACCGCGGCGGCCCGGGCGGCGGCCAGATTCAACCCGCTCGCCGAGCGGTCGGCGGGTTCAGGCAGCGCCGGTCCGAGGTGAGACGCGGACTGTCAGGTCCGCGTCCAGTGCATTGGCGATCCTGCTCAGCACGGGCAAGGTTGGCGTGGTCCCCCCGGCCTCGAAACGCGCCACGGCCGACTGGGTCATGTCCGCGGCAGCCGCCAACTGAGCCTGGCTCCACCCCCGCGCCAGGCGCAACTCTCTCACTGCGGCCCCCAACTCGAAGGCCAGCCGAGCCGCCTCGTACGCCTCCGCCGCACCCGGCTCCGCCATTCGACGCTCGCGTACGCCCGCCCAAGACTCATTGCTCAACAACGTCAACACCCTCCTCCACCGTGTGAACCTCAGCGAGGCATCGGGCGAGCGCCCGTCGTGCCCGATCCACCTCTCGATCTTCTCGCATCCGCGACTTCGTGAACACGGTCAGCAATACGATCCGTCGTCCCGTCACGATCCAATACGTGACCCGCACGGCCCGTCGCTCGAGATGAAACCGCAGCTCTCTGAGTTTTCCATCCAACTGGCGCGTATATGGCTCTCCGAGGG
The DNA here is from genome assembly GCF_039543365.1 of Actinospineispora eucalypti. Taxonomy (NCBI): domain Bacteria; kingdom Bacillati; phylum Actinomycetota; class Actinomycetes; order Pseudonocardiales; family Pseudonocardiaceae; genus Actinospineispora; species Actinospineispora eucalypti. The sequence goes on from NZ_BAABJP010000062.1 coordinate 166,259, forward strand.
TCGGCCCTCGAGCCGCCAACAGGTCGATATAGAACGCCGCGGTAGCAAAGTGATCAGTCGGCAGTCCCTCGAGCCACAGACGGACCTCAGGCTCGAGCTCCACCGTACCCCATGTCATAGCATCAACGCTATACCGGCAGTTCAGCCGACAACTGGGTGCCCCATTGCCGAATCAGGGAGATTGTAGACAGAATCCGTTGACCTGTGTTGTGGGACACAACTAGTGTCCCGATAATGGGGGCAGAGCGGACTGCGCAGGTACCTGACCAGCAAGAGATTAGGCGCGCGGTAGCGGCTAGCACGGTCGGCACGGTCATTGAGTGGTACGACTTCGCGCTGTACGGCGCGGCGGCCGCGTTGGTGATCGGAAAGCTGTTCTTCCCGCAGACCAGCTCGCTGGTCGGCGCGCTGGCCGCGTTCGCCACCTTCGCGGTCGGCTTCCTGGCCCGGCCGCTCGGCGGGTTCATCATCTCGCACATCGGGGACCGGTTCGGCCGCCGGCCGGCGCTGGTGCTGACCATCGTGCTGATGGGTGCGTCCACCGTGCTGATCGGGCTGCTGCCCACGTATGCGCAGGTCGGGGTGTGGGCACCGGTGCTGCTGGTGCTGCTGCGGCTGCTGCAGGGGTTCGGCGCGGGCGCGGAGCTGGCCGGCGCGATCACACTGGTCGCCGAGTACACCCCGCGCAACCGCCGCGCCTACTACACCGCCATCCCGAACGCGGCCACCGCCGCCGGGCTGCTGCTGGCCACGCTCAGCTTCGCGGCGGTCGCCCAGCTGCCCGAGGCCGACCTGCTCTCCTGGGGCTGGCGGATACCGTTCCTGGCCAGTGCACTGATCTTCCTGGTGGCGCTGTACATCCGGAGCCGGCTGGGTGAGACCCCGGCGTTCCTGGAGGTCGCACGCGAGGAGGCCAAACGCGGCCAGCTCCCGCTCGGCCAGGTGCTGCGCGAACGCCGCAAGAGCGTCGCGCTGGGCTTCCTCTCCATCACCGGGCACAACGCCAACGCCTACGTGCTGAACACCTTCGCGCTGTCCTTCATCACCGGCACGCTGGGCATGTCCAAGACGGTCGGGCTGACCGCCGTGGTACTCGCCGCGATCACCGGAATCGTGGCCGCGCCACTGTTCGGCATGCTGGCGGACCGGGTCGGCCGGCGGTTTGTGTTCATCTTCGGCGCGGCGTTCGTCGCGGTCATGGCGTTCCCGTTCTTCGGGCTGCTGCAGACCCGGCAGCCGGTGCTGGTCGCCCTGGCCATGATGGCCGGGTACGGGATCGGCTTCGGCGCCATGTCCGGCGCCCAGGGCGCGTTCCTCTCCGAACTGTTCGCCACCCGGTACCGCTACACCGGGATCGCCACCGCGCGGGAGCTGAACGGCATGCTGGTCGCCGGCCCCACCCCCCTGATCGCCACCGCACTGGTCGGCCTCGCCGCGGGTGCCCCGTGGCTGGTGGCCGGCTACCTGGTGATCGCCGAGCTGATCACCATTGTCGCGGTCTACGCCGCCCGCAACGAGGAGCTGGCCGAGGCATGACCGAGACCCCCACGCCGGTGCGCCGGTGGCTGCCCCGCGCGCACCCGATCTCCTGGTGGATGTTGCTGGTCTCCTCGCTGGCCATCCTGATCACCTCGATCGACCGGGCCATCCTGCCCACCGTGCTGCCCGGGATCATCGACGAGTTCGGCCTGACCAAGACCGAAGCCGGGTTGCTGGTCTCGCTGTCCTTCGTGGGCACCTTCGTCGGCGCGATCTTGCTGGGGGTACTCGGCGACGTGTTCGGCCGGGGTCACCACCGGGCGCGCACCTGGGTGGTGACCGTGCTGGTCACCTGCGTGGCCAGCATCGCCACCGCGTACGCCAGGGGCATCGACGCGCTGCGCGCCTGGCGGGTGGTGATGGGCATCGGCACCGGCGGCATGGAGCCAGTGAACGTGGCGCTGATCGGCGAGTGGTGGCAGAAGGAGGACCGCGGCTTCGCAGTCGGGGTGCACCACACCGGCTTCCCGATCGGCCAGCTGCTCGGGCCGGTGCTGATCGGCTGGGTGCTGGTGGCCGGCACCTGGCGGGACGCCTTCCTCTGGCTGCCGCTGATCGCCGTGCCGATCATGATCGCCCAGCTGAAACTGGGCACCCGGGACAACCTGGCCAAGGTGAACGCCTGGATCGAGCGGAACCGGTTGACCCCGGCCGTGCCGGCGGACGAGGAGCGGCGGTTCACCAACCCGTTCCGCGCGGTGCGCGACGCGCTGGTCCACCGGAACGTGCAGTGCGGCGTCGGGCTGGCGTTCTGCCTGCTCTGGGCGGAGACCGGGGTGACCGCGTTCCTCACCGTGCAGCTGACCGAACACGCCGACTTCTCGCTGGCCGGGGCGGCCGTGGTGTCCGGTGCCTCGGGCATCACCGGCTGGATCGGCCAGGTGGTGTGGGGCACGCTGTCGGACCACCTAGGCCGGAAGTTCTCCCTGTCCATCATCTGCGTCGGCTGGACCGCCACCGTGCTGGCGATGATCTTCATCTCCGGGCCGGTCTCCGCCTGGCTGGTGCTGCTGGCCTGGGGGATCTTCCGCAACTCGCCGTTCCCGGTGGCCTACGCTCTGGTCGTGGACTCCACCCCTCGAGCGGCGTCGTCGGGGATGGGCCTGGTGATCGGCCTCGCGCTCGGCGTCTCCGGGGCCATCGTGCCGGCGGTCAGTGGCTGGATCATCGACCACCACGGTTTCACCTGGGACTACCTGATGCTGGCCGCCGCGTGCCTGGTCGCGCTGGTGCCGGTGGCGCTCATGCGCGAAACGGTCACCCGCCGGTGAGTGAAAGCCCGGAGCTGGCCGAGCGCCACGACCTGGCCCGGCATCCCGAGGGCGGCTGGTACCGGCGCACCTGGACCTCCCCGGAAACGGTCCGCCTGGTCGGTCCGGACGGCTCGGTCAGGGTGCGCCCGACCGCCACGTTGATCCTGTTCTGCCTGCCGCCCGGGGAGTGCTCCGCCTGGCACACCGTGGCCTCGGACGAGGTGTGGATCTGGAACGGTGCCGGCCCGGTCACCCTTCAGCTGGGCGGTCGGGGCGATCGCCCGGTGGACGGCCAGCGGGTCGTGCTGGACGCGGCGGCGCCGCAGGCCGTGGTGCCGGCCGGGACCTGGCAGCGCACGCTGCCCGCCGACACCACCGGCCTGGTCAGCTGCCTGGTCTCCCCCGGGTTCGACTTCGCCGATTTCCGGCTGGCGGACGAGAGCCGAGGGTAGTCAGCCGCGGCGGCGAGCCCGCTCGGCGGCGGCCAACACCAGTTTGATCTCTTCGTACACCCGGAGCGGCTTCGCCGCCGTGCTGCGCGGCAACCCGGCGGAGAACGCCACCGGGTGCCGGCGCAGCCGGCGGACCAGCCGGCGCGGTTTGCTGCGGATCCGGCCGGCCAGGTCGGCGACGTACCGGCGGCGCACGTCCAGGTCGATGCTCCGACCACACACCGTGCAGCCGCTGGACACCAGCAACCGGCCGGCGTAGCGCAGCTCGTGCTCGGTCGGCCTGCCACAGTGCGGGCAGTCCAGCATCGCCGGGACCGGCTCGGTCACCTGCCACCTCCCCCGGCGTCGGCGATCACCCGTTCCGCGACCACCAGGTCGTGCGGGTAGGTGATCTTGATGTTGTGCGGCTCGCCGACGATCCACCGGGTGGTCAGGTCGGTGAACCGCTGCACGCAGGACTCGGTGTCGGTGCCGTCGAACCGGACCCGGGCCGCCTCCTCGTACGCGGCCAGCAGCGGCGCGGCATGGAAGGCCTGGGGGGTCTGCACCGCGACCAGCCCGTCGGGCGCGGCGCCGTCCAGCCAGCCGCCGTCCGAGGAGACCTGGACCAGGTCGTCCTTGGGCAGGCCGGGGATCGCGCCGCCGGCGTCCCGCGCGGCCCGGATGATCCGGTTGGCCAGGGTCCGGCTCATCAGCGGGCGGGCGCCGTCGTGGATGAGCACCACGTCCACCTCTCGGCCGTGGATCCGCTCGGCCAGGTGGCGCAGCCCGCACAGCTCGGACTCCTGACGGGTGGCCCCGCCGTACACCAGTTCCACCCCGGGGCGCTCGATCTCCCGGTCCAGTACCCAGTCCACCCGCTTGCGGTCCTCCGGGCGAACGATCAGTACCACCGGCCCGACGTCCGGGATGGCCATCAGCGTGTTGACCGACCAGGAGATCACCGAACGGCCGGCCAGCGGCACGTAGACCTTGTTGTGCCCGGCGCCGAACCGGGTGCCGCCGCCACTGGCCAGGACGATCCCGGCCACCGTGCCCCGGCGCGCCATCAGCTCGCCACCTCCGCGAGCAGCCCGAGTGTCGCCGGGTCGGCCACCCGGCGGGCCAGCTCGGCCAGCAGGCGGGCCGCGTCGGTGCCGTCACCCACCCGGCAGTCCACGGCGAGCCCGACGATGCCTCGCACCCGAACCGCCACGGCGCCGCCGACCACCACCGGCTTCGGGCCGATGGTGCCGACGGTGAGCGCGGTGGCCTGGGGCGGGGTAACCAGCGTCTCGAAGGCGTCCACGCCGCGGCCGCCCAGGTTGGTCAGGGTGCCGCCGGCGGCACCGAGGTCCGCGGCGCTCAGCCGGCCCAGCCGGGCCCGCCCGGCCAGCGCGCGCAGCCTGGCGTCCAGCTCGCGGGCGGGCAGCCCGTCGGGGTCGCGCAGCACCGGGGCCAACGGGCCGCGCGGGGTGGGCACGGCGACCGCGACGCCCACCGAGTCCAGCCGGGTGGCCCGGCCGGCTTCGAACCGCGCGTTCAGCACCGGGTCGGCGCGCAGCGCCCCGGCGAAGGCCCGGGCCAGCAGCCCGGTCCAGCCGAGGCCGGCCCGTGCGGCGGCCAACTCGGTGAAGTCGATCTCCCGGTAGGCCACGACCTGTGGGACGGCCAGGCTGGCGGTCATCGACCGCGCGAACGCGTCCCGCCGGGTGGCGGCGGCACCGGGCAGATCGGCCACCCGGATCACCCCGCCCGGGCCGGTCCCGGCCACCGCGGCCAGGTCCACCCCGCGTTCCCGGGCCAGCCGGCGGGCCAACGGCACCGCCACCGGCCACGATCCCGCCGCCACCGACCGCCCGGAGTGACTGAACCGGTGTGCTGAACCGACTGAATCAGCCTGCTCAACCGACTGAATCAGGGTTTCGGGGTCCAGGAGGGATTCGGATTCCGTCTGGAGGTAGGCGAGGGGGGTGCCTACGGGCACTACGTCATCGGGGTGGGCGGTCAGGCGGGTGAGGGTGCCGTCTACGGGGGACTCGACGTCCATGTCCACCTTGTCGGTGCTGACCACGCAGACCACGTCGCCGGCGGACACCTCGTCCCCCGGCTCGAGGCACCACTCGACCAGGATGCCCTCGGTCATGGTCATGGACATCTTCGGCATGACCAGCGGTACCTCCGACCCGCTCACCATTCCCGGACCAGCTCCCTCGCGGCGGCCAGGATGTCCGGCACCTGGGGCACGGCGGCCCGCTCCAAGGCCGGAGCGTACGGGATCGGCACGTCCAGGCCGCACAGCCGGCGCACCGGCGCGCGCAGGTGCCCGAACGCCCGGCCCTCGGCGACCAGCGCGGCCACCTCGGCCATGAAGCCGGCCGTTCGGGGTGCCTCCTGCACCAGCAGTGCTCGGCCGGTGGCCGCCACCTCGGTGAGCAGGGTCTCGGTGTCCAGCGGGGTCAGGGTGCGCGGGTCGACCACGGTCGCCTCGATGCCCTCGCCGGCCAGTTGGTCCGCGGCCTCCAGTGCGCGGGACACCATCACGCCGGTGGCCACGATGGTCAGCTCGGCGCCCCGCCGGCGGACCTCGGCCACGCCCAGCGGGGTCCGGTAGGCGCCCTCCGGCACCGGGCCGGACTGCCGGTAGAGCAGCTTGTGCTCCAGCACGATCACCGGGTTGGGGTCGTCCACGGCGGCCAGCAGCAGGCCCTTGGCGTCCGCCGGGGTGGCCGGCATGACCACCTTCAACCCGGGTACGTGGGCGAACCAGGCTTCCAGGCTCTGCGAGTGCTGCGCCGCCGCCCCGGTGCCCGAGCCGCCGGGGGCGCGCAGCACCAGCGGCACGCTGGCCGCCCCGCCCAGCATGTAGTGGATCTTCGCGGCCTGGTTGGCGATCTGGTCCATGGCCTGCGCGGTGAAGTCGGAGAACTGGATCTCCACGATCGGCCGCATGCCGGCCAGGGCGGCGCCGACCGCCGCGCCCACGATGCCCAGCTCGCTGATCGGGGTGTCCCGCACCCGGTCCGCGCCGAACCGGTGCACCAGGTCGCCGGTGACCCCGAACGCGCCGCCGTAGACCCCGATGTCCTCGCCCAGCAGCAACACCCGGGGATCAGACTCGAGGGCACTGGCCAGCGCCTCCCGGACCGCTTCGGCGTAGGCCATGGTCCGGGTGCCGGCCCGCGCCGGGGCGGGCATGGTCGCGGTCACCGGGGCACCCCCACGTGCTCCGGGGACGCGAACACGCCGGCCAGCAGCTCATCCGGCCGGGCGTCCGGCGCGGAGCCGGCGGCCCGCACGGCGCCGCGCACGTCGTCCCGCGCCCGGTCCCGGCAGGTGGCCATCCGCTCCTCAGTGAGCAGGCCGCGTGCGCGTTCCTCGAAGGCCAGGATCGGGTCCCGCTCCCGCCACTGGGCGATCTCCTCGCGGGTGCGGTAGAGGTTCTTGTCGCTCTTCGAGTGGCCCTTGTGCCGGTAGGTGAGCGCCTCGATCAGGGTCGGCCCCTCGCCGCGGCGGGCGCGGGCCACCGCCTCCGTGGTCGCCTCGTGCACCGCCACCAGGTCGTTGCCGTCCACGGTGACGCCGGGGATGCCGTAGCCGGCGGCCCGCTCGGCCAGCTGCGCCACCCGGGTGGCGCGTTCCACCGACATGGACATGCCGTACCGGTTGTTCTCGCAGACGAACACCACCGGCAGGTCCCACACCGCCGCCAGGTTGACCCCCTCGTGCCAGGCCCCCTCGTTGGTGGCACCGTCGCCGAAGAAGCTCACCGCGACCTGGTCCCCGCCGCGCGCCTGGACCGCCAGCCCGGCGCCGGCCGCGATGGGCACCCCACCGGCCACGATGCCGTTGGCGCCGAGGTTCCCGGTGGCCACGTCGGCGATGTGCATGGAGCCGCCCCGGCCCCGGCAGTAGCCGGTGTCCTTGGCCAGTAGCTCGGCCATCATCCGGGTCAGGTCGGCGCCCTTGGCGATGCAGTGCCCGTGGCCCCGGTGGGTGGAGGTGATGTAGTCGTCCGGGCGCAGCGCCAGGCAGACACCGGTGGCCGAGGCCTCCTGGCCGATCGACAGGTGCATGGTGCCGTGCATCAGGCCGCGGGCGAACAGCTCGTCCACCGCCTCCTCGAACCGCCGGATGGTCCACATGGTGATCAGCGCCTGCTCGGCCCGGGCCGGGTCGTCCAGCAGGCCCATCACGCGGCCTTAACCGGCAACCCGGCGAACAGCGCCGGTTCCTGGCCGGCGAGCAGCGCCTCCTGCAACCGGCGCAGCGTGGCGATGGTGCTGGACTGGTCGACGGCGATGTCCTCGTGGCTGAGCAGGGTGCCGGCCGGCACGTCCCGGCGGGCCCGCCCGCCGGCGGCCAGCCCGAGCGGCACCAGGCCCTCCCGCGCGGCCGACTCGGCGTCCGAGGCCAGCCCGTAGACCGTCTGCCCGCCGATGCCGTCCATCGGCTCGCCGGCGCGCAGGTCCCGCTTGGCCACCGCGAGCACCTCGGCCCGCCAGTACCGGGGCACCAGGCTGGGGGCGCGGTCCAGCACGGCCCGGGCGACGGAGAGCGGCGCCTCCACGCTGGCCAGGTGGTAGGGCCGGTAGAAGGAGTAGTACGGCCCCTGGCCCATGCCCAGGTAGGCCATCTCGTCCATGACCACCGGGTCGTCGCAGTAGCCGATCACGAACACCCCCGGGGCGACCGGGCCGGTGCAGTAGTCGACCACCCCGCGCGCGGTGAGCACCCCGCCGTCGGCCTCCGGGCGGAACACCTGGGCCAGGCTCGGCACGGTGGCCGCCGGCCCGGTCATCCCCCGGCGGGCCACGCGTAGGCCGGTGGCGTTGGCCAGCGCGACCATCTCGATCATGGTCTTGGACCCGTCCACGAAGCTGGCCAGCATCTTCGGGCTGGCACCGATCGCCGCCGCCCGCTGTTCCTGGCTGGCCGGGGTGGCCGTCGGGTCCAGCGGGTTGTTCTTGCCCTTGCCCGCGCAGACCACCTCGAAGCCCAGGTCCCGCACGTAGTCGACCAGGATCCGGCACTCCACCGGCTCGTCGCCCCGGCACACCGTGTACACCGCTCCGACCCGCTCGGCCAGGGTGGCCAGCAGGTAGCCGACGGTGACGTCGCACTCCACGTTCAGCAGCGCCACGTCCTTGCCGGCCATCAGCCCGGAGAAGGCCACGTTGGCGCCCACCTCGGGCACCCCGCTGGCGTCCACGATCACGTCCACCGGCAGCCGGGTCAGGGCCAGCGCGTCGGATACGACCACCGGGCGCCCGGCGGCGATCGCGGCGGCCCCGTCGGCCGGGTCGGCCACCGCCTTGTCCGACCCGCCCGGACCCGTCCTGCCGGAACGTTGGAAGGCCCGCTCGGCCCGCTCCGGAACGACCTCGGCGATCGCCGCGACCTCCATCCCCGGCATCCGGCCGACCTGGGCCACGAAGCCCAGGCCCATCTGCCCGGCGCCGACCAGGCCGACCCGCACGGGCCGGCCGAGCTCACGCTCCCTGGCCCGTAGTCGGTCGACGTAGCTCATGCAGAACCTCCCCGTCGAGCAATCCCGCGCAGTGTGCACATATGTGCAGACAATGTGCACTTGCGTGCTTAAGTCCTAGCATCCGTGCGCGCGCCGCACAACCGTCTTCGCGCACCGTTCGCCCGCCGTATCCGACATGCTTGGCCGGTGACGCAGCTCCCCGACCCGTTGACCGGGATCTCCGCGCCCGATGCGCGGTGGACGACGACGAACCTGGCCGAGGCCATGCCGGGAGTGCTCACCCCGCTGGGCTGGACGGCGTTCGGCCCGTCGGTCGAGCTGGGCACCCGGCGGGCGTTCCGCCTGGTCGGTGCGCTGCGCCGGGACGAAGCAGGGCTACCGGCGGACAAGCGCGAGCGGTTCATCAACGTGTTCTACGGCCGGGCCGCCGCGCGGGTGGACTTCTTTCTGCGCGATGGGCAACCTCACGAGGCTGCTGCGGTGTTGCGTATCTGTGCGCAGAGCTAGCTGGCACACGAGCCGCGGCGTGATGGGCGGGTCAGCGGGTCGGGCGGCGGCCGGTGGTCGCGTCCAGCCGGCGGTAGCGGGGCAGCGCGTCGGAAACCGCCCGGCGCAGGGCCTTGCCCTGGGCGCGCTCGGCCACGCCGTCGACCGGGCCGCACAGCTCCGGCCGCTCCCGGAACCGGGCGAACACGGACGCGCCCTGCATGGCCAGTGCCCTGGTCACCCGGCGTTCCACCCGGTCGACCACCAGCAGCACCACCGCACCGCGCAGCGCGCCCTTGGCCCGGCCGGTCACCAGCAGCACGCCGGACCGGTGCTCCTCGGCGGCCACGCGGTTCACCGCCCGGGCGTACGCCCGGTGCTGCAGCAGCGACAGCCCGAAGGCCACCGCGAATGCCGCCACGATCAGCGCGACGGCCTGCCAGCTCATCTGCCCGAGGTGAGCCGGAGCTGAGTGCCGGCGACGGGCAGCCCGACCGAACCGCTGGCGTGCACCGCGCCGGGCAGCAGCGGGGTGTCCGCGCCGGGGTTCAGGTAGATCACCACGTGGCCGAGGGAGCGCAGGTTCTCGTCCGCCCGCTCGCCCACCGCGATCAGCTCGACGGTGGCGCCGTCCACGGTGAGCAGGTCACCGGGACGCATCGGCGCGGCCGGCGGAGCGGTCGGCGCGTGCACCACGCTGACCTCCTCCAGCGCGTCCGGGATGGGCTCGGCGTAGAGGATCAGGACCCCACCCTCGGCCATCTCGGACGCTTCCTCGCCGGCGCGCAGCACCGTGCTCTCGTAGTACGTCGAGGCCATACACCCGCCTTCCCTACAGCCCAAAACTAAATGCCCAGGCCAACACCACGGCCAGCGGAGCCGTGATCAACCTACTCAAGAGTACGGCCGGCACGCCGACCGCGACAGTCTGCGGCCGAGCCTCGCCGAGCGCCAGCCCTACCGGTACGAAGTCGCAACCCACCTGGCCGTTGATCGCGAACAGGGTCGGCAGGGCGTACTGCACCGGCAGCGCGCCGATGGCGATCTGGCCGCCCATCAACGTGCCGATCACCTGCGCGATCGCCGCCCCCGGCCCGAGGATCGGGGACAGGAAGGGCAGCGCGACGAAGATCGCGATGGCCACCAGGCCCAGCGGGTTGCTGGCGATCGGCGAGATCACCCCGGCGATCCACCGGGCGATGCCGGTGTACTCCACGATGCCCAGCAGCAGGCTCACGTAGGCCATGAACGGCAGGATCGTCTTCAGCGTCAGCTCGATCGTCTCCCGGCCGGACGCCAGGAAGGTGTTCACGATCGACCCGACCACCGCGCCGAAGCTGACGAACACCCCGGAAATGCGCCCGAACAGCCCGCGCATGCCCGGTTCCTCGGTCACCTCCAGCTTGCCCGGCTCCTCAGCGACGGGCCCGGCCGAGCCGGCCACCGGCGCACCGACCGGGACGCCGGCCCGCGACTCGATCTCCGCCACGCCGACGTCGGAGACGAAGATGTCCTCGGTGATGTACTTGGCCAGCGGCCCACCGGGGGCGCCCGGATACACGTCCACCGTGGGGATCCGCTTGCGCGGGTAGACCCCGATCCGTGCGGTGCCGCCGCAGTTGATCACCGCACAGAGCACCTTCTCGTCCGGCACGCTGGTGGTGAACCCGTCGACGGGGGTGGCGCCGGTGAGCTCGGCGATCCGGGCGGCCACCGGGTGGATGCCGCCGCCGGTCACCGACAGCACGGTGTTCTTCTCCTCAGTGGGCTCCAGCACCAGCCCGGCGCCCCAGCCGCCCGACCCCGGCCGGACGAACACCACGCGGTCGTCGCTCATGCCGCCACCGCCTTGCCGCGGAACTGCTCGTCGAAGTCCCGGAACACCTCGGTCTGCCCGGTCCGGCGGATGATCAGCGCGGTGATCCACTCGGTGATCACCCCGCGGATCATGATCACTAGGATGCCCACGAAGAGGTAGCGCAACGCCAGCGGCACGGTGGACACACCCAGCTGCTGCACGCCGCTGGCGATGCCCAGCCAGACGAACAGCTCGCCGGCATTGGCGTACGGGAAGAACGTGGTCACCGGGTGCACGAACGAAACGGCCGAGTCGTAGAACGCCGGCTTCTGCCGCTCCGGCAGGAACCGGCCGAACGAGTAGCACATCGGGTTGGTCAACAGCAGCACCGACAGCACCGGCATGATCGAGTACCGGGTGATCCACCAGCGCCCGGACCAGCGCACCGCCGTGGTGACGCGCTCCTCGCCGATGAAGCGGGTGATCGCGTACATCGCGGTGAGCAGCACGATGAGCGTGGGCAGGATGCCCGTCACCAGGCCGACGAACTTCTCACCGGCCGCGTTGAAGAGCCCGATGAAATGCGTGCCCACCCACTCGGCGACGCCGAGCGGGCCGCCGCTCGAGGGTGGGGGCGCCGGAGGCGCCTGGGCCAGGCTGATCAGGTCCAACATCGGCACTCCTTCGTGCGACCATTGTTGCCCCCGAGCACGGTGTGCACTAATGTGCAGACCGTCATCACATGTGCTTGTGATGTGTTGTACACGGGGCTCATCCCGTGGACAACCCCCAGTTGGAAGACGAGCCCATGCCCGCACCCCGCGACCAGGAGCTGCTGGTCCGAACGGCCCGGATGTACTACCAGGAGAACCGCTCCCAGGCCGACATCGCGACCACGCTCGGGCTGAGCCGTTCCAACGTCTCCCGGATGCTCACCTCCGCCCGGGAGCGCGGCATCGTGGAGATCCGGATCAACGACCCGACCGGCCGGGACCTGGCCTGCGAGCGCGACCTGGCCGAGCGGTTCGGCCTGCGGGACGTTCGGGTGGCCGACGGCGCGCCGGCGACGAAGGCCCTGGCCAGGGTGGGCGACCTCGGCGCACGGTGGCTGGCCGAGCGCCTGCGCGGGGGCGCGGCGCGGCTGGCGGTTTCCTGGGGTCACACCATGCAGGCGCTGGTCGCCGCCGTTCCGGTGGACCTCGCGGAGACCCAGGAGCTGGGCGAGATCGAGGTGGTGCCGCTGGTCGGCGGCCTGTCCTCGGTGGAGGCCAGCATCACCGGCGAGGAGCTGGTCCGGGACCTCGCGCTGCGGGTGGGCGGGCGGATGCGCCGGCTGCACGCGCCGGCCGTGCTGACCTCGGCGGAGAGCCGGGACGTGCTGCTGGCCGAGCCGAGCGTCGCGGACGCGCTCGCCGCCGCGCGCAAGGCGGACATCGCGCTGGTCGGCATCGGCTGCGTCGGCGTCGGCTCGTCCGCCGCGATCATCGAATCGGTCCGGCTGGAACGCGGCGAGCGGGCCGAGTTCCAGCGCGCCGCGCCGGTGGGCGACATGTGCGCGCGCTACTTCGACGCCTCCGGGCGCGCGGTGCTCGGCGCGGTGGACGACCGGATGCTCGCGGTCACCCTGGCCGACCTGGGCAACATCCCCACCGTGGTGGGCATCGCCGCCGGCCGGGAGAAGCTGCCCGGGGTGCTCGGCGCCCTGCGTACCGGCACGGTGGACGTGCTGATCTGTGATCGCGCGCTGGCCCGGCTGTTGATGGCACACGAGCCCGCCTAAGGGGTCTCGATCAGCGTCGCCAGCTCGTCCAGCACCGCCGCGTCCTCGGCCTCGAGGATCAGCCGCTGCCCGCGCTCCGCCCCCAGGGTCAGTACGCTGAGAATGCTCTTCGCGTCCACCATGGACGCACCCGCCGCGTCCTCCCGGCCGATCCGCACAGCACCCGGCGCGCGGGCGGCCGCGGCCACCAGTGCCGCCGCCGGGCGCGCGTGCAGCCCGACCTCCGGGCCAACCGTAACGACTCGACGCATGGGGGCGACCTCCGAACCTCGGCGTGAGGAGATTCCATTTGCGCAGTTGTGCGTAGATATTCACAGATGTTACAAACTGAAGCATCGTGCGCCCAGTCACACAACCATGTGTCGGGCGCGGGGGACGAAGGGGACACCGGATGACCGAGGTGCTCACCGTGACCGGGATCGGGGTCTGCGGTGGTCGCGCGGTGGGCCGGGCGCACCGCGCCGGACCGGCCGTGGCCGAGCCGGACGTGCGGCCGGACGCCGTGCCGGCCGACGACCGCCCCGCCGAGGCGGCCCGCGCCGAAGCGGCACTGGTGGCGGTGGCCGAGGGCTACGAGTCGCTGGCCGCCACCGCGCCGGCCGAGGTGGCCGAGGTGATCACCGCCGACGCGATGATGGCCCGTGACCCGGTGCTCGCCGGCGGGGCCAGGGACGGCGTGCTGAGCCGGGGGCTGAGCGCCGAGGCGGCGGTCTGGACGGCGGCCGGCGAGCTGCGCGAGCGGCTGCGCGGCCTCGGCGGCTACCTGGCCGAACGGGCCGCCGACCTGGACGACGTGCGGGTCAGGGCGGTCTGTCACCTGCGCGGCGAACCGGCCACCCGGGCGCGACCGGCGGACGGCCCGCACATCCTGGTCGCCGACGACCTCTCCCCCGCCGACACCGCCGCCCTGGACCTTTCCCAGGTGAGCGCGTTCGTCACCGAACGCGGCGGACCGACCAGCCACACCGCGATCCTGGCCCGGATGCTGGGCATCCCGGCCGTGGTGGCCTGCCCGGGCGCGGCGGACATCGAGGCCGGCCGGCTGATCGCGGTGCACGGAGACACCGGCCTGGTGGACCTGCGCCCACCGGCCGACGAGCCGGTCACCGTGCCCCGGCCGCGCTCGGCCGAGCCGCTGAGCTGGGCGGGCGAGCTGGCCGACGGAACGCCGGTGGGGCTGCTGGCCAACGTGGAGGGCGAGCCGTCGGCGGTGGCCTCGGCCGGCGCGGGCGGGGTCGGCCTGCTGCGCACCGAGCTGCTGTTCCTGGACCGGCCGACCGCGCCGACCCGGGACGAGCAGGCGGAGGTCTACCGGCGCCTGTTCCGGCACTTCCCCGGCCGGCGGGTGGTGGTGCGCACCTGGGACGCCGGCGCGGACAAGCCGCTGGCCTTCCTCGGCTTCCCCGACGAGCCCAACCCGGCACTGGGAGTGCGCGGCTACCGGGCCACCCCGGTCGGTTCGGCGGCCCTGGACACCCAGCTGGACGCGATCGCCTCGGCGGCCGCCGACACGGACGCCGAGGTGTGGGTGATGGCGCCGATGGTCAGCACGCCGGTCGAGGCGGCCGAGTTCGCCGCCGCCGTGCGCCGGCGCGGCCTCAGCCCCGGCGTGATGATCGAGGTCCCCGCCGCCGCACTGGCCGCCGACCGGATCCTGGCCGAGGTGGACTTCGTCAGCATCGGCACCAACGACCTGGCCCAGTACACCTTCGCCGCCGACCGGCTGGCCACCGCCCTGGCCGCGCTGCACGACCCCTGGCAGCCGCCCCTCCTGCGCCTGATCGAGATGGTCGGCGCCGCCGGTGCGGCCGCCGGCAAACCGGTCGGGGTGTGCGGCGAGGCCGCCGGCGACCCGAAGCTGGCGCCGGTACTGATCGGGCTCGGGGTGTCCAGCCTCTCCGCCGCCCCGATAGCGCTGCCCGCACTGGCCACCGCGCTGACCGGCCTGACGTTGGCGGACTGCCGGGCGCAGGCCCGCGCGGCGCTGGGTTCGCCTTCATGACCCGGGCCGCCGCCGAACGGGACGACATCCGCACCCGGTTCCAGGCCGTGGACACCTCCAACGTGGCCGACGCGCTGGACGAGCTGGGACTGACCGACCAGGGACTGCACCCCGAACTGACCGCCCTGTCCGGCGAGCGGCTGGCCGGCTGGGCGTACACCATCGCCGGCGAGACGGCGTCCTACGAGGGCACCGGTGACCCGGCCAAGATGGCCGCCTGCGCCGGGGTCGGGCCCGGGGAGGTCACCGTGTGGGCCGGCGACGGCGCCGGCATCTGCTACTTCGGCGAGCTGATCGCGCTGGGCATGGCGGAACGGGGCGCGGTCGGCGCGCTGGTCGACGGCGGGGTGCGCGACCTGAAGTGGCTGCGCCGGCACGGCTTCTCGGTGTTCGCCCGCTACCGCACGCCGATCCAGTCGATCGGCCGCTGGCGGGTCACCGGAGCGCAGGGAGCCGTCACGCTGCGCGGGGCCACCGCGCCGACGGTCACCGTGCACCCGGGCGACTTCGTGCTGGCCGACGAGGACGGCGCGATCGTCATCCCGGACCGGGCGGTGGACGCCGCGCTCCGCCGGGCCGAGGAGCTCACCCGCACCGAGGTCCGGATCAGGGAGGCCCTCGCGGACGGCAGCTCGCTACAGGAGTGCCTGGACCGCTTCGGCCACGTCTGAGCCGCGACCGGGATCAGCGTTCGGTCTTGATGCCCTGTTCCTGGAGAAAGTCCGCGATGACCGCGATGCCTTCGGCCCGCGATGGGTGCGTCGGCAACTGCAGGTAACCGTGCGGGGCGCCCGGGACGACGTGCAGCCGGTGCGGAACCGAGGCTGCCGCCAGACGCGCGGCCAGGGCCTCCGACTCCGGCAGCAGCGGGTCCAGCTCGCCGACGGTGACCAGCGTGGGTGGGAACCGGTCGGCGGCCACCTCCGGGGAGAGGCGGGGATCTCCACGCAGGGAGTCGAACTCCTCCGGTCGCAGGTAGCGCCCGCTGACCGGGTCCGGCCGGCCCAGCAGCCGGGCCATGCCGGCCTGCATCCGGTGGTAGTCGAAGACTCCGTAGCACAGCAGTGCCGCCCGGACCCCGGAATCCCCGGTGGCCAGAACCGAAGCGGCCAGGTTGGCGCCCGCCGAGTCACCGCCGATGACCAGCTGACCCGGGTCGCCGCCGTAGGTCGCGGCGTTCTCGCGGGCCCAGTCCACCGCGAACGCCACGTCATCCACGGCGGCCGGGAACGGGTGCTTCGGCGCGCGCCGGTAGTCCACCGACACCACGACCAGTCCGAGCCCGGTGAGCTCGGCCGCCAGCCGGCGGTGCGTCCACGGCGAGCCCATCGACCAGCCGCCGCCGTGCAGGTAGACCAGCACCGGGAACGGCGGCTCTCCAGCCGGCACGGTCACGTCGGCGCTCAGCCGCCACCCGGCCACCTCGCGCAGCGGCACGCCGGGGTGCGCGGCGCCCACCGGCGGCGGGTCGGCGTTCATGTGCTCGTCGAAGCCCTTGAGCAGCTCGGTGGCCGCGGCGCCGGCCGGCATCCGGAACGTGGTCTGGTACTCCCACAGCGCCGGCGGCACGCCAAATGTTTCGCTCACCGGACCCATCTTGCCCCGGCTGGACAGCGGCCGCGCGGCGTGTTCGTATGCGATGTGTGACGGCTCAGACACTTCCGCGTTCGGCAGGGGTCGTGGTGGTCGGCGCGGGGGTGGTCGGGTCGGCGATCGCCTTCCACCTGTCCCGGCTGGGCGTGCCCGACGTTCTGCTCCTGGAGCGGGGCGAGGTGGCCGGACGGGCATCCGGCCGTTCCGGGGCACTGGTGCGCACCCACTACCCGAACCTGGACGAGGCCCGCATCGCGCTCGCCGCCTTGCCCTGGTTCGAGGAGTGGCCGGACCGCGTCGGCGGCGACTGCGGCTTCCGGGCCACCGGGTTCCTGCAGATGGTGGACGGGCGCGACCACGCGACGCTGCGCCACAACACCGCGCTGCTGCGGGACATCGGGGTGACCACCCGGCTGGTCGACCACGCGGAGATCGGTGAGCTGGAGCCGGCGCTGCGACTCACCGGTGACGAGCTGGCGGCGTACGAGCCACGCAGCGGGTACGCCGACCCGGTGGCCACCACCAGGGGGTTCGCCCGGGCCGCCGGCCGGCTGGGCACGCAAGTGGCCGAAGGCGTCGCGGTGACCGGCCTGCGCACCCAGGGCGACCGGATCCTCGGGGTGCACACCGACGCGGGCCCGGTGGACGCGCCGACCGTGGTGCTGGCCAACGGGAACTGGTCCGCCGCCCTGCTCTCCCCGCTGGGCATCGCCCCGGAACTGACACCGATCTGGGCGCAGGTGATGTTCGTGGCCCGGCCCGCGCCGCTGCGCCCGGGGCCCGCCGGCCACCTGACCATCATCGACCGGGCCAACGGCTGCTACCTGCGCCCGGACGGCCCGGACCGCACGCTGCTCGGGCTCAGTGCCTACCGCCGCCCGATGGCCGAGCTGGACGAGGAGCGCGGCCCGGAGGAGCCGGGGTTCGCCGAGCTGGTCCGCCGCCAGGCGTCCCGGCGCATCCCCGGGCTGTCCGACGCGCCCCGGGTGCACGGGCACGGCGGGCCGCTGGACGTCACGACGGACCGGCGGATGCTGCTCGGCCCGGCGCCGGGCGTCGCCGGGCTCTTCCTGGCGGTCGGGATGAGTGGCGGCGGGTTCAAGAAGGCGCCCGCGATCGGCGCCTGCCTGGCCGAGCTGATCGTGGACGGCAAGGCCACCAGCGCACCGATCGACCCGTTCCGGCCCACCCGGTTCGCCGAGGGCCAGCCGCTGTCCGGGCTGGAGTACTCCCTGCCGGCCGACGGCGTGGACCCGGACCGGCGGGACCTGCTCGGCGAGCAAGGGCTGATCCATTGAGGACCAGGGCGCTCGCCGGCGCGGCCGCGCTGCTCGCCGTCGCGCTGTCCGGATGCGCGGGCGGGGCGGAGACCGACGCGGCGGCGGACGTGATCACCACCGGCCCGGTGCCCTCGGTGGCCGCGCTGGTGCCGCCGGAGGTACGGGCCAAGGGAGTGCTCACCGCCGTGATGAGCGTGGGCAACGCGCCGGTGCACTATCCCGCACCGGACGGCTCCGGGAACATGCTCGGCTTCGACCCGGACCTGGCCAACGTGCTCGGCCAGACGATGGACCTGCCGGTACGGGTAGTCGGCGTGACGTTCGACCAGATCGTGCCGGGCCTGCAGAGCGGCCGGTACGACATCTCGGTGAGCATGATGGCGATCACCCCGGAGCGGCTGAAGGTGCTCGACTTCGTGGAGTACTTCGTGTCCGGCACCGGCCTGGGCACCCGCGCCGGGAACCCGAAGCAGATCACCGTGGCCACCATGTGCGGCCGCTCGGTCGGCGTCTCCAACGGCTCGGTGCAGCAGGCCAAGTACCTGCCGGACATGTCCAGGAAGTGCCAGGCCTCGGGCCGGCCGCCGATCGACATCCGCAACTTCCCGGACCAGCAGAAGGGGGTCCTGGCGCTGGTCAGCGGGCGGATCGACGCGGTCTTCGTGGACCTCCCGGTGCTCCGCTACGCGGCGAAGAACGTGCCGGACATCATGGTCGCGGACAGCTACGACGCGGGCTCCTCCGTCGGCATCGGGCTGGCCAAGGGCAGCCCCCTCACCCCGGCCATCGAGGCCGCCCTCACCGAGCTGAACCGCTCCGGCATCTACACCCGGGTGCTGGCCAAGTGGGCGGTCGAGGGCAACGCCCTGCACACCTTCGCCACAAGGAAGTGACGATGTGACTCCCCCGACCGCAACCGAAGCCACCCCCGAGGAGGCCACCCTGCGGGTGGTGCCCCGGCGCCGGCCCTACCTGTGGGTCATCTACGCGGCGCTGGCCGTGGTGGCGCTGGCCGCCCTCTACTCCGCGCTGTCCAACCAGCGGTTCGGCTGGGACGTGGTCGGGCGGTACTTCTTCTCCAAAGCCATCCTCACCGGCCTGCTCCGCACCATCGAGCTGACCGTGCTGAGCATGCTGGCCGGCATCGCGCTGGGCGTGCTGCTGGCCATGATGCGGGTGGCCCCGAGCCGGGTGCTGTCCGGCCTCTCCCAGGCGTACGTGTGGTTCTTCCGGGGCACCCCGCTGCTGGTACAGCTGCTGTTCTGGTTCAACCTGGCCGCGCTCTACCCCCGGCTGGGACTGGGCGTACCCGGCGGGCAGCTGTGGTTCTCCGTCGAGGCCAACGCGGTGATCAGCCCGTTCGTCGCGGCGCTGCTCGCGCTGTCCCTGCACGAGGCGGCGTACATGGCCGAGATCGTGCGCGCCGGGGTGCTCGGGGTGGACCGCGAGCAGCGGGAGGCCGCGCTGGCGCTGGGCATGCGGCCGGCGCGGGTGATGCGGCGGATCGTGCTGCCGCAGGCCATGCGCACCATCATCCCGCCGACCGGCAACCAGACGATCTCCATGCTGAAGACGTCTTCGCTGGTCAGCGTGATCGCCCTGAACGACCTGCTGTACACCGCGCAGAGCATCTACGGGATCAACTACCAGGTCATCCCGCTGCTGGTGGTGGCCAGCCTGTGGTACCTGATCGTCGTGTCGGTGTTGTCCGTGGGGCAGGCCTACCTGGAGCGCCGGTTCGGACGGGGGCGGGCCTGGTGAGCGGCGTCCAGATCCAAGGGGTGCGCAAGAGCTTCGGTGACACCGAGGTACTGCGCGGCGTCGACCTGGACGTGCCGCACGGCGAGGTGGTGTGCCTGATCGGCCCGTCCGGTTCGGGCAAGAGCACCCTGCTGCGCTGCATCAACCACCTGGAACGGATCGACGCGGGTTCGATCCTGGTGGACGGCGAGCGGGTGGGCTACCGGCGCAAGGGCGACCGGCTATACGAGCTGTCCCCGGTGGAGGCGGCGAAGCGGCGGGCCGGCATCGGCATGGTCTTCCAGCGGTTCCACCTGTTCCCGCACATGACCGTGCTGGAGAACATCATCGAGGCGCCGGTGGGCGTGCGCGGGCTGAGCGTGGCCGCGGCGACCACGCGGGCCAGGGCTCTGCTGGAGCGGGTCGGGCTGACCGAGAAGGAACGCGCCTACCCGGCGGAGCTGTCCGGCGGCCAGCAGCAGCGGATCGCCATCGCCCGGGCGCTGGCCATGGACCCCACCCTGATGCTGTTCGACGAACCCACCTCGGCGCTGGACCCCGAGCTGGTCGGCGAGGTGCTCGCGGTGATGCGGGACCTGGCCGGCGAGGGCATGACCATGCTGGTGGTCACCCACGAGATGAACTTCGCCCGCGAGGTCGCCAACCGCGTCGTGTTCATGGACCAGGGGGAGATCGTCGAGTCGGACGAGCCGGGGCGCCTGCTCACCGCGCCGACCCACGCCCGCACCCGGGCCTTCCTGGCCCGCACCCTGCACTAAGTCTCCCGCACGCGCATTCCGCGCTAGGTGTCGGCCCGCACCTGCATGTCGTACTCCAGCTCGCCGGGCGGGCCGACGGACGCCACCCGCAGCCGCCACTGCCCGGCCCTCGGAGCGGTGAACTCCAGGCCGACCACCTCGGTGCGCCCGTTGCCGGGCACCAGCGCCTGCTCGAACGCCCACACCCCGCCGTTCTCGTCGCACAGTGCCAGCTCGGCGACCAGCTCGCCGTCGGAACGGCCGTTCCCGTGCCCGGACACCCGCGCCCTGGCCCGGCACCGCTGCCGGCCGGCCAGCTCGATGCGGTGCAGCTTCGGCTCGCCGGCGCCGGCTACCCCCCGGAAGAACACCCGGTCGCCCCGCCGGTCCTCCTCGTCGGCGAAGTTGGGCACCGCGTTGGCGGCCAGGTCGGCCACCACGATCCGCTGGCTGACCTTCCGCAGGCCGTCGTTCATCCCGGGCAGCAGGCGGCCGCGCAGCGGCACGGCGAGCACCATCCCGGGCATCGGCATCCAGCGGCCGCGCAGCAGGCCCCGCACGCGGGCCAGCCGCACGTGCCGGCGGGCCACCGGGGTGAAGTCCAGCAGCAGCGCGGCCGGGTCCAGCGAGGCCCGCAGCCGGGCGGTCAGGGTCACCCGCAGCTTGCCGGCGACCTCGGTGAGCGCTCCCTCCGGGCGGGGCCGGCCGCGCACGTCGGCCTCCAGGTGGAGCCGGAAACACAGCTCGTGGGCGGTCGACCGGGTGCGCCGCACCCGGCGCACCCGCACGGTCAGCTCCGTGCCCGAGGGCAGCGCACCGTTCGCGGCGAGCCGGGGCGCCTGGGCCAGGAAGGCGTTCGCCAGATCGGTCACCGCCCGCTCGTCGAGGGTCCGCCGGGGCAGCGCCTCGCCGAACCGGGCGAAGTCGATCTGGTCGCCCTGAACGGTCTGCCGGCGTTCCTCGACCCGGTAGCCCACCGGCTCACCGCCCCGGTTGGCCAACCGGGCCCGGAAAACCGCCGGCAGGATCGCGGTGACCGCCACACCCTCGCCGGTGGCCGTGGTGTCCCGGTCCGGGACCACCCGGCGCACCGGCAGCGCGAGGTCGTCGATCCGCGGCCCGGCGGTGCTGTGCAGGGACAGCTCCACCGGCACGGCGGGCCCGCTGGACCCCAGCTCGGCGGTCGCCGGCGGCTCGGCCTCCAGGATTCCGGCCCACAGGTGCAGCCGGGCGGTCTGGTACTCGCCCAGGTCCAGCCGCCACTCCGTGCGCTCCCCCGGCTCGAGGGTCCCGGAGCGCACCCGGGGCGGCTCGGGCCCGTCCGAGTGCACCCGGCGCAGCAGCTCCGAGACGTCGATCCGGCGCAGCGGCTCGGAGGCGTCCAGCGCCCGGTTCACCCCGGCACAGATCTCCCCCATGGAACCCTCGGCCAA
Source organism: Actinospineispora eucalypti (assembly GCF_039543365.1). NCBI lineage: Bacteria > Bacillati > Actinomycetota > Actinomycetes > Pseudonocardiales > Pseudonocardiaceae > Actinospineispora > Actinospineispora eucalypti. Next base: position 187,843 of record NZ_BAABJP010000062.1, read on the forward strand.
CCGGGACAGCTCACCGCCGAGCAGCGGCAGGCGCAGCCACCCGGTCCGCCCCTTGACCCGGAACCTCAGGTCGTCCGGGGTCACCGGGTCGATGTCCAGCTTCACGATGGCCGGCCGGAACACGCACACCCGGATGGTCAGGTCCAGCTCGGTGTCCGCGTCCACGCCGATGCCGAGCACCCTCGGCCCGACGTCCGCCTCCAGGCGGGCCTTCACGGTGACCGCGAACCGGCGCTCCCGGCCGTCGTCGGAGATGAGGGTCGGAGTCTCCGCCCGCGCGGCCACGATGCCGACGCCCAGGTCGGCGAGCGCGCCGGCGCGCTTCAGGGCCACCTCCAGGGCGGCGTTCAGCTGCCGGCGCAGGAACGCCGGGGTGAACACCTCCCGCACCATGGCCGCGCCGAACTGGCCGAACGTCGCCCGTTCGGTGCCCGCGTGCTGCTCCATCCCTGCCGCTCCTCGGTGACTGCCCCCGTCCAGCTTCGCAGCCCACCCGAACACCCCTGACCGGCACTCCCTCAACTCTCCATGGAGTTACTCTGTGCACACGACTTGATTACGCGGCGCATTGAGTATCATTTTCCCAGGTCAACTGGCAAATTGCCCGGTTCTCAGCGGTGGTCGAGAGTTTGCACTGGGTACGCCTTATCACTTACTCGAGCCGGTGGAATTCCACGTTCGAGTGATCAATTACCGTAACCAGGTCACACAGTGCTCGTTGCACCCGACGAGAACCCTGTGATGCTCAGTGGCTGGTGTGAAAGTCACAGGTAGGTAACGGTGGAGGCGATGAAGGCACATGGCTGACGGTGCGCGTAACGGGCGCGACGCGGGGGCGTCCGGCGGATCGGGCGACCGGGGCGGTTCGACGCCGCGCTGGCAGCCCTCCTACTACGGCGGGCCGCCCACCCACGCCGACGTTCCCTCACCCAAGCGCGCACCCGCCGTCGAGACCGACCCCGGCCGAACCAAGGCCGTCCGCTCGAGTGCTACCGCCAAGGCCGCCGCCGGAAAGGCCCGCCCGGCGGCCACTGCCGCCAAGCCGGCCAGGACCACGAAGGCCGCCGAGGTGGAGGAGCCTGCCGGTCAGCGCTCACTGGGCAAGGTCGGAGCGCTCGTGGCGGCGCTGCTGCTCCTGCTCGGGCTGACCGGCGGCCTGGTCGCGGCGTTCCGCGCCTGGTACACCAGCCCCGCCCCGGTGGCCCAGTCACCCACGTCCGCCGTCGCACCGGAGATCAACCAGAACCCCGCCATCGCCACCCCCGGTGCCCCGATCCCGGACGCGGCACCCCCGGCCGTGCCGGCCCCGCGCCAAGGCACTGCCCCGGCCAAGCCCAAGGTGGCCCCGGCCAGCCGCCCCGACCGGGGCCACCAGGCACCGGCCAAACCGGAGCACCAGGTCACCAAGGACCGGCCGGAATCCCGCTCCGAACGGGACGACGAGGACGACGAGGGCACCGGCCGGGACGAGGAGGACATCCTCGACCAGCAGCTGCACAAGCAGCGCCGGGCCAGCGACTCCGGCGGCCTACTGGACGGCGTGCTCTCCAGCCTCGGCCTCTGAGTCAGGCGTTGAAGCGGTCGGCGATGAGGGCCGCCAGCTCCAGGAAGGCCAGCTTGGTCGGCTCGCGCATGGCGCCCAGGTCCAGGCGCCCGCCAGTGGCCAGGTGAGCGTCGTACGGCACCTCGACAACCGCGCGGCAGCGGCTTTCGAAGTGAGCCTTGACCCGGTCCTGGTCGATCTCCGGGCTGACCCGGTCGCAACACAGCACCACGATTGCGTCGGCGACCTGCTCGGCGTACTCGTGCGCCACCAGCCAGTCGAGCGTCTTGGACGCCCGGGACGCCCCGTCCACCGTCGGCGAGCCGACCACCACCAGCGAGTCGGCCAGGGCCAGCGTGCCCTCCATCGCCGAGTGCACCAGGCCGGTGCCGGAGTCGGTGATGATGATGTTGTAGAACCGGGCCAGCACCGCGCAGATCGCCTCGTACTCGGCCCGGTTGAACGCCTCGCTCATCGCCGGGTCCTGCTCGGAGGCCAACACCTGCAGCCGGCCGGCGAGGCTGGTGTAGTGCGACACGGCGGTCATCGAGTCGATGGTGCCGAGGTTGTCCAGCATCTGGCGGACCGTCACGCCGGTCTCGCCGCTGAGCCGGTCGGCCAGCGTTCCGGCGTCGGGGTTCGCGTCCACCGCCACCACCCGGTCGCCCCGGTGCTCGGCCAGCGTCAACCCGAGCACCGCGGACACCGTAGTCTTCCCGACGCCGCCCTTGAGCGAGCTGATCGCCACCTGGTGCGCCCCCGGTAGATGCCGGCGCACCCGGCGCAACAGCGCGTTGCGCGCCGCTTCCTCCTCGCTCACCCCAGGGTTGATCTTGCCGCCGGAGGCCGTGTACACGGCCTGGCGCCAGCCGGTGGTCGGGCGTTCCGCCCTCGGCCGCAAGATCACATCGTCGGTCAGGTCGGCGGCGCTCACGCTCCGCTCGCGATCCATGGTCATCTAGCTCGGCACCCGTCTCGCTGTGGTCCGGTCACGCTGGAGGTCGGCCTACTCGAAGCGCAGCGCCTCGATGGGCCGGAGCCGGGCTGCTCGATACGCGGGGTAGCCACCGGCGACCACGCCGATCAGCAAGCTCACGCCGAACGCTACCAATACGGCCGTGAGGCTCAGGATCGGATGTGGCAATGCCGACGAATCGTTGCTCTCCGGTGGGAGTAGCGCGTCGGCCGCCAACGTGATACCGACACCTGCCCCCATACCCATAAGGCCGCCCAGCCCGGTCAGGATAACGGCTTCACTGAGGAATTGCTGCAGGATCGCCATCCGGGTCGCACCAACCGCTTTACGAATACCAATTTCCCGAGTTCGCTCGGTCACTGACACAAGCATGATGTTGGCGACACCGATACCACCCACTACCAGTGATATTGCCGCGACCGCCACGATGAATCTCGCCAGGAAATTGATGAATTCGTTGCTCTTGTTCAACAACGTGGTGAACGTCAGCACGTTGAAGTCGCGGTCGGCGGCGTTCCGGATGAAATGCCGCACGTCCAGGATTGCGGTGGCCTGTGCGGCCGCCGCGTCGACCGAGTTCACATCGGTGGACTTCACCACAATCTGGTCGACCTTGCCGGTACTGCCGCCGACCAGGTACGTACGGGCCGCCTCGAACGGGGTGATGACCAGGTTGTCGTTCTGCCCGTTCACCTCGAGCACCCCGACGACCTTGAAGTTCGTCCGCTCCACCCGAACGGTGGACCCGATCACCTGGCTGAGGTCCACGCCGGGACCCCAGATCAACGCGATGGCCTGCTGCCCGAGCACGGCCTGCCGCTCGGCACTGCCCGAACCCCGGCCGAACTCCAGCCAACGGCCGGCGACGATCTTGCGGTCGACCAGTTCCAGGTAGTTGTCCGTGGCTCCGATCAGGCTGGACCGGGTCTGCTGCGGCCCGACGGTCAGCGTCACCGTGCCGGACACGGACGGCGACACCGAGACGATGTCCGGTGCGAGCGACTTGTCCTGCAGCGCCTCCACGTCCCGGTCGGTGAGCTGGTGCACCGCGCCGCCACCCGGCGAGGAGCCGGTGGTCGGGCTGATGGTGATCTGGTTGGCCAGGCGACTGAACTGCTCGTTGAAGTGCGCCTTCATACCGTTGCCCATGGCCACCAGCACGATGACGGCGGCCACACCGATCACGATGCCGATCATGGTCAGCCAGGAGCGCAGCCGGTTGCTGGTCAGGCTGTGCAGCGCGGACCGCAGCGTCTCCCGGTAGTGCCCGGGCCGCAGGACGCGCGCGGCCCTGCGTCGCCGGGGCATGCGGAACTTGGCCGGCGCCGGCGCCCGCTTGCCCACCCGGACGCGCTGGGTCTTGTGGAACTCCCGCTCGATCTCCCGGCGCTCGCGCCGGCCGCGCGGAACCGGCTCGGCGTACTCCTCGCGCGGCTTGCGTTCCGGCAGCCGGATCGCCTTGGCCTTGACGGCCAGTGCGCCGATGGCCCGCACCGCGCTCACACACAGCCCGGCCACCAGGGCAAAGCCGGCCGCGATCGCGCCGACCACGGCTGCCACCGCATTGCCGACGCCGGCCGCCGCGCCGCCGCCGGAGCCCCGGGACTCGCCGCCCGACGAGGCCGCCGGGAGGCTGGGCGACCACGGCGGCGCACCGCCGCCGCCACCACCCGGAGAAGGCCGGCTCGGCGCCGGCGCACTGGGCACGGACCGGCTCGGCGCCGAAGCACTGGGCACGGACCGACTCGGGGCCGAAGCACTGGGCACGGACCGGCTCGGGGCCGGGGCGCTGGGCACGGACCGGCTCGGGGCCGGGGCGCTG
>NZ_BAABJP010000063.1:0-109031 GCF_039543365.1 Actinospineispora eucalypti
CCCTGGGCACACTCCTGCTCATCGACCCCGGTTTCGGGGCCGCCAGCACGGCCGTCGTCGCGCCCACTCACGGTCAACCGGCGATCGCCACGAAGGCCGGCAACGGTTCGCACGGCCACGCCGGTGGGCCGGTGGCGCTGCGGTGGTGGAGCGACGCGCACACCAGGGCGGTGCTGAAGCTCCTGCGCGCCTGGAAGGGGCCGTGGCTGTCGCTCGACGACCTGACGGTCGAGTTGCCGCGCGGGCCGCCAGGGGTGCGGGTGCTGATCCTGGACGGCGAGTTCCCGGTGCCGGGCGTGGTGGCGTTCGGCTGGGCCGCGCAGAACGCGGTGGTGATCACCCGGGCGATGGCCGAGGAGATCGCGGCGCACATCGCCGCCGGCCGGCTGCCCGCCGACTTCTGGTGGCGGCTGCTCGAGCACGAACGCGACTTCCACCTTCCCGGCGGCAAGCACTTCCGCCACACCGAGCACCAACACGCCGCCGACGCCGACCCGCTGGCCGAGGAGATCCACGCCGCCCGGACCGAGCGGTATCAGCTGGGCGCGGCGGAGAACGAGCGCGTGTTCCGCGAGGTCATCGTGCCCGAGGTGCTGAGCGGGGTGACCCCGGGCGAGTCGCTGGAGGTGGTGTTCCTGGTCGGCCAGTCCGGCGCCGGGAAGACCACCGTGAAGAAGCAGTTCACCGAGCGCATCGGCGGGCGGGAGCACGCGCTGGCCATCGACGCCGACTCGCTGCGCCAGTACCACCCGGAGTACCGGCGGATGATGGCCCGGGACGACGTTCACATGACCCGCTACAGCGACCCGGACCGCAAGATCTGGGCGGCCAAGCTGCACGAGTACGTGCGCGAGCACGGCCTCAACCTGGTGTTCGAGTCTGGTCTGCAGCGGCCGGAGGTGTTCGTCGAGCTGGCCAGGACGTACCGGGCCGCCGGCTACCGGGTCACCGTGGTCGCCCTCGGCGTGCCGGAGGCGATGAGCCGCCAGGGCGTGCTGGCCCGCTACTACGAGCAGGTCCGGGCCACCGGTCACGGGCGGCTCACCGCGGCCGCCCGCGAACGCGAGCAGGGCTTCCTCGGCACCCTGGTCGCCGCCGGGTACGTGGACGAGCTGCTGCTGGCCGACGAGATGTTCGTCTACCGCCGCGGCGAGACCGATCCGCGCTACCACGACGTGCTTGTGCACAGCGGCGACCAGGTCCGCTGGCGGAACGGCCCCGGCCTGCGCAACGCCATCGAGCGCGAACGCGACCGGAAGCTGACCAAGCAGGAGGCGAACGGGTTCCGGGCCAAGCAGCGCTGGCTGCGCAAGGTCGCCCGCCCGGAACACGCCGCCGCGATCGCCGCCATCGACCAGCTGGCCAGGCCGATCCTGCCCAGCCGCGCCCGGCTCGCGTTGGAGAGGTTCGTTGCGGCCCTGTCCGACTTGGTGCGGCAGGTCCAGCGGACGACCGCGCACGAGGAGCCCGCGGTGCCGGCGCCGACCGCGGAGCAGGTGTTCGCCCAGGTGCGGGGCGGCAGCTGGTTCTCCGTGCGCTTCACCGACGAGCAGTTGGCCGCGCTGGGCTGGCTTCCCGCGTTGGCCGAGCATGCCCGGGCACCCACCGCCCGGGAGGCCGGGGTGCTGCCGGATGGCGGGCGCCGGGTGCTGGTGCTGCCGGAGGACCTGGTCAACCAGCTGCAGACGGGCGAGTTCGGCGCACCGATCTACCGTTTCGTGGCCTGGATGCGCGCGGACGTCGCGGTGGTTTCCGAGTCGGTGCTGCGCGGCTCCCTCGACTGGATCACGCTCGGCGTGCTGGCCGAGGACTGGTGGCACCAGGCCCTCGCGTCCGGGCTGGAGGAACGGCCGTTCCTGTTGCAGCAGCTCGACTCGGCCGAGATGTCCGCACGTCGGCTCGAACGTGCCGCCGAGGACCGGCTGACGGCGTTCCTCGACCGGGCCGGCGGGTTTCCGCTGCCCGACCTGCCCGGTGCGCCGGCCGAACACGACACCGCCTTCTATCAGCGGCTCGCCGAGTGGCTCCACCTGGCCAACCAGCTGCCCGGACTCGCCGCCGAGTCCCGGTTGGTCCGGTTCACCGAACCCGGTTTCGCCGCGGAATGGTTGGCCAACGCCCGTGACGCCCGCATCCGCGACATCCAGGCCTGGACCGCCCTGCCGGCCACCGAGCAGGCCAGGGCACTGCTCGCGGAGCTGCTGGCCGAGGCGGCGTCGGCCAGCGCGAGGGGCGAACAGGTGCTGGTCATCCTGCGGCGAACGGTCCCCGACGACCGCCAGCTCGGCTACCGGATCGCCGAACAGGACGAGCCGCTGCCCTCGCACGGCCCGCACAACGCCGTGTTCCTCACCCGCCTGCTGATCAGCGAGGCCCAGGCGCGCGCGGCCCACCTCACCGAGGTGATCACTGCTCTGGAGCAGGCCATCACCCGAGCCCCGGCGGAGCGCGCGGACAGCGGCGCGGCGGACCAGGCCGGGGCGGCGGAGCGCACCCCCCAGGGCCAGACGGCACCGGACCACGACGCGAACGGCCGCGAGACCGGGGACTGGCCGACACCGGGCCGTGCCTCGGCGGCCGAACCGAACGACTCGCGCGCCGGGCGGCGGTGGTGGTCGCGGCTGCTGCGCTGGTTGGCCCGGATCGGCGTGGTGGTCGGCGTCGTCGCCGTGGCACTGGTGCTGCTCGCGCAGCCGGCCTGGGCGGTGGCGGGGCTCGCCGGGCCCGACTGGCACCGGCTGGCCGCGACCGGGGTCGCCACGGTGTTCGCGCTGGCCTGGGCGGTCGGCTACCGGCTGCGCGGCCGTTCCCCGCCGGACGCCGGCTCGCCGTCGACCGGGTGCGGGCTGTTCGACCGGATCCGTGCGGCGGTGCGGCTGGACGGGCGGCTGATCGTCGGGTTGCTGCTGTTCGGCGGGTTGTTCGGGGTCGGCACGCTGGGTGTGTCCGCGTCCGCCTTCGGGTCGGTTTCGGCGCCGCCGGCGTTGGCGGCGTCGCTGCTCGGCGGTACGGCGGTGGTCGGGGTGGCACTGACCGCGCACGTGGTCCGGATCGCCGACCCTGCCGGCCGGACGGCCCGGGTCCCGGTGCGAGTGGCGCTGGCGGCGGCCGCGCTGGCCGGGACAGTGGTGGAGCTGCTGCTCGGCCCGGCGCTGCTGCCGATCAGCGCCGCGTTGGTCGCGGCGGCGGTGGCGGAAGGCGCCCTGTTCTGGGCCGGCCGCCGCGCCCTCGCCGCCCCGCCGGCCGCACCCGAGCCGGCGATCGCCGACAACCTGGTTCCGACCGAGGTTCCCGACGCGGTCAAGGGCACCCCGCTGGCCGCCCAATGGCCGCACATCGGGGCCGCCCGCGCAGCCCGCAAGGCGCTCACCGTGCTCGCCGCCGGCGCGGCCGTCGGGTTCTTCCTGTCCCTGCACCAGTTGACCGATCTGGTCGAGGCCGCGCTTCCCCCGGCCGGGAACCGGATCAACGTGGGCGATCTCGTCGCCGCCCTGATCGGGACCAACATGATCGCGGGCGTGGTCAACTACGCCCGCACCGTGGTCGGCACGACCTGGCCCACCCTGCTCGTGATCAGCGCCGAACGGGTGTCCACGCCCCGGTTGCTGGCCCGCGTCGGCGCCGGCATCGGGCTGGCCACCGCCGGGCTGGGCGTGCTGTTCGCGGGGCTCTACCTGGTGCGGGCTGGACCGGCGGGACCCGCGCTCGCCCGGCACGCGGTGGCCGGCGCGCTGATCGGGGTGGGTACGGCGGCGGTCGGCCTGGCCGCGATGGCCGGCGTGCCGATGCTCGGGCCCGCCATCGGCCTCGGCGTCGGGGCGCTGGTCGGGCTCACCACGCTCGCCGAGCTGCCCCTCGACGCGCGCCGCCCGGTGCGCACGGTGATCGCGGTCGCCCGTGCGCTGCCCCGGCTTCCGGTGCTGCTGGCTCGCCGGCTGCTGGACGTTCCGGACGCGGTGCGGGACGTGTACGTGCTGGTCAAGCTGTACGCCCGGTTCGCGCGCAGCACCGACGCGCGGCTGCCGCTGACCGAGGCCGACCTGGCCGATCGGGAGCTGCAGGCCGTCACCGAGGCCAACCCGCGCTACGTCATCCGGGACGGCCAGCTCATCGATACCTACCGCCTCTGGCTGGACTGGTCCACGCTCACCGAACTGCCGGCGGACCTGACCGAGCTGCAACGCCGCTCCGCCCGCGCCGCCGTCGAGGCGGGCCTGACCCGAGGCGAGACCGCCCGGCTGCTCGGCATGAAGCGGCGGGTGCTGCGCCGCTGGCTCCGCGAACAGGAGGCCGGGCCGGCTGGTCCGCACGGTCCGCCCACCGGCGCCGAACCGAACCATGAGCCGTCCGGCGGTGCCGAACCAAATCATGGGCCGCCTACCGGCGCCGAACCGAACCTCGGCCCCGCCCGGGGCGCGGAGCCGGACGCCGACGTCCCGGCCCAACCGCTGACCGGTGGCCGCACCACCCGCGCACCGACATTGCGCCACTGGCTGGCCCGGTTCGCCGTGGTCGGGTCGGTGGTGCTGGCGTTGCTGGTCGGCCCGATGGCCGGGGTGGCCGCCGCGACAGCCATCGGCGAAACAGTCGCGACAGCCACGGCGGTGCCTGTGCTCCAAGCCGCAGACGGGCTGCCGGCGGCCACATCCGTGGACGGGGCGACGCTGCTGGTCGCGGCGGTAGCCGCCGTGGTGGTCACGGCGGTGGCCGAGAAGGTGTGGAACGCTCTGGTCCAGGGCGGTGAACGCGCATCGGCGGCGGTCCAGGCCCGGATGGCATGGCTGCTCGCCCGAGCCGGCCGGCTGGTCGCCGGGGTGTTCACCGGGTTCGGACTGGCCGCACTCGCCGACGACTGGCTGGTCGCCGGGCCGATCTTCTGGGCCGGCGCGGTGATGGCGGTGGGCGACCTGATCCTGCGCCTGATGCCCAACGCCATCCTGCGCGACATCGGCAAGGCCTGGACCGCAGCCAACCCGCCCATCCGGTTGTTCGGCGCCGGCGCAGCCTTCGGCGCGTTCTGGTGGCTACACGCCATGGCCCCCACCACCCAGGTATGGGCACTGCCCCTGCCGATAGCGGCCGTCGCCACCCTCGCCGGCGGCATCACGGCCCTGGTGCACTGGCGCCACGAAATCGGCACCGCCCTCCACACCGCCCTCACCGCGCTGATCAGGCAACTGAATGTTGCGTATCTCCACGCAGAGCAAGGAGTCCAGAAGGCACTCTCCTCCCCCGCCGCCCGCGCCGTGCGCCGCTGGTTCCCCACCGACCGCACGGCACTACTCGCCGGCGCACTCACCGGGATCGGCACCGTCCTGGTCATCGGCCACGCACTGACCGTGCTGGCCACTGCGGCACTACTGGTCGCCATTGCCGCACTCACCCGCGCCGTCGCCGAGCAAGCCGGCTGGCAAGGCGGCTGGTCGCAGCGCGGGCCACCACTCCTGACCCGAGTCGCCCTCGGAACGCTGCTCGGCGCCGCAGTCGCCGCGCTGCTGCTCGGCACCCCCGCCTACGCGGCCACCCCCAACGCCGCGACCCAGATCGCCCACCCGACCCTCGGGCTGATCCTGCTCATCGCCAGCGGCGTGATCACCGTCGCCGTCATCACCACCCGCACCTGGAACGCGCTCAGGGGACGCGCCTGGCGCAAGGCCGAAGTCGCCCGGCTGACCGCCCTCGACGACGAAGCCTGGTCCCACGCCATCAAGTACGCGCGCAAGCATCGCAACCAGGAACCCGAAGACCTGAGATGGGACCTGCGCGACGCCGAACGGACCGGCGTCATCGCCTACCAGGTAGGCACCCCCGAGGCGACCAAGATCCTCGCCCGGCACCGGATCGTGCTCTGGGCACTGCGCGCCGACGGCACCCTCTGGGTCTCCCGCGCCTTCGGGTACCGCAACGGCAAGACGATCTGGATCAAGCACGTGGTGCCGGCCGACGGCGGGCCGGTGATCGCCAGCGGCAACGCCAACGCCGAGGGCGGCCGGGGCCGGTGGATCAACACCCGCAGCGGCCATTTCCATCGAGGCATCAGCAAGCAGCACGATCGAACCGCACGCGCGTTCGGCGAGGCCGCGTTCGCCCGGCACGGCATCACCTTCCCCGGCAACCCGCTGGGGCGGCTGTTCCGCAAGCACGGTGGTGGCTCCGGCGGGCAGGGCGGCGCCGGCGCGACGGACGCCGGCGATCACGGCGCGGACCCGGCGCCGGATGGTGGGGGCGAGGTCGCGGAGTTCCGCGCCGGCCGACCCGCCGTGCTGGACGAGAGCAGGCCAACCCGGGGTCCACCGCTCTGGCAACGAATCCTGCGCTGGTTCCAGCGCCTGGTCACCTCGGTCATCACCGCCGTACTGGGCGTGCTCGCGCTGGCTGTGCCGTCGCTCGCCGACACCGGCACACAGCCCGCCACCGGGACGGCCGACCACCTGGTGATCCTGGGCGTCGGCGTGGCGATCGTGCTGGCCACCGTGGTCCGTCTGGTCTGGCGGCACGTACCCGCCGCCGTGGCCGTGCTCGGTGTCGCCGTCGCCACCATCACCGGCGCGCACGTCGCCGGCATCGGCCAACTTTCCCCCGTCGGCAACACGGTCAGCGGCTACGTCGCCGCACCCGACGGCTTCACGTTCCTCGCCGTCGGCATGGTCGCCATGGCCGCCGCCGTCGAGCTCGTCCGCCTCGCCGTGCGAACCGGCACTCTCACCCGGGTCCTGCTGCGCCTGTCCAGCGCCGCGCTCGTGCTCGTCGCGGTCTTCCCGACCGTGCCGAACGCGCCGGACGCCTTCTCCTCACGGATGCACCTGGCCGCGGCCGCAGTGCTGTTCGTCGCGCTGCCCTGGGCCGGGGTCCGACTCGCCGGCGCACTCCACGCCGGTCGAACCATGCGCACCGTCGCCTGGGCCTTCGTCGGCACCGCCGCCGCCACGATCATCCGGTCACTGCTGACCACGATCGACGTGGTCGGCCTGCCGGCGGCGCTGTCCCTCGGGATCATCGAACGCATCGCGCTCGCGGTCGGCGTAGTCACCGTCGGGCTGGCCGCCCGCCCGCTGCCCCGGGCAGCCGTACGTCGACTGCGCCAGGCCGCGCGGTGGACCGGGCGACTCCTCGCCAGGGCGGTGCTGGTGATCGCGTTGGCCGGCTTCCTGCTGGTCGGCCCGTTCGCCGATCACGCGTACGCGGCCGACTACTACCCGACGATCAGCGTGTTGGACGGGTTGCCCACCGCGCTGGTGGTCACGGGCGGGGCGTTGCTGGCCGCCGCGGTCGCGGCGGTGCTGCCGTTCGTCCGGTGGTGGTGGCGGCTGCGCCCGACCCGGGGGCCACCGGGGACCGCCCCGAAGCTCAGCTTCGGCGCGCTGCGGCTGGCCGTGCCGCTGCTGTACCTGGTGGTGCTGGCGCCGGTGTGGGGCGGGCTGATCTGGGCGCTCGGGCCGTTCGCCAGCGCACTCGCGCTGATCGGCACCATGTTCGGCGCGTTCGGGATTTCCCTGGTCCGGGACCGGTTCGGCGGCGACATCCGCTCCGCCGAGTACCACAGCGAGCACGCCGCCGACGACCCGAGGGAGCGGGAGAAGGCGCAGCGGTACCTGCGCGACGCGGTCGGCCGCCTGCTGGTCTGGCCGTTCGGCTCGCGGCTGACCAAGGATCCCGCTTACTGGTACCGCGCGCTCGCGGTCGGCGAACAGCTCAGCGGCCAGCCCGCCACGGACCGACCGGCCCGGTCGTTGCGCCGCTGGACCGTGATGGCGGCGCTGCTGCTGGCCTTCACCGGCGTGCTGCGCACCGCCGCCCCACCGGCGCCCATTGCCCTGCCCACCAGCGCGGTCGTCCCCGCTCACGCCTCGGAACAGGGCCTGGCCGCCCAGTTCACCCGGGCCGGGTTCGTCGAGCGGGTTGATCCACAACGCGGACCGCTGCTGGTATTGCCCGACCCGCGCGGCGACCTGGTCGTCGGCGCCATGCCGGACCAGGTCATGACGCTGACCGACGAGCTGCGCAGCCTCACCTACACCATCGAGCACAAGGCCTACCTGAACGAAAGCTACTGGCCCAGCTTCCGCCCGAAGGACGAAAGCTCCGCCGGTCCCGCCGAGGTCGCCGAGGCCTGGCACAACCGCCCCGATCGGCCCCGGGCCAGCGCGGACGGCTTCGACTACACGATCAGCCCGGACGCCCAGAAGGACCCGATCGGGCTGCTGACCCAACGCACCCCGGTCGGTGCCGGCCTGATCCAGTCGCAGCCGGTCGACCCCGGTTACGCCGAGTCCGCGCCACGCCTGCCCGCCGCCGGCCACGCCGGGGCCACCGACGTGCTGGCGCGGGCCATCCCGGCGGTGGTGCGGCTGCGGCTGGCCGACGGCAGCGCGGTGGGCAGCGGCGTGATCATCGACCCGAACGGCACCATCCTCACCGCCGCACACGTCACCACCGGCGACGGCCAGCCCATCGACCTGGTCGCCGAGCTACGCGACGGCCGCTCCTTCCGCACCACGCACATCGAACGCCCGGACGGGACCGAGGTAGGGCGCGAGGTGCAGCGCCGCCACCCCGGCCTGGACCTGCCCCGGTCCATCAGCTACTGGCGGACCGACGGCGACGAGCTGAAGCACGACGTGGTCGACATCGACGCGCTGCGCATCGACCGAGGCGTGGACACCGGCCGCCCCGACTACGCCAAACCGCTGCCCTACGTGCGGATGGCGCCCACTCGGCCGGCCGAGGGCGAGCCGGTGATCGCGGTCGGCTACCCGGGTGTGGAACCGGACCTGCAGCAGTTCGCGCTGTCCGGCGGGCCTACCCAGCGCGGCCCCGACCCGCTGGAGTTCAGCTACTTCGGTTGGTCCACCCGGGGCTTCTCCGGCGGCGCGCTGTTCAACACCCGGGGCGAGCTGATCGCCCCGCTCACCAAGAGCGAGGGCTCGTCCACGGTCACCGGCCAGAGTGGTCCCGAGTTCGCCCGCGCCTTCGCCGAGACGGTGACCGGCCGCCGCAACCGGACCGCCCCACGCCGCACCGGCAACCGCCCCGCCCCAGGCGCAGGCGACGGCCCGGGCAACGGCCCCGGCTCCGGCGGCGGCCCCGCCCGACGCGACGGCCCCCGTGGCGACGGCAGCGGCACTTCGCCGGTGCGTGACCCGGCCGGCGGTACGACCCGACCAGTCCACAAAGCCGGTTGGGCACGGCGCCTCGCACGGGCGGTGATCACGATCGGTGCACCCGCCGGGCTGCTGCTGATCGGCCCGTTCGCCGGCACCGCATACGCGGCCGACTACTGCCCGACGGTCAGCCCGGTCGCCGGGTTGCCCACCGCGCTGCTGGTCACCGCCGGCGTGTTGCTGGTCGCCGCTGTGCGCACGGTGATGCCGTTCCTGCGCTGGTGGTGGCGCCTGCACCCGACCCGAGGGCCGCCGGACACCACCAAGCTGGGCGCGCCGAAGGTCGGCATCGGCGCACTGCGGCTGGCCGTGCCGGTGCTGTACGCGCCGGTGCTGGTCGGCTTCTGGTGGGGCCTGATCACCCTGCTCGGTCCGGCCGGCGGGCTGCTCGCTCTGGTCGGTACGGCGGCCGGCGCCGTCGGCCTGACGATGGTGCGCGACCGGTTCGGCAACGACGTCTACTACGCCGAGTTCTACAGCGAACGCGGCAGGGAACCGGCCGACCGGGACAAGGCGCGGCGGTACCTGCACGGCGGGGTCGGCCGCCTGCTGCTCTGGCCGTTCGGGTCGCGGGTGCTGAAGGGGCCGCGCTACTGGAGCCGCGCCCTCGGGGTCACCGAGGAGCTGACCGGCCGGCCCGCCGCCCACCGGCCCGCCAGGTCGGTGCGCCGGTGGGCGGTCATGGTCGCCCTGCTGCTCTCCGTGACCAGCGCGCTGGAAGGTGGCGCCCGGCTCGCCCCGGTCGCGCTGCCCTCCAGCGTGGTCATCCCGGCGCACGATGCGGAAACCCGGCTGGCCACCGAATTCACCCAGGCCGGGTTCGTCGAGCGGGTTGATCCGCAACGCGGACCGCTGCTGGTACTGCCCGACCCGCGCGGCGACCTGGTCGTCGGCGCCATGCCGGACCAGGTGATGACCCTGACCGACGAGCTGCGCAGCCTCACCTACACCATCGAGCACAAGGCCTACCTGGACGAACGCTACTGGCCCGACTCCCGCCGGCGCGACGAAACCGCCGCTACCCCCGCCCAGATCGCCCAGGCCTGGCACACCCGCGACGACACGCCCCGGGCCAGCGCGGACGGCATCGACTACTACATCAGCCCCGATCAGCGCCAGCCGATTGCGCTGCTGACCCAGGACACCCCGGTCGGCGCCGGCCTCATCCAGTCCCAGCCGCTCCGCGCCTCCGACGCCACCGATGCACCGAGGCTCGACGCGAAGCCCGGCGCCACCCCGACCGACGCGCTGGAGCGGGCCATCCCGGCCGTGGTCCGGCTCCGGGCGGCGGACGGTACCTCGGTGGGCAGCGGCGTGATCATCGACCCGAACGGCACCATCCTCACCGCCGCGCACGTCACCACCGACGATGGCGAGACCCGCGAGCTGGTCGCCGAGCTGCGCGACGGCCGTTCGTTCCGTACCCGGCCGATCCAGCGCCCGGAGCCGAACGAGGTCAGCGCGCGGATCGGCGGCACCGACCGCGCGCAGGCCTACTGGCGGACCGACGGTGACCAGGAGTCCACCCGGGTCGTCGACATCGACGCGCTGCGCATCGACCGGGGCGTGGAGACCGGCCGCCCCGACTACCGCAAGCCGCTGCCCTACATCCCGATGGCGCGGACCGCACCCGCCCCGGGCGAACCGGTCATCGCCATCGGCTACCCCGGCATCACCGCGGCCAGGCAACAGTTCGCCCTCGCCGGCGGACCCGTGATCAAGACCAGCAACCCGCTCAACCTCAGCTTCTTCGGCTGGGCCACCGGGGGCTTCTCCGGCGGCGCGATCGTCAACGCCCGGGGCGAGCTCGTCGTCCCGCTCACCAACACCGCTAACCGGGGCCCGCCCACCGTGACCGGCCAGAGCGGACCCGAGTTCGCCCGCGTCTTCGCCGAGCTGGTCACCCACGCCGCCGGGGAAGCGCGATGACCGCCCGAAGCCCGCCGTCCTTCCGCGGCCATCCGCCCATCCCGCAACGAGGAAGGAACCCGACCATGTCCCTCGCCACCATCCACCGGCCGCGGGTAGCGCTCACCGACCGGGTCTACCGGGCACCGCGGCACCGACGCCGCCCCGCTCGACTGGTTCGCCGACGTCCGTCGGTGCGCTCGCGCGCTCGGCTTGCGGATCTGTCCAGAGCGCCGACCGGACGCCTCGCGGAAATGTTCACCAGGCCCGACCCCGTCGAAGGGACCCCACCGGACGGCCGGATCCGCGTGAGCATCCAACGCTCGGTCCCGGAGCTGTTGGCCTAACCGAATCGGCCGTCACGGCTCGCAGGTGGGTGCCGGGCCGAGGTAACCGGGCTTGGAGGACTCGTCCATGCCCACGTGGCAGGGGATGCGCGGATCGAGCCGGTTGCCGACGACCTTGCCCTCGGTGGAGCCGATATCGAACGCGAACGCTTTGCGGATCGGGCCCTTGATGTCGTTGAACGCGATGGTCATGCGCTGGATGTCCTCGAGCATGACCGTCTGGTACGCAAGTCCCGTCGCGTCGCACAGGTTGCGGCTGAAGATGATGTCGCGGCTGTGCCCTTGGCCGCTGCCCTCGCCGTCGTTCGGTCCCTCGGCGATCAGGCACTGGTTGTCGATGCCTTCGCAGCGGTTGCTGTCGATGAGGACGTCCCAGCTGGGGTCGTTGTAGATCACCACGGGAGGCTTCGGGTCGCCGTCCTTGGAGTAGGTCTGCATGCAGTCGGCGTGCGCACCATCGGTGTTGCGGACGTTGGTGATGGTGTTGTTGAGGATGCGCAGTCGGCTGCCGAAGAACCGGATGCCGTCGTTGTCCGCGTCCTTGGGGTTGTCGATCACCATGTTGCGCAGGGTCATGTTGTGGCCCTTGATGAGTACGCCGGGCGCCTCGGCGTCGATCGAGTTGAAGTTCTCGATCACGACGTTGCTGGCCACGACGAAGATCCCTTTGATCGCGCTGCCGTCGCCGACCAGGTTGATCTGTGGCTGGGGCTTCTCCGGCGCCCGGATGATCAGCATGCGTTCCGAAGCGCCGCCGATCACGCAGATCCGGTCACCGGCTCGCGCGGCGTTGACCGCCGCATCGGCTTCCGCCGGCTTGACCTTCTTGGCGCAGCCGGTGGGGGCGGGAACCGGCCGGTGCGCGCCCTTGGCGCCCAGCGGGGTCGGGCCGATCGGCAGGTTGCCCAGCTCCGGGATGTAGATCGGCGGCACGTCGATCGGGATCTCCGGCCCGCCCGGCAGATCCACAGCGGAAGCCGCACCCATGCCCAGCCCGGCCGCCGTGAGCGCAACGGCCCCAGCGACCGCCAGCGCAGCCTTCGCCGAAGTCCGGCGCAGCACACGGTTGATCGAACCCACCACTGATCTCAGCCCCCACCCCAGGTTCGCCACAAGATCGGCGGCAGACTAGCCCACTTGATCACTCGGGGTAGCGCCGGGGCGACGTTCCGTGATGCAGCGACGCGACAGTGTCCACCTCGCTCAGCTTCACCAGCAGCAGCCTGCCGTCAGCGAACGAGACCAAGAAGCGTGCCGATCAGGTCGGCGCACAGGCGGTGCTCATGCTCGTCTTGTTGGCTGCCGCTCGAAGGATTCCTTGGCCTGTTTGGCGAAGTCGGGCCCTTCGTCCAGAGCCCCACTCAGGAGGGCCGCTTCCTCGGCACCTGCTCCGGCCAGCCAGCCTCTCCGCGTTCCTGACCAGCAAGGAATCCCGGGTCATATCAGCAGTGGCAGCAGGACGAGCTGAGCGGCGATGACAATGTCGACGACCGCGCACCACTCGGCGCCGGTGCGCGCCACTCCCGCGTCGGCCCGGTAGTGCGCGATGTCCCAGAGGCCGTGCGCGAACCAACCGGCCGCCACCAAGTACCGGCCGAGGTCCGGCGCGCTGGCCAAACCCGCCACCGCTAGCGCGGCGAACACCACCAGCCCGGCGATCTGCAGCAGGAACGACGGGTGCGCCAACCGCCCGCGCACCGATCCCCACAGCACGCCCGTGAGTGAGATGGCGAGCAGCACCAGCACCGGCTCGACACGCTCCTGCATGCGCAACAGCACGAACAGGCCGGTGACCCCGACCACCACGAACCACGTCCAGCCCCGCCGGGCGACCGCCCCCACCACCACGTACCACAGCGGCAACAGCAACATCGCCTGAGCGAGGGCGTGCACCTCCTCTGCGTTCGGCTGATCGAAGAAACCCGGCGCACTGACGGCGAGCGCGAGCAACGTCGGCCACCGCCGAGCCAACGCCCCTCGCGGCCCGACCCCGCTCGACTCGTCCGACATGGCCGCTCGATCAGCCATCGGAACCTCCCGCTACGTGGTCACTTTGCCGCGGAGCCGTAGGCCAGGACCAGCACCACGGCCAGTGCCGGGGGCAGGAACGACGCGAGCAGTTCCAGCCAGGTGACGCCGGGCCAGCCGGCCACAGCGTAGATCCACTCACCGAGTTGGGTGCCGGCGTACCGACGGCGGAAGACGGACGCGTAACCGTCGGGAACGACGTCGTCGTGTTGGAGAACGCGCTGATCCGCGGGCGGAGGGATCACCCGGCTGTGCTCGGTGACGCGGTCCTCATCGGACCTCACGCTCACATCAACGGTGCCACTGTCCAGGACGAGGTGTTCATCGCTACGGGCGTGTCTGTTTTTCCAGGTGCTCTCGTCGGAGCAGGCAGCGAGCTACGCATCAATTCGGTCCTGCACGTGAACTCGCGGCTGGAGCCCGGGAGCACACTGCCGATTGGCTGGATCGCGATTGGGGACCCGGCGCAGATGTTCTCGCCTGACCGGCATGACGAACTGTGGGCAGTCCAGAAGCCTCTGGATTTCCCCGGCACTGTCTACGGCGTCTCGCGTGACGAGAGCCTGCGTACGATCCTGAACCAGCAGGTTCAGTTCTACGGCGAGCACCGACAAGACCGGCTAATCGGCTGACGGCCCCGGCGGGCGTTTCTACCCTCGCTGGTTGAGCCTCTGGGAGAGTTGGTGGCCGAGGACCTTCCCGGCCACGCCGATCTTGTAGCGCAGCACGTCGGTTCGGCTGACCTGATGCTGCCGGAGGAACGCCCTGGCCGCGGTGGGTTCGGCGAACCACGGGAACAGGCCTGCCGGATCGCCGAAGCCGTCGAAGATCGCGGAGCCGATCTCCGGGTGCCGCGACGCGGCGATCAGGAGGTCTTGCTGGAACCCGGCCCGCGGTTCCAACAGGGCGTTGGAGAAGTCGTTGACGAAGCGGCCGTATGTCCAGAACTCGTCGAACTGGCCGTTCAGCCAGTCCGCGTCGAATGGCCCGTCGCCGCGGGCGGCCAGACGTTCGGCGAAGAAACGTGCCATCCGGGTGGCGTTGTTCGCGCCTTGCCCGGCGAGCGGGTCGTTGAGTACGACGGCGTCGCCAAGGCCCAGTACGCTGCGTCCGGACGGCAGTCGGCGGACCGGTTTGCGCACCGTTGGTGTGATCGCCCCGGTCAGCCAGGTGAGCGGGCTGGTCGGGGCGGCGGGCGCAAGAAATGCCGCCTCCCAGGGCAGCAGGTCCCGCGCCAGACCGCGCAACACGTGCACTCCTTGCTGTGCCGACCCGATATCGGTGAAGCGATCGGCCGCGCCACCGGGTACGGCTTCGACGACCACGCTAATGCACGGGCCCGCGTCCTTGTCCAGGAACGGGACCCAGAAGATCTCGGCGACACCGGGGATGAATGAAAACTTCAGGTGCTCATGGTGGAGACCCGCCGCGAGATCGTAGTCCCGGATATTCACCATGAAGAGGTTTCTTTTGGGACGGTTGTGCACGCTGCGTTTCGGGTCGCGTTCGAAAAGTGTCGAACCGAAGCCCTGGTGGCCAGCGGTCACCACGGTGACGTCGTACTCGGCGGCGAGCGCGTCCAGCTTCTCGAACGATATGGCATCGACGCTGATCAACACGCCCCGCGTGGCGAGCTCACGCATGCCGTATGCGAACTTCAGGCGCTGGTCGACCGCCAGCGCGGGCAGCCGCAGCGGCGCGGCGATCGAGAACAGGACCAGCCGGTCGGCCGCGCACAGATCGAGGTGAATCCGCTCGATGCTCGGCGCGGTGCCGTCCCAGAAGGTGAGCCCCAGCTCCCGTTCCCGCACCACCTGCTCACCGAACAGGCACGCGGTGGGCCGGCCCCGATCGGCCAGGTAGTCCTCGGGTCCGCGATCGGAGTAGAGCGTGACCCGGAAGCCGCCCCGCAACAGCTCAGCGGCCAACACGATGCCGGCTTGCCCTGCCCCGACTATGCCCACCGACCGGCTCACCGCCCAGCCTCCTTTGCCGGTGGCACGACCCACACAACTGGTTCGCCGGCCACGCAGGCCAGACCAGCGAGCCAGCCAGCAGCATGCCGAACTGGCTGACCACGGTATTCGCCGACCGCGTCTTGATCAAGGCATCGCCCACTCCTCGGCGTGCTCGGTGATCGTAGCGATCAAGGGGCCCTTCGCTTCGGCGTACGCGGTCGTACCCGAGGTATCGGTGAAGTCGCCAGTTCTTCCTGTTACGAGACGATCGGCGCACGGCGGGAGCCGGTCAGTCGTCAGCTATTGGAACACGTTCTACCAGCGGATACACCCAGGAACAGGGCGTGATATACGACATCACGGGCGCGCCACGCGCGCACTGGCCACACCGTTTGCCTTGCGAATCTTCAAAGCTCAACTTAATCTTCGTAAGGAATTTCCCCGCAGCTTCACGCGAGAATCTGGAAGTCGAGGCATGGACGTAAAGGAAACTCCGGAAGAAGTTGAAGAAATCATTTCGAGAGTTCTCGCTGAGGGTGCCCCGCCGGAGCAATTCCACCTACTCGGACGAGAATGGGAACTGCATTCAGGCGTGTTTCCCGCCACGATGACGGCGGCCACGGAGGTGATGGCCTCGATCGTGCCCTACCCGGTTCACGGGCGTTTTCTCGAGGTCGGGTCGGGCAGCGGGGTCATCGCGGTCACCGCCGCCCTGCATGGCTGCGCCGAGGTGACCGCGGTGGACATCAGCGAAGCGGCCGTTGCCAACACGAAGGCCAACGCCGCCCGGCATTTCGTGGCGGACCGTGTCGAAGCGGGACTCAGTGACCTGTTCCAGGGCGTTTCTCCGGACCGGCGTTTCGACGTCATCTTCTGGAACGTGCCGTGGACCTACGTGCACCCCGGCTACTCGCTGCGTTCCTCGCTGCACGCCGCCGTGTTCGACCCCGGCTACCAGAACCAGGCCAGGTACATCGCGGAGGGCCCACGCTACCTCGCCCCGAACGGCCGCCTGTTCATCGGCACGGCCGACCTCGGCGAGCGGGACCGGCTGGACGAACTGGCCAACGCCGCCGGGCGACGGATCCTGCCCGCCCGGGTCGTGCGACGGCAGGAGGTGCACCGCCTCATGGAGTACCAGCTGCTCGAGGTGCTCCCCCGCTGAGCCGTCGCCGGTCACCGCGTCGGAGTTCAGTTCCGGGGATCGACGAGCTCTTCGAGCTGGTCGGCCACTCGGTTGATCGCCGAGGCGATGGCCAGTAACGCCCAGACCTGGGCGGCGGCCGGCAGGTTGGCGTTCAGGTTCTCGTGTGCGACCACTTCGTGCCGGCCCGGCCCGATCATGCAGTCATCGCTCACGGCTGGTGGTTCCCCCTGATCCTGTGGCAGGTGGTGACCGGCCGGTCACCGAGGGTTCTCATGGTGGCGGGTCGAGCGGCTCGCTGTGGCCAGTTTCGGCAAACCTCGAAAGAGTGGAAGGATCCACTCAGGGGTGACCACTTACTGGCGCCGTGCCAAGGTACTCAGCTGTGGACCTAGCGAGGTTGGTTTCCACCGACGCTGGCCAGGAGACCGCCGTTCCACCGATCTACTGCCCGATTCCCCCCGCCGTGCACCCGGCGGTCGACCTCGTCGACCGGCGCGCGCTCGACTGGATGCGCTGCCGTGGGCTGTGCCCGGACGACCAGGCGCTGGCCAAGTTGGCGCGGATCAACTGCGGCGGACTGGTGGCCCGGCTGTTCCCCACCGGCACCGAGCACGCGCTGGAGACGATCACCAAGTTCTGCTACTGGGGCTTCGTACTGGATGACATCGTCGAGGCGCTCGCCCACGAGTCACTGCTCACCGTGACCGACCGGCACCTCCGATTGATGCGGCTGCTGGACGCGCCGCACTCCACCGTCCTGACCGACGATCCGTTCGCCCAGGCGTTCCGGGAGATCCGTGCGAGCATCGGCGAACTGGCCTCGCCGGCGGTGTATCGGCGCTGGATCGAGCTGCACCGGGGCTTCACGCTCGGGGTGCTCTGGGCGGCCGCGTACCGGCAGGCCGAAACCGTCCCTGACCCGGACGCCGTCACGCTGATCCGGCCGGCCGACGCGGGCGCGTCCAGCTACGGAATCGGGCTGATGGAGGCGGCCGGGGACTTCGAGGTCCCGGCCGAGAAACTCGACCGCCCGGACGTGCGCCTGCTGGTGGACATCACCTCGGTGATCTTGGCCTGGGACAACGACATCTACTCGTGCTTCCGCGAGGCCGAGCGGCCGGTGCAAAGCATCAACCTGGTCAGCGCGCTGGCCAGGCACCGCGACCTCGACCCCCGGTGCGCGCTCGCCGAGGCGATCCGGATGCGCAACCGGGCGATGTACAGCTACCTGCGACACCGGAGCCGGTTCCCGGACGACGGCGACCAGCCGCTGCACCGCTACGTGCGCGGCCTGGACCACCAGATCCGCGGCAACCTGGACTGGGGACTGCACGCCACCCACCGCTACCTCACGACGTCCAACGGCTCCCCGGCGCTGGCACTGTGCGAACGGCCCAGCCGCCGAATCCACGGCCATGACCTCACCGAGCCGGTGGACCTGCCGTCCATCCGGTGGTGGTGGGACAGGCCATGAGTCCGATTGCCAGAGCGCCGGACCGGCTCCCGTTCGTCGGCCACCTTCGCCAACTTCACCAGGACCGCTGGGCTTCCTCCGGTCGCTGCCCGCGTTGGGGGATCTCGTGGAGATCCAACTGGGCGCCGAGCCGGCCATCGTGGCGTGCACCCCCGACCTCACCCGGCAGGTGCTGGTCGACGACCGCACCTTCGACAAGGGCGGACCGCTGTTCGAGCGGGGCATGGAGATCGCCGGCGACAACCTGGTCACCTGCCCCCACAGCACGCACCGGGCGAAGCGCCGGGCGGCGCAACCGGCCTTCCATCACTCCCGGATGCCCGAGTACGCGCGAGTGATGAGCCGGCAGGTCGTCGCCCGCACCGACACCTGGCGGGACGGGCAGGTCATCGGCGTGCTCGCCGAGACGATGATCCTCTCGTCCGAAACGCTGATCCGGACGCTGCTCGCCGACAGCCTGCAACCCGGCGAGATCCGGGCGCTGCACGACGATCTCGCCGTCATCCTGTCGAACCTGCTCCGCCAGGTCATCCTGCCCCCGGTGGTTCGCCGGCTGCCCGGGTCGGGCCACGGCCGGTTCCGAGCCGCGTCCGCGCACGCCAGGCGGACCATCGCCGAAGCCATCGCGCGCCCTTCATCCGGCGACCGAGGTGCCCTGCTCGCCGCGCTGGCCAGCGGCGGGCCGGCGCGCGGCGATGCCGAGCTGAACAACATGCTGGTCGCCTTCTTCCTCGCCGGCACCGAGACGACGGCGACAACCCTGGCCTGGTGCCTCTACCTGGTGGACAACCACAAGGCGGCCGGGGCCCGGCTGCGCGCCGAGGCGGAAACCGTGCTGGCCGGTCGGGCGCCCTCCTTCGACGACCTGCCGAACCTGCGCTACACCCAGCGGTTCCTGACCGAAGTCCTGCGCCTCTATCCGCCGACCTGGCTGCTGACCCGGCGAACCAGCAAGCCGACCACGCTGGCCAACCACCCGATCCCATCCGGAACGACGATCGTGTGCAGCCCGTACCTGATCCACCACCGCCCGGACCTGTACCCGGCACCGGAACGCTTCGACCCGGACCGCCCCACGCCGGAACGGGACACTTACCTCCCGTTCGGCGACGGCGCCCGCCGGTGCATCGGTGACAGGTTCGGCACCGCCGAGCTGGTGCTCGCGCTCAGCGGCATATGCGCAGGCTGGACGCTGGAGACGGTCCGGCCCCCCACCACCAAGGTCAGCATGATCATCCGGCCGCATGGCCTACGCATGCGGGTACACGCCTTATGAGGAGGTGGCGCTGAGCCGGTAGCCGAAGCCGTGCACGGTCTCGATCAGCTCCGGGCGCTTGATCTTCGCGCGCAGCGACGTCATGTGCACCGCGAGGATCCGCGACGTACGCGGAGTGTCGATCCCCCACACGTCCTCCAGGATCTCGCCACGGCTGACCGCGTGCCCGGCCCGGCGGGCGAGCACCGCGAGTACCTCGAATTCCCGGACGGTCAGCCTTGGCCTTTCATTGCCGGCACGAATCGTCCGCTGTTCCAGGTCGATCGTCACATCCATGTATTCGACGACCTGTTTCGGCGACTCGGTGGTCCGCCGCGCGATCCGCTCTATGCCGTCCAGCAGCCGGCCGAGCCGACCGGTCTTGTCCGGCCCGGCCTTGTCGATATCGAACAGGATGATTCCCCTGCTCAGAGCACCCTCACGCGGCTCTTCCTGGTCCGAGTCCAGCAAGTCCGCCAGTATCCGGCTCAGCTCCGCGCTGTCCTCGACGAGCACTACACGAACCATTGGAATATCAGAACTCAATCGAGTCCGGTTTGCAAACTATTCTTTGTGCGAAATTTGCTGACGGAATAATGTACAAAAATCTCGCGCCAATGAAATCTGGCGCGTCGGTAGTCTTTCATCGGCCGTGCGGTTACCGTTCTCCGATCCGGTTCGCGCTCGCCGGCCGCACGGGCACCGTCAGCTCGGGTCGATCGCGTAGGCCTCGATCTCCACCTTCATCCGGGGGTCGATCAGCCGCGACACCTCCACCAGCGTGGCCGCCGGGCGGATCTCGCCGAAGACCTCCCGGTGCGCCTTGGCCACCAATGCGGCGTCGTCGATGTCGGTCACGTAGGTGACGGTGCGCACCACCGCCTCGACGCTGGACCCGGCCTCGCGCAGCGCCCGCTCGATGATGGCCAGCGCGGCGCGGGCCTGCCCGTAGGCGTCGGTGTCGTCCAGGTGCGGCGGCTGGGCGGTGGTGCCGGCGACGTGCACCTGGTTGTCCACCCGCACGGCCCGGCAGTACCCGTACACGTCCTCGAACGGCCCACCGGAGCTGATGTTGCGGCGCATGCGGCCAGTCTCCGATGTTGCCGCCCCCGCGACCAAGCAGTTTCCGCGCACCACGGTGCTAGACCGCTAGTGCGCTGGTCAGCGGCCTAGTGCCGACCGCTAGACCTAGCAGGCCGGGCGCTTGGTCTAGCGGGTCGCTAGCGGGTTTGCGGTGGTCAATCGCAGCCGGCCGCGAGGGCTTCCAGGACGGCTTCGCGGCTGATTCCGCGCCGGTTGGCGCCTCGTCCGTCCGGTGTCTGGCCCCATACCTGCCCGGTCGTGACGCCATAGGGTTTGAGACAGGTAGCCAGGTCGGTCGGACTCCAGCCGTCGTAGGCGTCCGGATTCGCCTCGGCGAGCCGAGCGATCACCGTCTCCGACCACAACCGGGCCTCGTCCTCGGTGAACACGGCCAGCACGTCATCCAGCAGACGGGGCGCCGGGTGCTCGACGATGTAGTCGCCGCCGTCCGCGACCCCGGACAGGGTGCCGGCGGTGATCCGCAGTTCTCGGCCGCGTTCGCAGATCTTCTGCAGGGTGGGCAGGTCCATCAGGTCGGTGCGGATGATCTGCCCGCCGAACTCGGTCAGCGCGCCGTCGTCGGAGCCGAGCAGGATGCCCACGCCCTTGTGGGCGCGCAGTAGCTTGGACGCGTCCAGGTCGGGGTAGGCGCCGGCGCCGAGGATGGTGTCCGAGGATTGCCAGTTCATCACCTTCATGGCGAACCGGATGCCGAGCTGCCCGCGCAGGCTGTCCGGCATCACCTTCGCGTCCGGCTTCTGGGTGGCCAGCACGAGCATGATGCCGACCGCCGGCCCGACCTTCACCAAGTCGGTGAGCAGCTCCAGAACCGTCTTGCCGTGGTCGGGGTGCTCCAAGTAGCGCTGCACCTCGTCGACACACACCAGCCGCAGCGGCATCCCCAGCTGCTTGTTCCGGGCGATGGCGGGAGTGAGTTTGCCCTCCGGGCACAGGTCGTTGGGCAGCTCGCGCAGCCGCTCATACCGGTCGTTCATGTCCTCGACCAGCTCGTGCAACACGTGCACCAGGTGCTCGACCACCGCTGTACGGGCGCCGGAGCCGTAGCGATGCGCGACCAGTTCGAACGGCTGCCAGTCCTTGCCGCCCTTGCCGTCGAACACGAACAGCTGCACCCACGGATCGAGTGCGGCCGCCGCAGCCGGCAGCCGGGCGGCGAACGTCTTGCCCATCCGAGGGATGGCGCCGACCAGTAGGGACGACCACACCATGGCCAGTCGTACCGGCCGTTTGCGGGCGTCCTGGCCGAACCGGAAACCCTTCCAGAAGTCCACCTGGTCCGCTTTGGCCAGCGCGGTGACGGCCGGTTTCTGGGCGAAGACGTCCACGTCGGCCACCCAAAGCGCGACCCGCCGGGCCGATCCGCCTTCGCCCCGGATGCGATCGAGGAACACCTGTACCTCGTCGACGTCCAAGGCGGCAGCGATGTCCTGGTGCTTCTTCAGCGCGTCGGCGGCCTTTCTCCCGTACGGCAGGTCGACCAGCGCCAGCCAGCCGTCGCCGTCGCGACAGATCGGCCGCGGGAAGGTGACCGGGTTGTCCTCCTTGCCCAGCCCGGCCGCCTGGAACGCGTGCGTCACCAGGTCGGGCGTGAGCTTGCGGGCGCGCTGCACGACCACGGCCGGGTCCAGGAACGGCCGGTTCTCCCGACGCCCGTGCCATCCGGCCAGCGCGACCATCAGGGCGAGCACGGCCCATGACAAGCGAGGCCAGAGCACGCCGGCGACGCCCAGCGCGGAGACGGCACACGCGGCCAGGCTCGCGGTGGTGGTGAGCCGGAGCCGGACCCGGTTGTTGCGCTGCCGCGACAGCGACATGTATCCGGTGACGTCGCCGCGCTCGATCGCGGACAGCCGCAGCGGCCGGCCCTCGGCGTCGGTCACCCATCGGAAAAGCGCCGCGATCGCCCGGCCCGCACCGAGCGGCGCCTGCAGGACGATGCGCGCCAGGTACTTCGGCAGCCGGACGGTGTGGAAGGCCGAGGTGTGCCAGGCATAGGCGGCCAGCCAGCGCACGAACGCCTTGCGCTGCCTGGCATCACGGATCCAGGTGGGCACTATCGGGCGCCGGTCGAACGGGCGCGGCGGCAGGTCGGTGCTCCCGAGCGTGGTGCCCGGGACGACGTCCGGCGGCGCCTCGGGACGGCGGTCCTCGACCACGACTGGGGTGGACTCGATCAACTCGTGGTCCTGGTTCATCGGTCCTCCTCTCCGTCGGCCGGGTCGGCTTCGTTCGGTGGTAGTTCGCCCTGCGCGGCGAGTTCGTCGACCAGGTAGTACAGGGCTTCCGGGTCCCCGTCCCGGGCGGCGGTGAGGGTGGCGCGGGCGGCGGCAAGAAGGTTTGCCGAGGTCATCCGGGTCAGGGCGAGTAGGGATCGGGTGCGGTGCAGTTCGGCGAGCAGGACCGGGATGTCCGCGGTGGCGTGCCAGAGATCGATCGGGTGGCGGGTGTGGCACGCGCGGTGGAAGTGGGCTTGGACAACCTCCAGGTTGATCAGGGGTTTCTGTCGGTTCGTCATCGCTGGTTGGCAACCTCCTTCTCGTCGGGAGCATGGGCCGCCGGGGCGCTCGCGGCGAGGCGCCGGCGGAGTTCGGTGGCGCGCGAGCCGCTGATCTTGAGGGCGGCGCGCAGGGCATCGCGGCTGATGGGCCGGCCGTGCTTGACCCGGTGGCGGTGGTCGGCGGCGCGGGCCGCGTCCAGCAGTTCGGACTCGGTTCGGTGCTTGGCGCGCCTTCGGGCCGGGCGGCGGGTGGGGTTTGCTCGTCCGGGCGCGGTCCGGGCCTTGGCTCCCGGCCGGTCCCCGACCCGCGGCGCCGGTACGTCCCTCTTCTCGGCCTCCGGTACGGCCTGTTCGCCGGCCTCTGGGACGTCCGGCAGGTCGACCTCGGGCGCATCGACGCCGGTGTGCAGTGCGTGCAGGTGGGCGATCAGGCCTAGTACCGCCGCCGGGACGGCGCCGACGCTGACCACGATCGGCCACGTCACGGTCAGCAGTCCGGTACTCAACGCGTGGTAGATCGCGTTGCCGACCACGCTGCCGGCGATCGCGCCCAACGCGTTCGCGGCGGCGAACCGGCGCGTCCGCGTATGTCGAGCCCGGCCGGCAAGCCACAGCCTGGTCGATGTCATCGCGTAGGCATCCACCGTCACCGGCAGCAGCCACGCCAGGTGCTCCGGCCATCCGGCAGCCGCCGCCAGCCCGCGCAGCCCGGAGAAGCTGGCCACAGCGGCGGAGGTCGCCGCGATAGTCATGCCGGACATCGACCACAAGTCACGCTCGGTCGTACGTCTGCTCATGGCGGGGTTCCTTTCAGAGGTTGAGTCCGACGACGGTGGCGATGGCGGCGGTGACGATCAGCCGCGTTGGCGTGGCGGTCGCCCACAGCACGGCGAGCGCGGTGAGCCGGATCGGCAGCATGGCCAGCCGGAACGCGCCGCTTACGGCTTCCGACACCGGCATCAGCCGCGTGTAGTGGTCGCCCGACCGGAGTCCGATCCCGTCCAGCTCCAGCACGTGGGATCGGGAGAACGGACCGCTGCGTCCGTGGGTGGCTTGGACCGTGCGTCGCTTCACCACTGATCACCCCGGCGGTGCCGGCGGGTGCCGTCCTGGTGGCGGTGCCAGCGGTCGCGGCGGCGGCACTTGCGGCACTGCGCCTGGCCGCACCGGCGGGTGGCACGGGCGCCGCAGCGGCAGCCCGGGAGGTTGGCGTCGATCGGGTCGTTGATCATTTGGTGGCTCCTCTCGAACGGGGGTATTGCTGACGGGTTCGAGATTCGCCGAGGAGGGGGTGACGCCATCACCACCTGACTGGACGTGTTGATGACGTCCCCATAGAGTCCAAGCCGTCCCAGGACGTCCCGAGGGGTGAGGGCTTGTCGAACGAGCGTCTACGTGCGGCTTTACTGAAGAAGGGGCTCACTCCGGCGGACCTCGCGGAGCACCTGCGGGTGGACGTCAAGACCGCCGAACGCTGGGTCGGTGGACGAGCGCCGTACCGGAAGTACCGCTACGCCGTCGCCGCTCTGCTCGGGCACGACGAGGCGTACCTCTGGCCCGACGCGCTCCCCCGCGACCAGGTGGCGGCGGCGTCCAAGGGCGAGATCATCACGCTCTACCCGCACCGGTGGGCAATGCCCCGCGACGTGTGGGCACAACACTTCGCCGGCGCCGAGCACGAGATCGACATGCTCACCATGGCCGGGCTGTTCATCGCCGAAGACTCCGGCACGGTTCGGGCGTTTCGGGACAAGGCGGAAGCCGGCGTCCAGGTCCGACTCTTGATCAGCAACCCGGACTCCCCCGCCGTCGCGCTCCGGGAGCAGGAAGAAGACACCGGGCCCGGGGTGGTCGCCGCTCGAATCCGCAACGTCCTCGCACTGCTCCGCCCGTTGCGGGGTGTACCCGGGATCGAGTTCCGGCTTCACGAGACCTGCCTGTACACATCGATCTTCCGCGCCGACGACGACCTGATCGTCAACACCCACGTGTACGGGGTCGCCGGATCGAACGCGCCGGCCATGCACCTGCGGAAGGTGCCTGGCGGCGACATGGTCGCCCTCTACCAGGAAAGTTTCGAAACCGTCTGGGCCAGCGCCAGGCCACTAGAGTCGGCCTCGTGACCGGCCGGCGCATCGACTATTTCGACGATCCCAACGCGCCCACCGCCACCCGAATCATTCCCGGCGTCTCCGTCGCGGTAACCGACGACTCCGGGCGACTGCTGATGATCCGACGCTCGGACAACGACTTCTGGGCAATCCCCGGTGGCGCCCAGGAAGTCGGCGAAACCCCCGTCGAAGCGGCTCGGCGAGAAGTCAGGGAAGAAACCGGAATCATCTGCGAGATCACCGGCCTCATCGGGGTATTCAGCAACCCACGCAATGTCGTCGAGTTCACCAGCAACGGCGAAGTCCGTCAGGAATTCTCGATCCTTTTCGCCGGACGCGTGGCCGGCGGTGAAATGACCACCAGCGAGGAGTCACTCGAAGTCGCCTGGCACGCCCGTTCGGAGATCACCGAGTTGCCCATGACCGCGGCGCAGCAACGCCGAATTCGCCAGTTCCTCGTGTTCGACGGCACGCCCTACATCGAGTAACGACGTCCTTCGCCCCAACCGAGACGCTCCCGAGCCTCGCGGGCGCTCCGCACGTGAACGCACGGGTACTGGACATGCCGGAGCTCGCCGGAACAGCCGGAGCAGTAGCCCAAGGGTCCACGCAGGTGGGAGTGCTCGGTGGCCACCACGACCGTCGGGAACACGAGCATGAACTCGACCAGCGCGGGTACGAACCCTTCGTCTACTGCCATGTGGCGATGAGACAACGATGCAAAGCACCTATACACCGCGCACAGTGGATTCTTCGTGACGGTTCTGAACGTCCCAAACGTCCCTCTACATCAGGACGCCAGCCGAGCCTCGATATCTCTCACGCTCGCGAGGTAGAAATCCCGGGCCTTGCGGATCGTTCGATGCACCGGATCGTCCGGACCGTAGCGCCGCAGAACGTCGTCCAGACGCTCCCGAACGTCGATGTCGTGACCATCCGGACTGGTGGTGATGTCGCAGTAGGTAAGCGCCTTCGAAAGCTCCGTCGGCGGCGGGTCGAACTCATCCAGCAACTGGGACTCGAGGCCACGTTCCTGGGCCTCATAAATGGCGCCCGTGTGGTACGCGACCAGACCGCACAGCATCGGCTCGGCGCGCGCAACGTCACGCAGATAGCGCGCACCGTCGAGGGCGTGCAGGCCGGTTTCTACCAAGGCAGGTGAGTACCCGATGTCGTGCAGCCAAGCGGCCGCCTCGATGAGCTCTGCCTGCTCGCCGAGGACATCGGTCAGCCGGCGGGCAGTCGCCGCCACCCCTTGCGTGTGTGCCCAGCGGCGCGGCAGGGGTTCGGCAAGCAGTGATCGAGCCAGCGCGCACGCTCGGTCGACCTTGCCCATGTACGGGAAGGCTACTAGCGACAGGTACGGACCTGTCGAAACGCGGTTCAGTTGCGCAGGACGTACCTGCCCTTGCCCGGACGAGTCTCGATCAACCCGTCCCGCTCCAGCACGTCGAGCGCTTGCCGAACGGTGGCCCGGGAAACACCGAACCGACCCGTCAGCTCGGCCTCGCTCGGCAAGAGCAGACCCACCGCGAACTGTCCACTCTCGATCGCGTCGCGCACCTCCGCGGCGATCTGCCGGTACCGGGGCAGCGCCCCGCGGGCCTGCTTCGCGCTCACAACGGCCCAGCCGCGGCCCGGGATCGCCTCGATCAACCCCTCGTCGCGCAGCAGACTCAGCGCCTTGCGCACGGAGTAGCGCTTGGTCCCGGCGTCGCGGGCGAGTTCGGTCTCCGACGGAAGCAGATCCCCCGCCGCAAGCGTCCCCGAGCGGATCCTCTCGCGGAGCGGCTGGGCCAACGCATCGAAGAAGTTGGGTCGCTTGCCGGTCACCTGCCTCCTTCATTGACTGCCTCCGTGAAGACTCCCCGCGAGTCCGGAGCGGCTGAACCACGCCTAAGGACGTCTTGGGACTTCTTATGCTAGCGTGGCGAAATCCCGCTAGTCAGAGGAGGAGACGTGAACGACGCGCTACGCCGTGCACTCGCCGAATCCCGGCTGCGGGAGACCGACGTCGCCAGCGCGCTCGGCGTCGACCCGAAGACGGTGCAGCGCTGGCTCGCCGGCCGCGTGCCGCACCCGCGCCATCGCTGGGCCGTCGCGGACCTGCTACGGCAGCACGAGCGCGACCTCTGGCCCGACCCGGACGACCTCGGCGGCCAGCTCTACCGCGAGATCAAGGCCAGCTACCCCCATCGCAGCGCGGTACCCCGAGCCGCATGGCAACAGCTCTTCGCCGGCGCCGAACACGAGATCGGCATTCTCGCCTACGCCGCGCTGTTCCTCGCCGAAGACGTCGAGCTAATGCGCCTGATCGCCGAACGAGCACACGCCGGCGTCTCGGTTCGGGTGCTAATCGGTGACCCCGGCTCGTCCCGGCTGATCGAACGCGGTGCCGAGGAAGGCATCGGCACCGCCGTCGCCGCTCGGGTCCGGAACGCGTTAGCCCTGTTTCGCCCATTCCTGGAAAGCGAAGGCGTCGAGGGTCGCCAGCATGACACGGCGCTCTACAACTCCATCTTCAGAGCCGACGACCAGATGCTGATCAATACACAGATACACGGCATCGCCGCCGCCTACGCCCCCGTGCTTCAGCTGCATCGAGTCGACCACGGGGGCATGTTCGACACCTACGCCGCCAGCTTCGAACGCATCTGGAACGTAGCGCAACCGATTGCCGCCTAATCCAGCAGCGCCCTCGACCAGCGCGGCGGTTGGGCGGCGGCGCCGGCACGACGACCAAGCAGTTCCCGGCACCCGCTACCAGGTCGGGTCCAGCTGGTGGAGCCGTTCCACCGAGAAACCCGTGTCGGCCGTTTTGTCCCATTTGGGAAAGATCGGTTCTGCGTGGAGTTTCAACGAGAAGGCGAGTACGGCACAGGCGAGCAACGCGTGCACGAATGATGGCGCGGGCATCCGCTCGGGTCGTCCGAGCATCGCGAGCGCGGCGATGAAGGCCACGAAGGCAAGCGCCCACCAACGTCGGTAATCGTTGCCAACGGCGCTGAGTAGGACCGCGACCAGCGCGAACCCGACAGCAAGCGCACCGAGGCGGCCACTACCGACCGCAGTCCGCAGCATCGCCGTGGTGAGCAGGTAACAACCACCGAACACGATCAGACCGGTGAGCACGGTCAGCGGCGACATGCCGAGAAAGAACCGGAAGCCTTGGGTCGCCGTCTGGCCGAGCGTCGAGATGGTGTTCTCCTTGGCCAGGTTCACCTCCAGGCCGGCGGCGTTCGCCTCGGTGATCAGCCTGGTCAGCGCATCCCGGGACGGTCGGCGCAACACGCTGAGTGCCGCGACGGCGGTGCCCGGGGCGAGCACGGCCGCGCCGACGACCCGCAGCCGGTGTCCGGTCCGCCCCAGGCGGAAGAGCGCTATCACCGCGATCGGCGCCACGAAGGCGAACAGCAGTTCCTCCGTCGCGGTCGCCAGCAACACCAGTGCCCCGATGCCGACGGCGCGGGCCGAGCGGTGCGCCGCACCGCCCACGCAGAGCAGCGCGATCGCCGCCATGGCCGCGAACCCGAGGCCGTCGAAACGACCGATGATCCGCAACAGCTGGTCGAAGGTGAACGGCGAGGCCACCGCAACGGCGACGACCAGCAACCGCGGCTCGACCCCGGAGACGGTCCGGGCGAGCAGAATGACCAACACCAGCAGCGCGACCGCCCCGGCGACCAACATGCCGGCCGCGAACCAGGTGGCCTGTGCCGGCGTCGGCGAATCGGTGAAGAGCCGCAGGAACGCGCCCGGGAGGCCGCGACGGACAAACCCGTCGCGGTAGTCGACCCAGTAGGCACTGGCCCGGGCGCCGGAGACGAACGGTTCGTCCAGGATGCTCTCGTACAGCTCGGTGGCGAGGAAGACGACCGCCACGTCGATCGCGGTACCCGAGACACAACCGCGCAGGACCGACCACCGGTTCACCGACTGAGGCGTCCGGGGTGGGGTTGACGTGATCATCCGGTGAGACTCCATCCCATTCCGCACCGCGGAAGGAGATCTTCGACCCTGGGGCGCCCGTTAAGGAACTTGAATG
The DNA here is from genome assembly GCF_039543365.1 of Actinospineispora eucalypti. Taxonomy (NCBI): domain Bacteria; kingdom Bacillati; phylum Actinomycetota; class Actinomycetes; order Pseudonocardiales; family Pseudonocardiaceae; genus Actinospineispora; species Actinospineispora eucalypti. The sequence goes on from NZ_BAABJP010000063.1 coordinate 29,036, forward strand.
TTCGGGTCGCCCTATTTGCGCCAGTACAGGTGGTGGATCACGCCGCCGCCCGGGCTGGGCACCACGTCGCGGTGGAACCGGTCGAGCAGCTCGTCGGGCGACTCCCACAGCCGGGTCCCGGCGCCGAGCTCGTAGTCCGGCAGGACCGCCACGTGCAGGGTGTCCACCAGGTCGGCGTCCAGGAACTGCCGGACCGAGGTGGCCCCGCCGCCGAGCCGGACGTCCTTCCCGTCGGCCGCTTCCTTCGCCTGCTCGAGCACCTTGGCCGGGTCACCGTCGACGAAGTGGAAGGTGGTGTCGGACAAGGTGAACGACGGGCGCGGGTGGTGGGTGAGCACGAACACCGGGGTGTGGAACGGCGGTTCGTAACCCCACCAGCCCTGCCACTCGTGGTCGGTCCACGGGCCGCGGTGCGGGCTGAACTTGTTGCGGCCCATGATCTCCGCGCCGATGTTGTGGTGGAAGTCGCGGATGAGGAAGTCGTCCAGGCCCCGGCTGCCGGCGTTGTCGGTGCGGCCGGGCCAGCTGGCCGTGGCGAACGCCCAGGCGCCCATGGTGGCGGGGTCGGCGTGGCCGAACGGCCGCTCCATGCACTGACCTTCACCGGCGCCGAAGCCATCCCGGGAGAGCATGAAGTTCTGCACTTTCAGCAACTGGGTCATGCCGGTAAGACTGCCCGGGCCGCGCGGAATCATCGCCCGAGGGCCGGGTGCGCTCCAGACCGTGGCGTTTCGGTGCAGTGCGGGCTCGTTTGTCACTTCTGTTGCACGAGAGGGACGTCCTGGGGGTTGGTGCAAGATCAAACCCCATGGTGCCCCCCTCGTGCAACCAGAGTGACGAATGGTGCGACGCCAACGGCCAGTTCATGGTCACCATGAACTGGTGGTCGCTTTCAGGGCCGCTGGGCGGCCGCGATGTCATGGTGACCATGTAATCCAAGATCACCATCGAAACGCAACGGGCGGCGCCCAAGCCACGGCAGACCAGCCGCCCCGGCCCCGTCCAAGCCAATCTTGAAACCCGGCCCGACCCCGAGCGTGCGCACAACTCCGAAACGGCCTTAAAGCGAAAGCATCGCCGCCGCCACCTCGCCAGCGGCCGCCGCCGGGATCGCCGTCGCGTCGCGTTCGAGCACCAGCAGCCGCGCACCGGGGATCTCCCGCGCGAGCGCCTCCCCGTTGCCGACCGGGAAGAACGGGTCGCGGCGACCGTGCACCACCAGCGCCGGGATCGCCAGCTCGGCCAAGCGCTCGCGCCAGCGGGGCGTGCAGTCCAGCTTGGCGAACACCATGCCCAGCTGGTTGGCCAGCTGCACCGCGGGCTCCGTGCCGGGCGTGCGGTCCCACTTGCGCTCGGCGGCCACGCGAGCGGCGGTGGGGTCGTCACCGAGGATCCCCGCACCTCGGGCGGCGAACTCCGCCACCGCGGCGCGGTCGGACCAGTCGGGCATCGAGCGGGAGAACAGCTGGCCCATCGCCGCCGGGTCATGGTCGGGCAGGTCGTCGTCGACCGGGCCCGGGGCCACCGGCCGGGTTCCGGCGAGGGTGAGGGCCGAGAACGCGTCCGGGTGGTCGAGCGCGGCGACCTGGGCGACCATCCCGCCGACGCCGATGCCCGCCAGGTGCGCCGGCCGGTCGTCCAACGTCCGGGCGAGCGCGGCGGCGTCGCCCGCGAGATCGCGCAGCGTGTATGCCGGAGCATCGGGATCGACGGTGGTCGACGCGCCGGAGTCGCGCAAGTCGTACCGCACGACGTGGCGACCGCCGCGGGCGAGCGCGGCGCAGAGCGGGTCGGGCCAGGAGAGCATGGTCGTGCCGCCGGTGAGCAGCACCAGTGGCGCCGCCGGGTCGCCGAAATGCTCGACCCCGAGCGTCACCCCGCCCGCCTTGACCGTCATCGAACCCATCAGGACCTCCAAGGCAGCGTCGAATGGCTCGCAGAGACAGACAACCGCCGGGGCAGAAACTCATCGAGGCACTGTCCGTATGGGGAACCCTAAACGGACACCCACCGGCGCCCCGCCCTCGTGCCCGGCGACCTGCGGCGGAGCCGTCTCAGATAGCTGGTACGAATTGTTTCTCATTGAGGGGTAGCTATCCGTTACACTTCCGATCATGGTTCTGGTCGGATATGCCCGGTGTTCCACCGATGAGCAGGATCTGACCGCGCAACGCGAGCGGCTGCGCGAGCTCGGCGTCCCCGATGACCGGATGTACCTGGATCACGGCCTCACCGGCACCAACCGCAACCGCCCCGGCCTGGACCAGGCACTAGCCGCCGTGCGCACCGGCGACACCCTGGTCGTGCCGAAGCTCGACCGCTTGGCCCGTTCCGTGCCCGACGCCCGCTCGATCGGCGACGACCTCGCCGGGCGCGGCATCAAACTGTCCCTCGGCGGGCAGGTCTACGACCCGACCGACCCGATGGGCAAGATGTTCTTCAACATCCTGGCCACCTTCGCCGAGTTCGAGGTCGACCTGCTGCGCCTGCGCACCCGCGAGGGCATGGCCGTCGCGCGGGCCAAGGGCCGGCTGCGCGGCCGGCAACCCAAGCTGTCGACCAAACAGCAGACCGAGCTGCGCCGGATGCACGCCTCCGGCGAGTACTCGATCACCGACCTGGCCGAGCTGTTCTCCATCTCCCGGCCCACCGTCTACCGAACCCTCCGGAGCAACTCCTAGACCTGCGTCACCGCGACCCCGCCGCCACCAGCGTCGCGGTGATGGGTTCGAGCGCGGCGACCAGCTCGGCCAGCTCGGCCGGGGCGAGGGCGTCGTACGGCGGGGCGGCGAGCTCGTCGGTCAGGTCTTCGATGCGCTGCTTGGTCTCGCGGCCGGCCTCGGTGAACCGGCCGTCGGCGTCGACCAGCCCGCGCTCGCGCAGGCCGTCCATGACCGCGGCCAGCCGCCGCTTCGGCAGGTGATGGACGCGTCCGAACGACTCCGGCGGGTGGATGCCCATCTCCAGCGCGGAGAGCAGGTGGGCCTCCGTGCCGCCGATGCGCGCGCCGAGCAGAGCGGCGACGTGCCCGTCACCGCGGTGCTCGCGCAGCATGGTCGCGGAGTGCCACAGCCGGGCGACCGGGTCACTCGGCACCTCGAGGGTGCGCCACCCGGCGTAGATCACCCGTCCTTCGGTGGGCCCGCTGGTCGCGGCCTTGGCGGTGAGGTCGGCGGCACGCACCAGGCCCGGGGAGCCAGCCACCTCGTCGCCGAGGATGCGCCGCAGGGAGGCCACGCTGCCCCGCCGCCAGGCGGCGAAGGACACCTCGGGTGGGACCATCTCCCACGCGCTCGGGATGTGCCGCGCGACCTCCCCATCGGCGAAGCTGTAGAACGCCGCGTGCACGACCTCCGCCGGTACCCGCCCCAGCGGCGCCGCGCGGCTGGCGAAGTACCCGTCCCAGTAGGTGCGGTGGCCGAGTGCGGCCAGCTCCTCGCCGGATTCATCGGCGAAGTAGGTGACCAGGCAGATCGGTTCCAGGAGCTCGAACATCCGACGGGCAGTGCGGGCCATGGCCGACATCATGCCCGCGGTCACGCCCCATGGAGCAAGGCACCACCGCCAACACCGGCGGCGCGCTGGATCGCGGCGGTGTCCCAGTAGAACGGGCGCACCTCGCTGATCCGCCCGTCCGTGACGGTGATCGTCTGCAGTATCGGAAAGTCCAGCTCCCGACCGGTGGCCCGCGCCCGCGCGTGCACCTGGGTGAGCACGACCAGCGGGCTGTCCCGGGCCAGGAACCGCTGCTCGACCATCTCGAACACCGACCAGGCGCGGCTCATCGCCACGAAGAACCGTTCCATCCCCTCGTGCCCGCGCCAGACCCCGCCGTACGGCAGCCCGTCCGCCTGGTGCAGCACCACGTGGTCGGCGAAGAACGGCGCGAGCGGCGCGAAGCTGGCGTTGCCCGGCCCGCCGGCGGCCAGGTAGCGAGCCTCGGCGGCGTACATCCCCTGCAGCACATCCATCGGTGACACGCCCATCGAACCCCGCCGCACCCCGTCCGGTTGCACCTGCCCACTTCTCCGGCCGTTGCGAACCGAGTCCCACGGTGTCCGAGCTATACTTGCTTTTCTAAAAAATAAACTACTTCTTCTTTCCTAAAGTAAGATAAGTTAGAAGTATGACGGCGAGTGAGATCCCGCGGGAGCGGCCATGCGGGTACAGCGGCTGCGACCGGACCATCCGGTACCAGGGACGGGGCCGCCCCAAGGAGTACTGCGACCGGATCTGGCCGGACGGGGAGAGCTGCCAGCTGAAGGCCGAGCAGCAGCGGATGGCGGCCAGGGCGGCCGGCTTGGACGGTCCGCTGGAGGCCTACCGGCAGGTCGCGGCGGCCACCCGGCCGGCGTTGGACGCGGTGGCCGGGCAGCTCGGCGAACTGCTGGAGTCGCTGCGCGCGGTGGAGGTGGGTGCGCTGGAACGGATCGCCGCCGCCGAGTCGGCCGCGGTGGCCGCCGCCGAAGGCGCCGAAGAGGCCGAACACCAGCGGGACACCGCGATCAGCCGCGCCGGCGTGGCCGAGCAGCGGCGCCAGGAAGCCGTCGAGGCGCGGAAGCTGGCCGAGCGCCGCGCCCGGGCCGCCGAGAAGACCGCCGAGGAGGCCGAGCAGCGCGCCTGGCGGGAAGTCGCCGAGGAGCGACACCAGCGTGGCCAGGCCGAAGCCGCACGCGACGAGGTCCGCGCCCAGCTGGGCGCGCTGCAACTCCGCCACGACCGGCTGGCCGCCGAAGCCGAGGACGCCGTGCGCCGCAACGCGGAGCTGACCGCCCGGCTCGCCGCCGCCGAGACCGCCGCCGAGGCCGCGCAATCCGCCCGCGCCACCGCCGAAGCCGCCCGCGAGACCGCACAGTCCGCCCGCGCCACCGCCGAGGCCGACGCGGCAGCCTTGCGTACCGAACTGGCGGAGGCAACACGCGCCGCCGACGCGGAACGCGAACGGGCCACCGCCGCACGGACCGAGCGAGACCGCCTCGCCTCGACCCTCGGGAACACCGAACGCGAACGAACCCAACTCGCCGAGCGGCTCCACACCACCCAGGCCGAGCGGGACCAACTCGCAGCCGCCGTGACCACCGCCGAACGCGAGAACGGCCGGCTGACCACCGCACTAGCCGCCACCGAGGAACGCCTCACGGACCGCGACGCCGAGCTCGACCGCGCCCGGGCGGACGCCCGCACCACGCTCACCCGCGAGCAACTCGCCGACATGATCGCCGCGGCGGTGTCCGGGAAACCGAACTGACCACGCCCCAGGGAACTGTCGGTGCCGTGCGGCACCCTGTCGGTATGCGCGGCAGGACCGAGCTGATCACCGCCGTCGAGCACGGCGCTGCCTTCACCTACCTGCCGTTCTACGGGCACGCACCCGAACCGGACGGGTCGGTCGGGCCGGGTTGTCTGAGCCAGTGGTGGCCCGCGCGCTTCTCCGTGGACGGCAACTCCTTCGCCACCGCCGAGCATTACATGATGTGGCGCAAGGCCACGCACTTCGGTGACCACGCGGCGGCGGTCCGGATCCTCGGCGCGGAAACGCCGAAGGAAGCGAAGGCGTTCGGCCGGCGGGCGAGTGGCTTCGACCAGCAGGAGTGGGAGGCGCGCCGCTACGAAATCGTGGTCGACGCCGGGCGGCACAAGTTCGGCCAGCACGACGACCTGTGCGCGTTCCTGCTGAGCACCGGCGACCGGGTGCTGGTCGAAGCCAGCCCCCGTGACCGGATCTGGGGCGTCGGCCTCGGCAGGAACAACCCCGACGTCCACGACCCACGCCGGTGGCGCGGACTCAACCTGCTGGGCTTCGCACTGGGTGAGGTTCGCACCGTGCTGGCCGGCGACCGCCGGGGCCGGGGTTCATGACCGCTTGCTGGCGGCGATGTACTGGATCGGCGTCCACGGTGTGCCGGGCTGGTGAGCGTCGATGACGAGCCCGTTGGCCTCCAGGAGCCGGGCGATGCCGGGGCCGAACACCCCGGCGGCATGGGCCGGCTCCATGGCCGCCCGATACGCGTCCACCGCCAGGCCCATCGCGCCGGCGGGCCGGTCCAGGTCCATCACCAGGATGCGCCCGCCGGAGACCAGCGCCCGCGCCGACTCGGCGACGGCCCTCTCCCGTACAGCGGTGGGCAGCTCGTGCAGCCCGAAGGCGGCGAACACGGTGTTCAGCGACGCGTCGTCGAAGGGCAGGTCGTCGGCACTCCGGTGCAGGAAGTGCAGATTGGCCACGCCCCGCTCGGCGGCGCGGCGCTGCCCGGCGTTGAGCATCTCGGGCGAGATGTCCAGGGCGTAGCAGTCAGCCGAGGGCTGGCGGGTGGCGAGCCGGCGGGCGACATAGCCCGTCCCGGCGCACAGCTCCAACGCCCGTCCGGCCGGCCGTTGATCAATCATGTCCAGCAGCCGGGCGTGCGGCCGGCCGGGCAGGAAAGGGTTGACGGCCTCCAGCACCGGGCCGCCGAAGAAGAACTTCAACCTGTTGCGGTCAATCACGACACCTCCCCTTGAGCCAGAATCATTAGGGTAGCCTAACTTAACTGGTTCCCGGCAAGGTCGCGCCCATCACCGGAGCGCCCGGGGCCTAGGCCGCACACCCACCATCACTCTCGCCAACGGCCTGGACTTAGTCCGCCGTGCTGGCCAGGTACTGACGCAGCAGCGCGATCGCGGTGCGCGCCTCGGCGACGAACGCTTCGGGTTCGTGCTCGCGAATCAGCTCGGCGAGATAGGCGTTCTCGTCCCCCGGGCCGCCCGCCACCTGCCGGCCGGCGCACCAGTACAGGAACCGGTCGGCGTGTGCCACGCAAGGCTCACGTTCCTGCTTCGGTACCTGGCGACGCTCCCGGGCCAACCAGACGATGAAACCAGCGACCGTGGCTTCGACCGAAGTATCAGCCGGACCGTCCATGCCCACCTCTGTCCCATATCCACTGCGCAGAGCGTGCAGACTAGACCGGTCCGGCCGGTCCCGAGATCACTCACGCGGGTGTCGACACGGCCTAGCGGCCCGGGGTGGGGTGCCGGGGTTCGTAGATGGGCAGCTCGCTGCCGTCGGGCAGGCGAATGGCGGCGAGCAGGCCCCAGCCGGCGTCCCGAACCTCGCCGACTACCTCCACGTCCTTCGCGCGCAGCGTCGCCAGCGTCCGCTCGATGTCGTCGCACATCAGGTAAAGCCCGTGGCTGGTCGGCCCGTCGGTGGGGTGCACCGCCAGTTCGGCCGGCGGCATCGCGTAGATTGGCCAGCCGCCGCCGGCGTCCACCGAGTCCAGTTCGAGCACGTCGGCGAAGAACTCACGGACCCGGGCGGCGTCCGGGCTGAACACGATGGCATGCAAGCCGGTGAGCATGTGCCCGGACGCTACTCCGGTTCAGCCCACCGACTCAGCCCACCGACTCAGCGCGGTGGGAAGGCGGCCGACTCGCGGACCCAGTGGTCGGCGCCGCGCCGCAGCTCATCCCGGCCGAGCCGCAACGGCAGGAAGTACGGCGCCTCGACCGGCCACGGTGGACACGACCCCAGTGCAAGATGTATACGGACCGTATAACGATCATCGGAGCGCTCGGCCAGGCTAAGCGCGAGGTTGGGCTCGGTGAACCCGAACGGCTCGCCGTCGGTCACCGGGACGTCGCCGTCGGCCACCGCGCGCAGCCACTCCCCCAGCGACCGCGCCTCCCAGGTCGTCAGGCACGGATCGGTGAACGACCACGAGCGCCCGTCGTCCAGACCGACCTCGCCGCGCACGAGCAACCAGTTCCCGTCCCAGCCACCGGAGACCGACGAGTACTGGTAGCCCACCGGCCGGAGATCAACGAAAGCGGAGCCGGAGACCAGGCGCACGGCTTACTCGCGCAGTTCCTTGGTGGCGGCGAGCAGGCCCTTGAGCGGCACGTGTGTCGGGCTGGGCCGCAGCTCGAGGCCGGCTCGGGAGGAGGTCACCTGGGCCTCGCGGTAGACCACCAGCACCTCGCGCAGGTTCCGCTCGAACTCCTGCTTGAACCGTGCCCGGCCGTTCTTGTCCTCGCCCAGCGTCGAGCCGAACTGGCCGCGCAGCGCCTCCCACGGGATGGTGGTCGGCCGGCGCAGGTAGGACATGCGGTGACAGAGAAATGCGTAGATGTCCAACCGCAGGGCCGACCCGCGCAGCGCCCGCAGCGCGTTCAGGTCCAGGGGCACCGGGTGCTCGGTGACCTCGCGGAAGAACTCCCCGGACAACTGCACGGTGGACGGCATCAGCGTCGGCTCGTCCGGGCTCTTCTCCGACCACCACAGGTCGTAGCTGCTGGCCACGTTCAGCCGGCCACCGGCCTGCCGGTCGGTGGTGCCGTCCCAGCGCACCGTGAGGCTGGCCAGGAACAGCCGCTCCATCTGCTTCTTCAGCCGGGTGATGGTGCCGTTGCGGCCGCCGGTGGGCACCAGGCCGAGGTTGCGCATGAACGCGGAGAGACTGTCGCCGAGCATCAGCACCGGCTCGCGGGTGCGCACCGCCTCGGTGGACAGCCAGGTGAGCAGCAGCCGGGGCAGCGTGCCGTACGGGAAGCCGATGGAGCGCGGATGCCCGTCCGGGCCGATCGTCATGCCGGGCTGCACGACCAGGGACAGCGCGCCGTTGCGCCGGCCCCACGCCGAGACGTCACCCGGATCTCGGTAGGGCAGGCTGGTTTGACACCAGAGCCGGGCGAGGTAGCTCAGCTCGGGTTCGTCCTGTTCCCACAGCTCGGCCGCCGCGCGAACCAGCTCCATCTCGTCGCGGCGGGGCCTCCCCTTCCCGGTCATGCCGCAGAGGGTGCCACAGGATCGTTCTCGCAGGTGAAAGCGGGTGTGTCACGGCGAGTCGTCCACGCATATCTCTGTATCCGGAGGGAGTTGTGCACGCATATTTCTGTACCGGTGGGAACGGTCGCCGGGCAGTCCACGCATAGGTCTGTCCACTTCGCCGGGGTCGTACGCATTGGTTTGGTGCCCAGTACGCATAGCTTTGTCACTGGATCGGGCCACCTGCGCGCATACTTCTGTAGCTTCGCGCGCATATCCGTGTCGCGGACCCTCGATGTAACCCCAGGTCAACCCGGGGTTTCCGAGGCCTCCTGTAGTTCCCCGTAGGAAGAACTCCTTATAGGGCCCGTTCGTAGCGCAGCAGCGCGGCAGCGCCGACCTGCTCGGCCGACACCAGCCTCAGGTCGGGCACGGCCGCGGTGAACAGCCGCCGCCCGGTGCCGAGCACCGTGGGGAAGACCAGCAGGCGGTACTCGTCGACCAGGTCGTCCGCCATCAAGGTGTGCGCGATGCCGATGCTGCCGATGACGATCACGTCCCGGTCGTTGCGCTGGTGGCGCACCTCGTCGGTGAGCTCGCGGGGGATCAGCGTGGAGTTCGGCCACGCGCCGACGTCGCCGAGCGTGCGGGAAGCCACCAGCTTGGTGGCGTTGTTCATCCTGGTGGAGAACTCGTCGGTCCGGCCGGGCCAGATCTTGGCGAACAGTTCCCAGGTCGTCCGGCCGAGCAGCAGCACGCCTTCGTCCAGGCTGGCGCCCAGTTTGAACTTGTCCCCGGCCACCGCCTCCGGGCCGTGCCGGAACGCCCATCCGCCGCCGGGCGTGCCGGCCGAGCCGTCCGGGTCCTCGACGATGCCGTCCAGGGTGCTGAACTCGATCACGATGACGCGGTTCATGTCTCCTCCTTGGTTCGTAGTCGGAGGTACATACCGGCGGGCTCCCGGAAACTCATCGCTACGGTTCCGGAATGCCCGAGATCGGCACCGAATTCGACGCGGCCACCGCGCCGTTCCGGCGCGAGTTGGCGGTGCACTGCTACCGGATGCTGGGTTCGGTGCACGACGCGGAAGAGGTCCTGCAGGAGACACTCACCAAGGCTTGGCAGGCGCGCGAGCGGTTCGACGCCTCACGGGCTTCGTTGCGCACCTGGCTGTACCGCATCGCCACCAACGCCTGCCTCACCGCGCTGGAGGGCAAGGCCCGCCGGCCGTTGCCGGCCGGGCTCGGCGCGGCGAGCGACGACCCGCACTCCTCGCTGGTGCCGGACTTCGAGACCCCCTGGCTGCAGCCGCTGCCGGACCGGTACCTGCCGCCGGACCCGTCGGTTCGGGCGGCCGAACGGGACGGCGTGCGGTTGGCGCTGGTCGCGGCCATGCAGTTGCTGCCGGCCCGGCAGCGCGCGGTGTTGCTGCTGCGCGACGTGCTGGCGTTCCGGGCCGCCGAGGTGGCGGCCCAGTTGGACACCTCCACCGCCTCGGTGAACAGCGCGCTGCAGCGGGCCCGGGCGACGCTCGCCTCGGTTCGTGAGGAGAGCGTCCTCGAGCCGGACGACCCCGCCGTGCGGGCGACGGTCGAGCGCTACGTGCGGGCGTTCGAGGCGGCCGACGTCCCGACGCTGGTATCGCTGCTCACCGAGGACGTGGTGCTGGAGATGCCGCCAGTGCCGCTCTGGTACTCCGGCCGCGCGGACTACGGCGCGTTCATCACCCGGGTGTTCGACATGCGCGGCACCGGTTGGCGGATGCGCGTGACATCGGCGAACGGGCAGCCGGCGCTGGCCGCCTACTGCCCGTCCCCCTCCGGGGTGCTTCAACTGCACACGCTGCAGGTACTGACCGTGACCGCCCACGGGATCGCGCACAACGTGGTGTTCCAGGACCCGGCGGTGTTCGCCGCGTTCGGGCTCGAGCCGACAGAACCGACCGAACCAACATGCTGAAGTGACCGAACCAGCGCGGGTAGGGTGGCGTGGCCGAGCGTCCGCTCGGTGTAGTTCCTTCGCCTACTCGGGTGGGCGGGCCAGGGCCAGGCGGAGGGCGGCGGTGGCCACCTCGGTGCGGGTCACCGCCTTGGCCGCCGGGGTGGGCCTGGCCTGGTCGGCGATGCCGTCCAGGAAGTCCCGCTCCTCGGTGGTCATGCGCAGGGTGATCTGCACGCCCTCCGAGGCCAGCGTGTGCCCGCGCGGGCGCCGGGCCCCCGGCCGGGGCCGGGCATCGCGGACGCCGGCGACCACGTCGTCCGGGTAGTCCTCGCAGGTCCAGAGCACGAGCTGGCCGTAGGACGGGCGCTCCGGGCTGGACAGCAGGTCCCGGTTCACGTCGTTGTACAGCGTGGGCGGGATGCGCACCGCGACCGCGACCCTGGCGCCGCTCCCCTGCTCCACGGCCATCCGCTCGGCGGTGGAGCGGGCCGGCGGACGGCCGCCCTGGCCCTTGGGTTGGCGGGCCGGGACGGTCTCCCTCGGCGCCGGGCTCGGCCGCCGCTCCGCCTCCGGAGCCAGGCGCGCCGACGGGGTGACCGGAGCCTCGACCCGGACCGGTTCGGGCTCCGGTTCGGGCTCCGGTTCGGGCTCCGGCTCCGGGGCACGTGGCGGTGGATCGGCCACCGGCGGAGGGAGCAGGTCGTCGATGTCCCCGAGCCGGTTCGGGTCGAATACCTGACGGCGTCTCTTGCCGCTCATGCGGACGCGGCTCTCTCGTTCGCGGCGACCCTCCCCAGCAGTTCCCGCGCGAGCGCCTGATAGTCGCTCGCCAGCGGAACCGGGTCACGGGACCACAGGCGCTGCTCCACCTCATCCGGCTCGGCGCGGTGCCGGCCGGCGCGGCTGAGTCGGGCCAGCCGGGCCTTGCTGGCGCTCGCGGTGGCCTCGACCAGCTCCACCGGGGTGAGGTGCGCGGCCCGCAGGTCCAGCGCGGCCGCCCGGTCGCTGCGGATCATGGTCTTGAAGCAGGTGGCGCCGGATCCCTCCAGCATGCTGTCCAGGTCCTCGAGCACCTGGCCGTTGCGGGCGGTGGCGCGCGGGTTCGCGTCGAACAGCACCACGCCGAGCAGCTGCAGCATCGCGCCGTCCCGCTCCTTGGCCATCAGGTAGCGGCGGGCCAGCAGCTCGACGCCCTCCAACGAGGCGTCGTCGTCCTTGGTCGGCACGATCAGGTACCGGGCGGTGCGCAGCAGCGCGTCCAACAGCGGCGCGTCACCGGGGCCGGAGTCGATCAGTACCAGCGTGTAGCCGCCCTCCGCGCAGACGTCGGCGAGGGTCTTGCGCAGGTTGGCCACCAGGTCCAGTCCGGTCTGCGCGGCGGTCGCGGTGAGCGCGCCGACCTGAGCCAGGAACGGCCCGCCGCACACCAGGTCCAGCCCCGGCCGGACGTCCTGCTGCACCTGCAGCGGCTCGGCGTACTGCAGCGCCATCATCAGGCTGCGGCCCCGGTCCCCCACCACGCCGAGGTCGCTGCCGGTCGCGTTGCCCTGCGGGTCGGCGTCGACCACCAGAACCCGGTGTGTGTCGTCCGCGATGAGCGAAGCGAGCGCGGTAGTGATCGAGGTCTTTCCCACCCCACCCTTCTGATTAGCCACCAGCACAACCCGACGCAGAGCAGACAGCTGCGGATCAGTCTTCGCTGCCATCGGCGATTCCTTCCTATCCATCAGCCGCATCATCATCAGGCTCCCCCGCTGGCTCGTTAGATGTGACATAACCTCTGTCCGCAGGTGATGTCACGGATTGACACACATCTTCATGAGCAGATGTGCTACCAGCCGCGAGGACAGCTTTGTTCTCTTCGACGAGCAACGACTCTAGCTCATGTCCGATGCAATCTAACGCAGGGTCTGCTCCAGCAGGTGATGACACGCCGTTGTGCGGTGCAGCTTCTTCAGCCTCAAGCGATGACATCTTCATCGCATTGCCTGTCTCTGTCCACGCTGCGTTGCAGTCCGGTGTGCATCACTGTGTGCCAGATGCAGATAGATAGTCCGTTTCTGCTTAAGACTCCTCGGCAATCGGCGCTTCACTGTCACAACCTGCATACGCATCGGAATACGCTGGCGTGCCGACACACACGTTGCAGTATCACTTGCCTCCATGCTCTGGTGATGTGCTGTCTGCTGATAGTTCATATGATAATTTAATATGGTCTCTACCAGCAGATATAGTAACATCATGGGATGCGTGAGAGGGTAGCTCGCGGCGCCACCTGCAGTGAACCGTGGCGATCCGGGTGAGGCGTCAAGGGCCGCCGAAGACCATCCAATTGGCCGCAAGAAGTGGGGGAGTAGGTGGTGGAAGTTTGACGCGGAAACGGTTCGAACACACCGCTCTCTCTGGTCACCGGTGCCACCGCAAGCAGGCAGTTTCAAGGCCGGTCGAGGTGCTCGGGAACGCCCTCCGAGGGTCCGTTGCGCACGTCCCGCCGGGGTGCCACCCGAGGGGAGAGTCGACCGATTCCGGGCGCGCTGAAGCGCCGCAGGCGAAGCACTCTCATCGGTCAGATCAGGTCGCGTTCCTCCGGCTTCTGAGCTACGGAAAGGCCGGGAAGCCAGCGGCTGCAGTGGGCGGCGAACCTGGTGCGGCCGAGGCGTCGGCGGCCACCACATCAGGCGATTCACCCCCTGCTCATTCCGGCGGATGCTGCTGACCAGACCCATTAGCCCAGCTATGCACGTTCTGATAAACCATCATATGAGATGTCATACGACAGTGGTGACGCGGGTCCAGCCTCGGGTGCACAGCTTATTTGAGTGCGGACGACACGCGCTCGGCGACTCCTACCGGTGCGTTGACGCGATGCGTCAATGCAGTATCGTCGGCTCCAGGAAGGCCTCGGCAGGTGTTATAGGGGGCCGGAAACCGCGAGATTTCGCGGACGGGTTCCCCGACTCGCCGGGGAGCGGCAAATGCCGTCAGTCCTGTACTGACGCACCCTGCCGGGCCTATCGTGCACCCGTGGCGACCTACCCACCGATCGGCGACCAGGAGCGCGACGCCGCCCTGGCCCGGATCGCTGCCCGGCACCGCCAGTCCGACGATTCCCGCTGGTCAGAGGCGGGGACCGAGGCCCGGGACGTGCTCGAGTACCTGCGCCGCAGGCAGGCCCAGCTACCGTACGCGCTCGCCGCGCGGGACGTGTGGGACGAGCTGGTGCTGTCCGCATGGGTGGAGTGGGACGAGCGGCGCCGCGAGGCCGAGCTGCTGCACCGGGCGCTGCGGCTCGGATTGTCACTGCGCGAGGTGGGGCAGTACCTCGGCATCGGCAGCCGGCAGGGCATGCGCGACTACCTGGACCGGCTGGACGCGGTGCTGGCCGACCACGCCGAGTCTCGCGCGGCGGTACACGGACCCGCCACCGGGGACGGCAGCACCGACCCGCTGCACCGCTGGTCGCGCAGCACCCGGGCGCAGCGCGGCGCGGACGTACACGCCACCCGGGCCCGGCGGGCGGCCCGCCGGGCCCGGCCGGCCAGACAGACCTGGATCGCCGCGCAGCACGACCGAATCGCCGGCGTGATCAGCACTCTGCTGGAACAGGCCGAGCGGATCGGCATCGAGCCGGCGGAGAGCGCGGACGAGGCCGAGCCGGGGCTGGGGGACTACCTCAGCTGGCTCGGCGCGGACCTGGAACGGGCGGAGTTCGACGCCGGCAGCTTCGGCGCGCTCGGTCTGGCGCTGGGGGAGCTCCGTACCCATCCAGCCGTCACCGAGCGCGCGGGCAACCACGGCATCCACCGGGCCATCGCGGCGGTCGATCAACTCCGCTCCGACTACGCGGAACTTCGCCTGCCCCGCACCACCGCCTGAACGCCGGCCGCCTCACCGAGCGGCGTCGACGAGCAGGGCAGCGGCCAGTGCGCCGTAGGCGCCCGCCGCGAGCCGCTCGAGGAGCGTCCGGATCCGCGAGCCGCCCAGCACCCGATCGCGCACCGCGCCGGTGGCGTACCCGATCGCCAGATCGGCGAGGAGTCCCAACAGCTGAAGAACCAGGCCCAGCATCAGCAGTTGGAGGACCGGGTGCCGCGTGCCGTCGCCGAGGAACTGCGGCAGGAACGCGGTGAAGAAGAGCATGATCTTGGGGTTCGAGATGTTCACGATGAACCCACGCCGGAACGTACCCGTCGCCCCGATGGTGGGTGCCTCGGATGACGTGCCGCTGGCTCTCCAGGTCACCCAGGCGAGGTACTCGAGGTACACCGCACCGCCGAGCCGGATCACCGGTACGAGCTCCGGGACCCTCGCCAGGAACACGCCGAGGCCGAGGGCGGTGAGGATCACGTAGACGCTGACGCCCGCGGTGATCCCCAGGGCCGCACGGGTCGCACCGCGCCGGCCGTCACGGATACGCGTGGCAACCATGAAGGCCATGTCGGGTCCGGGGGCCAACAGGAGTACGACAACGGCAGCGATGAAGCCGGGGAGTACACCGAGATCCACCAGTCCGTAACCTATAGACATAGTTCATGAGGTTACCGATTTGGTAACCTTCTAACGTCACTCTTAGGGTTACAGTGGTATGCGTGCTGGCCGTCCCGGAACTCGACCTGAGCAACGTGGTCGAGTTCGTGAACGAGTACGCCGACCGACCACGCGAGGTCGCCGGCGAACAGCGGGCGTCCTATCCCGATGCCGCCGCTCTGCTCGACTGGTCCTCGGAGGTGCCGATTCCTCCGCCTGGCGATCTTGTCGCGACGGCGAATGCGATCTTCGCCGTCTTCTCCTCGGCTCGCGACGGCAGCGGTCTCGACGAACTGAACCGGCAGCTGCGCTCGGTCCGCCCGGTGCCAGAAGTCACCAACTCAGGCCTGCGCTGGACGGTCGCCGCACCGGGTGACGTCCTCCCCGCGGCTCTGGCCACCTGCCTGCTGACCTGGTTGGTGGACCACGACGCGGCCCGGCTCGGCACCTGCCAGGCGTCGAGGTGCGTCGACGTGTACGCCGACAACTCGCCGGCGGGCCGGCGCCGCTTCTGCTCGTCGACATGTCTGAACCGCCACAAGGTCAGCGCCCACCGAGAGCGCGCATCAAGGGTCGGACGCGACCAGTAGCCCGAACACCGGTTGAGAGTGCTGACTCGCGGGGAGGCTCGACCCAAAAGAGTGGCCCTATTGTCCGAGTCGGAGTCGGGAGTGCTCTCGTTGAACTAGCAACCATTTCGTCGGGAGGGGACTCGTCCATGGCTGCGGGTTATGGGGCTCGAAGGATCAGGCGAAGCTCCCTGCTGGTAATCGCCGGTGCCCTACTCGTGAGTACGGTGACGACGAGTTCCGCGCGGGCCGAAGAAGGCAGCTGTCGGGACGTGAGTGTGCCGATCACGATCACGGGACAGAGTGGCCCGATTGCCGGGACGCTGTGCCGCCCGCGCAACGCGACGAAGATCCAGGTATTGGTGCACGGACTCAGCTACGGCCGGTACTACTGGGACCTGCCCTACGAGCCCGAGCGGTACTCCTACCCCAAGGAAGCGAACGAGCGTGGCTACGCGACGTTGGCCATCGACCGGCTCGGCATCGGCAAGTCCTGGCACCCGGTCAGCCCGCTGGTCAACTACGACAACAACACCAGCGCCGTGCACCAGGTGATCCAGGCCGTGCGCCGAGGCGATCTGGGCGGGCGCTTCGACAAGGTCGTACTGATCGGGCATAGCCTCGGCTCGGTGATCGCCTACCAGGAGGCCGGCACCTATCAGGACGTGGACGCGGTGGTGTTCACCGGTGCGGCCCACGGGGCCGACGTGATGAACGTCGTTCGCAAGATCCGGCTCAATGCGATCCCCGCGATCCTGGACCCGAAGTTCACCGGCCAAGGCTATGACCCCGGGTATCAGACCACCCGGGCCGGGACCCGCGGCGACTTCTACTACCCGCCGAACAGCGACCCCAAGGTCATTGCCCTGGACGAGAAACTGAAGCAAACCTTCAACGACGTCGAACTGGGAACCGGGTCTTCCTACCTCGGCACCAGTGCGACCAAGAACGCCGCGGCCAGCCCCTCGAAGCGGATCAACGTGCCGACCTTCACCATCAACGGCGACCAAGACGCGTTCTTCTGCAAGGGACCGGTGGCCGCCGACTGCTCCTCGAGCGCCGCGCTAGCCAACTACGAGCGCCCCTACTTCGGACCGCACGCCGTGGTCGAAGCCAAAGTCATTCCCGGCGCGGGACACAATCTCAACCTCGAACGCAGCGCGC
This sequence comes from Actinospineispora eucalypti, assembly GCF_039543365.1. Classification (NCBI taxonomy): domain Bacteria; kingdom Bacillati; phylum Actinomycetota; class Actinomycetes; order Pseudonocardiales; family Pseudonocardiaceae; genus Actinospineispora; species Actinospineispora eucalypti. The sequence goes on from NZ_BAABJP010000063.1 coordinate 45,983, forward strand.
CAGACAGCAACAAGGCCATTCTCGACTTCATCGACCGCCACACCAGGTAGGCGCGGTTCGTCGTCATGACGCCGGCAGGATCGCCTTCAGCAAGCCAGGGAAGGCGGCGTCGAGCTCCTCTTCGCGGAGCACGTTGAGGGCCAGGCCGGACTCGCGGTGGGTGGCGATCACGCCGGCTTCGCGGAGGGTCTTGAAGTGGTGGCTGAGGGTGTTCTTGGCTACCCGGGTGTCGAAACGGCCGCAGGCGATGGGTGCGGCCGAGCTCGCCAGTTGACGGACCAGGTCCAGGCGCACCGGGTCGGCGAGCGCGCGCAGCACGGTGATCACCTCTAGCTGCGCGGGCGGCTTCGTCGAGGTCATGACACCAAGGGTAAACGTGTTCGATGGATATCGAAATCCTCGCTAAAGTAGTTCCATGACTATCGAACACCGGCGGGGCGTGGTGGCGCTCGCGTTGATCGCGTCCTTCATGGTCTTCGTGGACGGCACGATCGTGAACCTGACGCTCGCACAGCTCGCCACGCACCTGCACGCGTCCCGCCCGGAGCTGGAATGGGCGATCAACGCGTACACGCTCTCCTTCGCGGCGGTGATGCTCGGCGCCGGCGCGATCACCGACACCCTCGGCGCGAAGCGGGCCTTCAGCACCGGGTTGACGATCTTCACCGCCTCCTCGGCGGTCTGCGCGGTGGCCGGTTCGATGCTGGTGCTCAACCTCGCGCGGCTGGTTCAGGGTGCCGGCGCCGCACTGTTGCTGCCCAGCGCCCTGGTGTTGGCCACCGCGACCGCCGCCGACGAGCGCGCGCGGCACCGAATGGTGGGCTGGTGGGCCGCCGCCGGGGGAGTGGGCATGGCCGCCGGGCCGTTGCTCGGCGGGGCGCTGGTCGCGCTCGCGGACTGGCGGGCGGTGTTCGCGGTCAACGTGGTGATCGGCATCCCGGCCCTCGTGTGGAGCCTGCGCTCGATTCCCGTGCTGCCGAGGGGGGTCCGCCGGTTGGACATCGCCGGGATGGGCACGGCGACCGTGTTGATCGGCGGTCTGGTGTTCGCGCTCATCGAGGCGCCGGCCCGGGGGTGGCACAGCCCGGCGGTGCTCACCGCCGCCGCGCTGGCCATCGCCGGGTTGATCGGGTTCGTGGTGGCCGAACGCGCGGGCAACGCGCCCCTGCTCCCGGTGGGCGTCTACGCGGACCGCCACTTCGTGAGTGCCGCCGCGCAGGGGGCGCTGTTCAACTTCACCTTCTACGGCCTGCTGTTCGCTATGAGCCTGATGCTGCAACAGGGCCGGGGGCTGGACGCATTGACCAGCGGTCTGCTGTTCCTGCCGCTGACCGGACTGATCTCGGTCGGCACGTTGACCGCGGCGCCACTCGCGCAGCGCGTCGGCCGCCGGGCGGTGCTGGCGATCGGTCAGACGATGCTGGCGGTGACCCTGCTTGCGGTGGCGTGGGCGAGCACTTCGCCGGCGCTGTGGCCGTTGGTGCTCGCGCTGGTGCCGGCCGGGTTCAGCTCGGGTCTGTTGGTGCCGACGATGACCTCGCAGTCGATGGCCGCCGTCGAACCCGCGCTGCACGGCGCCGCGTCCGCCGCGTTCAACACCTCCCGGCAGATCGGCGCCGCGATCGGCGTCGCCGCGTTCGGCCCGCTGCTCGGTACGGCGCACGCGCTCGGCGGGGGCTTCATCCTGTGCGTGCTGGTGGCCGCCGCCGCGACCGCGGTGGCGCTGGTGCTCACCGCCGTGACCCGGCCGGCCCCCGCCGCGAAGGTGCTGACCGCCTGAGCATGGCAAGGTCGTTGGCACCACAATGTGGCGCAATGCCGAGTCGCCACATAGGGAGAGGACCACATGCGCACATCGCGAGGTACCCGGTGGGCGCTACTGCTGACCATGCTGGTCGCCCTGCTCGGTGGGTGCGCGTCCGCCTCGAGCCCGGCTCCGGCACAGGGCTCGGCAACCGACGCCTCCCTCGGTGCCGCGCCGGCCAGCTGCCCGGCGCCGAAACCGGACGCGCCCGGGGCGAAGGCGTCCGGGCTGCCGGTGCGCGCGCTGTGCGCCCTGCCGAAAGAGGCCGCCACGGTCTGGCAGAAGATCAAGAGCGGCGCCCGGTTGCAGTACCCGAAGGACGGCAGCACGTTCAACAACGCGGAGCGGCTGCTGCCCCGACAGAACCAGGGTTACTACCGTGAGTACACGGTGCCCACGCCGGGCTCCCGGGACCGCGGCGCGCGCCGGTTGGTGACCGGCAGCTCCCAGGAGGTCTACTACACCGGCGACCACTACCAGTCCTTCGTAGTGGTCGACTCCACCACTGTCGGCGCCGGTTAGTAGTTGCGCGTTTCATTAACCCGCAAAGCGCTTAACGTTGCTTCACCAATCGTTCACCGACGAGCCGTCGGCAGACCACTTCGGCTAGCTAACTTCGTTCTTGCTTGGCGCCACCACGGTGGTATGGGAATGAAGCGGATGCGTCCTAGTAGACGACCCATCGCGTGATTACTCGCCGCGCTGGGGATCATCCGGCCTTGAGCTGAGCGTGATGTTTCCTTGCTGCGCGTAATCATGCTGAAGGTGGCTCGCGATGAGGTCCGTGGTCTCGGATGGGCTGATCCGGTGCATGCGCACCGGTGTGCTCGCCGCACCCGCGACCTTCTTGCTGTTGGCCAGTGGCTTTGTCCTGCTGGTGGTCGGCTTCGCGGGCACGTCCGGTTCGGCCGAAGCTCCGGTCGTGGTGCCGGTGGTGGCCGTTTCGCCGGCCCAGGGCGGGCCCGGGGATGCCGGTGCCGACCCGTCCGGTGACTACGCTGTGCAACAGGCTGCGGTCGGTAGTGCGTCGGCGGCAAAGCCGTCCCAGGTGAACAACTCGGGCGGCTCGGCCAAGCGGATCACCGGGTCGACCCAGTACCAACAAACCGCTGACGAAATGGCCGCCAAGTCCGGGAAACCGACTCCGGAAACGGTTAATTCGACGGTCCAGAAAACGCCGGAAACGCCGGTCACCACCCGGGCAGCGGCACAGCGGCTGACCGCGGCGCCGGTGGTCCAGGAGGAGCCGGAAACCCCGGTGACCGCACGGGCGCCGGGCGAACGGCCGACCGGCCAGCAGGCGCCCGTGGACCAGCCGGTCACGCCGGTCACCACGCGCCGCCAGCCCGGCCAGGGGACCGACGACGTGCCGAGCACGCCGGTAACCCGCCGCAAGCCGGGCGAGACGGCCGACGACGTGCCAGCCACACCGGTTTTCGCCCTGGCCGCGCGCCGCCAAACCGGGGGAGCGGCCGAAGAGGCCCCGACCGGGCCCGTGGTGACGGTAGCCGGTCGGCGGGTCGCGGATGCGCGTCCGACCGGTGCCCGGGTCGACGAGGCATTCGCCGACGGCAACATGCGCCGGGCCATCCGGGCCGCGACCGCGCCGACCGACGAGGATCTGCCCGGGTTCGCGCTGACCCGAGCCGACGCGCGCGGCAACCAGGCCGGCCAGGCCTCGCCGGGGCGCAAGGCGCCGGGGCAGGACGTGCGGACGCTGCTGGACGGCGGGGCCGATCTGGTGTCTGGGGTCGTCGGCACGGTGGCCGGCAAGCGGGCGGGGGAGGCCACCCACGAGGCGCTGTCCGGTGTCGCCGATGACGTGACGCGGGCGCTGCGGGTGGGCACCCGGCTGGCCGGCGGGGAACGCGGCTCGTTGCCGGACGTGGACCGGATCCGCGACACCGCGCAGCGGCAGGTGGACCCTGCGCTGCGGCAGGTCGGCGAGCGGCTGGACGAGATCGGCAAGAAAGGTGCCGGGAACGCCAAGGGGTTGTTCCTGGAGAACACCGGCACCGCGCCGGGCTGCGTGAAGGGCGAGCGTTGCGGCCCCGCCACCGAGCAGGCGCGCACGATGCTGACCGGCGGCACCGGGACCCGCGGCCCACCGGCGCAGACCACCGCCAACCGCACCACCTATTCCAGTACCGAGGACCAGACCTACCAGCTCACCGCGTTCGACCCGGAAGCCCAGCGCGCCGCGCAACAGGCCAACGACCAGGCCTTGAACGACCGGCTCGCGGTGATCAACGGGCAGCGGGGGCTGGATGACGCGAAGAAGCAACTGGACGCCGGCAAGCTGACCCAGGCCGAGTACGACAAGAAGGTCGCCGCGCAGAAGAAGCTGCAGACCACGTCGGACGCCTCAATGACCAAGGTCTCGCCGGAGAACGCCCAGCTGATCGACTACGTGATCGACGGCCAGCAGCAGCTCGGCCCACAGCAGGCCGCCCTGGACAAGCGGGGCAAGGACCTGGACGCGGCCTGGGACGCGCAGCGCAAGAACCTCGCCGCCGGGAAGTTCGACATCCCGGGCCTGGTCAACAACGCGATCGCGTCCGGCCAGTACCGGCGGGACCTCGCCGAGTTCGACCGGTACCGCGACGACGTCAACACCGCCACCGACCAACTCCGTCAAGCCACCGGGCATGACGACATCACCCTCGGCGACCCCGGCGGCAACGGAGTCGCCTGCGGTTCGAGCGGCGCGTTCAGCCGGTGCGAGGGCACCAGCTTCGGACAGCAGGAGTCCTGCCAGGGCCTGCCCGGGGTGTCGGCTTGCAACGTGAGCGTCGGGTCGGGCTCGACGGCGGCATCCGGCAAGTGCCCGATCGACGGGGCCGGCTGCACCACCTCGGCCACCTTCGGCGGCCACACCGCCAGCTCGGGCTGCAAGCCCGGCGCCTACTGCGAGACCACCGCGACGGCGGACTGGTCCGGCGCCTACAGCGAGTGCCAGGCGGCCAAGGGCTGCACCGGCAGCTCCACCGCCCGACAGAGTGGCCGCGAGGTGTCCACCGCGACCGGCAAATGCGAGGGCGACTGCGGCTTGTGGGCCAGCGCCGGCGCCGACGGGGTCGGCGAGGCGCACTGCCAGGCCGGCGGCGGGGCCTGCGACACCGACAGCACCAGCACCCGCACCGCACCCCAGCCGCTGGCCGCCGCCGGGGCCGGGGCCGGGGCCGGGCAGACCGGAGCAGACCGGCAACCCGCCGCATCCGGCAGCGGACAAACCGGGCCGAATGGGCAACCGGTCGCGTCCCAAACCGCAGGCTCCAGCATGAACGGCGCCGACACGAACGGCACCGCGCGCACCGGCACCCCGGGCTCCGGCACGAGCGGCGCCCCGGACGCCGGGCAGGACCCACGTGGCCGGACCGCGCGGGCCAGTTCGCACTGCGAGTCCAACACCGGCGAGTGCGCCACCTTCGCCACCGCCGACGTGAACTCCGAGGCCTCGGCCCGCGCCGGCGCCGACGTGGACTGCGGCGGCAAGGCCGGCTGCGCCGGCACCGGTTCCACCCGCACCACCACCGACGCCGCCAGCGGCACCGGCGCCAAGCGCCACGGCGAGACCAAGTCCGACTGCGTGGTCGCCGCCGGCTCCTGCCACGCCGGTGACCAGGCCCGCGCCGACAACCCACTGCGCCTGGACTTCCAGCCCGGCACCGAGCCGGGCGCCTGGTTCGGCGAGCCCGGCGGCCCCGCGTTGCGCACCGTGGACGGCGACGCCAGCGGCGAAGGCACCGCCCGCGCCACCGTGGACTGCGCCGGGGTCACCGGCTGTTCCGGCGCCGCGCACACCAGCACCGCCGCGAGCGTCACCACCGCCCCCACCGAGCCCGGTCGGCCCGGCGCCACCCGCGAGACCCACGGCCAGGACTCCTGCCTGGTCACCAGCGCCGACGGCTGCACCAGCCAGTCCCACTCCCGCGCCGATGACCAGCTCTACCCGACCCAGTGGCTGGGTGGCCGGTCCTACCGCGACTTCTCGGGTGGCCACAACTACGGCAGCCACGACGGGCTCGGCGGATCGCCCGCCGGCGTCGGACCGGCCGGGCCCGGTACGGGCGGATCCGGTACGGGCGGATCCGGTGGGTCCGGGGCCGGTGTGGGGGCCGGTTCCGGTGGCGGTGGCGCGGGTACCGGACACGGCGGCAATTCCGGCCGACTCGACGACCAGACTGGCGCCAGCCGGCTCACTGCCTGCGGCGCCGGCGTCGACTGCCACCCCGGCGCCCCGGACCCGGCGGCCAACGGCACCACCCGCACCCGAGGCCCACCAGCCCCGGCCCGCCAGGTTTCCGCCTCCAGCCAGGCCGGCAGCCAGATCGACTGCACCAACCCCACCGGCTGCGACGCTTCTTCGATCAGCCAGACCGGCGGCTCCGCCTCCGGCGACGTCCCCTACCGCGACAGCACCGGCGAGTCCACCTGCAACCTCCGCTCCGCCACCGGCTGCACCTCCCACTCGACCACCGAGGTCGGCAACCGGCTCGGCACCCCCAACGGCAAGATCACCGCCAGCCCGGACACCCCGAGCGACGACCAGCGCACCGTGCGACTGGGTTCGGCGCCGGTGGGCCAGGGCGAACCGGTCAGCACCTCGCGCGCCACCGCCGAAGGCGGCTGCCCCGCCGATGCGACCGGCTGCACCTCCCAGACCCGCTCCGCGACCACCTCGCTGAACACCGCCGTCTCCGACCGCCGCACCGGCTCCGACGCCACCGCCAACTGTACCGGCGGCGGCGCCTGCGTCACCCCGTCCCACTCGGACGCCTCCACCGAGCCCGACTACGTGGTCTACGACGGCGCCACCCGCAAGCCCCTCGCCGACCAGCCCACCAGAGGCGCAACAAGCAACTCAGGTTCCGACGCCAGCGCCCTCCGGACCGCCGACCAGGACGACCCGAAGACCGCGCCGGTGCGCCCGGTCGCCCAGGTGTCCAACTGGTTCAACAACGGCGCGAACAACCACGGCAACGGGAACAACGGCAACAACAACTCCGGCTTCTTCAACGCCGGCGACGACAACCTCGGCGACCACAACCGAGGCAACGGAAACGTCGGCAACCAGAACGTCGGGAACGCGAACACCGGCAACCAGAACGTCGGCAGCGGCAACACCGGCAACGCCAACACCGGAAACGGCAACCGAGGCAACGCGAACCGAGGCAACGGGAACACCGGCAACGCCAACCAGGGCGACCTCAACATCGGTGATGCAAACGTCGGCAACCGCAACCTCGGCAACGCTAACCACGGCTCCTACAACACCGGCAACAACAACCGTGGCTCCCACAACGTCGGGAACGCCAACGTCGGCTCGCACAACGTGGGCAACGCGAACCAGGGTTCCTACAACATTGGCAACGCCAACGTCGGCGACCACAACCAGGGCAACGCGAACCGGGGCTCGCACAACGTCGGCAGCGGCAACCGGGGAAGCCGAAACATTGGCAACGGCAATGTCGGCTCGAACAACGTAGGCAGCGGCAATCACGGCTCGTTCAACATCGGCGACGCGAACACCGGCAGCTACAACCGCGGCAACGGCAACGTCGGCTCACACAACGTCGGCAACGGGAACCGCGGCTCGTACAACGTCGGTAGTGGCAACCGGGGGAACCGCAACGTCGGCAACGGGAACGTCGGCGACTACAACGTCGGCTCGGGCAACGTCGGCTCGCACAATGTCGGGAACGCCAACCACGGTTCGTACAACGTCGGCAACCACAACGTCGGCAATGGCAACCGAGGCAACTACAACGTCGGTGACGCGAACGTTGGCAGCTACAACCGCGGCAACGGCAACGTCGGCAACCACAACGTGGGCAACGGCAACCGAGGCAACAGCAACCGGGGTAACGAGAACGTCGGCAACCGGAATGTCGGGAACGGCAACCGAGGCAACGACAACCGCGGCGACCGAAATATCGGGAACGCCAACGTCGGCAACTACAACCGGGGCGATGGCAACCGGGGTTCGTACAACGTAGGCAGCTACAACAACGGCTCTTACAACGTGGGTAACCGCAACGTGGGCAACCACAACGTCGGTGACCGGAACCGCGGCAATGACAACGTCGGTAACCGGAACGTGGGCAACCGGAACATCGGTGACGACAACAAGGGCAACGACAACGCCGGGAACCGCAACGTCGGGAACAACAACGCCGGCGACGACAACCACGGCAACAACAACGTCGGCAACCGGAACAAGGGCAACGACAACGCCGGGGACGACAACGTCGGCAACGACAACATCGGGAACCGCAACCACGGCGACCGGAACGTCGGCGACGACAACCGGGGCAATGACAACGCGGGCGACCGCAACCACGGTGACCGCAACGTCGGCAGCGACAACAAGGGCAACGACAACGTCGGCAACCGGAACAGGGGAAACAACAACCAGGGGAACGACAATAAGGGCAACAACAACACCGGTAACAACAACAAGGGCAACGACAATGTCGGCAACAACCTCAACGGGAACAAGCAGAAGAGCCCTGCGGAAATCCTCACCGACCCCCGCTTCCTGGCCGGCGTCGGCACCAACGGGCTGAAGAACTACAAGCGCGCCGAGGGCACCTTCGGCGACGCGGCCAAGCGCCACGACGAGCGCGCGAAGGGCGCCCGTGCCCGGGGTGACCTGGAGACCGCCGCCAAGGAAGAACGGCTGGCCAAGCAGTACAAGGGCCTCTCCGACCGGCTGAAGACGCTGACCAGCCCGCACGCCAAGGGCACCCCGCTGGTGGAGCGGCTCAAGCGCCCGCTGGGGAACCTGCCGACGATGCTGCAGCGCGGCATGGCGCAGTCGGTGTTCGACCACATCAACCGGCCCGGCGTGCCCGGCCAGCACCCGGTGAAGAACGCGCTGCCGTTCCTGCGGGAGTCGAAGTTCGGCGGTGACAACCTCAAGGAGCTCGCCCGCCGGGGGCTGACCAAGGTCGGCGGCGTGGCCACCCTCGCGTTCGCCGGCTACGACATCTACAACTCGATCAAGGCCGGCGACAGCGTCCCGCACGCGGTGGTCAAGACCGGCAGCTCTGTGGTGATCAGTGCGGCGGTCGGCGCCGGCACCCAGGCCGCCGTGGCCGCCGGGCTGACCGCGCTCGCCGTGCCCGGCGCCGGCTGGGCGGTCGGCGCCGGCATCCTGGCCGGTGCGGCGGCGTCCTACTTACTGACCAAGTACGACGTCCCGAACAAGATCGCCGACGGTGCGGTGTGGCTGGGTGGCAAGGTCGCCGACGGCGCCAAGGCGGTCGGCAAGGGCATCGCCAACGGCGCCAAGAAGGTCGCCAAGTTCTTCGGTTTCTGAACCGACCATGCCTAAGGTCTGCCCATGACGGCCGCCGCGCTGCCGCCCCGCCCCAACTCGATGGGCGAGCCCGCCCCACCCCGGGCGCCCGCCGTGGTCGGGGCCTGGGCCGGGTTCCCCGAACGCAACCGCGACACCGTGAGCCACCGACCGGGCCTGGACCAGCGCTGGTTCGCCCGTGCCGAACCGATCCTGGAGGTGGTGCAGGCCCGGCGGCGGAACGCGCTCTGGTTCGCCGTCCGGTACCCGCTGGTCTCCGGCCTCGTCCTGGCGGTGCTGGTGACGGCGTACCTGCTGGTCGACGCGGCCCGCAGGGACGGCTTCGCCTGGGGCGAGGAGATCCGGGTCTGGGCGGTGATCATCGTGCTGGTGACCGCCGGCTACACCGGGATCCGCTACCTGCAGCACCGCAAGCAGCTGGTGTACGCCGGCGTGGACTGGGTGGGGGAGGGGTCGGGTCGTGGGGAGTGCGTCGGCACCTACGACCTGTCCCGGATCGCGCTCACCGGGGACGCCCTCCAGCTGACCGGTCGGGACGGCACGCGACTGGACCTGCCCTTGGGCCTGGTCGAGGCAAACCCCGCGCTGTGGGATCTGGTCTACAACGGCCTGCGCCACTCCACCGCCGCCGGCGCGGAGTCCGACCCCACCACCCGCGAGCGGCTACGCCTGACCTGACCGCTCCGGCCGGCGCAACAGATCGAGGATCTCCCCGAGCGCGGTTTCCACTCGATCCAGCCGGCCATCCATTCGATCCAGCCGCTCGCCATGCAGATCTACCGTCTGCTGCAGCTTGGTGAGCTGCACGCCGTGCTCACGCTGGGTCTCCACGACGGTCGCAACGGTCTTGTTGGTCGTGTTGAGCAGGCTGTAGACGTCGTCTACGTCGTGCCGTAGCTGGCGCACCACGCGCGGGTCGGGGGAGCCCATGGCGGGGGAGTCTAGCCGGTCCGCCATAGGAGATCACGTGCGGTATAACGACGCGCTTCGCGGCTGTCCCTGGGCCTTCAGTCCAGGTGGGTGTGTTTGCGGCAGGCCCAGCGGCGGCCGTCGATCTGCCAGCCTTGCGCAGCGAGCCAGCGGCGTACGGGTTCGGGTAGGCCGTCGGGGGCGGTGGCGAACGTACTGGTGAGCAGGGGGCCGTCGGCGCAGTGCGCGCATTCCACGTTGGCGACCTGTTCGTGGGGTTGGCACTCGGTGCAGTGTCGGCGTTCCACGACGCGGCCGGGGTGGTCAGGGTCGGGGTAGAGCCAGATCAGCGCGAGGTCCTGGCGCTGCCGGATGCGGTCGCGGAAGTGGGTGGGGCGGTGGCCGCAGTTCGGGCACTTGGTACCGCTCGGGCGGGGCGCGGGGTGTGGGGCGGCTCGGCGGGTGCGGGTGGCGTCGGTGGAGCGCAACGCCCTGGCCGGGCGGGATGCCGGTTGCGGGTTGGGGAGTGCGTTCGGGTGCGCGGGGGCGGCCGCACCCGGGATCACCGCTATCCCCGGCGGCCGGCCCGCGGGTGCGGTGCGTTCAGCTGAACGCGACGAGTTGATCAACCTGGGGCGGTCGGTGCCGGTCGCGGGGGCGGGTGGATCCGCCGAGCCAGACTTATGCGCGGGATTGTCGGGTTGCGCGACTACCGCGTCGTCCGCCGGCGGTGCCTGGTGCGGATGACCCCCGGAAGTGACTGAATCGGCCTGCTGAAGTGACTGAATCGGGGAGGGTTTGCGGGCTCGGGGACGCGTACCGACGGTGGACTTGTCCAGGTAGCCGTAGAGGGTGCCGCGTTTGACGCCCAGGCGTTCGGCGATCTCGGCGACGGTGTGTTTGCCCTCGTTGTAGAGGTGTTGCGCGGCGCTAGCCTGCTCGGGAGTGATCTTGGGCGGGCGGCCGCCCCGGCGGCCCTGCGCGCGGGCGACGGCCACGCCTTCCTGGGTGTTGGCCACGGCCAGGTCTCGGCGCAGCTCCTCCAGCACGGTGAGCATGCCGAACATCGCCCGGCCCTCGACGGTGCCGGTGTCAACGCCCTGCTCCAACACCCGCAACCCGATGTCCCGGGCCCGCAACCGCGCGCCCAGCCCGACCAGGTGCGGCACCGAACGGCCGATCCGGTCCAACCGGGTCACCACCAGGGTGTCCCCGGCCCGGGCGAAGTCCAGTACCCGGTCCAGCCGGGGCCGCGAGCCCTTGGCCCCGCCCGAGGTGTCGATGTGGATGTTGTCCGGGTCGACGCCGGCCCGGGTTAACGCGTCGATCTGCGACTCAGGGTGCTGCTCGGCGGTGGCCACCCGCGCATACCCGATCAACATATGTCGATAATACCTCACGGACACATATTTTCGACATTAGTCAACGCTTGTTGGCGCGCGGGTCGCGCAGCACATAGCCCACGCCATGCATGGTGTGGATCAGCGGTGGGCCCATCTTGTTGATCTTGCGGCGCAGGGTGCACATATGGACGTCGAGCACCCGGCGGTGACCGACGTGGTCGTAGGGCCAGACGTGCTCGACGATCTCCGTGCGGGTGATCACCCGGCCCGCGTTGACCAGCAGGTAGCGCAGGATCCGGCGCTCCTGCGGGGTGAGGTACAGGTGGCGGCCGGCCCGCCGGGGCTCGAGGGTGTCCTCGTCGAACTCGAGGTCGGCGAAGCTCAGCACCGCGTCCGAACGGCGCCCGAAGCGACGCAGCAGGGCGCGGATCCGGGCGGTCAGCTCGTCCAGGCTGAACGGCTTGGGTAGGTAGTCGTCTCCGCCCACCGTCAGCGACATGGCCGAGTGCTCGCCACCCCGCCCGCCCACCAGGAACAGGATCGGCACCCCGGAACCGAGGCGCAGCCGCAGCAGGCGCGCCAGGGCGGACGCGTCCACCCCCGGCAACGTGGCGTCCAGCACCAGCAGCTCCGGCCGGTGCCGCTCGGCCCGGGCGAGCGCCTCGTCCGCACCGCGAGCCAGCACGGTCCGGAACCCGGCGAACCGCAGGCACGCGGGCACCAGCTCGGCGACCGCGTGGTCGTCACCGATCACCAGGATCGAGCCCGGTTCGCTCGGCTCGGCGGGGGTAGCGGCGCCCTCGTTCCGGGCGGCTGCCCGTTCCGGATCGGCGGGGTGATCCGCGCCGGCGTAACCGCCGCTCGAGGTGGCCACCACCGCGTAATCGATTGTCAGGGCACTCATGAAGATCTCCTTGGCGATATGCGAAGCATTGCTGCAACTCAGCTTGACCGAGCCTGTTGATTCGGTAAATCGGAACTTTCCGAACGTTAAAAGGTGGAGAAAAACGAAAGTTTGCCCGCGGACTATCCGGACTAGCCGGTGACCGCCAGCAGACCGTCCAGGAAGGCGGTCAGCAGCGCCGGGCCGAGGCACAGGGTCGCGGCCCAGTGGTCGAACCCGACCACGAGGGTGCTCGCCAGTGGTCACCGCGAGATCGCCGGTGGTCGCTCGACGTCCCGCCCGGATGGCCGCCGACGTCCGCATCGTGGCCACCCGATGGCCCGTACGGGAGCCGCCGGCCGTCTCCCGTGGTGTCCTGCTGATCATGAAGGTGGTCCGAGCCATGCCGCCAGTCGGCCAAAGTCAACGCATGTTGGCCTACGATTGTTGGTCAAACGTACAACTTACTTGCATACCCAGCGCAGCGGCGCAACCCGGGAATGAAATGCTGATCTCCACAAGCCATCCGAAGTACCGGCCGTTCGCGGTCGGGAAGCACACGGAGGTTCAGCTGTGGCACACGTACACGTCATTGCCAACCAGAAGGGCGGGGTCGGCAAGACCACCGTCACCGTGAATCTCGCCGCCGTCGTCGCGGATACCCTGGGGCGTACCCCGGAGGAAACCCCGGTGCTCGGCGTGTCCACGGATCCCCAGGCCTCGATGCTGGAGTGGGCGACCCGGGTCGGCGACGAGCTGCCGTTCGACTTCGAGCAGTGCGACGACAACCCTCGGGTGCTGTCCAAGCTGCGCGCCATCACCCGGTACGCGCACATCTTCGTAGACACCCCCGGCTCGCTGGAGAACCAGCCGATCCTGGAAGAAGTGCTGCGCCAGGCGGACGACGTGATCGTGCCGGTCGAGCCGGAGCCGTTGGCCTTCTCGCCGGCCGCCCGGACCATCCAGAAGGTGATCGCGCCGATCGGTGTGCCCTGGCGGGTGCTCATCAACAACTGGGACCCGCGCGACGGGGAGACGGACCTCAAGCAGACCCGGGACTACCTGGCCCTCAAGCGGTTCCCCACCTTCAACACCGTCATCCGTCGCTACAAGTTGCACGCGCGCGCGGCCGCCGAGGGCGTCACGGTGGTGCAGTACCCGAAGAACCGGGTTGCCCTGGAGGCCAGGCAGGACTTCTTCAAGCTGGCGTTGGAGGTGCTGGGCGGGCTGACCTCCCAGGTCAAACCCGGCCACAGTGGAAACGCCGTTTCCACCGGGCCCGGGGCGGGGGTCGCGTGATGGGCAAGCGCGTCAACCTGGCCGAACTGGCGACCGATGACCTCGAAGCGGCCGGTCCGCCGAGCTACCCGGTCTCCGTCGTCCCGGAGCCGGTGGTGAACGAGCCACCCAGCGCCGAGGGAGTGCGGCTGGTACCGATCGGCACGGTCACCACCAACCCGCTGAACAAACGGCCCACCGGCAAGGACGACGAGCTCGCCGAGATGGCCGAGACCATCAGGGTGCACGGCGTCATCCAGCCGCTGGTGGTGTGCTCCTCGTCCAGGTACCTGGACGAGTTCCCGGACCAGGGGGAGGCGGTCGGCGACGCCCGATGGGTGGTGCTGATCGGCAACCGTCGGCTGCGGGCGGCCCGGATGGCGCCGCTCGACCAGGTCGGCATCCTGGTGAACGACGATCAGGTGACCTCGATGTACGAGGTCATGCTGGTGGAGAACGGCCAGCGCAAGGATCTGCCGCCGCTGCTGGAGGCGGAGGCGATGAGCGAAGTGCTGCGCACCTCGTCCATCTCCAAGCGCGAGCTGGGCCGGCGGATCGGCAAGTCGCACATGTACGTGGTGCAGCGGTTGGCCCTGCTCAAGCTGATCCCGGAGCTCCGCCAGGCGCTTGAGCACGGCGAGCTGACCATCGAACGGGCCCGCGAGATCGGCGAACTGCCGGTCGTGGAGCAGCGGAAGATCTTTGCGGCGGGCAAGCCGTACCGGCGGATCAAGGCGGACGAGCCGGAGAAGAAGCCGGCCCGGAGCATCCGGGTCAGCACCCCGCGGGCAGCGGCCGACGCGATCCGCCGAACCTTCACCGCGGACGAACTCGCCGAGCTCATCCGCCTCCTCTCCACCCCCGACCTGTAAACGCCGTTTCCACCGCCCACGGAGCCAGGCCGCATCGAGCGGGGTGGTGGTGGGCCGCGGTGACGGAGCGCCTCGGGGATGGGTCACTTCGGGGGGTGGGTGCGGCGGCGGTGGGTGAACTCGGCACGTAGGCGGGCCCGGTGTTCGGCGCTGCTGGTCGGTTGCCACGCCGGCTTGGGTGGCGCGGGGTTGGCGGCCGGGGTTTGCTGGCTGCTCACCGGTACGTTGACCGGGGTTTCCCGGGAAGTCCGGCTCGGCGGGTCGGCGGGGTGGTTGCGCGCCCACGCGGCGGTGTAGTCGCCGGGAATGCCCTGCTCGGTGATGGGCAGTTCGTGCAGCCGGTCGGTCCACGGCTTGAGCCGGTAACCCAGTACCCGCAGCGGATCCCGGGCACCCCGGAACGCATCGCCCCGGTGTCGGTCCGGCCGATCCGGATGGTGGTCTACCGCAAACAACAGGCCGGCTGGGCAAGCCCCGGCGTCCCACCACCGCTTGAGCTGAGCCCGGGCGCGCCAAACGTGCACCCTCGATACCCGTCCACGGTCTAGGCCAAGTCTTTCTAACAGGCACGTTGTTGCTTTGGTGCGGTCGGAGGGGGTCTGGGGGACGCCGAAAACTGGCCATTTGTGAGTGCGGGTGTGCGCTGGAAGTGGCCGTCTGCCACGCAAGGGTTTTTGAGTACTTAAGCACACAGTGGGGAGGTCGCCATCTACAGCATCGTCGCTGGTCAGCGTGACATCGGCCGGAACGTAGAGCGCGTACGTCGGTGTGCGGCCCCGCCCGGTGCCGAGGAAGGCGGCCGACGCGGCCCGCTCAGCCACCACGACGAACCCGGCCTCCACCGCCCACGCGATCACCCGTGACACCGTGCGGGTGGCCCGGTCGCCGGCGGCGGCGAACTCCTCCGCCCGGACCGCGGCGACCAGCCCGGAGGACCAGTCCATGCTGCACACCAGCCGGCGCAGGATGGCCCGCCAGGCGCGCTTACGATCCGCCCGCCAGGTCTGCGCGTCAATCAGCGCCTCCACCACGCGCAGCGCGGTGTCCTGGTCACGCAGCCGGCCGGGTGGGAGGAAGTTCTCCAGGCCGGGGTGCGGCTCGTAGCGTCCTCGTTCGATGCGGGCGGCCGCCCGGGCCCGGCCGTAGCGGCGGCTGTTGGCCACCCGGCGGGCGACGCCCCGGCCGGTGCGTCGGGGCTGAGCGCGCCGGGTCGGGTCGCCGAAGCGGCCGGGTCCGGGGGAGTCGGAAGCGGGCCGGCGGCCGGCCACGGCGGTGCCCGACGGGTCCGTTCCCGAGGTGTCGGCATCGCCGGACGAGCTGTTTGAGGCAGCAGGGACCCCCGCGTGAACAGCACACTCTTTGCCGTTCGGTTGGTCCCAGGCGGGGACAAACTCGCCGTCGGCATAACAAATCGCGCACCAACCGGAAATTTCTGGGGGTGAAAGTGGTGTCGCGGTTGACGTACGCGTAGGAGGACGCGTTATCTTGGGCATGCAAAATCGGGCGCCGAGAGGCGCTGAGCTCCTTCAGGCCGGAGGAGTGCAGGGCCCTGGTGGGTAACCAGGGCATGAGCGCCGGCTTCGGGCTGCCACCCGATGCCGGAGCGACTTAGACGGGGCGGTCCCTTACCAAGGGGACCGCCCCGTTATTTGTTATGAGGCTTCGTTCAACGGCAGCTCTCCTTGCTTGGCTCCGGTGGGGAAGCAGTAGGCGGGGACCGGTCGCCCAAGAGCCTGGGCGATCAACCGGGTTACCACCCAGGTCATGGCGATACCGTCGCGCTTGGCCAGTGCCTCTACCTCCCGATGCAGCTCAACCGGCAGGTAGGTAGGGAACTGCACTCGGACGCCCTTGGGCTTGGGCCCGGGCTTCCCAGCAACACGTTCGGTGGTCATCCCATTTTTCTACCGTGTTAGCGGCGACACAGCGCGCCGACACGCCGACCAGGATTTGGAATTCCCGGATCCACGCGCGGTAGCCTCGGCGTGACACCGAGTGTCGAATCGGGCGAAGGTGTACGCGAACGTGTACACGTGGGCTAGTCTCGGGGTATGACAGTGCCCGAGGTGTTGTCCGTGCGGGAGTTTCGCGAGGACCTGGCCGGCACGTTGAGGCGGGTGCAGGAGCCGGACGCGGCGCCTATTTACGTCGGCGCGCACCGCCGGCCGGAGGCCGTGGTGATCTCCGCTCAGCGCTATCGCGAGCTCACCGAGGTGGACCGGCGGCGTGAGGCCCTGGACAACGCACTGGGCTCGGTGCGCGCCGAGGGCCTGGAACCCAGTCCCGAAGCCCTGGAGCTCTTCGAAGAGGTCGTCGCGGGCAGGCTGACCTCGGAGGAGGTTCGCCAGCGCCTGCTGGCACGCTATAGCAGGTGACCGCCTGGGATCCGTATCTCGATCTGACGCACGGCGTGCTGCGCAACCGCCTGGGCATCACCGACCCCGTCGAGCTGGCGGCCGCCGAAGCGGACCTGGCCGCGCTGGCAATGGCCGAGCTGGAGCTCGCGCCGCTGACCGGTGACTACGACCTGGAGCACTTGCGAGGGTTCCATCGGTTCATCTTCGGCGACGTGTACGGCTGGGCGGGGGAGCTGCGCACCGTCTCCATCGGCAAGGGGCAGCTGTTCTGCCCGCCCGAGCGCATCCCGGCCGAGGCCGCCGAGATCTTCGGCTGGCTGGCCGACGACGACTACCTGCGCGGGCTCGGCCGCGAGGAGTTCCTGGACGGCCTCACCGAGCTGCTGGCGGACATCAACGGCCTGCACCCCTTCCGCGAGGGCAACGGCCGCACCCAGCGCGCCTTCTGCGGCCAGCTGGCGCGTGAGGCGGGCTACCGGGTGCGCTGGGCCGGCCTGGACCGGACGGAGAACGTCACCGCGGCCAAGTTCGCCCACGAGGGCGACAACGCCCCGCTACGCGCCCTGCTGGACCCCTTGATCGTCCCACTGGAGTGGTGACGACCCGAGCCACCGTCCGCCACAACCGAGGGAGCTCCCCGTGCAGCCGTACACCTTCACCGTCGACGAGGCGGACATTGACGACCTGCGCCGCCGCCTCGCCCGCACGCGCTGGCCCGAGCCGCTGCCCGGGGTGTCCGGCTGGTCGAAGGGAGTTCCGGTCGAGCAGGCGAAGGCCTGGGCCGAGGAACTGGCCGAGTTCGACTGGCGGCTGTTGCGCGACGAGCTGAACGCGCTCCCGCAGTTCGTCGCCGAGATCGACGGGGAGTCGATCCACTTCGTGCACGTGCGGTCCGGGAGAACGCCCTTCCGCTGCTGGTCCTGCACGGATGGCCCGGCACGGTGGTCGAGCTGATCGACCTGGTCGGGCCGCTGACCGCGCGCCGGACTCGACCGACGACCCGGCATTCCACGTGGTGATCCCTTCCCACCCCGGCACCGGCCTTTCCGGGCCCACCACCCAGGCGGGCTGGGGTGTCGATCGCACCTCGCGCGCCTACGCCACGCTGATGGCCTCGCTCGGGTACGACCGCTACCTGGTGCAGGGTGGCGACCACGGGGCGGTGCTGGCGCCGCACCTGGGCCGGGTGGATCCCGCGCACGTGATCGGCATCCACGTCAACGCCGCGACCATCGGGTTCATCCCGATGGGTCCGGTCGACGAGCCGACGCTGGCCGGGCTGACCCCGGTCGAGCAGCGCCGCCTGGCGGCCATCGGCAACTTCCTCACCGACGGCAACGGGTACAACGTCATCCAGTCGACCCGCCCGCAGACCATCGGCTACGGCTGGAGGACTCGCCGGCCGCGCTGCTGACCTGGATCGTGGAGAAGGTTGAGGCCTGGACCCACTCGCCCGCCGCCCTGGCCGACCCGCGCTACCGCCGCCGGCAGCTGGCCAACGTGCTGCTCTACTGGCTGACCCGCACCGCCACGTCGGCCGCCAACAACGTGTACGCCGAGTACGGCTCGCTGTTTGCCGATCCCGCCGGTTTCAAGAACTCCGGCGTGCCGACGGCGGTGATCGCTTTCGCCGAGGATCCGTCGATCCGTGGCTTCTCCGAGTACGGCAACACCATCGCCCGGTGGACCGACGTGGAGCACGGCGGTCACTTCGCCGCCCTGGAACAGCCCCACGACCTGATCGCCGACCTCCGCGCGTTCACCACCGAACTGACCAAGGGTCAGGTCTAGGCGACCGCGCGCTCGCGCTCCCGGAGCGAGGTGAGTTTGGGGGCCAGCCGGCCGCGGATGAAGGCGGCCAGGTCCACCACGACGAAGCCGAGGACGCCGGCCGCGACCAGTTCACGGTCGTCCCACGCCCGCACCGACCACTCGGAGTACCGGCCGGCCACCTCCACGCAGCGAGCGGTGGCGGACAGGGTGGCGCCGGTCGGGACCGGGGCCAGGTGGGAGATCTCGATCCGGGCGCCGAGGGAACACTCGGCGTCGGTCAGGTATGCGCGCAGCGCGGCCATGGCCGGCCACTCGCACACCCCGACCAGCCAGCCGGAGGCCATCACCTCCGGTTTGCGCACGAACTCGTCCACCTCGGGCAGCAACCGGCGCACCATGTGCCGCTCGCCGACCCGGTAGGTCACGGTGTGCTCGACCCCGACCGCCAGGCCGTTCACCACGCCGTCCCGTCCTCGGCGAGGTGGCCCTCGATGCGATCGTGGTTGTCCGGCAGCGCGCACCGCCAGGACTGCCCGGGTATCGGCGCCATCACCTCGCCGCACGGCTTTCGGTACTGCTCGGCCAGTGTTTCGAGCAGGTTCAGTTCGTCGGCAGACTCCATCGTCTTTGCCCCCCTCGGACAAAAGCTCGCGAACCGGCGCCAAGAAGGTCGCGCCGGGAGATACAGGCAGATGAACGAAGCGGGCACCCTCCACGCGTGCGGCCTGCTCGCCGGCGTTGCCCGGAAAGATCAGCGGGGTAGCGACATCAACGGTGGTGTCGCGCCCCGACGGTCACTCAATGGTGACTACCACCCCTCTCGGCCGGTCATGCGCGGTGATCCACCGTGGTCAGCGGTGTGACGATCTCCCGCGCGGTGGCCGCGCTGTCCGCGTGCAGCGCGAGTTTGGCCAGCGTCGTGGCGTGCTGGCTGTCCAGGGAGCGGACGGTCTGTTTGGTGCCCGGGATCGCCCGAGGCGTCACGCTGAGCTCGCGCACACCCAGGCCGACCAGCAGGGCGGCGGCGCGCTCGTCGGAGGCGATCTCGCCGCACACCGCGACCAGCGCCTGGTCGCCGGCGCCCCTGCAGGTGGCCTCGATCAGCTGGAGCACGCCGGGATCGAACGGGTCGCCCACCTCGGCCACCGCGTCGTTGTTGCGGTCGGCGGCCATCGCGTACTGGGTGAGGTCGTTGGTGCCGATGCTGAAGAAGTCGACGTGCAAGGCAAAGGTGGCGGCCTTCAGGGCCGCCCCCGGCACCTCGATCATGATGCCGACCTGCAGCTCGTCCGGCTGGCCCCGGCCGACCTGTTTGATCGCGTCGTCGAGCAGCCGCCGCGCGGCGAGCAGCTCGTCCAGGTTGCTGACCATCGGGAACATCACGCTCACCGGGGTGTCGTGCGCGACCCGCACGATCGCCACCAGCTGGTCGGTGAGCAGTTGCGGGTGGTTCAGCGAGAGCCGGATGCCGCGCACCCCGAGGAACGGGTTCGCCTCACCCGGGCTGGGCAGGAAGTCCAGCGGCTTGTCTCCGCCGATGTCCAAGGTGCGCAGGGTGATCCGCCGGCCGCCCAGGGCCTCCGCGATCTCCCGGTACACCGCCTCCTGCTCGTCGATGTCCGGTGCGGCGGCACGGCCCATGAACAGGAACTCGGTGCGCACCAGGCCGGCCAGGTCGGCGCCCATCTCGGCCGCCACCCGGGCGTCCGACACGGCGCCGATGTTCGCGGCGACCAGCACCTCCGCCCCGTCCCGGGTGTGCGCGGGCGCGGCGGCATGCTTCAGCGCGAGGGTGCTGCGCTCGGCCAGCTCGGCGGCCCGGGCGGCGTAGGCCTCGCGGACCTCGGCGGGTGGGTTGACGACATACTCGCCCCGGCCGCCGTCCACCGCGACCAGCTCGCCGTCCTCGATGTTCAGCACGGCCTGCCCGGCCCCGACCACGGTCGGGATGCCCTTGGCCCGCAGCAGGATCGCGTTGTGCGCGTTGGGGCTGGAGAACGCCATCAGCACCGCGACCACCTGGTCGGGCTGGAGTTCGGCGGCCTCCGCCGGGGTGAGGTCGCCAGCCACCAGCACGCCGGCCGCGCCCTGAGCCGCCGGGCCGGTGATGCCGAGCAGGGAGCGCAGCACCTGGTCCCCGACCGCGCGCACGTCGGCGGCCCTGGCCTGCAGGTACGGGTCGGTCAACGCGGCCAGCTCGTCGTGCAACCGGCCGACGGCGGCGTGCCAGGCCGGCGCGGCGGCCAGGCCGCCGTTGATCCGCTCGCGGGCCTGGTCGAGCAGCTCGGCGTCGTCCAGCAGCAGCAGGTGCGCGTCGAAGATCGCGGCCTCGTCCTCGCTCAGCTCGCGGGCGGTACGCACCCGCAGCTGCCGGACGTTGCGGCGCACCGCGGCCAGCGCCTTGCCCAGCCGGCGCCACTCGGTGGCCGGGTCGTCCGCCGTCTCGTCGGGCACCTCGATCGGGCCGAACCGGGTGGACCGGGCCGGCCCGATGCCGACGCCCGGGGAGGCGGCCCTGGGCTCGCGGGACAGGATCGCCGGGGCGACCTCGGCGGGCGCCTCGTCGGTCTCGTCGAAGTTGCGCGCGGCCAGCGCGAGGATGTGGCTGAGCGCCTCCCTGGCCTGGTTGCCGCTGACCTCGATCTCCACCTCGTGCCCGTGCAGGGCGCCCAGCGTGGCGACCTTGGACAGGCTGCCGGCGGGCACCCAGGGCGTGCCGGTGGTGCGGTTGCGGAGCCTCACCTCGGCGTCCAGCCGGCGCACCTCCTGCACCAGCCGAGCGGCCGGGCGGGCGTGCAGTCCATGCGCGTTGCTCACGGTGAACACCCCGCTCAGGTCACCGCTCTTCGCGGTGTCCCGCGCGGGGTGCTCCTCCGGGGCGGCGGTCGGCAGCTGTGCGGCCTTGCCGGCCAGCGCGGCCAGTGCCTCCGCGGCTACCTCGTGCCGGTCCGCACCGCCCGCCGCTGCCACGGCGGCGACCACCAGGCCCTCGACCAGGGGCGCCGGGCAGAGCAGCACACCGTCCCGGTGTGGCTCGTCGAGCAGCTCCAGGGCCAGTTCGGCGGACAGCACCGCGCTACCCAGGTCCATCAGGACCACGACGCCTTCGCCCTGGTCCGCGTCGGTGATCGCCTCGACGATCTGCGTCGCGTCGGTGCCAAAGGTGTTCTCGTCCAGCCCGGCGGCGATCGCGATCCGCACCTGGCGGCCGTGCAGCATTTCCTGGGCCAATGCCACGGCCGCCCGAGCGAGCGCACGGCTGTGTGACACAACAACAAGGCCAACCATCGCGCTGAGTCCCCCGATCAGTGGATGATTTTCGTCGCCGAGGCGGCAGCCGAGGCGATGAGCAGTGCGGCTGAGGTGGCGCCGGGGTCCTGATGTCCGACGCTGCGTTCGCCGAGGTAGCTGGCCCGGCCCTTGCGGGCGCGCATGCCCGTGGTGCCGTCCCGGCCCTGGTCAGCGGCCTTGGCGGCCTGTTGGAGCGCATCGGTCAGTGGGGCGCCGGCGGCGAGCGCGTCCTCCAGGGCCTGCGCGGCGGGGGCGAGCGCGTCGTACATGGTCTTGTCGCCGGGTTCGGCCTTGCCCCGCTGCACGACGCCGCCGATGCCGGCCCGCAGGGCCTGGGCGAACGCCGCCGCATCCAGCCCGTCCGCGTGTTCCGCGGCGGCGGTGGCCATGCGCAGGAAGAAGGTGCCGTACAGCGGGCCGCTGGCGCCGCCGACGCTGGACACCAGGGTGACGCCGGTCTGCTTGAGCAGCCCGGCCGGGTCGCCCGGCGGGTTCGCCTCCTGGTTGGCCAGTACCGCGGTCATGCCCCGGTCCATGTTGATGCCGTGGTCGGCGTCGCCTACGGCCGCATCCAGCGAGGTCAGCAGGTCTTTGTTGGCCTTGACCACGCGGGCGAACTCGAGGAGCCACTCGTGGAGGAACTCCACACCAACGCGTTCAGTCATCTCGTTCAGTCCCATCCCGCCACGCTGCTGGACCAAGTTCACGAACATCATTCGACAATGTCGAACTGATTGCGGAGGGTACGCCAGCGACGGACGCCACACAAGCGACGCCTGAGACAAAGAGATCAACCACTACACGACAGGACTACGCGGGTTGGCCGTTCCCGCGTCGAGCGGAAGCATGGGGCGGGGGAGGGGTCACGGTGCCCGGGGTCGAGATGATCTCATCTGTGGCGGTAGGGCCGCGACGCGTTGGCCTTGATCGTTGTTCGTGGCGGTCACGCCCGCATGACCGCTGCTCAGGCGCGTGTTCGGACTCGGCCCCGACGGCGCGCATCCGCCCGGCGGCCCACTCGGACTCTTCCTCAACCGGCCCCGGGTGCCGTCGTCACCTTGCCTCGGCCCGGCGGACTCACGAGCCGCTCAGGTAGCCCGGTGCTCGGTCGCGATGCGGCTCAGCCCGTCCAGTGGCCAGGCGCGACGAACGCGAACACCACCTCGGTGACCGCCACCACGACGGCCGCGAGGCCGAACGGGGTCAGGTTCCCGGTCAGGGCGCCGTAGGTCAAGGTGCCGAACACCGCCGACATCAAGGCCAGCGCGGTACCGGTGAGCGCGAGCTGGCGCCGGGTGGCCCGGCTGATCAAGGGGCGTCGGCAGGTCACTTGACGCCGTGGTTCGGGGACCACCCGTTGGCCAGCACGCGCCGGTCGTTGCTGATCCACGGCACGTTCTGCGCCTTGCCGTCCACGTACAGCACGACGGCGGTCCGCCGGCCCTGCTCATCCACGATGTAGCGGGTCACGGCGGCAGCGAGCACGCCCGGGTCGGTGCTGAGTTCCTTCGCGTAGCCCTCGGCCTTCTTCAAGGTGCTGCACAACATCGCCGTCGCGCTGATCTCGTCAGCCTTGATCGCGTGGACCCCGTAGACCTGCCCGTACTGCTCACGCCGATGCACGGTTCACCGCCTGGACCGTCGAGCATGGGAACGGCTGACCACAACGTGCACACCAGTCGGCCGGTCCCGGCTGGTGCTCGGCTCGCGCGACCACGGCGCTCGTCACGATCAAGGCCTCGCGAATGGTGCTGAACTCGGCCGCTCGCGACGCGACGGCCCCCGGTTGTTTGCGCACGTCACAAGGGTTTCGCCAGCAACACGGGCAATCCACGGCGTTGAACCGGCGCTTATGCGGGTACCCTTCTCTCGACCCGGCGTAAAACGCCTAGTTGCCAACGAAAGGCCTGGTTGAGTGCTTGATCAACTCGGCGAGAACCTGGCCCGGCTACGCACCGGCCGCGGACTGACCCAAGAGGAACTCGGCGCCGCCTCCGGGGTGTCCGTGGACACGATCAGCCGGTTGGAGCGCGGCACCCGCAAGGCGGTTCGGGGCGGCACGCTCTCCGCGCTGGCCCGGTCCCTGGGAGTCACCACCGCCGACCTGTTGGGCATGCGCCCGGCCGAGCGCGACACCCACGGGGCCGACCAGCTCCGCCGTGCCGTTCACGCCCTGGACCTGCCCGACTTCGCCGAGGTGACCGAGGTGCTGCCACTGGAGCAGCTCACCGACGCGTCGTCGGTCGCCTGGGCTCAGTACCTGGCCGGCCAGCACGCCGAGATGCTCACCGGACTGCCCGCGCTGATGGTGGACACCCGACGGGCGGTGCACGCCACCACGGGGGACGACTCGGCGCGCGCCGCCGGGTTGCTGGCCACCTCCTACCGGCTGGCGGCCGGACTCGCCGGGCGGTTGCAGCTCACCGACCTGGCGGCGCACGCGGCGCACCGCGCGCTCCAGATTGCCCCGCACACCTCCAGGCCCGAGCTGGACGAGGCCGCCGCCATGCGCTACCTCGTGTGGGTGCTGGTGCGACAGGGCGACTACCAGGAGGCGGAACGCATCGCGCTGCATGCCGCCCAGCGGCTGGACCCGGGCCTGTTGGCCGCGCCGGACCCCGACCAGGTTGGGGTGTTCGGGTCGCTGATCTTCAATGCGGCCAGCGCCGCCGCGCGAGGGGGCAACGTGGACCGAGCCGACGAGTTGTTGCGGGTCGCCTCGGCCGCCGCCGTGCGCGATGGCCAGGACCGGACGGGGGAGGCCGGCGTGTTCGGCCCCCGGGTTGCCGCGATGCAGGCTGTTGACCAAGCCGTCCGTGCCGGCCAGCCTGACCGGGCCGTCGAGCTGAGCCGTCGCGTACCGCCCGCCGTTGGGCGGGTGCCGGCGTTCTGGGAGGCCGGGCACCGGTTGCACCTGGCCGCCGCCGCCGTGGACCTGGACGAGTGGCAAGACTCGATCAGCCACATGGAAGCCGCCCGGTCGCTGGCGCCGCAGTGGGCACGCGTACAGCCCCTCGGCCAGGTGGTGATGGCGAACCTGTTGGAGCACTGGCCGGCACGCCGGCCCGGCCGGGTGGCCGAGCTGGCACAGCACTACGCGCCCCGCGCGGCCGGGTGAACTAGCCCTCGTTCACGAGGTGTTCCCGGATGTCGTCCAGGCTGTAGCCGACGCCGGTCGCCAGGTCTCCCAGGTGCAGCGTGCCCTGCTTCAGCGGGTTGAGTGACCCCAAAACCGTGCGGCACTACCGCAACTGCTGGCAACAGGCCATCGACGCGGGACTGGCCCCATCCGTGAAGCCGGGCGACCGGATTGACGAGCCGGAGATGGACTGGCCGCCGAACCCCGACCCGAAGCTGCACGCCGCCGGCTATGAGAATCCTGAAGAGCGCGCGACGGCGATTCGGCGACGGGCCGAGGAGCTGGGCGGGCCAAGGGCGCGATCTGGGCGCCACCAGCGCGCCCAACACGCTGCGCGTGGTCGCGGAGACCGCCACTGACGAGCAGGCGCAGGCGATGTTCGAGGGGCTCCGCCAGCGCACCCGGGACCTGCCGCGCCGGCCACAAACCGCGATCAGCCCAGGCATGCCACGGCAAGGCGACGCCCGGAAGTGAACGGCTTCTGGCTAACGAAGTTCGTACGTAGCCGAGTTGACCTCGACGCAGCTGGTCTCGGATCTCTGGCCGGCGCCGACCCATGGCCCCCACTGGGTCCAGTGCTTCAGGTCCTCGTCGGTGCACCTCGCCACGACCCGGTGCTGCCCTCGGTACGTGGCGCAGTAGCTCCAGGCTTCGGTTGCCCGCCACTTCCCCGGGTTGGCGTTGGTGTTCGCGCTGCATCCCGAGGGGTCAGCGGCTGCGGTGGGAGCGCTGAGCACGGTCACGGCACCGAGCAGGCACAACGTGAACGCGGGTATCGCAAGCACTCGCCGGCTCAGGGTCTCGTTCAAGGACCTCTCCCAGGTTTCGGCCGCCCGATGAGTCATGAGGTCCGTGATCTGATCACAGGCTGAGTGGATCCGGCTATCCGCGGAACGCAGCCCCAACGGGCTACGCGGTCGCGGAGGGGCGGGGGGCGAGCTGCGGCGGCCAGGCGGGGGCGCCGAGCTCGCGGGAGACGGCGCGCGCGGTGTCCCGCAGCGCGTCCAGGGTGGCGGCGTCCAGCGGCCACCGGGCACTGGGCACCACCAGGCCGATCGCCCCGGGCGCGCTGCCGGTGGCGTCGGCGAGCGGGGCGGCCACCGAGCACTCGCCCAGCACGGCCTCCTCCGACTCGGTGGCCGCCCCGGTGCGCGCCACCTCTTCCAGCTGGGCCGCCAGCGCCTGCCGGTTGGTGATGGTCTCGCCGGTCATGCTCGGCAGCGGGTCGCCGTCGGCCGCGATGCCGGCCAGTGCCGCGCGGTCGTAGGCGAGCAGGACCTTGCCCAGCGCGCTGGCGTGTGCCGGGATCACTATGCCGACCTCGGCCATCTGCCGGGTGCCGTCCGGGCGGGGTTCGTGCGCGACCACCACGACCTCGTCGAAGAGCAGAACCCCGGTGCGTACCGCGCAGCCGGTGCGGCGGGCCAGGTCCTCGGCCCAGATCGCCACCCGGGACCGCAGCTCGAGGGTGTCCAGGTACACGTTGCCCAGTCGCAGGGTCTGCGGTCCCAGCCGGTACCGGCCGGAGTCGATCTCCTGCTGGACCATGCCGTGCGCCATCAGCGTGCGGATCAAGCCGTGCACGGTGGACGGGGCGAGCTCGAGCCGCGTGGCGATCTCGCCGAGGTTGAGGCGCCTTGCCCCCTGGAGCACCGCCATGATTCGCAGCGCCCGGTCCACTGCCTGGATCACGTCCCCAACCTCCCTGCGCCCTCGGACGGGCAACACAGTCTTCGACGATGCCGAAGCCGTGTCGGGTCAGTATGCACGGGCGCGGTAGCCGGGGCACGTCACCCACCGGCCCGTCACACCGCGAGTCGCCCGAGGCGAGGCCCCCTCGAATGCGGCTCGGAGATCAATCAATTGATCATGTCACTGAGGTTACCTACCGATTTCGGTTGTCTATCGGGGAGAAACGGCAGATTGTTTGACCTCAAACTTTAGCGCGACGGCAATCGTTTTCCTGCTTTTCGGCCGCCCGGGCCGCACTGAACAGGGGCAGTTGAGTGATCTCTTTGCCTTAAGAGTTGCTTGTGTGGTCCGCAACACTGGCGTACTGTCCGCATTCAGTTCGACATTGTCGAATGCTGTTCGTGAACCGTGGGGGGTTCACGACTACCCAGGTCCAGCAGTGTGGCGGGAGGGTGGCATGGACGAGACGTCATTGGTGCAGCGATTGGCTGCCGAGGTGTTGGGAACGGCGTTCCTGGTGTTCGTTGGGGTCGGTTCGGTGCCGGCGACGTTGATGGTCAACGGTGATGCGCCGTTCACCATGGCGGACCTGGGCATGATCTCCTTCGCGTTCGCGACGGTGGTGGTGGCCACCGTGTACGCGTTGGGGCACATCTCCGGCAACCACATCAACCCGGCGGTCACGCTGGGGTTGGCGGTGACCGGGAAGTTTCCCTGGTCGCGGGTGCCGGCGTACTGGGCGGCGCAGCTGGTCGGGGCGCTGCTCGGCGCCTGGGCAATCCTCGGAGTGCTGGGTTCGAAGGCCAGTGAAGTGGGCCTGGGCGTGGCTTCCTTCGGCACCGGGGTCGGCCCGGGTCAGGCGTTCATCGCCGAGTTCGTCGGCACGTTCATCCTGGTCTTCACAGTGTTCGGGGTGATCGACCGCAAGGCGGCGCCAGGGTTCGCCGGCGTGGCGATCGGCCTCGTGGTGTTCGCCGTGATCATCCCGGTGGCGCCGGCGACCAACGCGGCGATCAACCCGGCGCGCACATTCGGCCCGATGGTGGTCCAGCAGCTGGCCGGTGGCGAGGTCAAGTGGGCGCAGCTGCCGGTCTACCTGGCCGCCGAGCTGCTCGCCGGTGCGCTGGCCGCGCTGGCCTATGTGGCCATCTCCCGTACCCGCGCAGACCGCGTGGCCGCCAGCGCCACGCCGGTCGAACCCGCCCGTGCGGAGGTGTGAGCGATGAAGAAGCTGATCAACGACCCGGCCGACGTGGTGGCCGAGGCGCTGCGCGGCATGGCCGCCGCCCACCCCGCCGAGCTGCGGGTGGACCACGAACACAAGGTGATCTACCGGGCGGGCGGGCCGGTGGCCGGCAAGGTCGGGCTGATCTCCGGCGGCGGGTCCGGACACGAACCCCTGCACGGTGGCTTCGTCGGCGTCGGCATGCTGGACGCGGCCTGCGCGGGCGAGGTGTTCACCTCCCCGGTGCCGGACCAGATGGTGGCCGCCACCAAGGGCGTGGACGGCGGCGCCGGCGTGCTGCACATCGTGAAGAACTACACCGGCGACGTGATGAACTTCGAGATGGCCGCCGAGCTGGCCAACGCGGAGGCCGGCGTCGAGGTGGTCTCGGTGGTGGTGGACGACGACGTCGCAGTGCAGGACAGCCTCTACACCGCCGGCCGCCGAGGCGTCGGCGCCACCGTGCTGGTGGAAAAGATCACCGGCGCGGCGGCGGAACAGGGCCGCCCGCTCGACCAGGTCGCCGACATCGCGCGCAAGGTCAACGCCGGCTCCCGCAGCATGGGCGTCGCGCTGACCTCGTGCACGGTGCCCGCCGCCGGTCGGCCGACCTTCGAGCTGGGCGAGGCCGAGATGGAGGTCGGGGTCGGCATCCACGGCGAACCCGGCCGCCAGCGGGTCCCGCTGGCCGCGGCCAAACAGGTGGCCGAGCGGCTGCTCGAACCGATCCTGGCCGACCTGGACTTCACCGGCGACGGCGGCGTGGTCGCCTTCGTCAACGGCCTGGGCGGCACTCCGTTGCTCGAGCTGTACGTGGTCTACCAGGAGGTGGCCGCGCTGCTGAACAAGGCCGGGGTCGAGGTGGCCCGCAGCCTGGTCGGCCCGTACATCACCAGCCTGGACATGGCCGGCGCCTCGGTCACCCTGCTCCGCGCGGACGACGAACTGCTGCGCCTGTGGGATGCCCCGGTGAACACCCCGGCTCTGCGCTGGGGGCTCTAGAACACGTCCTTTAAACCGAGGCCCTCAACGTCGTGCGGCCGCCCTACCGGGGGGTAGGAGACCAATACTAGGGAGGACGGCGGATCATGACCTTGCTGGCCGCCAGCGAGTCCGAGTTGTCCCCGGAAGCAGCGGGACACATTTCGACCTGGTCGTTCGGGAACCCCACAACGGGTGCCCAGTTTCAACAGCACCAAACCCGCGTGCTGCTCATCGAACACAACGACCAAACCGCGAACGCGGTGGCGGCGGCGCTGGACTCGAGCGGTTACGAATCGCTGCGCTGCCGCACTGCCAGGGCCGCAATGGCCGAGCTCAAAGAGACCGACATTCTGCTGCTGAACCTGGAGCTGCCCGAAGTGGACGGGCTGAGCTTCCTGGCCGAGCTGCGGCTGGCCACGCAGGCGCCCATGC
This sequence comes from Actinospineispora eucalypti, assembly GCF_039543365.1. Taxonomy (NCBI): domain Bacteria; kingdom Bacillati; phylum Actinomycetota; class Actinomycetes; order Pseudonocardiales; family Pseudonocardiaceae; genus Actinospineispora; species Actinospineispora eucalypti. The sequence goes on from NZ_BAABJP010000063.1 coordinate 75,289, forward strand.
TGGTCTACTCCAGGCGGCAGGACGTCGGTTCGGTGGTCATCGCGCTGCAGTGCGGGGCGGACGACTACATGGTCGAGCCGGTCCGGCCGCTGGAGCTGCTCGCCAGGGTGAAAGCGATCAGCCGCCGGGCCACCGCGGCCGCCCCACCCGAGCAGCTCGTGCAGGTGGGGGACATGGAGGTGCGCCTGGTGGCGCGCACCGTGGCGGTCGGCGGCGAGTACGTCCGGCTGACCCCGAGGGAGTTCGACGTGCTGGCCGTGCTGGCCCGCAACGCCGGCCAGCCGGTGAGCCGCAAGGACATCATGCACGAGGTCTGGGGCCGCTCCAGCCTGGCCATCTCCCGGACCCTCGACGTGCACATGACCGCGCTGCGCACCAAGCTGGGCCGGCCGAACCTGCTGGTCACCGTGCGCGGCTTCGGCTACCGCCTCGGCTCCTCACCGAAGCGGTAGGCGCGCCATGCCGGAGAATTTCTCCTCCACCGCCGAACTGGCCAACCACCTGGCCCGGCAAGGGTTCGGCCCGGCCGAGCCGGACCCGGCACCGACGCTGCCGGAACCAGTGCCGGTCGGCCCGGAGCTGGAACGACTGCCCTAAAGCCCGCCGGCCAGGTCGATGAACGATCCGGTTACGTAGGAAGACCGGGCGGAGAGCAGCCAGAGGATCGCCTCCGCGACCTCTTCCGGTTGCCCACCACAGCGCAGCGGGAGGTTGGGGGCGATCCGGTCCACCCGGTCCGGGTCGCCCCCTCACCGCACCGGCCAGCGCTGATCACTATCGGGGTTATCGAGCCACACCCGTTGTTGGCCCGGGGTGACGGTCAGGCCGAACCGTTCCCACCCGGGCCTATCCCAGTCGTGCCACTGTTGGTCTGCGCGTTCGACTTCGGCCCAGATCTTGGTAGGTCCGGCCTCGCGGACGGCATGCCGGCTGAACGTGGCCACCAGGTCCACCTCGGTCCACGAGCCGTCCTCGGCCGTGAGGCGTACCGAGCGCGGCGCGGTACGGGGGTCTCCGCCGCTGTAGCCAAGCCCGATCCACGGTTGCAGGCGCAACCCGGCCAGGAACCACACCACCAGCCGGGTGAACGGGGTGCGGGGGTCAACCGTGGTGGACCGTTCCACGACCGGGGCGTCATCAGGCAGCGGCGTCCTCGCGGTCTCGGGGTAGGCCTGGTTCGGTTCGTGGCGCAGCCTCATAAACGATCCATAGACCGGATCAAACGACCCCTCGGCGCGATCCGGGGCGGTGCGGATCAGGCGGACCAGGCTGCCCCACTGGCCGCGGATCTTCACGTCCGCGAGGATCACCCCGCCCCGCCGGGTTTGCTCGATCCACGGCCACGGCACGGCCGGCACGGCGGTCGTAGCGATGATCCGATCGAACGGCGCCTCGTCTGGTAGACCGAGCGCCCCGTCACCGGCCACTAAGGTCGGCCGGTAACCGATCTTGGCCAGCCGGTCCCGAGCAAGATCGACCAGCTCAGGCTCAACATCCACCGAGTACACGTTGCCCTGCCCCAACCGGTGACACAGCAACGCCGCGTTATAGCCGGCGCCGGTGCCGATCTCCAGCACCCGGTGCCCATCGCGCACGTCCAACGATTCGAGCATCCGCGTCATCAGGCTGGGCATGGACGAGGACGATTGCACGGTGGTGTGCCCGGCCGCGTTGGTGGCGACCATCGTGACTACAGCCGCGTTCGAGTAGACCAGGTCAAGCCACGCGTCGCGGCCGTCTTCGGTGCTGGTGTCCATCACCGTCCAGCGCCCGCGATCATCGGGCACCCAGCATCGCGGCACCAGTTCATGCCGGGGGACCGCGCGCACCGCCGCTTGCCACTCGGGAGAGGACAGCTTGCCGTCGGCGACCAGCCGCGCACACAACGCCTCAGCGCGGCGCGGCCAGTCCGGCGCGAGCATGGTCACTGCGTGGCTCCCTGGGCGAGTAGGTCGGCCATCGCTGCCGTCATCGGCTCGCCGGTCGCCGCTTCCAAGAATCCGAACTGTGGCCCGCTGTTGGCTTCCAAGAACACCCATTCATCGTCCGGTGTGACCACGAAATCCAGGCCGCTGTAGACGAGATTCGCGCGCTTCATGTACATCGCCACCCCCTGGGCGACCCCATCCGGAACCTCGACGGGCCGGAACGTTAACGCTTCCGGGTCTGAACGCCAGTCAACACGCGCTCGCTCACTCAAGGCGTGAATCGCGACCGGGAACCACGCATCCCCGATCACGGTAAGACGCACCTCGAACGCCTTCGGCACGAAACGTTGCAGCGTCGTCGCCGTCAACGCCACGCTGTTCAGGTTCGCCACGTCGGACCGATCCAGCCGCCGCGTGAACGCCACCCGCGTCTGCCCGTCCACGGTCACCCCTGAGGGACCGAGCGCTTTCGTGATGGTCTCGCCTTCCGAGTGGGCGCCCACGAACCGCGCCGCCGCCTCAGGGTCGTTCGTGATCGCCGTGTCGGCGACACTCAAACCGCACTCGGCGGCCATTCGCCACTGATACGGCTTCCAGATTGCGTCCGCGCAGCGGTTCGGATGGTTCGCCCACAACACGTCCAGCGCGCCGAGTACACCGCCGAGTCCGAGCTTCGCCTCCCGATACGCCAAATCCTGAACCTGAGTTGGCATCTCGTCCCGAAACCTGTACGTCGACGGATTCCGGCACCAAATCGACCGCATCTCTTCGAGCGCCATCGAATGGTGAGAATTCCAGAGCCGGCCCCGCCACCGCCTGTCACACAGCGCGGCATCCACACTCAGGCTGGTCGGAAAAGCTGACAAGTCAGTGCGCAAAACCTGAACGCCACGCCCGGTCAGCTTTCGCACGACCGCGTCTGCGGTCGGATCAAAATCGCGGGCAAGAATCAGCACACCCATCGAACCGTCACACCTCTTCCCATCCCCACGACTCGTTATCCCCGCCGTCGCCGTCGGTGTGCGTCCCCTCGACAGTGGTCCAGTCCTTTTTCATGCGCGGCTCGTCGTTCTCATCATCTTGCGCACTGACCTGCGTGACCGGATCAAACCGGCACTCCGGGACCACACCGGACGGCGCCAGTTGCGACACCCGCAGCGCCAACGGCACCAAACCCGTAGACGACTTTTCGCCGCTGCCAGTCGGGGTCTCGCCGGGCCGATTCAGAACACGCAAACCGACCGACGCCAGCGGTCCGTCAACGCAGCCGTCCATCACGTCGTATTCATTCATTCCGCTTATCCTCCATTCTTGCCAGTTATTTGGCGTTGTGCCGCTCTGTCGCTATCCGTCGTTTCGCCTCGGCCGCCCACTCAAACCAATTACACGGGTCTTTCGGTGAATGGCAGCTCAAACACACATCGCTGTAGCCGCGAACGGAATGAATGGTGAGCACCTTGTCCGCTTCCGCCTCGCCGCGCTCCATCAACAACGCGATCACGCCCTCACCCATCGCACGCAGCTCCTCACCCGGCGACGACACGACCTGATCAGGCATGACCAGCCCACTCCCGCGCGGCACCCGGCAACGGCCACCCCAACACCAGCCGCGCATCCCACGCGCAACGGACATACCCGCACGGCCACGCCTGAGCATCAGGGCAGTGAGAACACACCCCGGCCCGATCGAGGTGCTCGCGCTCCAAGGTGACCAGCTCACTCGGGAACGCGACCAGCAACCTCCCGATCACGTCCACGGCCTTGAAGTCAGAACCGGACAAGACCGGCCGATCCAGGATGCTCGCCAGCTCACCGACGACACTGGACATGCTCACCGCTCGGGCGCGGTCAGCCACGACGGACACCGGGGCATGGCCACGACCACGCACACGCCGAGCACCGGCCATCAGACCGAGGTATGTGCTCGGCGAAGATCGACCGGCCGAAACCCCAAGTAGCGCGTAGCAACGCCAGCCAATCGCCGAGGGTCACCGCGCCGTAGGGCTCATGGGTCGGCCGGCACTTGGCCGGGGGCTGTTGTGGCTGGTCAGCGAGCACCCGACGAAGTTATGGCGACAGGGACAACCAGAGGGACAACAAGGGGACAACGCGAGCCAATGAGGACGTACGCTGGCACATGTGACGGAGACGCATAGTGTCGGTGAGCGGGTGCGCACTGCCCGCAAGATCGTCGGACTCACCCAACTCCAACTGGCAAACCGCGCGCACCTGTCGCTCTCGCTGGTCAAGAAGGTGGAGCAGGGCACCACGCCAGCGAGCCCCGCGTTCATCGCGGCATGCGCCCGTGCTCTCGGGCTCGGCGCGGGCGAGTTGACCAACCAGCCACAACCACTCGCGAACCGCGACGAACACCGTGTGCACTCGGTGATCCCAGCTCTGCGCCGAGAGATCGCCGCTTACCTGCTGCCGCCCGCACCGGGGGTGAACCCGCGACCGGTCGCCGAGCTGGCCAAGGCCGTGGCACATGCCTCAGTCCTACGTCAGTCAGCCAGCCTCGATCAGCTCGGCGCCGAGCTGCCGCCCCTGCTGGACGAGTTGCGCGCCGCCGCGCACCACTACGAAGGCGTCGAACGGGAACGGGTGTACGGGCTGCTGGCCGAGGCATACGCCGCCGCCGGGCAGGTCGCTTACAAACTCGGCTACGCCGACCTGTCGTCCCTGACCACCGAACGGGTTGCGTGGGCGGCACGGCTGTCTGGTGACCAGCTCGCCATGGCGGCGGCCGACTTCTACCGGGCCGGTGAACTGATCGCCACCGCTGAATGGCGCGGCGCCCTGGACTACTTGGACACAGCCCGGAATGCCATCGCTGCCCGGCTGCGCACCCAGGATGAGGCAGCACTGGCGATGCACGGCGTGCTGCACGCGAAATCCGGGCTCGCCGCCGCCCGCGCTGGTGACGCAGACCTGTCTGACGCGCATCTCGCCGAGGCACGGCACGCCGCCCAACACGTCACCCCGGGCAGCGACTACTACCGGCTGGCATTCGACCCCGACTCGGCGAACATCTGGGCCGTGGGCCTGGCCGTCGAACGCCGCGACGGCACCGAGGCCGTCAAGCGCGCTGCGGCTATCAAGGAACCGTTCAGCCCCACCACCCCGCGCGAACGGGTCGGCCACCACTGGATCGACCTAGCCCGGGGGCTACAGCTTCACGGCGACCGCGCCGGCTCCCTGGAAGCACTACATCGAGCGCGCCGCGTGTCACCGCTCCAGACGCGCTACCACCCGCAAGTTCGGGAGACCGTCGCCACGCTGGCCGAGACTGACCGGCGCCGAACGGACAGCCTCTCCGGATTCGCTCGGTGGATCGGCCTGACCGAGCGCTGATCAGGTACTCGGCCGTTCACAGCGATGCGGGGGCCACTTCGTTCGTCGACCCCTACGGCACCGGCCACCGCACGCAGCGCCACCCGCCGAGCTGATGATCTTGCGCTGGACGCTGTCACGAAAGCCGTCACGAAATTCGTAGGGGCTGCCCGCAACCCGCCCGACGCCATGATCCAGATGCGCTGAGCCGCAACTGACACGCGCACGCGTCGCCTCGGCCTACGATCGGCCCGACGCTCGCAGTGGTCTTGCGGGTCCCTCGGCGATGAGTTGGTCAACGGCCTGTGCCATCAGTGAATCGCTCAGGGACATCTAAGGCTGGGTGAGCCCACCGATGGGGCGCTCCGCCGGTTTGGGGTCGGAGAAGATGATGTGCGAGTCGGTGTTGGCGTGGTTCAGCGCCCACAGCGCGACGCCGTCGGCGGTGGTGAAAACCAGGGCGGCGAGGATCGCCAGGATCAGTCGCCGCTTGCGCTCACGGCGCCGCCAAACCGCGCTGACCTTGCCATATGCCGGGGGAGTGGCGCTCACCTGTGCAGCGCGCGCATGCAGCGCCGCCCGTAGTTGTTCCTCGGCGCGATCGGCCTGATCGATCGCCATCCCACGAACCCCCTTTGCTCGTACGCGTCCCACTGTACGTTCCCACACCGCCGACCGGGATCACTGTCACCCAGGTCTCGGACTCGCCTCTTCCTTCAGTACCTCGGTCAGCGCGGCCATGCCGCGAGAGGTGTGCGACTTCACCGCGCCCGCCGAGATACCCATCGCCGCCGCGATCTCCGACTCCTTCAGGTCCAGCCAGTAGCGCAGCACCAGGGCTTCCCGCTGCCGGGACGGCAGTTGCTTGAGCGCTTCGAGCACCGCCTGCTGCTCCTCGTGCAGCCCGCCGCGGTCGCGCACGATCTCCGTGGTCGGGTCGGCGCCCTCCCTGGCCAGGTGCCGGCGGGCGACCTGCAGGTGGCGCAGCCGCATCCGGGTCAGGTTGCACACCACGGACCGCACGTAGGCCACCGCCGACGTCTCGTCGCGCAGCCGCCGCCAGCGCCGAAACAGCTGGTAGAACGCCTCGGCCACGATGTCCTCCGGGTCGTCCGCGCCGAGCAGCGCGGACAGCCGGACCAACGGGGTGTGGTGCTCGGCGAACAGCGCGGCGATCGCCCGTTCCCGCTCGTGCTCGGGGTCGCTCACGGCATGCCCACCGACGACCGGCGCAGCACGAAGGTCACCCCCGTCGCTACCAGCAGGTTGAGCAGCAAGGCGACGAGCGCGGCGTACAACTTGATCGACCAACCCACCTCCACGACGGAGGAAAACCCACCCGACACTACGAACAGTGTGCCTGCCACCATGCCCACCGCCCAACCGGCGAACACACCGATCCGATGGAACCAGCCGAAGAAGGCGCCGATGGCCACTGCCGGGAAGGTCTGCAGGATCCACACCCCGCCGAGCAGTTGCAGGTTGATCGCGTCCTGGTCGCGCAGCCCGAACACGAAGGCCAGCGCGCCGGCCTTGGCCAGCAGGGACACCAGCTGCGCCGTCTTCAGCTCGTGCTTCGGGGTGGCGGTGGGGAAGAAGTACTCCACGTACACATTGCGGGTGAAGAGGGTAGCCACGGCCACCGACATTATTGCCGCCGGAACCAGCGCCCCCACCGCGAGCGCCCCGTAGACCGCGCCGGCCAGCGCGCTGGGCAGCATCCGGGCGACCAGCAGCGGGACGGACGACTCGGCGCTGCCCGGCGGGGCCAGCACGCCGGCGGCGAGCGCGGCGATGCCCAGGAAGCCGAACAGCCCGAGCAGCACGGTCCACGCGGGCAGCGCGATCGCGGCCCGGCGCAACGTGTTCTCCCCGTTCGCGGAGAAGGCGGCGGTCAGCACGTGCGGGTACATCGGCTGGGCCAGCGCCGAGCCGAGCGCCAGGCTGGCGAACACCGTGTACGTGGACGGGTCGAGCAGCAGCCTGGTCTCCGGCCGGGCGTCCAGCGGGTGCGCGGCCCGCTCGAAGATCGCGCCGGGGCCACCGAGCTGGTAGAGCACCACCACGGTCACCCCGAGGCCCGCGCCGAACACCAGCGGGCCTTTGAACAAGGAGATCACCGTCGGGGCGCGCAGGCCGCGGCGGAAGGTGGCCACCGCGAGGATGGCGAACACCCCGATCAGGATGAGGTCCCCGCCGAAACCGCTGGGGTAGACCATCGACGCGGACAGCACCGCGCGGATGCCCAGCAACTGCAGCGCGATGTAGGGCATCGTGGCGAGGATCCCGGTGAGCGCCACGGCCAGCGCCAGCCCGGGGGAGTTGTAGCGCTCGCGCACGTAGTCCGCGACCGTCACGTGCCCGCCGTCCGCCGCGATCCGCCACAGCCGGGGCAGCAGCAGGAACAGCACCGGGCAGAGCATGATCGTGTACGGCAGCGCGAAAAAGCCCAGCGCGCCGGCGCCGTAGGCGAGTCCGGGCACCGCGGCGAAGGTGTAGGCGGTGAAGATCGAGCCGCCGAGCAGGAACCAGGTGATGAAGCCGCCGAAGTCGCGCCCGGCCACCGCCCAGCCGTCCATCGAGGGAAGCTCCCGGCTCGGCCGCAGCCAACGCGCGGAAAGCGCAATGAGCGAGGTACCCCCGAGCACGGCCGCGAACGCGGTCAACGCCACCCGATCGACCACGTCCGTTCGCCCGTCTCGTAGCTGGCTGTCGCCCGGAGGGTACGGGCCCGGGACCCCGATGTCCACGCGATCCGCCGGTAGAGGAGTAAGTCCAAACCTGGCTGTCACTTGCTGGGCGACGCCGGTTGTAAAGATCGGCTGGGACGGCGCGGCTGGGGCATCTGCTGCGGTTCGGCGCGGCCCATCGCGTTGAACCCGGCCGACGGCCGAGCTAGTCACTCTCTGTAGCAGTTCGAGGGCGCGGGCTCCGTGCCGGGTCCGGGGCGAGGATGGTCAACTCAACATGGGAGACGTTCTGGTGGGTGGAACGTCTCCCATGTTGAGTTGACCATGAGCGCCCGCCGGCCCATTCCACCGCGCCGACCACGCCCGCTACACAACGCGACACTCAGCGTGCTCGGCGACCAGACCGCCCGCTCCATGCGACCGGCCGTACCCAACCGCGGCAAACGACCCAGCCGCGCCGTCCCAGCCGATCTTTACAACCGGCACCGCGCACCACCGGCGGCCGACTTCGGACTCGTCCGGGCGTTCGACGATCCCGAATCCCGCCCGACGCGATGGCCGGCGCCGGTCGGCATGGCCACCGCGCGGCACGTGGCCATGGCCGCGCACCAACGGCCGGGGCCAAGTGTCGTGGCCACGTCCGCGCCGGTCGGACACGGCGCCCGGTGGCCACTCATCGGGGCACTCGGTGGCCGGTCCCGTCCAGGTGGCCACGCATTGTGAGCGGGTCACGTCTCGAGGCACGGAAACCAGCGGACTCCGGGTGTGACCCTTTTTACGTTAGGTAAATCAACGGCGATAGTGTCATATTTCGGGCAGATATCGGCCCGATAATCGAATCCTGTGAATCGCCGAGAAGGGTGTCAGCCACCTGACGGCCGACCCACCGCGATCATGCGTCAAGAAGATCTAAGACCATGGCTGAATCGGCTCCGAAAGCTGAGAATCACTGGACATCGCGTTGACTCTTTATGTACCTTCAGAACGCGCAACCGATCGACTTGGCGCCTGAGGGGGCTCCGAGGATGCGCTTCCGCGTGACGTGACCGTGGCGGTGTCGATCGGTAGCCAGGTCCAGCGCCTGCTTGTGTGGGCCAGGACGGATCGACTTGCGTAGCTTCGTGCCGTAAGGATGTTCCGCTGCGGGTGATTCCTGCGGTTTGGTTCCGATCACTCCAGTGACCTCGCGCGATGCGACCAGAACCAGCTCTGCTTCCTGAGGAGTGCCGCTTCGATGGCTTCCCCGTCCGCACCCGGCCGGCGGCGCGCGTGCGCCGTGCGGTCGTCGGTGGCGCGCGGGTTGCTGTCGGTGCTGGCGTCGCTGTCGTTCGGGAAGCTCTTGCTCGGCGCCGCGATGCTGTGGATGGCCGCGACGTTCATCTCGGTTCAGTTCGGCAGCGATTCAACGGCGCCGAATGGCGCGGTGGAATTGACCGCCTACGAGCAGGATTCCGACGCGGTGGCCGACGATTCCGACTGGTCCATCTCATTCAGCGGCGGCGTCCACAAGCCGGCTCCGGTGCACCAGCTGGATGGCCGCGTGGCCACGATGGCCACACCGGCACGGTCAATGGCCGAATTGCGCGCCCGGTATCAACCGGTGGACATGCCCGAGTGGCCATTGATGAGTGGCCATGTGGCCACGCACGGCCGCCAGCAGGCGGTGGCCACGCCGCATCCGGCCACGGACGGTGACCACTCCCGGTCGGCCCGCTCGTTCGTCGCACCAGTGTTGGATTCGGCCGCCAACCTACTCGGCAAGATCGTCGATCACGCGCGTTCGAGCGCCCCCGGCAGCTCGGCCGCCAAGCCGGGGCGGGCCACCAGCACGGCGGTCCACAACGCCGCGCGAGTCCAGCGCACCGTGACCGCCTCGGCCGGGGAGAGCGTCCCCGCCGCTTCGGTGACCAAGTCCTTCGCCGCCCTCTTGGAACGCCTCGCGCAGGGCATCGCCGGCGCCGGTTCGACCGCCGCACCCGGTAGCGCCACCGCACCGGCTCCGAGCGCGGCGAAATCCGAGCCGCCGACGTACGAAAGCACCGACTTGTGGACGCGGCAGCAGCAAGCTGGTTCGAACGGCACGGTGAAGGCGCCGGCGGCCGAGCAGGTCGACCAGATGATGGGCGGCATGGTCGACCTCGTCTCCGGAATCATCGGCCGAGTCGCCGGCACCCAGGCCGGGGCACACACCCACGCCGCACTGACCGAACTGACCGGCCAGGTGTCCCAAGCCCTCGCGGTCAGCAACACACTCAACAACCACCACGGCGGCGCCGGCACCGGCTCGAGCGATCTCCAACTCGCCATGCCCGAGCGCACCCCCCAGCACATCTCGCACACCGGGTCCGGTCTCGCACCCGAGAGCGACGAGCAGCCGATCGTGTGCCTCGCGCTGGGCTGCACCGAGCAGGACCCGAGCTTGATCGGTCACCACCCCGGTGTCGGCGGCCGCCGCGGCCCCCCAACCGCACAGCGCCCTCGTTTCCCGCACGACAGTCCCTCCGAGAACGACCCGGCCTCCTGGTCGAGCCACCACAGCTCCCGGACCGGCAGCACCATCGACAACTTCATCACCGGGATCCTCGGGTTCGTCCAGAACCTGATCGGCAGCCTCCCCCAGGGTGGTGGCGCCCAGGACCAGCAGGGGCAGCAGACCTCCCAGCAGCAGAACCTCAGCCAGGCCATCGGGCAGCTGACCAACAGCTTCGTCTCCGAGTTGCTGCAACTGCTCGGAGCGGGCGGCAACCAGGGTGGGTCGAGGGACCCGGGTCCGTTCTCCGATGACATGGACTACTGGGAGGGCCTGTATTACGACGCGTTCATGGCCGAGGCCAAGGCCGCCGGCCAACAACAGCAGGCCCAGCAGCCGATGAGCGTGGACGAGGCGTTGGGGAACTTCACCGACACCGCCTCGGGCCTGGTGTCCCAGGTCGCCGGCGATGATGCCGGGCAGCAGACCGGGCAGGCCCTCAACGGAATGTTCGAACAACTACTGGGCAGCGGTTCGGGGGGCACCGGTAATGGGGGCGGCGCCAACCACACCGCCCAGACCAACCGGAACGGCCGGAACGTGCGGCGGGCTGGTTCGGCCGACGAGCTGGATGGTTTGGACGAGGTGTTGTCGCGGTTCGTGGATGGCGCGTCCGGGGTGGTATCGAAGATCGCCGGCGGGCAGGCCGGACGACGGACCGAGCAGGCTCTCGACGAACTGCGCGAGCAACTGACCGACAACCTGCGGGGTCGGCGGCCGGTGCAGGCCGGGCACAACTCGGTCGGGAAGACCCGCGGCGGTCAGGATCGGCACGGGTCGATCGGTGACTCGATCAGCGGGTTCCTGTCCGACCTGTTTGATCAGCTCGGTCTCGGCGGTGGTCAGGGCCGGGGCCAGTCCAGCTCCCTGAGCCAGCAGCAGGGTTCGGGGCGGGGTGGGTTGGCCGAGCAGATCACCGAGTTGACCAACGACTTCGTCACCGATCTGCTCAAGACCCTGGGTGCCTCCGCCGGCGGCAACAACGGCTCCGGCAACAACGGGGGCTCCGGCGGCAGCGGGTCAGGGACTCGGCCCGCGACGTTGGCTGACTTCGCGCAGATCCTGGGTGGGGTCACCGACGTCGTGTCCGGCCTGGTCGGTCAGGTCGCCGGGCAGCGGGCCGGTGACCAAGCCCGGCAGCTGCTGACCGCCGCCGCCCAAGACGTGCTCGCCGCACTCGCCGCTTCCGGCCGCTACGGCCAAGGCAGCGATGCCGGACAAGCCGGCCAGAACGGCAGCCAGGACGGGCAGGACAACAGCTGGGCACTCAACAACGGCGGCCAGTTCGCTGGCACCAACTGCGAAGGCGACGTCGAATGCGCCCTGGCCAACGACAACCTGCAGACCCGCCAACCCAACTCGCTGTCCAACCGCGGCCCACCACAACTGCTGAACGACCCCGACCAACTGAACTGGTGGGACACCGAGCAGACCACCGCCCAGGCCCTCAACGACCGGCTCGCCGTGATCAACGGCCAGAAGTCGTTGGCCGCCGCGAAGACCCAGCTCGGCCAGAAGAAGATCACCCAGGCCGACTACGACAAGCGGGTCGCTGCCCAGAAGGCGTTGCAGACCACCGCCGACCGGTTCGCCGCCCAGCTCGACCCCTACAGCTCGCAGCTCCTCGACGATGTGGTCACCGGCCAGCAGGGCCTCACCACCGCGAAGGCCAAGCTCGCCGCCGCGAAGACCCAGCTCGGCCAAGGCAAGATCACCCAAGCCGCGTATGACAAGCAGTCCGCCGCCTACAACGACCAGCGCGACACCGTCTATGCACAAACCGCCGAACTCCGCGCCGCGGCCGGCTACGACCGGTCCCTCCGAGCCAACCCCGGCCACGACGGCGCCGGCGCCGCCTGCGCCAACACCGGAGCCTTCGCCCAATGCTCCGCCGCCGCGACCGACCCCACCACCGGCCAGGTCAAACGCGACCAGAGCCTCTGCCTCGTCGGCATCTCCGGCTGCGACACCACCGTCACCGCCGGCGACCGCACCGTCCACGCAGCCTGCAACCCCACCGACGGCTGCGCCACCGTCGCCAAGGCCGGCGCGATCACCGCCCAGACCACCTGCGGCATCGGCGAGTGCAACACCGACAGCTCGGCCGACTCGACCGGCGCGGACACGTTCTGCCAGGCGAGGGCCGCCTGCTCGCAGAACGCGAAGATGCCCAGCGGCAGGTCACCCGGCATCTCCCGGGCCAGCGGCACCTGCTCCGGTGACTGTGCCCTCCACGGGTTCGCCGGGGCGACCGAGGCCGGCTCGGACTGCCAGTCCCGCCACGGCGTCTGCGACACCACCTCCACCGGCAGCCGCGCAGGCGACAACACCGAGGAAAAGCAGAACGGTGCCGCGTCCAGCGTCGCGCACTGCCGGGTGAGCACGGTCGGCTGCGACACGTCCACCATGGTCCGGGTCGCGGTGGACGAGGCCATCGGCCGCTACGATTGGTTCGCCGTTCGGCCGGATGTGCCGACCCCGAGCCCGGCCGCCGAGGCCAAGGCCAACTGCGCGGACGGCGCGACCGGCTGCCGGGGCAACGCCAAGACCACCGTCAACGGCAGGACCGAGCACACCAGGACGACCCCGGCACAGCCCGCGGTGGCCGCCGCCGGTGGCGTCCCGGCCCGCCCGGCCAGCCCGGCGAAGACCACCACCGACGTCCAGGCGAACACCGGCGGCGCCGAGTGCAAGATCAACGGCGGTGACTGCGCCGCCTCCGCCGGCGGCGACCAGGGCGCCCTCGCCGCCAGCGACCTCACCTGCAAGCAGAGCAAGGGCTGTGGCGGTGCCGCCAACACCGGCACCAAGGCGACCGTCACCGCCGGCGGGACCAAGGCCACCCGCGCCACCTCGGCCACCAACCGGTGCACCGCGAACGCCACCGACGGCGAGTGCGCCATCGACGCCTCCTCCGAGACGACGGCCGGTGACGACCCGACCGCGAACAGCGCGCTGGACACCGTGCTGCACTGCACCTCGGCCGACTGCACGGGCTCCTCGCGGGGTGCCACGTCGGGCGCCGCGACCGGTGACGTCACCGGTGGCCGGGACAGCGCCGACGTCACCCGGTGCGCGGCGCACGGCCCGGGCGCGGACTGCGGTTCGGTCGGCTCGACCGAGGTGGGGTACCGCGAGAACGGCCCGGTCAGCGTGAGCCACGCCGACTCGCAGATCCGCTGCACCAACGACGGCGACACGAAGTGCGGCGGCAACTCCTACGCCGAGACCAGTGCGCTGGACACCGCCGTCTCGGCGCACCGGCGCGGCGCGTCCACCACCGGCGACTGCACCGTGACGCACGGCGGCTGCCTCGGCCAGGCCAGCTCGGACGCGTCCACCATGGCCGACTACCTGCAGACTGACCCGAAGACCGGTAAGCCGGTCGGACCCACCACCGGGCCGTCCGCCACCTCCCGGGGGTCGGCGAGCCTGGACTGCCGCTCCACCGACTGCGAGGGCACCGCGCACACCACCTCCGCCTCCTGGGACGGCGCGGTGGACGGCGGCAAGCCTCGCACCTCCGAGGGTTCGGTCGGCTGTGTGAAGGGTGCCGCCACCTGCCAGGTGCAGACCCTGTCCACCGCCTTCACCGGCCCCGGCGCCACGCTGGCCTACTCCGGCGACGGCGCCAACGCGGCGCGCCTCGGCACTGGGCCTTCGGCCGCCTCGACCACCGGCGGCAAGCTCACCTGCCAGACCGACTGCGGCGGCAAGGTCACGCTGACCGTGCTGGCCACCAACTCCGGCGTCTCCGCCGCGCCGCGCGGCAACCGGGCCGAGGGCTCCTGCACCGGCGCCACCGGCGGCACCTGCACCGCCGTGGTGAACGGCGCCGCCTCGTCCGGCCCGGACGCCAACTCGATCAAGCCGATGGTGACCGACCAGCCCACCAGCAACGCCACCGTCACCAACGAGCCGGTCGGCGCGGCCCCTCGGAACGCCACGGACCAGCCGAAGCAGGCCCCGGCCGGCCAGGGTGGCCAGCAGCCCAACCAGCCGGCCACCGCCCCCGGCTCCACCGCCAGCACCGGCGGCCCGACCGTGCCCGGCGCTTCCAGCTGGGCCTCCGCCTGGGCGCAGCTGAACTGCGCCGCGAACACCGGATGCAAGGGCCGCCCGGTCAGCTCGGCCACCGGCCTCACCGGGGACAACCGGCAGGGCGGCGAAGGCACCCGCGGCCCACCGGGCGCGGCGGCCACCGGCGCAACCACCGGCGGCTGCGACACCACCGGCCCGAACAGCTCAGCTTGCCAGGCCACCGCCACCTCGACCGCCGCATCCGGTCAGGTCGTGGCCGACGTCTTCACCGAACAGAACGGGGAAATCGCCACCCAGGCCCAGCAGGCCGCCGAGAAGGCGAAGCAGACCACCGCGACCGCCGCGCAGCGCAAGGCCGCCGAGCAGGCCGCGAAGACCGCCGCCGAGTCACGGAAGGCCGCGGACGCCGCCACGCGGGTCGCGAAGAAGCCCGTCACCAACGCCCCGGACGCCTGGTCCGAGTCGGCCACCGTGACGCAGTGCGCCGGCCCCGGCTGTGTCGCCTCGGCCACCGGCACCACCTCAGGACTGCCCGGCGCCTCCACCTCCGACGCGAAGTGCACTGCGGGCGAGCACGGCTGCATGGTCACCGCCGCCGCGAGCACCGCCCTGGTGGCCGGCAAGCAACCCACGGCCGAGGGCCAGACCAGCGCCTCGGTGATCTGCCCGGAGGGCGGCTGCCCGGACGCCTCGAGCCGGACCAAGGTCACCGCGACCGGCAAGGTCACCGCCGGCTCGTCCGCCACCTGCGCGGCCGGCCAGCCCTGCCAGGGCGAGACCACCGGCGTCACCGGCAAGGACACCGCGCAGGCCGGCGCGACCTGCGTCGGCACCGGCTGCCGCATCCGCACCGACGGCCACGCCGAGATCGACATCCCGGGTTCGCGCAGCTGGTCGGTCTCGCACGGCGAATGCATCGGTGGCAAGGACGGTCGGTGCGCCGGGCAGAGCACGGTCGCGGTGAGCAGGGAAGCGGGCGCGCAGTCGTCGGCGGCCTGTGCCGCGTCGCCCGGTTCGAAGTGCGGCGACACCTTCGCCACGGCCAGCTCGCGGGCCAAGAACTCCACCGCCGACGCGGACGCGGACGGCTCCAGCACGAGGAAGGGCGGCGAGGCCATCACGGTGACCGCTCAGGCGTTCGCCGTGCCGCACCAGGCCACCGCCGGCGCCGGCTGTATCGGCTCGCCCAACTGCGCCTACCACGCCCGCGCGAAGACCACCGACCACCTGGACGTGAAGGCCACCTACGACACTCCGGGCGGCTACTTCGACGCTGTCGGCCAGGCGGAGTGCCGGGGCGGCGCGAAGAACGGCACCGGCTGCGGGGTGAACGCGATCGCGGTCGCGGGCAGCCGGGGCAGCGGCGAGTGCACCGGCCAGTACGCCACCTGCGACCACCGCGGCGGCAACCACTTCACCAAGACCGCGCCGTCCGGGGCCGAAATCGAGGCGATGCGGGCGAAGCAGGTGGCGCTGCGGGCGGCGAAGGACAAGGCCAGCGTTCCAGCCGATATCCGGGCCCGCGAGGCGGCGAACCGGAAGAAAGTGGCCAAGGTCGCCCGCGACCTGCTGCTGGTGGACGACGCGGCCAAGAACGAGAACCGCGACGTGTGGGCCAAGATGCGGGACCGCGCGCAGAAGGAGCTCACCGAGACCGAGGCCGAGGCCAAGCAGATCGCCAAGGACAAGGCGGCCGCGCTCGGGCAGAACAAGAAGCAGGGCGAGCGGGCCGCGCAAGGCGGTGCGGCCGACTTCATGGACGAGGTCACCAAGAACCTGGATCCCAAGGGCGATTTGGTCCGCGGCTACGTGATCGAGAACCCCAACAAGAACCAGTCGCTCAAGGACCTGAACGCGGCGATCAAGCACGCGCGGGACTACAAGCAGGTGATGACGGTGGACGCGCCCAACGCGGCCACCGACGTCGGCCAGCTCCAGGCCCTCCCTGGCAACAGGAAGGAGGCGGACGCGAAGGTCGCCGCAGCCAACGCGAACGTACAGAAAGGCGCGGACCGGGCCCGCGACATCGCCTACCAGAACGCGCTGCGGCACGGCATGACCAAGGCGCAGTCTGACCTGGCCGGCCGGAGCGGCGCGGTCGACTTCTACGACGCGGTGGCCGGGAACGTGGACAAGAAGCAGGTACCCGGTCCGACCGAGGAGGGCACGTGCCAGGGCGCCGACAGGGTACTCGACTGCCCGAAAAAGGGCCCACCGGTCCCGACGGACAGCTACCAGGACGTCCCCCGGCCCGACTTCATCCCGAACGACCCGAAGAACCTGCCGGCGCTGGCCGAGGTGAACACCTCGATCGACAACCAGCGGGAGCTGGACCGGCTCGAGCAGCGGATCCCGGGCCTGAAGACCGACGTGATCGACAACACCCGCCTCTACTTCCCGCCGTACCAGCGCAGCAAGCAGGAGCAGGACACCGCGCTGCAGAACGCGCGCAACGAGCTGGCCGGCCCGCTGAAGGAGATGGCCGACTTCGGCGAGCGCGACGCCCGCCGCCGGGGCCTCACGAACCCGGACGACATCAAGGCCGCCGGCACCAACGCCCAGGAGAAGTACCTGGACGACTTCGCCGCCCAGGTCACCGCCGACGACAACATCCCGGGGTTCCTGCTGGACCGGATCACCAGCGACCCGCTGACCCCCGACTTCGACAAGAAGTACAAGCCGGCGCTGGACGCCGCCCGCGACGGCCTCACCTCGGACGAGGCGGCCAAGTACGGGCCCGCCCTGAAGCAGCTAAAGCAGCACCAGCTGGAGGCGGCGGATGATCCGTTGAGCCGGCTGGCCAAGCACCTCTGGCTGCAACCGCAGCTGTCCGACAAGGCCAAGCAGCAGGCGGTGTCCGACCCGGCCGTGGTCGAGGAACTGCTGCACGTCGACCTGAAGGGCAAGGCGCCGACCCCGAAGCAGCTCGAGGACGCCGCGAACGCGCTGACCAAGCGGCAGACCGACAACCTCGAGGCCGAGCAGGACCTGGCCGGCATCCAGTCCTACATCGACGACCTGAACGACCGGATGACCGAGCACAACGCGGCGGTCAACGAGTTCAAGCAGCACGGCGGCAGCGCGGCGGAGGCGGCAGAGCTCCGCGCGGAAGGGGACGAGCTCAAGATCGACAAGTCCCGGCTGGACACCAGCCTGACCAGCGCGCAGGACCTGGCGCACCAGACCGGTCAGTCGCTGCGCAACCTGGACGTGGTGATAGTGGACGCCAGCGGCAACCACCGGCTGGCCGGTCAGCTGCGCAACCAGGTCAAGGACCTGGACATGCTGCGCGACGCGGTGAAGAAGTTGCCCAAGGACCCGAAGACAGACGACCAGAAGTCGGTCAGCGCGGTCACCTCCCAGCTCTACGACCTGGCCGGGCTGCGGTACGGCTCGGTGCGGGACACCGCGCGCGGTGACGACCGGTTCCCCGGGCTGAGCTACGTGATGCTGCCCTCCACGGACCGCCCGGACGTCGCCGGCCTGCAGCAGTACACCGCGCACGTGCCCGGCTGGGACGAGGCACGGCGCGATCCACAGGTCAAGGAAATGCTCGACTCGATGGGCAAGTCCGACCTGGACAACCTGATCATGAGCACCCCGGCCGACCGGTGGCTCAACCAGTCGTTCGGCCCGAACACGCTCAAGGCGGACCAGCGGGCCGCGCTCCCCGGGGACCTGCGGGAGGCGGTCGACGACATCGACCCCGAGCACAAGGGGACGGTCGACCGGCTGCCGATGTGGTGCGCCCGGTGCGACGGCGAGACCGACGGGTTCATCGACATCTACCGGGTCCGAACCGAGGACGGTCAGACCCACTACGTCGACCTGTCCGGCGGCACCTACGACGACTTCCAGGACTACCTGGACAACAACGAGCTGGATCCCAACGGCAAGTTGATCGTCACCAACGAGCTGGCCAACGGCGGCGATCCCTCGAAGCTGACCACGGTGGACGCGCACAACACATCGACCATCGAGTGGATCGGCGACAAGATCGTCGCCCCGGCCATGCTGCTCGGCGGCATCGCGCTGACCGCCACCGGTGCCGGCTCGACCCTCGGCGTGGCCATGATCGGCGGGTCGTTGGCCTACGGCGCATCCAGGGTCATCCTCCAGGGCGTCACCCGTGTGATGCACAACCAGAGCATCAACCCGTTCACCAACTCCACCGCCCGGGGACTCTGGCTCTCCCTGGGGGCGAACGTGCTCGGCGCCCTCTCCGGCGGGCTGGCCAGCCGCGCGCTCAGCGAGATGCTGGTGGCACCATCGGTCGCCCCGATCGTGGGCCGCACGATGGCCGAGACCCGGGTACTGGTCTCGGCGCGGAACGCCGAGATCCTGGCCGCCAGGGGACAGCCTGCGGTGATCCTGCAGGGCGCGGCCATCGGCGCCGGCGCGGTATCCATCGCCGAGCAGCTGGCCAAGCTGCCCCAACTGCCCTCCGAACGGCGGACCGAGGCGATCAGCGAGCTCGGCGCCGACCTGGTGCTCAACGCGGCCCCGATCGCGTTCTCGCACCTCGCCCCGACCGTCCACCTCCAGCCGATGCAACCCGGCCGGCAGGCCGCCGGCTGTGACAACAGCTGCGTGATCCGGGCCAAGACGCTGGCCCGGCAGACCGACCCGACCAAGCCGGTCACCATTCCCGCGCCCAGCACCCGGGAGCGCGACACCGATTCGGCCCAGGAGGACATCGAGAACGAGTTCGACGGCCACACCGAGCTGACCGACGCCGCCGGTCTGAACCAGCGGACGGCCGGCGCCAAGCCCGGCGACAAGTTCTTCGTCTGGACCCGCAACCGCATCGGCCACGTGATCTTCGCCCGCCGCACCGCCACCGGGATGGAGTACCTCGACGGGGACCAGGTGCTGGACACCGCGCCGGACAGCACCGTGGCGGTCACCGTCGCCGGGTCGGGCCGGCGAACCGATCCCGGCCTGAAGCTGTCCGACCATCTCGGCGCCGAGGTCGGCACCCGGGAGCAGGGACGGTTCACCTACGTGCGGTCGCTGGACTGGTGGGCGATCATGCCGGAGGCGGAAAAGCTCCGGTACCTGGCGGAGAACGAGGGCCGGGGGCCCGAACTCAGTCCGGGCCGCCGCCGGGTTTCCGAGGTGCTCGACGAGGCCGGCAACCGGTTCGTGGTGTACAGCGGTGGCGAGGAGGAGGCCCTGGTCCGGGCCGTGCACGGCGCGCGGTTCTACCGGGTCGCCGGGATCCCCGTGGTGGACGCCTGGCTGTCCCGCAACACCGAACCGATCGTGGACCCGGAAACCGGCGAGACGATCGTCGAGGCCGGCCAAACCGTGCACATCAGCAAGTACCTGGAGAACAGCCGGCCGCTGGAATCCGGCGAGTACACCTCCGGCCCGCTGCGCGAGCAGATACGGAAACGGTTCGGCCTGGCTTTCATGCTGAACGACGAGGACGGCATGGACGACAACCTGCGGCGCACCGAGGACGGCATCGCCGTCCAGGTAGACATGGACAAGATCCTCACCAGCGCCGCCGACGACCCGGAGAGCACCTTCGCCCAGCTGCGCAACGTGCCGGTGTTCCGCGGCCTCACCGACGACGAGATCGCAGACCAGTTCGCCGACGCGCTGAGGATGCGCGACGAGCTCACGGAGACCATCCCCGAGGGGCATCTGCGCGATCGGCTCACCCGCCGGATGGACTGGGCGGCCGAGTGGGTCGGGCGGCACAACGACCCGCCGGCCCCCGACGACGGGTGGCCGGTCGAGGACGGCGGATACGAACTCGTCGACGGCGACGCGCTGGCCCTCGACGCGGGGGACCTGTACGGCGGGGACCTGCCGCTCGGCCCGGACCGCCGGTGCGCCTGCGAGGCGGACGCCCGCGCCGAGTCGGCGCACCCGGAGGCCGTCAACCCGGACGAGGTCCCGGTGCCGTTCGCCTCCGAGCAGGTGACCGACGCGGTTCAGCCCTACTTCGAGGGCAAGTACAACGCCCACACCGAGCTGACCGGCCCCGGTGACCTGGACCGGCGGATGGCCGGCACCCTGGTCGGCACCCGGGTGTTCGCCTGGCTAGCCAACCCGGACGGCACCGGCCACGTGATCCTCGGCGTCCGCCGTTCGGGGGGCACGGAGTACTACGACGGCCACGACGTGCTCACCCGGGCACCGGAGAACACCGTGGCGATCACCGTGCACGACTCCGGCATGGCCGCCGGGCCGAGGCTGTCCGAGCACATCGGCGAGTACGTCGGCGCCGGCGAGCCGTCCCCCCGTACCCCGCTGGACGCCTGGCACACGCCGAGGCTGCGCGAGATCGCCACGCTGCCCCCGGACCAGGCCCAGCGCGCGGCGCTGTACTTCCAGAGCATGAACGGCCTGCCGACGCCGGTGGACGCACAGACCGCGGCGATGCTGCGCGCCCACGGCTACCTGCCGCTGTACCGGGGCATCCGGGGGGAGGACGCCGCCGCCAACGCCCATGACTTCCTCACCGGCGACGCCCCGTTCATCGGATACGCCCGCGACTTCCGGGGCACCGGACACAACTTCAGCACCGACGGGGGCATGACCGAGTCCCTCTACGTCAGGGGCAAGGGCGGGCGCGGCCGGGACGGCGCGCTGATCCGCGCCTTCCTCCGGCCGGACGCGGTGGTGCTCGACGACCTCACCGCCGGGACCCTGCAGGGGCGCGACATCGCAACGGCCCGGGCAAACGGCGAGCCCGCGCTGGCCCGGGCGATGGAGGACCTGGGTGTGTGGGCCGCGATCCGCGGCGTAGACGCGATCCGCCCGAGCGGCTACGGTGCCGACCACGTCCTGGTGATCAACCGCGGAGCCCTGGTGGTCGCGGCCGACGCCGCGCCGGGTGGGTTCCTGTCCAGATTCCGGGGCCGCCGGTGAAGCGCGAGAAAAAAAATTCAGTATCCGGGTAAACCGAGTGGCGGTGTGGCGCAACTCTCTGCAGAACGCCGGCGTTCGCGGCCGGCTCGTCGATCAGAGAGGACGACGATGGTGGCCCATCAGACGTGGCAGGGCCGATCGCGGCCCCTGCCGAAGGTGGTGGCGGCGGCCTGTCTGCTGGCGCCGTTCGTGGCGCTGTTGTGGGTGCCGTTCTATGCCAGCAAGTCGCCCGGATTGTTCGGCGCCCCCTATTTCTACTGGTACCAGTTCATGTGGGCCTTCCTCACGCCGGCGCTGATGGCCGTCGCGTGCCTGGCCCTGCACCGCTGGAACCGGGGTGGTGAGTGATGACCGCCCCGACGACCCCGACCCATCGAAGCAGCAAGGTCAGCACCAAGTCGGTGCTGGTGTGGGCCGCCGTCGCGGTAGTCGGTGCGATCGCGTGGGGGGCAATCGCGCTGGCCCGCGGCGAGCGGATCTCCGCCATCTGGTTGGTGGCCGCCGCCCTCGGCTCCTATGCCATCGGTTACCGGTTCTACGCGAGGTTCATCTCGCGCCGGGTGTTGCAGGTCGACGACCGCCGGGCCACCCCGGCCGAGCGGCTGAACAACGGGGTGGACTTCCACCCGACCGATAGGCGGGTTCTGTTCGGCCACCACTTCGCCGCGATCGCCGGTGCCGGTCCCCTGGTCGGCCCGGTGCTCGCGGCCCAGATGGGCTACCTGCCCGGCACGATCTGGATCATCGTCGGCGTCATCTTCGCCGGCGCGGTGCAGGACATGGTGGTGCTGTTCTTCTCCATGCGCCGCAACGGCCGCTCGCTGGGGCAGATGGCCCGGGACGAGATCGGCCCGATCGGCGGCGCCGCCGGCCTGATCGCGGTATTCGCCATCATGATCATTCTGCTGGCGGTGCTGGCGCTGGTCGTGGTGAACGCGCTGGCCGAGTCGCCGTGGGGGACTTTCTCCATTGCGATGACCATCCCGATCGCGCTGTTCATGGGCTTCTACCTGCGGGTGATGCGGCCGGGGCGGGTGCTCGAGGTTTCCGCGATCGGCGTGGCGCTGCTGCTGCTGGCGATCGTGTCCGGCAGTTGGGTGGCGCAGTCCGGGCTGGCCGCCACGTTCACCCTGAAGCCGACCACGCTGGTGTGGTGGCTGGTGGTCTACGGCTTCGCCGCGTCGGTGCTGCCGGTGTGGATGCTGCTGGCCCCGCGTGACTACCTGACCACGTTCATGAAGATCGGCACGATCGCGCTGCTCGCGGTGAGCGTGCTGCTCGCCGCGCCGGTGCTGCAGGCCGACGCGTTCAGCAAGTTCGCCGCTTCCGGTGCCGGTCCGGTATTCGCGGGCGGGTTGTTCCCGTTCGTGTTCATCACGATCGCGTGTGGGGCGCTGTCCGGGTTCCACGCGCTGATCTCCTCCGGCACCACTCCGAAGATGATCCAGAAGGAATCCCAGATCCGGATGATCGGCTACGGCGCCATGCTGATGGAGTCGTTCGTGGCGATCATGGCGCTGATCGCGGCGTGCATCATCGACCCCGGTCTGTACTACGCGATCAACGCGCCGGCGGGTCTGCTGGGGAACACGGTGCAGACGGCTTCGGCGGCGGTGAACAACCTGGGCTTCGCGATCACCCCGGAGACGCTCACCTCGGCGGCCGCGGCGGTGCAGGAACACACCCTGGTGGCCCGCACCGGTGGCGCGCCGACCTTCGCGCTGGGCATGTCGGAGATCTTCTCCGCCGTGTTCGGCGGCGCCGGGCTGAAGGCGTTCTGGTACCACTTCGCGATCATGTTCGAGGCCCTATTCATCCTCACCACGGTGGACGCGGGCACCCGGGTCGGCCGGTTCATGCTGCAGGACACGCTCGGCAACGTCTACAAGCCGCTGCGCGATGTGTCATGGAAGCCGGGGCTGTACCTGACCAGCGCCGCTGTGGTCGGCGCGTGGGGCTACTTCCTCTACGTCGGGGTTACCGACCCGCTGGGCGGCATCAACCAGCTGTTCCCGCTGTTCGGCATCGCCAACCAGCTGTTGGCCGCCGTTGCGCTGACGGTGTGCACCACGCTGCTGATCAAGAGCGGCAAGGCCAAGTGGGCCTGGGTGACCGGGATCCCGCTGGCCTGGGACGCGGCAGTGACGCTGACCGCCAGCTGGCAGAAGATCTTCTCCAGCGACCCCAAGCTGGGTTTCTTCGCCCAGGCGCACAAGTTCTCCGACGCGCTGGCACAGGGCAAGGTGCTCGGCCCGGCGAAGAACCTGGACCAGATGCACACGGTGATCACCAATTCCTACGTGGACGGCGTGCTGTCCATCCTGTTCGCGGCGCTGATCATCATCGTCATCCTGGACGCCACCAGGGTGTGTGCAAAGGCGCTGCTCAGTTCCGATCCGATTCCCAGCTCGGAGGCACCGTTCGAGCACTCCAAGATCGAGCTGAACGATTCGGGCAAGCGGGGACACGACGAGCTGGTGCACACCGGCCGAGGAGGTGCGCCGGAATGAGCCGGCTGCATCACCTACCGGCGTCGGTCACACACCTGCTGCCGAACCGCGCGGCGTTGGCCCTCGAGCGGCCCCGTTGCGCACTGGCCGGATGCAGCCGGCCGCTGCCCCGCCCGACCGGCGGGGAGCAGCAGGTGCGCTACTGCGGCGTCGAGCACCGTGTGGCAGCACGGGAGCAACGACGGCGCACGCAATGTCACCTCCGGGCTCTGCCGCCCGGCTGAGGTGACCGAACCACCCTGCTGAGGTGACCGAATCACCTTGAGGGGGCGGCCCCTGGCTCCGACGAGATCGTCGAGCCAGGGGCCGTTATTCGTTTTCCGGCTCATCGCTGGCCAGGCCGGCGTGTTCGGTACTCGCGCGAGGGGTGGCTGTGCACCAGCGTGTGGGCACGTCACTACGCGAGCGTGTGAGGCGAACGAATGAATCGGGCAGATGCCGCAGAGCAGATGTGGGTACTGGCGCAGGTGAACGACTGCCTGGACCGCTACAGCAGCGGGATCGATGCACGTGACGTAGGCCGGCTGCGCGAGTGCTATCACCAGGACGCCGTCGAGCTCGACGGCATTTACGGTGTTGACCTGCGAGGATTCATCGAACTCGTGCACCGGTTCCGCAAGCCCGGTTGTGTTCACGAGACCGTGCAACACGCGGTTGTCAGATGCGTGCCCAATCAATTGCTCGACGCCGCCCAGGTCGAGTCGTATCTGTACAACGTCATCCCGCCGAAAGGCCCGGTCGGCCCCATGCCGGAGACCCTGGTCGGAGCCAGGTTCGTGGACCGGTTCGAGTGCCGGTCCGGTCGGTGGGCGATCGCGAACCGGCAGCTCGTCTTCGTCTACGCGCGTACGCAGGCTCCGGCGGCCGACGCCTGGCATCAGCTGGAAGCCGATCGGACGTCGATCGAAGCCAACGGTTCCGTCAACCCGGTCACCGACTGAAGGGAAAGGCAGTGAACAGTCGTACGCAGCGGCTCTGCGCGTGGTCCACCCCGGTCTTCCTCCTGCTGTTCCTGATCGGGATCCTCATCCTGGCCCGCTTCGTGCCGCCGCCGTCGCCGAACCTCAGCGCGGACGAGCTGGCACAGATCTTCAACGAGAACCGGAACGGCATCCGGCTGGGCTGCCTGGTGGCGATGCTTGGCACCGGGCTGCTGGGTCCGTTCATCGCGGTGATCTCGGTGCAGTTGAAGCGCGTGGAGGGCGAACATTCGCCGCTGGCATATGCGCAGCTGGTGCTCGGCGCTTACCTGATCATCGTGATCATCGGCCCGCTCACCAACCTGGAAGCCGCGGCCTTCCGGGCCGAGCGTGCGCCCGAGCTGATCCAGTTGGTGTCCGACCAGGCGTGGCTGTTGTTCGTCGGCGGGTTCTACCCGCTCGTCGCGCAGCTGACGGTGATCGGCGTCGCCATCCTGCGGGACAACTCGCCGGAGCCGGTGTTTCCCCGGTCGCTCGCGTACATCAACTTCTGGTGCGCCATCGGCTCGGCCCCGGCCGCCGGCATCAACTTCCTAAAGGGCGGCCCGTTGGCCTGGGACGGCATCATGTCCTGGTGGATCCCGGTGACCGCGTTCACCGTCTGGGTGTCGGCGATGTTCGTGTACCTGCTCAAGGCCATCACCCACCAGGAGCGGGCGGGCAGCATCGTCACCGCCTAGCTTTGGTCTCCCGCGGCTACTCGTCGCGGATACCCGCCGGGGTCACAGCGCCCGCAGCAGGGATGACGTTGTTTCTGGCGGTGCCCAGGCGCCACGGCCGGCGATCAACGGCAGAAGAACGGTCACGCGATCGTCGAGATTGACGCGGGCCAGCACCGTGTCGGCGGTTTGGCCTGGTCACGCACAGGTTCCATACGCCGCGCACATGGCGCAACCTGTGCTCGGCGTGCCCAAACTGTGCGTGAGGCGATCTCCGCGCGAACTCGAGCGCGGGGCGCGGGTTAGCTGTGCAAGGTGTGGCGGGGGGTGACGTCGTAGGCCCGGCGGTACCGCGCGGCGAACCGGCTGTGGCTGAGGAAGCCCCAACGCGCGGCGATCATGGTTACCGTGACGCCGTCGCGAGGGTCGGCGGCGAGCAGGTCGCGGTGCGCGCGTTCCAGGCGGACCCGGCGCAGGTAGGCCATCGGCGTGGTGTCCAGGTGGCGACGGAAAGCGAACTGCACCGCACGGATGCTCACGTTCACGGCGGCGCTGATGTCGGCCACGCTCAGATCCCGGTGCGCGTGCTCCTCGATGTAGGCAACCGCGGCTCGCGCGGTGGCGCTGGTGGCGTCGCGCCGGTCCTGCGCGGTGGGGCCGACCAGCGCCGTGTTGGGGAACGTGGTCAACACTGTCGCGGCCAGTAATCGAGCGACCGCACCCATCACGAGTGGTTGCGCCTCGCCGTCGGCGAGCTCCGCGCGCAGGTAGGCGACGGCGCGGTTCCACCGCTGTGCGGCGACGGGCGAAATCGGCCGGTAGCCGGTCAGCCGCACCGGGCCGGGCGCGCGGGCTGGTGAGGTGGCCGCGACCTGGGCCAGCACCGCCACGTCGATGGTCACCGCCGCCGCCCGCAGCTCTCGCGCCTTCATCACGGTGGGTGAGTCGGAGTGGGCGAAGATGTCGCCGGGCACGAGCCGTTCACAGCGGCCGGCGCATTCGCGTTCCATCCGGCCGGCGGTGATCTGCCCGATGATCAACGGTTTGGCCGGTGTCTGCCGGATGGACAGGTTCGCCGGCAGCTGGATGTCGTCCACCGCGAACGAGGTCCCGTCCGAGCGGGCGTGCTTGAACAAGCGGCCGTCCCGGGCGCCGCCGAACCGCAGGCTCGTTCCATAGACATTGCCGAGGTAGTCGATCGCCAGCTGTGGGTCGGTGGTACTGAACTCGTGCCGCATGGCCCAGGATAGCGCCTCGAGCCGCCGCCGTTCGCGCTCCTCCTGCTGGTGGCGCAGGACGTAATCGAGCAGGTCGCCGGCCACCCGGTCGTAGTCCCGGCGCAGCAGCAGGTTCCGCCGGGCGTACCGCAGGTGCCAGAAGAGCCGGCCGCGAAACGGCGGCCTCAGGTGCAGGCTGGCCGCCGACTCCTTCGCCTGCAAGGCGCCGATGGCGGCGAACAACCGGTCCGCCACGCCACGCCACCGCTCGTGATCTTCCTCGGAGGCCTTGGCCACCGGCCAGGAGGACGCCCCGCCGCGCCCGGCACCGACAGGCAGCGCACGTCGGAGTGTTTGCCGATCTCGGTACCCACGACGTTCACCGCCCCTCCATCCTGGCCGAACCCGGCCGGTCACAGGGCGACCGCGAGGAGCTGGTCGAGGAACCCGGTCAGCCGGGGAGGGCCGGCACACCGGGTACCCGAAGTGGTGATGCCGACCAGGCAGCCGGCGACGTCCAGCGCGGGCGTGCCGGGGGAAAACGACCCGCGGAGGCTGAAGTGGCCAAGGGCGGCGCTGGCGACCGTACCTTGGCCGACAGCCCAGTAGCCGCCGGGGTAGCCGGGCAGCAGCAGGTGCTCACCGACCCAGGCCGGCTCCTCACGAGGGCGCAGCGCCGGACCGGCCAGGCCGGGCACCACCAGCAACGCGAGTTCGCTCGCGGCCTCCGTCTCCACGGCCAGCACCGGGAGGCCGGGGCCGATCCCCAGGGTCAGCTCGGCGGGTTCCGGCGCCACCACGTCGAGCGCGGTGAGCGCCAGGCCATGGCCCACCACCACGGCGGTGCCGAGCACGCCGAACGAGGTACGCACCGGCGGCACGCACCGGCGCAGCCGGGACGAGGTGGGCTTCACTGCCCGACCCAGCGCGCCGGCTCCGCCGGCGGAATGTTGCGCAGGAACGTGGTCACCAGGCGCTGGCCGACGCAGACGGTGCCGGCTTCGTGGTCCAGGGTGACCACGCCGACCAGCCGGGCCTCGCGATCCAGCACCGGCGCGCCACTGGCGCCGGGGCCGAGCAGCAGCCGTGCGGCGAAGTCCGCGCCGTCCAGCTCGGTCACCGGGCCTTGGGTGACGCTCCACCGGCCGCACGGGTAGCCGGGCACGATCACCGGCTCGCCCGCCTTCAACCGGGTCGTCCGGAGCCGAGGCGCGGGGCCACGCAGACCTGGCACCACCAGCAGCGCCAGGTCCACCGTGTCCAGGTCGGTGGCCGGGTCCGCGCCGACCAGGCGCTGTGCGCGCAGCCGGGACCGGGTGGCCAGGCCGTACGCCTCGCGGTAGTCGAGCAGCGGCAACGTGGCCACCGAACGCACGCCCCGCGACCCCACCCGCAGCCCGTCCAGCGGTTCCTGCCCGACCACGTGCAACGCGGTCAGCGCCAGACCCGGCGCCACCACCGAGGCGGTGCCGATCGTGCCGAAAGCGCTGTCCACCGGCAGCACCGCGCGCCGCAGCACCCGCCGCCAGGTCACCTCACGCGCCAGTGCCCACGGCATCACGCACACCCCCGACCCGGCACCGGATAGACGTGCACCAGCCGGTACCCGCCCCAGCAGCGGTTGGTGACCAGTTCCAGCCGGTTGGTGCCGCCATCGGGCAGGCCGGGGCCGGTTGCGATGAGCTCAGTGAAGTCCGCCCGGTATACGGCCAGCGGCCCGGCCTGCCGTTGTCGCGCGCCGTGCCGCCAGGTCTCGGCGGTCAGCTCGAACAGGTGCCGGGTCGGGTCGGGCACCGGCGGCAGCCAGTGACGGGCCAGTGAGGTCAGCCGGGCGACGGTGTACGCCAGCGCGCCGGCACCGACGGTGCCGATGCGTTCGTAGGGCATGCCCGGGTCCAGGTAGCACCCACTGAGCAGCAATGCGGGACGCAACCCGCGCCCGGGCAGCCGCAGCAGCAGCCGGCCGGCGCGCCGCCGCACCTCGAACCCGGCGGCCACCGGGCCGGCGGGCAGGCAGTACACCACCGGTTCGGGTTCGGCGCAGATGCCCAGTCGAGGGTCGGCGGCAACGGCGGTGCGGACCTGCTCCCCGGTGACCCGGAGCAGGTGGGCGAGCCGGGCCAGCCGGGCGAAGTCCACGCCCTGCTCGGCCAGCATGCGGTGGATGCGGATGGGCAGCTCGGACGACGTGGGATGGATGGTCGGGAGTAGCAATGGTCTGGTCCTTCCTCGGTGCGGGTTGCGGGGCTGGGCAGCGGGCACCGAGGCGGTGGGGCGCGGGCGGCGGTCATGACGCACCGCCCAGCGCGGCGGCGCACTCGCGCAGCGCGTCGCGGACCTCGTCCCGGATGGGTGCGCGGCCGTCCGGCCAGTGCGGGTGGGCGCGGGTGATCTCTTCGTAGACCGCGTCCACCACGGCCTCGGCGGTATGCGGCGTGCCGCCGAACTGGGCGGCACGGAAGTCCTCGACGTGCCGGGGCAGGTTGAGCAGCGCGAGCTGGAGGTGCTCGACCTCTTCGTAGAACGGCAGGTCGGCCTGCCAGCCAGCAATGTGCTCGGCCGGCATCTTCGAAGCCCAGCGGTGCAGGAAGTCGGCGCGCCGGCTAGCCGTGAGCGGGGTGCGGTTCAGGTAGCGGGCGAGGTCGAGCAGGACGTCGCCCCACAGGACAAGCTCCCAGTCCAGGACCCACACCCGCCCGGCGGCGTCGATGATCAGGTTGCCCGGGTTCAGGTCCCCGTGCAGCAGCGCCAGCAGCCGCGCGCGCAGCGCCGGCGCGGCCGCCGTCACCCGCGCGAGCGGGTCCTCCGGGACGCCCAGCCGCCGGTAGAGCCGTCGATAGGCCGGGTTCCGCCGGTGCCGGTCCAGCACCGACCGGAGGTGCGCGAGCCAGGCTTCGGCGAACCCGACGGTGTCCCACGCGCCGAACCGCCAGCGCGCTGGCGGTGCGTTCAGTGCCTCGGTGGGGAAGCCGGTGAGCACCACCATGGTCCGCACCACGGCGTCCCGCACGGTCGCCCCGGTGCGCTCGTCCAGGGGATCGAGGTCCGCGACCAGTTCGCCGTCGACGCCCTCCAGCACCAGGAACTCGGGCGGGCCGCGACCCAGCCGGGACGGCGCCGCGTGCAGCAGCCGCAGCGCCCACGGCACCCGGTCGGCAACCGCGGCGAGCACGTCGGCCTCCGGCCAGAAGATCGGCTCGATGTCCGGTGCACCCGGGAGGGCGGTGCGCACCGTCACCGACCTGCCGGCCAGGTGCATCCGCACGTTGGCGTGCCTCAGCCCGGTGACCGCGCCCTCCCGCCGCTCCACCGCCGTCCGGTGCACCGCCGCCCAGGCACTCGGGTTCGTCTCGAGGAACGTCCAGATCAGGTCGGTGAACCGGGCCAGCTCCGGCGCCTCGTCGAGCGCCGAGACGGTCCACAGCTCGTCCTCGGCGGGCGTGGTCAGCACCGCCCGGCCCAGCGCGCTCAGCACGTAGCGGGGTATCACCCGGCCGGTCGCGGCGAACCTCGTCGCGCTGGTCTGCACCAGTCCGAGGCGCATCAACCGCCGCAGCCGGCCGACCAGCTCAAGCCGCTCCAGCCCGGTGCGCACGTACAGCTCGGCCAGGAACCTGGGCTCTTTCAGCGCGCTCATCAAGGCGCGCGGTGTGACCGGTGCGGTACCGGACTTCACCGGAGCGGGTGGCGCGACGATCACCGGTTCCGCCGAGGATGCCGCGCGCAGGGTGCTGATCTTGACGGAGGCTCGATCGGCGGCGGGGGCGGTGAGCGGGCCGAACGCGGCGTTGAGCAGGTTGCTCAGTGCGGTCAGCGCGCGCCAGGCTTCCACCCCCTGCGCCCGGACGGTCGCGGACTTGAACAGCCAGCGGGCGGTGTCCCCGGCGAGCCGGTAGGTCGTGGGGGAGCCGGCGCGCACGATCAGCCCGGCGGTGTCCAGCCAGGCCAGCCAGCCGTCCAGGGTTGCCTGGTCGGTGCCGACCAGCCCGACCAGCTCGCCTCGGGTGCGGCCGGGGTGCTTGGCCAGCGTGACCAGCAGGTCGCCCAGGGAGTCCCGGCCGGGCGGGGCGGCACCGCCGGGCCGCACCTCGCCGAGTACCGCGAGCACCCGCCGGACCGGTTTCGCCAGGTCCAGCGCGCCGTGCTCGTCGAGCGCCGCCCACAGCCGGTTCGCCGCAGGCAGCCGCTCGGCGGAGGTGACGCCGCCCTTGTGCCGGGCGCGCAGCAGCGGCCGCACCTCGCGCCGGAACGCCAGCCGGTCGCCCCGCGCTTCCAGGTAGCCCGCGTGTTCCAGCAGGCCCAGCCACATGTACAGGGCGTCGGCGTCGACCCGGCGGCCACCCCGCCGCGCCATGGTGAGCAGGTCCCCCGCCGAGCTGGGTCGCAACACCAGGTCGGTGAACAGGTCGGCCAGCAGGTAGGCGTCTGGCTCGGTGTCGGTGCCGCCATCCTCCGACCGGGCCGGCTCGGCCGCCGCTGCGGATTCCGGCTCCGCCGACGGTGCTGTGAAGGCGTATCCCCAGGCTTCGCGCAGCTCGACGAGGCTGAGCTGGAGATGGCTCCGGCCCCGGCGCACCTCGGCCATCGCGTGGAACACCCGGCGCAGCAGCTCGCGGTGTTCCCACCGCTCGAACAGGTGCAGCACCCGCAGCTCGTCGAACAGTCGCTGACCCTGCTCGGCCAGCGTGAAGGTGTAGGCGTTCCGGCCGGACCGCCGGTCCCGGGTGACCAGGTCCTGGTCGCGCAGTTCGGCCATCCATACCGCCAGCCAGTCGTACTTGACCGGTATCCGGGTGGTGAGCTCGCGCAGGGTCTGACCCGGGTGATCCGCGACCACGAGCAGCAGCTCCGCGGTGGCGAACTCGGCCGGCTTGCGGTCCAGCCCGAACAGCGGGCTGTCATACGTCCGGCGCAGCGTCTCCAGCAGCGCCCGGGCGCCGGGCCAGCCGGTCTCACCCTCGGCGAGTCCCCGCCGCAGCGTCGCGAGCAGCGCCCGGTACACGATCGAGTGCGGAATTCCGGCCATCGGGTTCAGGTGCTCGATCAGCAGGTGACTGTGCGTCGGCAGCCAGTAGCCGACGGTCTCGGCGCCCCGGCCCTGCCACAGCAGCTCGATGAGCAGGCCCTCCCGGTTCAGCCGGTCCAGCCAGGTGCTGACCGCCCCCGGATCGATCCCGGCGATCTCGGACAGCTCGGCGGCGGTGGCACCGGGGTGGCCGCGCACGGCCCGGGCCAACATCAGCGGCGGGGACAGCAGGGCCAGGATCGCGGCGGCGTCCGCGTCGTGGGTCAGCCCGTGTTCGTTGCGGCGGTGCTCGTTGCCCCGCCGGTGGAAGAAGTCCTCGTGCGCCAGCAACCGTTCCAGCAACCCGGTGGCCCACAGCCGCTCCAGCTGCGGAGTGAAGATCACCACCAGGTCGTGTTCCGCCCAGAAGAACCCGACCAACCGCTCCGGCAGGTCCGCCAGGCCCGCCCGTTCGAGGGTGGCCACCACCGGACCGACCAGCGGAAGCTCCACGAAGCCCCGGTGCACCAGGCCGTGCGCCAGCAACTCGGACAGGATCTCCTCGAACGCGGCCAGCTCGCCGGGCCGCTCGCCCCGGATCACCGCGCCGGAATGCGGCGCGCCGCCGGGCGGCCGGGCGCCCGCCAGGACATCTCGCCCGAGGTCGGTCAGCGAGTAGCGGGCGCGGACCTCGTTCCCGGACCGCCCGGCGACCAGCTCGTGCTCCACCAAACCCGCCCGGCGCAGCGCGGGCAGCTCACCGGCCAGGCCCAGGTTGGTCAGCTCGGCGATGAACTTCGGCTCGAGCAGCGCTCGCAGCAGGGCCAGCCCGCGCCGGGTCACCACATGCCCGGGTGATACCGGCTTGGCCTGGCGCGCGAGTTCGGCCCGATGCGCCAGTTCGGCCCGGCGTGCCAGTTCGGGCAAGGGCACCAGTTCGGCCGGTCCGCGCGGCGTGACGGGCAGCAGCCCGGCGTCGCGCAGCCGGTTCGCCTCGTCGATCAGCGGGGCGGCGGACTTGCCCGAGTCCAGCGGCCCGTACTCCTCGACGACCGCCCACAGCCGCTCGCTGGCGGAGGGCCGCAGACGGCTCCAGCCCGGCGAAACCCGCGCCCGCAGCAGCGCGAACGCCTCCGGCGTCGGGATGACCTCATCCGTCTCCAGCCGCACGAAACCGAGCCAGGCCAGCAGCTCCAGCCACTCGGCCACCGGGTCGGCACCTGGCAAGCGGACGGCGAACTCGTCCAGGGAGCGTGGCCGCAGGACGATCGCGGTCATCAACTCGGCCAGCGTGCGCGGCACGCCCGCACGATCGGAGAACAGCCGGGCCAGGCTGTCGTGCAGCGCCCGGGCCGCCCGTTGCGCGCCGAGCGCGCGTGCCCGGCCCAGCGCCTCGGCGACCCCCCGCAACCTGGCCTGGTAGTCGCGGTCGGGTACCACGTGCAGCCGCCGCAGCTCCCCGAGCAGCCGGCCCCCTTGCCTGGACAACGCGATGCGCTGCTCCACGCCGCCCCGGCGCTCGGTCCGGGTCACCAGCCCGTGGGCCTGTAGCCAGGTCAGCCGGCTGGACAGTGCGGTGTAGCCGATCGGGAGCAGGGCGGTGAGCTGCCGGTTCGTCCGCCCGAGGTGGCGGCCGATGACCAGCAGCAGCTCCCACACGGCGAATCGAGCAGGCGCGGTGTCCGTGTCGAACAGCGGGCTGTCGGGCGTCCCGCGCATCGTTTCCAGCAGCTGCCGTGCGTCGGGCCAGCCGTCCTTGCCGGCGGCTAGTGCGGCCAGCAGTGCGGTCAGCAGTGTCTGGTAGCCGGTCGGGTGCGGGATGCCGGTCGCCGGGTTCAGGTGTTCGACCAGCATGTCGGCGTGCGCCGGCAGCCAGTGGCCGACGGTCCCGGTGCGCGCTTCGTGGAAGTGGTCTTCGATCAGCAGGCCTTCGGCGTGCAGCCGGGCCAGCCAGTCGGTGGTGTCCGG